>CAYVKA010000077.1:0-21519 GCA_964451925.1 uncultured Nevskia sp. | reverse complement strand
GCCGGCCGGCACCACCGGGAAGCGCGGGCCGGCGGCATTGGCGCTCCTGGGGCCGCCGACCGAGGCCGGCGCGCTGAGCACGACGTGGCCGCGCGCCGGGTCGATCAGGCGGTGCTGCTGCGCCGCCGCGGCGTGCCAGCCCAGCGCGGCGGCGGCCAGCAGCGCCGTAGCGGCGCCGTGCCGGCTCATGCGGCGTGCTCCGGCTGCGGCGGCTGCGGCTCGTCATCCTTGGGCATGAACATCACCTGCAGCGCCGGCACCACCAGCAGCAGCAGGATCGGGCCGAGCAGCATGCCGCCCACCACCACCGTGGCCAGAGGCCGTTGCACCTGGCTGCCGATGCCGTGCGACAGCGCCGCCGGCAGCAGGCCGATGCAGGCCGACAGCGCCGTCATCAGCATCGGCCGCATGCGCTGCTCGGCGGCATGGAACATGGCATCGACATTGTTGCGATGGCTGCTGGCGCGCAGCTGGTTGAAGTAGGTGATGAGCAGGATGCCGTTCATGACCGAGACGCCGAACAGCGAGATGAAGCCGATCGCCGCCGAGATGCTGAAGGGCAGGCCGGTGAGGTACAGCGCCAGCACGCCGCCGCCGATGGCGAAGGGGATGCCGGACAGCGCCAGCAGGCTGTCGCGCAGCGAGTTGAACAGGCCGTACAGCAGCATCAGGATCAGCACCAGGCTCAGCGGCACGATCAAGGCCAGCCGCTTCTGCGCCACCTGCAGGTCCTCGAACTCGCCGGCCCACACCAGGCGGTAGCCGGTGGGCAGCTTGACGTTCCTGGCGATGCGCTCCTGCGCCTCGGCCACGGTGCCGCCCAGGTCGCGGCCGCGCACGCTGAACTTGATCGGGATATAGCGCTGCGTCGCCTCGTGGTAGATGTAGGAGGCGCCGGTGTCGAGCGAGATGTCGGCCAGCTGGCGCAGCGGGATATAGGCGGCGCTGCCGGCCGGCGTCTGGTAGCCGACCTTGACGTTGCCCACCGCCTCGATGCTGTCGCGGTACTTCGGCGCCAGGCGCAGCGTCAGGTTGAACTGGCGGTCGCCTTCCAGCACGGTGCTGGCCACCGAGCCGCCCATCGCCGCCTGCACCACGGTGTTGACGTCGCCGGTGTTGAGGCCGTAGCGCGCGGTGCGGGCGCGGTCCACCTTGATGTTCAGGTTGGGCTGGCCGAGCACGCGGAACAGGCCCAGGTCGGCGACGCCGCGGACCTGGTTCATCTGCGCCATCACCTGCGTCGCCAGCTGCTCCAGCGTCTCCAGGTTGGGGCCGATGATCTTCACCGAGTTGGCGCCCTTGACGCCGGAGATGGCCTCCTCGACGTTGTCCTGGATGTACTGCGAGAAGTTGAAGCCCACGCCCGGCAGCTCGTCGCTGAATTCCTTCTGCAGCTGCTCGGTGAGCTTGTCCTTGGTCAGCCCGGAGGGCCATTCGTCATACGGCTTGAGCGGCACGAACAGCTCGACGTTGGAGAACGGCGAGGCGTCGCTGCCGTTGTCCGGGCGGCCGTGCTGCGACACCACGGTGACCACTTCCGGATGGCGCAGCAGGATCTCGCGCATCTTGCGCGTGGCTTCGGTGCCGCCGTCGAGCGACATGGTCAGCGGCATCGAGGCGCGGATCCAGTAGTTGCCTTCTTCCAGCGCCGGCAGGAACTCGGAGCCCAGGCGCCCCATCAGCAGGCCGATGCCGGCCAGGAACACGCAGCCCAGGATCACCACCAGGCGGCGGCGGTCGAGCGACCAGCGCAGCACCGGCGAGTAGATCTTGCGCAGGCCGCGCACCAGGAAGGTCTCGACTTCCTCGACCTGCGCCGGCAGCAGGTACGAGGCCAGCACCGGAGTGATGGTGAAGGTGGCGAGCAGCGCGCCGGCCAGGGCGTAGCCGTAGGTGCGCGCCATCGGCCCGAAGATCTGGCCCTCGACGCCCTGCATGGTGAACAGCGGCACGAACGCGGCCACGGTGATGGCCACCGAGAACAGCACGGCGCGGTCCACCTGCAGCGCGCTGATCAGGATCAGGCGCAGGCGCTGGGTCCACACGCGGCTGTGGCTGACGTCGCGCGAATGCGTCGGGTCGGTGCCGAGCTGGCCTTCGGCCAGGTCTTCCAGCAGGCGCAGGCGCGCCTCCTTGCCCGACTGGAAGTTGCGGAAGATGTTTTCCATCAGGATCACCGCCGAGTCGACGATGATGCCGAAGTCGACCGCGCCGATCGACAGCAGGTTGGCATCCTCGCCGCGCAGCACCAGGATGATGATGCTGAACAGCAGCGCGAACGGGATGTTGACGCCGACGATGATGGCGCTGCGCAGGTCGCCGAGGAACACCCACTGGATCAGGAACACCAGCAGGCAGCCGAAGATCAGGTTGTGGAACACCGTGTGGGTGGTGACCGCGACCAGCGAGGTGCGGTCGTAGTAGGGCACGATGTGGACCCCCGGCGGCAGGCTGCCGTCGTGGTTCATCTTCTCCACCATCTCCTTGATGCGCGGCACGATCTCGTTGGTGTGCTGGGTGCGGCCCATGACCACGATCGAGGCGGCGATGTCGTCCTCGTGGTCGCGCCCGGCGATGCCCAGGCGCGGCACGTAGCCGACGTAGACCCGCGCCACGTCCTTGACCAGCACCGGCACGCCGTTGGACTGGGTCAGCACCACGTTCTCGATGTCCTGCGTGCGGTAGCCCTTGGTCAGATCGTCGCTGCCGCCGCTGTCGACCAGGCCGACGCCGCGGATGTTGACCGATTGCTGGCCGATGCTGATCTCGCGCCCGCCGACGTTGATGTTGGCGTTGCCCAGCGCGCTGATCACCTGCGGGATGGTGATGCCGTAGGCCTGCAGCTTGTCGAGGTCGGCCTCGACCTCGAACTCCTTGGTGGTGCCGCCCCAGCTGTTGATCGCCACCACGCCGGGGATGGTCGACAGGCGGCGCAGGATGATCCAGTCCTGCACCGTGCGCAGGTTGGTCAGGCCGAAATGCGGCGGCCCCACCACCTGGTAACGGTAGACCTCGCCTACCAGGCTGGACTGCTGGATCTGCGGAATCTGGTTCTGCGGCAGGGCCACGTTCTGCTGCAGCGCCAGCGCCGCCTGGGTGTAGGCGAAGTAGTAGTCCACGCCGTACTTGAAGGTGACGCGGACGAAGGTCAGGCCGTAGAACGAGGTCGAGCGGATGTTGGCCACGCCCGGCGTGGAGTACAGGCCGATCTCCATCGGCGTGGTGTAGTAGCGCTCCATCTCCTCGGCCGACAGGCCGGGCGCCTGGGCGGTGATCTCCAGGATCACCGGCGCCGGGTTGGGGTAGGCCTCGACGTTGAGCTTGCTGACCGAAATGGCGCCGGCGCCGAGGAATACCAGCAGGCCCAGCAGGATGATGGTGCGGCTGGTCAGTCCGAATGCGACGGTGGCCTTCAGCACGGGGTCTCTCTCGAATGGGGCGTAGGCAGGGGCGTGGCGGGGCGCCGGGTGCGATGCGGACTCAGGAGTCCGCGCCGCCGTTGAGCATGTTGCTGAGGAAGATGGCGCCGTCGGTGACGGCGGTCTCGCCCGGTTGCAGGCCATCGACGATCTGGTCGAAGCCGTCCTGCTGCAGGCCGATCTTCACCGCGCGCCGGGTGAAGTGGCGCTGGTCGGTGGTGGTCCACACGCTCATGCTGCCGTCGCCCTCGCGCACCACGCCGGGCAGCGGCATGGCCGTGGCGGTGACCGGCGCGCCGGTGCTGATGACGTAGGTGGCGAACATGCCGGGGCGCAGCTCGTGGCGGGGATCGCGCACTTCGGAGCGCACCACCACGGTATGCGTGGCCGGGTCGACGGTGGCGCCGAGGGTGGTGATGGTGCCCTCGAAGTCGTGGTCGGGGAACGCCATCACCTTGACCCGCACCGCCTGGCCGACATGGAACAGCGGGCTGTCGCTTTCGGCGACGTTGGCCAGCATCCACAGCGTCGACAGGTCCGCCACCTGGTACGGCGCCGGCGCGGTGCCGGGCTGCACCAGCAGGCCGGGCTGGGCGTTGCGCGCGGTGACGCGGCCGTTGACCGGGCTGGTGACGACCAGCGCCGGGTCGATCTTGCGCCGGGCCACGATCTGGTCGATCTCGGACTCGCTCTTGCCGAACACGCGCACCGCGTCGCGCGCCGCCTTCAATGCGCCTTCGGCGGTCATCTGGTCGGACACCGCCTGCTGCAGATCCTTCTGCGCAATGCCCTGGTTTTCGTACAGCGGCTTGGCGCGGGCCAGCGCGGCGCTGGTCAGGTCGTAGACGCCGGCGGCGGCGATCAGTGCCGACTCGGCCTGGATCAGGTCGGGGCTGTCGATGGTGTAGAGCACCTTGCCGCGGCTGACTTCGTCGCCGAGCGCGGCATAGGCCTTGATGATGCGGCCCTGGTAGGGCGGGAACACCTGTACCGCCAGGTCCTCGTTGAAGTCGATGCTGCCCACCGCGGTGCGCTGCGGCGAGAAGGTATGGCTCTGCACCGGGCCGAACTTGATCGCCTTGAGCTGGGTCTCGTTGAGGTCGACGCTGGCCTCGGCCGGCGGCGCGATCGGCGCGGTGACCGTGGGCTGGCCGGTCGAGGTGGCGTCCGCGGCCTTGGCGGCGGCGGAGGAGCCGCCCGAGCAGCCTGTCGTCAGGCCCGCTGCCAGCAGGCCGGCCGCGGCCACGATCAATGCCCCGGCCGCGCGGCCGCTTTGTTCCCCAAATTGCATGTCCCGCCCTCGTGCTTGGTGCGGCGCATGATCGGAGCGATGCTGCACTGCGGTCTACTGTGATTTGTCACATGTGATTAATCACAGTATTCCGGCCCTGGGGGCGCACCTAGAATCCCGCCAGCCGGCTGTGCCGCCGGTTTTCGGGGATCGCCACTTTGAAGCCTGCATCCGCACGTCCATCCGCCCGCCGCCGGGCGCAGCAAGCCGGCCTGGGCTTTTCGCTGGCGCTGCTGGCCTCGGCCTGCGCGGTCGGCCCCGACTACCAGTGGCCGGTCACCGCCACCGCCGCGGGCTATGCGCCGCAGCCGCTGGCGGACAGCACCGCCGCGGCGCCGGTGGCCGGCGGCGACGCGCAGCATTTCGTCATGGGGCGCGACATCCCGTTCGCCTGGTGGACCCAGCTCGGCTCGCCGCAGCTGGACGCGCTGGTGGAGCGGGCGCTGCGCAACAACCCGACCATCACCGCCGCGCAGGCGGCGCTGCGCCAGGCGCACGAGAACACCGCCGCGCAGCGCGGCTTCTTCTGGCCCAGCGTGGCGGCCAGCTTCAGCCCCGAGCGCCAGGAGCTGGCCGGCAACGTCGGCGGCAACTCGCCCGGCATCCAGGGCAACGGCAACACCATCTCCACCTACCAGAACCCGAGCGGCCCGGCGCCCTACAACGGGCCGGTGTACTACAACTTCTTCACCTCCACCCTCAGCGTCGGCTACACCCCGGACGTGTTCGGCGCCAACCGCCGCCAGGTCGAGTCGCTCAAGGCGCAGGAGGATTCGCTGCGCTACGAGATGGAGGCGGCCTACATCACACTGGCGGGGAATGTGGTCGCCGCGGCCATCCAGGAAGCCTCGCTGCGCGCGCAGCTCGCCGCCACGCAGTCCTTCGTCGAGCAGAACGAGCATGCGCTGCAGATCCTGCGCAAGCAGCAGGAGCTGGGCTATGCCATGGGCATCGACGTGGCGACGCAGGAGTCGGCGCTGGCCCAGGCGCAGCAACAGCTGCCGCCGCTGCGCAAGCAGCTGGAGCAGACGCGCGACCTGCTGCGTGCGCTGGCCGGCGAGCTGCCCAGCGAGGAGCTGGGCGACCAGTTCGACTTCGACGCGCTGCACCTGCCGCAGGACCTGCCGCTGACCTTGCCGTCCAGGCTGGTGGAGCAGCGTCCCGACGTGCGCGCCGCCGAGGAGCAGCTGCACGCGGCCAGCGCCGGGGTGGGCGTGGCCATCGCCGCGCGGCTGCCGCAGATCTCGCTCAGCGCCAGCATCGGCGGCGAGGCCTCCAAGGCCGACCAGATGTTTGCCGACGGCGGCCCGTTCTGGACCCTGCTGGGCAATGTGACGCAGCCGCTGTTCGACGGCGGCACGCTGCTGCACAAGGAGCGCGCCGCGCGCCAGGGGCTGATCCAGGCGCAGGCGCAGTACCGCGCGACGGTGATCACCGCGTTCCAGAACGTGGCCGACACCTTGCACGCCATCCAGGCCGACGGCGACTCGCTGGCCGCCGCCGCCCGCTCGGAGCAGGCGGCGCGCAAGGCGCGCGACATCACGCAGCAGCAATACCAGCTGGGCTATGTCAATTTCCTGGCCCTGCTCGGCGCGCAGGAAACCTATCAGCAGTCGCTGGTGACGCTGGTGCAGGCGCAGAGCAACCGCTACGGCGACACCGCCGCGCTGTTCCAGGCGCTCGGCGGCGGCTGGTGGAACCGCGGCGAAGTGGCGCAGGGCGGCGCGCAAACCGGCCGCGACTGATCTGCGGCGCGCCAGAGCCACAGGCGCGCAGCGAGCCGGTTCCACCCCGGCGGCGGCTTCGTCTATGATGCCTCGCACGCGCGCAAAGCGGCCGTGCGCAAGGGTTTGGCGTCCATCCCGCCCGGGCGTTTGCCGCTTGCTAGAACTAACGCTCAGCCGACGCAGCAGGCACCCGTCATCGATCCCGATCCTGATCCCGATCTTGAACCGGCGGCACCCGCCGCCGTGGAACCGCAGCCGCCAGTAGCGCGGAGCGTGCCGCCGCGGCTGCTGCTGCTGGCCCTGCTTCTCGGCGCGGCGGCGCCGCTGTCCGCGCAGGCCGAATCCGCGCCGGGTTGGTGGTCGCTGAACGCCGAAAACAACAACCTGGTGGTCGACGAGGACCGCCATTACGTCAACGGCTTCAACATCGCCTACCTGACGCCGCGGCTGGCGCCGCAGGACGGCGCGCTGCGGCGCGGCGCGCTGGCATTGCAGGACGGCCTGCCGTGGCTGTTTCCGGTGTCCGCCGCGGCGCCGGACCGGCGCCTGGAATGGACCGTGCTCGGCCAGCAGCTGTTCACGCCGGCCAACAAGGACCTGTCGACTCCCGATCCGCGCGACCGTCCCTATGCCGGCTGGCTCTATACCGGCGCGGCGCTGATGCAGAACAGCGGCTCCGCTTACCAGGAGCTGAGCGGCACCTTCGGCGTGGTCGGTCCCTGGGCCCTCGGCCAGCAGGTGCAGAACAGCTTCCACAAGGCGTTCGGCTTCGGCCGCACCGAGGGCTGGAGCCACCAGCTGCACAACGAGCCGGCGCTGACGCTGGCCTACGTGCGCAAGTGGCGCCTGGGCACGCGCGTCGATGCGGCCGGCGGGCTGGAGCTGGACGCGCTGCCGGAGCTGGGTGCCACGCTCGGCAATGTGCTGAGCTACGGCGAGGCCGGCGCGCTGCTGCGCCTGGGCTGGGGCCTGGCCGCGGACTATGGCCCGCGCATGCTGCAGCCGGGCCTGACCGGCGGCGGCTACTTCAACCCGGACGGCGCGGCGCGGCGCTGGGGCGGCTACGTCTTCGCCGGCGCGCAGCAGCGCGCCGTGGGCCACAACCTGTTCCTCGACGGCAACTCCTGGCGCAGCAGTCCCGCGGTGGAGCGCTACCCCTGGGTGCACGACGAGTACTTCGGCATCTCCGTCTACGGCTGGCGCCAGGTGCGCGCCGACTTCACCTACGTGCGCCGCAGCCGCGAATTCTCCGCCCAGCCCGGCGACGACCGCTACGGCAGCGCCACCATCGCGGTGCGCTGGTAGCTCCCGGCGCGCGGGCGGCGAGGTCGGGACTCAGGCCGCGGCTTTGCCTTCGAGCGGCACGAAATCCACTTTCTCGCGTACCGCACAGTCCGGGCAGGGCCACTGCTCGGGGATCTGCGACCACGGCGTGCCGGGCGGGAAGCCTTCGTGCGGGCAGCCCCTGGCCTCGTCGTAGATGTAGCCGCAGTCGGTGCACTGGTAGCGGGTCACGGCGCTGCCGCCGCTGGCGCCGCCGCTGCCGCCGCGCGGATACAGCGCCGGCTTGCCGTCGTCGAGCGGGCGCGCGCTCCAGCGGCGCAGCAGGGCTTCGCGCCGCGGCGGGTACAGGTTGGCCTTGCCGAGGTCGCCCTTGTAGTGCTTCACCACCAGCGGGTCCATCTGGCGGAACCACAGCGGCGGGATGTAGGCCGGGATCAGCATCGAGGCGTAGCCGGACGGCAGCTGCGGGCTGTCGTCGAAATGGCGCAGCGCCTGGAAGCGCCGCGTCGGGTTGGCGTGGTGGTCCGAGTGGCGCTGCAGCTGGTACAGGAACAGGTTGGTGACGATGTGGTTGCTGTTCCAGGAGTGCACCGGGGCGCAGCGCTCGTAGCGGCCGTCCGCGCCCTTCTGCCGCAGCAGGCCGTAGTGCTCGATGTAGTTGATCACTTCCAGCAGCGAGGCGCCGTAGAACGCCTGCAGCAGCAGGAACGGCAGCGCCGCCCAGCCCAGCCAGGCGCTGAGCGCGGCGTAGAACACCACGGTCATGGCCCAGGCCTGCAGGTTCTCGTTGCCCGGGCTCCACACGCCGTGGCCGCTGCGCGCCAGGCGCTCCTTCTCGATGCGCCAGGCCGAGGCCAGGCTGCCGATCATGGTGCGCGGCAGGAAGGCCCAGAAGCTCTCGCCCATCTTCGAGCTGGCCGGATCGTCCGGCGTGGCGACGTTCTTGTGGTGGCCCTTGTTGTGCTCGATGAAGAAGTGGCCGTAGGCCACCGGCGCCAGCGTCAGCTTGGCCAGCCAGCGCTCCAGGCTGTTGGTCTTGTGGCCCAGCTCGTGCGCGGTGTTGATGCCGATGCCGTTGACGGCGCCGCTGGCCAGCACCATGCCGGCGTAGGCCCAGCCGGACATGTCGCGGTGGGTGACGCACCAGGCGGCGTAGATGGTGACGAAGAACTGCAGCGGCAGGTAGGCGTAGACGATGGCGCGGTAGTAGCGGTCGTTCTCCAGCTGCGCCACGGCGGACTCGGGGGCGTTGACGTTGTCCACGCCGATCAGCCAGTCGAGCAGCGGGATGAGGGCGTAGATCAGCAGCGGCGCCAGCCAGGACAGGCCGTACCAGCCGCTGTAGTCGGCCAGCAGCAGCACCGAGGCCGCCAGCGCCGGGATGCAGGGGCTGAGCAGCCACAGGTAGCGCTTGCCGTCCTGCCAGCTGCCGCTGTCCGCGTTGGCGATGGTGCTGCTCATGTCTGCGCTCCCCGACTGGTCCGTGGACAACCTTGCCATTGCACGATGGCAAAGTGGTGCGGGGGTGTCAATGACCGCATTGACGCGGCGCGGAAAAACAAGGGCTTGCGGCGCGGGGCCGCGGCGCTGCCGGCGCCGCTGCGCGCGGCACTCGCCACGAACGGGCTTTCTATAGGCGCTTAGGCGCCCGCGAAGAAGTCCCACTGCACCTGCGTGGCGTCGATGTTCTGCGTGGTGGTGCCGAGCAGCGTGGTCGAGGGGGTGACCTCGCCGTCCGGCCAGTCGTGGCCGCCGTTGACGATCTGGTAGAGGATGACGTTGCAGCCCGGGATCTGGTGCTGTACCACGCTGGTGCCGTCATTCACCGGCGCCGGCAGCGTGGTGGCGCTCTCGCTGCCGGAGCAGCCGTCGATGGTTTCCCAGATGGCCGCGGTGGCCGGCGCGGAATCGACGGTACCGAAGCCGCCGTAAGGCACTTCCTTGTCGTTGGTGCCGGCGAACATCATCATCTTCAGCGGCGTGCCGCTTTCGCAGGTGGTGGTGCTGACCTGCGCGGCGCCGACCATGCCGAAGCCGTGCAGCAAGGCAGGCTTGTCGCAGGCGAACAGGTTGGCCATGAAGCCGCCTTCGGAGAAGCCGGTCATGGAGATGCGCGTCGCGTCCACCGGCAGGTTGGTGGTGGCGTCGGCGATGACGTCGCTGAGGAACACCACGTCGGTCTGCGGGTTGCTGAAGATCTGCGCCGCATAGACGCCGTTGTTCCAGGTCAGGCCCTCGTGCGCCGGGAAGGCCAGCACTTCGCCCTTGGCGGCGTGGGCGCCGGCCAGCACCAGGTTGGCCATGAAGGTGGGATTGCCGGCGAGGTAGTCGAGCATGATCATCAGCGGGCCGGGCGTGGTCGGCGCCGGGTCGGGCACCACGTACAGCACCTGCCGGCCGTCGACCGTGCGCACGAAGCCCTGCGAGCCGGCGGGCAGCGTCAGCAGGCTCGACGGCGCGCTGCCGGTGAACGAGCGCCCGGCGGTGCCGCCGCTGCCGGAAGAGGAACTGCTGCCGCCGCTGGACGAGCCGCTATCGGTGGAGGAGGTCGATCCGCTGGAACCGCAGGCGCAGAGCGCAGCCGTCAGGGCGCAGGCCAGCGCCATGGGCACGAGTGTCGAACGCAAACCATTCTCCCTGAGAGCCGGCGATGCGGATGATCCGGCCATCCCGGCGTCTGTTGCTGGTGCGGTCCATGGTCGCGGACCGCTGCCGGGCATTCTATCCATTCCCGCATCGCAGTTGAGTAAAGCGCAGGTTAAGCCGCTCTCCAGCATCGAAAAAAAGCTGCCGACCCTGTGTTCATCGGCAGCCGCGGCAGGCCGTGGCGCGCGCCCGCCGAAGATGACGTGAATGTCAGGTGGCGCGCCCCGATGACCATTGCATGGCGCGGCGCCTGCGCGCGCAGTCGGCCAGTTGGACTTGCCTCAGCGATGCACGCCGACGCCGGGTTTCATGTGCAGCTTGGTCAGCTCGGCTACGTCCAGCTCGCCGTCCTTGTTGGTGTCGAGCCGGTCGAACTCGCTTTCCATGTAGCTCAGGAATTCCTGCTTGGACACCTTGCCGTTCTTGTCGGTGTCCATCAGCGTCAGCAGCCGCTTGGTCGCCGCGTCGGCGGCAACATGCTGGTCCTCCGCCGCGGCGGGGGTGCTGGCGGCGGCCGAGGTGCTGGTGGTGGCGCTGTTGGAGCTGCCGGCCTGCGCCGGTGCTGCGGCGACAGCCGCGGCCAGCAGCAGCGTGAGGCGGATCAAGAGAATGGTGCGGATATGCGACATGGGCTTCTCCTCCTGCGGCGGTGCTCGAGGGATCGGCTGCGCGGCAGGGACTGGCCCTGCGTGCGACTTATATAGATCGCATTCTGACAAATATCAAGTGCAAAGGGTGCGTCCCGGGATGCGCGGGCGCGCGGCGGATCGCCTGGCTCGCGAGTGGCCTCAGGCGCTTTCCGCGGTGGCCGGCGCGGCCTTGCCGCGACTGCGCTTCAGCGGGCGCCCGGTGTTTGCCACGGCCGGCCGCGGTGGCGCGGTGCTGAAGCGCAGCACGCCGTCCTCGATCGGCGCGTAGCGCAGGATCGGCACGTCGCTGAGGTAGTCCTGCACGATGCGCCACGGCCGCTTGCGGCCCTGCCTGGGCAGCTGGTCGAGGGCGCGGCGGATGTAGCCGGAGTTGAGGCCGCCCATCACCGTTTCCTCGGTGCGGCTGTTGTCGCGGTCCTGCGCCACCACCTGGGTGTAGCCTTTTTTGTCCATGTGGCGCAGCACGCGGCAGACGTATTCGCTGGCAAGGTCGGCCTTGAGGGTCCACGAGGCATTGGTGTAGCCGATGACGATGGCGGCGTTGGGCACGCCTTCGATCATCACGCCCTTGTAGGTCATGCGCTCGCTGGGCGCCAGGGGCTTGCCGTCCACCTCGACGCGCATGCCGCCGAGCATCTGCACGTTGAGACCGGTGGCGGAGACGATGATGTCCGCCGGCAGTTCCTCGCCGGACTGCAGGCGGATGCCGGTGCGGGTGAAGCGCTCGATGCGGTCGGTGACCACCGAGGCCTGGCCCTGGCGGATGGCCTTGAACAGGTCGCCGTTGGGCACCACGCACAGGCGCTCGTCCCAGGGCTGGTAGCCGGGCGTGAAGTGGCGCATGTCGGCCTTGCCGCCGAGCTGCTTGCGCACGCCGGCCAGCAGCAGGCGGCGCACCACCTGCGGGCGGCGCCGCGACAGGTTGTAGAGCAGGCGCTGCAGGTTGATGTTGCGCGCACGGGCCATGCGGTAGACCAGCATGTCCGGCAGGAAGCGCTGCAGGCGCGAGGAGATCGGGTCGATCGCCGGCAGCGACAGGATGTAGGTGGGCGAGCGCTGCAGCATGGTGACGTGCGCCGCCGTGCCGGCCATCGACGGTACCAGGGTGATGGCGGTGGCGCCGCTGCCGATGACCACCACGCGCTTGCCGCTGTAGTCCAGATTTTCCGGCCAGTGCTGCGGGTGGATCAGGCGGCCCTGGAAGGCCTTCTGTCCCGGAAATTCCGGCTGGTAGCCGGCGTCGTAGTTGTAGTAGCCGGTGCAGCCGAGCAGGAAGGCGCAGCTGAAGCGCAGCGGCGCGCCGCCCGCCTCGCTCCGCGCGGTGACGGTCCAGCGGCCTTGCGCGCTCGACCAGAAGGCGTCCGTCACCTGGAGGCCGAAGCGGATGTGGCGGTCGACGCCGTATTCCTGCGCCGTCTCGCGCACGTAGCGGCGGATCGAAGGGCCGTCAGCCAGAATCTTCGACCCGGTCCACGGCTTGAAGTTGAAGCCGAAGGTGTACATGTCCGAGTCGGAGCGGATGCCGGGATAGCGGAACAGGTCCCAGGTGCCGCCGACGGCCTGGCGCCGTTCGAGGATGGCGTAGCGCTTGCCGGGGCATTGGCGCGTCAGGTGGCAGGCGGCGCCGATGCCGGAGATGCCGGCGCCGATGATCAGGACGTCGAAGTGTTCGGTGTGCATGCGGGGGCGCTCCGGCCGGCGGTTCAGGCGGCGTTGCGGTACGGCGCCAGGATGCGTTCGACGTCCGCGAGGTGGCGGCGGTTGTCGTGGTCCCAGGGGTGGAAGCGCGGGCGGAAATAGCCGGCCCAGGGACCGATCAGACCGAGCAGTACGCGATCGCGGGTGAAGCCGTAGCGCAGGAACGAGCGCCAGCCGCGCAGGTCGGTGAGGCGCCGCTCGGCGCCGAGCACGCGCAGGTAGCAGGGAATGGCGACGGCCCAGAAGATCGCCGTGGCGACGACCAGCGTGCCGCTGCGCGTGACATAGGCGCGCGGGCCGCGGCCCATCAACGTCTGCCACACGTCGAAGGCCACCGCCTTGTGCTCGGTCTCCTCCAGCGCATGCCAGCGCCACAGCGCGGCGAAGTGCGGCTCGGTGCCTTCGAGCACGCCGGGCTTGCTCAGCAGCGCGTCGGCCAGGATCGCGGTGAAGTGCTCCAGCGCGATGGTGGTGGACAGCTGCAGGCTGGCCGGCAGGCGCCGCTGCAGGAAGCCGAGGAAGCGCGCCACGCCGCGCTCCAGCTCGGCGGTGCAGGGCACCGCGGCGAACAGCGCCTCGTTGTATTCCTGGTGCTCGCGGCCGTGCATCGCCTCCTGGCCGATGAAGGCGGTGACCGCCCGCTTCAGCTCGGGGTCGGTGATGCGGTCGCGGTAGTGGCGCACGCTGTCGATGAAGAAGCGCTCGCCCACCGGGAAGAACAGCGACAGCGTGTTCATGAACAGCGCGATGTGCGGGCCGCCGGCCTCGTGCCAGTCGAGTATGCGCTCCGCCGGCAGGCGGAACCTGAGGTCGCGGCGCAGCGGCATCAGGGCGGGGGACGGTGTTGCGGTCTGTGGCGGGCTCATCGGGTTCCTCCTGCGGCGCCGCTGCTATGTGGACAACTGTACACGTCCGAATGTAGACGACTGTCCACATCGATGTCAACATGTGTTCCGCCCCTCTCCGCGGGCCACACCGCGCCATGCCCAGCCGATGAAAAACCAGTCCAACGCCACGCCGGCCAGGAGCGGCGCCATGGGGCGCGGCGTCGGCGGGCGGCAGAAGCTGATCGAGGCGGCGCTGCAGCTGGCCTCGTCCACGCGCAGCCTGGCCTCGCTGGGCCTGCGTGAAGTGACGCGCAGCGCCGGCCTGGCGCCGAACGCGTTCTACCGCCACTTCCGCAACTTCGACGAGCTGGGCCTGGCGGCGGTGGACCTGCTCGGCGGCGAGCTGCGCCGCGGCCTGCGCGAACGGCGCCTGCGGCGTAGCGCGCTCGGCGCCGCGCCGGCGCAGATCACCGACCCGCAGCAGATCAGCCGCCTCGGCCGCGACATGGTGGCGCAGTCGGTGGCGCTGGTGCTGGACTTCGTCACTGCGCACCGCGAGGCTTACATCGTCGGCATCCGCGAGCTGCACGGCAGCTCGCCGGTGATGCGCCGGGCGCTGCAGCGGCTGCTGGACGAGTTCGCCCAGGACATGGCCGAAGACCTGCAGAGCGTGCTGCGCCTGCCGGGCCTGGATGCGGCGGCGCTGCTCGACATCTCGCGCCAGGTGATCCGCCAGATGAGCTTCTTCTCGATGGACTACCTGGAGCACCCGGCGCAGCGCGAAGCGATCCGCGGCCAGGCCGAGCGCTTCATCATGCGCCTGTTCGCCGGCGAGCTGGCGCTGCAGGCCGAGGCGCAGCTGCCTGCGCCGGCGGCGAAGCGCCGGCGCGCCTGAGCGGCGGGCGCAGCGGCGGTGTGTGACCGCCGGCTCAGCTCCGCCCCAGTGCCAGCTGCACCACGCGCACCACTACCATGATGGTGGCCACCACCAGGTAGGCGCGCAGCACGCCGATCCAGATGCGGTTGAGCCGCGTCAGCCGGCCGGGCTCGAGCTGCTGCAGCGGCGGCATGCGCCAGCTGTTGCGGATGCTGCGGCTGGCGGGCGGCGCCGCTGCGCCACGGCGGCGGCGCAACAGCAGCGCCGCGGCGGCGGCGAGCAGGCCCAGCGCGCTGCTGCCACCGAGGATGCCGAGGATGGCGCCGCCACCCAGGTCCGGGAACAGCACCGCGGCGGTGAGGATCACCGACAGCATCACCAGGATCGCCACCACGATGCCGGTGAAGACGTTGGTGGCGGTGGAGTTGACCCAGGGGCCGAGTACCGCCCGGTCGTTGCACAGCAACAGCAGGAACACCGAGGCGCTGGGCAGCAGCACGCCGGCGAGGGTTTGCACCGCGTTGGTCAGCAGGCCCAGCGGCACGCCGGGGATCAGCACCAGCGCCGCGGCCACGGCGATCAGTGCGAAGTACACGCCGTAGAAGCCCTTGGCCTCGCCCGGCTTGCGGTGCAGCGAGTGCTTCAGGCTGAGCACGTCGCCGATGGCATAGGCGGTGGCCAGGGAGATGGCCGAGGCGCCGATGATGCAGGCGTCGATCAGCGCCAGGGCGAACAGCACGCCGGGCAGCTTGCCGGCGTACTTCTCCAGCCCGGCCGAAACGGCGCCGGCGTCGCTGAAGTTGCCGAACTCCGGCCGCCCGGCAAAGGTCTGCGCAGTGAACGCCATCATCGCCACCGCGCCGATGATGACGATGAAGATGCCCAGCACCAGGTCGGCGCGCTCGTAGCGGATGAAGCGCGGCGTGATGCGCTTGTCGATGACATAGCTCTGCTGGAAGAACAGCTGCCACGGCGCCACCGTGGTGCCGACGATGCCGATGACCAGCAGCATCACGTCGCCCAGCTTGCCGCCGGCGGGGAAGCGCGGCAGCACGAAGTCGCGCGCGATCTGCGCCATCGGCGGATGCACCAGCAGGAATACCGGTACCAGCAGGAAGCTGCCGAACACCAGCGCCAGCGAGAAGCGCTCGAAGCGGCGGAAACTGCCGGTGCTGGCCGCCAGCATCACCAGCGCCGCGGCCACCACCACGCCGGCGATCCGGGGCAGGCCCAGGTAGTCCAGCGCCAGGCTGATGCCGATGAATTCGGTGACGATGGTCAGCGCGTTGAGCAGGAACAGGTCGATGACGCTGAACGAACCCCAGAAGCGGCCGAAGCGGGCGAAGATCAGCCGCGCATGGCCGACCCCGGTGACCGCGCCCAGGCGCAGCACCATTTCCTGGTTGACGTACAGCACCGGCACCAGCAGCGCCAGCGTCCACAGCAGGCTGGTGCCGTAGTTCTGGCCGGCCTGGCTGTAGGTGCTGAACGCGCCGGCATCGTTGTCGCCGACCATCACGATCAGGCCCGGGCCGACGATGGCCAGCAGGGTCTTCAGCCGCGCCAGCCAGCCGCGGCGCGGGCCGTGGTCGCCCAGCGTGATGCTGCCGAACGCGCCATGGATGTCGCCGACATGGGCGCTGTCCAGCACCGCCGGTTCGGCAGGGTCCGCAGGGTCGAGGTGGTCGATACCGGTATTCATCGGTTCATCTCCGGTGTGCGCGGCGTGTTCAGCGGACGGCGCGCCGCACGGCGTTTTCGATGGCAGCATTCATAGGGCGTCTGCTGGATCTGGCGCCGCTCAGTATTCGAGGTGCACGCGGAAGCCGATGACGTCGGCCGGGCCGCGGTCGCGGTTGTAGCCGGGGTGGTCGATGTGCTGGTAGTCGGCGCTGAGCTGCACGTGGCGGATCGGCTGGAAGCGGTAATAGGTCTCCAGCACGCGCTCGGCGCCGTAGCGGATGGCGCCGTCGCCGACCACGAAGCCCTGGCCGCCGGCGGCCAGGTAGGCTTCGTGCGGCCCCGACAGGCCGCCGATGACGTAGGCGATGCCGACGCGGTCGCTGGCGCGGCGCCAGTGCACGCCGTCGATCTGCCCGCCGAATTCGAGCAGGCGGTCCACCTCGGTGAAGGCGAAGGACTCGGTGCGGCCGTCGTTCCAGCCGGCGCGCGCGAACAGGCCGGTCTCGCCGCCGTCGGCCAGCGGCAGTTCGCCGTTCAGCGCCACGCCGTACTTGCGGCGGTAGGGCTTGTCGTCGGCGACGATGTCCGGCGTGGTGCCGCTGGCCTGGCCGATGGCGATGGCCTCGCGGTACAGGCCCATGCGCGCGGTGTTCTGGTACAGCAGCACGCGCAGCGCCGCGCCGTCGTCGCGCGGCTGCTGCAGCGTCAGCTCCACCTGCTGGCCGTTGGCATGGGTGATGGGGTTGTCCAGCGGCTGGCCGTTGGCGTACTGCGGCATCTGGTAGATGCCGTAGCGCAGCGACCAGGCCGGGCTGATGTAGCCGATCATCAGGCCGCCGCTGTAGCCGCGCGTGTCCGCGGCATAGTCCCAGGCGGTGTTCTGGAACAGGCTCCAGTTCTCGAACTGGGTGCGGGTGGAGTTGGCGTAGCGGTTGCGGTCGAAGTCGTCCGGCGCCGCCAGGGTGCCGAACTTGAATTCCAGGTGCGTGTCCGCCTCCTCGCCGGGCAGCGCGTCCTGGGCACGCTCCACGGTGTGGCTGGCGCCGCCCAGCGGCAGCACGTAGCGCAGGTACTTGCGCGCGGCGTACGGCGTCTTGGGCAGGCTCGCCGTGCCCTGGCGGATCGGGTCGCCGTTGGTCAGGCTGCCCAGGCCGGTGACGTTGCCGACGCCGCCGCCCTGGAACTGCTCGATGTCCAGGTACAGTTGCAGGTGCCGCAGCGGCTCCCAGCCGAGGTAGACGCCATAGGTGTAGCTGTTCGCGGTGTCGCCGCCGGCCGGCAGGCTCAGGCTGCTGGCGTAAGGCGAGCGCAGCGGATACAGGTGCTGGCGGATCATGGTGAACTGCAGGCCGGTCAGCAGCGGCAGCGGCACCTGGCCGATGCCGAGGGACGACAGCCAGTCGGAATCGTCCGCCGCGGCTTGGCCGCCGGCGTCCGCGCCGGGTGTCGCCGCCTTCACCGGCCGCGGTGACGGCGCGCCGCCTGCGTCCTGCGCGGCGCCGGCGGGTGCATCCGCCGCCCGCGCCGCGAACGCGGACAGGACGAAAGCGCACAGGCACAGACTGGCCAAGCTGCTGCTCCACTTCAACCGCATCGTTTGTTCTCCCTTGCTTGCGGGCGGTCGCACCACTGCCGCCCGGGCGCGGGGGCATGAGGCGGCCGTGGGGCCGTGGCAGAGGCGCGGGCAGGCGCCGCCGTTCCGCAGACCCGGATGGCTCGAAAATGCGTGTTCGCAGGGAAAGGCCCGTGCAAGGGCCTGGGGCTGCCAACGGCGCACCGTCTCTCTGATCCACTCAGCGAGACAGCGGCCCCGGCGATGAAGCTGGAGGACCGACCCGCTGATTCAGCCCGCGCCGACGCGGGCCTGGCTGCAACGGCTGTCCAACCCGGAAACTCCTTCAGCGACCAACTTGGCGCGCAGTCTACTCCTGGAAAACGGCCTGTCAAGGGATTTCCGCAAATAAATTGGTATCCCCATACCAGGATACGTGTTATCCCCATGCCAGGATACGAAATCGGCGCGGCGGCGGCGCGTTGTTGTCGTCCGCGGCGGCGCGTGGCGTGCCGGCACGCGGCAGCGGAGCAGGGCCGGCGCGGGACGCGGTTGAAGCGCGCGCCGGAGGCGCTAGAATCGGCTGGCGCGGCGTGCGGTGGTGCACGGGCGCTTTCCCGATCCGGCAGGGGCGGAGCCTTGGTCCAGACAACAGGCGGTGTGCGGTGAGTGCGGTGACGCTGGCGCAGCACGGCCTGCGCCTCGACGTGTGGCTGTGGGCGGCGCGCTTCTTCCGCACGCGGGCGCTGGCCAAGCAGGCCATCGACGGCGGCAAGGTCAAGGTCGGCGGCGCGGCGGGCAAGCCGTCGAAGCTGCTGCGCGTCGGCGACCGGCTGGAGATCGTGCGCGGCCAGGACCGCTACGAGGTGGAGGTGCTGGCGCTGCTGGCGCAGCGCGGCACGGCCACGGCGGCGCAGCAGTGCTACCGCGAGACCGCGGACGGGCGCGCGGCGCGCGAGACGGCGGCGCAGCAGCGGCGTTTCGCCGCCACCGGCTATACCGCGCCGATGAGCAAGCCGGACAAGCGCGCGCGGCGGCTGATCCGCGCGCTGGGCGATATCGATGCGTTCTGAGCGCGCCGGCGCGGCGCGGGCCTGCCGGTGGCGCTGAGCCTGCTGCTGCGCAGCGCCGACCTGGAGCGCAGCGCGGCGTTCTACCGCGAGGTGCTGGGCTTCGCCGTCAGCCGCACGGCGCAGGACACGCTGAGCGTGGAGCTGCAGGGCGGCCGCATCCTGTTCACGCAGCAGGATCTGTGGCGCGGCGGCCCGGTGTGCTCCGGCACGCTGTACTTCGATGTGGCCGACGTCGATGCCTACTATGCCGCGGTACGCGATCGCGCGCGCATCGCCTGGCCGCTGCAGGACATGCCGTACGGTTCGCGCGAGTTCGGCGTGGTGGATGTGGACGGCTACCATCTGGCATTCCAGCGTCGGGCGCCCACCGGCTGAAGCCGCGGCGGCTCAGAACACGAACAGGCCGATGCTCGCCGCGGCCATCGCCAGCGTCGCCAGCCAGCCGCCGATGACCATGGCGCGCGGCAGCGTGAAGCGCTGCATGATGCGCGGGTTGACTGCGATCACCATCATCACCGCCATCAGCGGCGCGGCCAGCACGCCGTTGAGCACCGCGCTCCAGTACAGCGCCTTGATCGGGTCGATATGGGCGAAGTTCACCGCCACGCCGCCGAGCGTGGCGGCGGCGATGGTCAGGTAAAAGGCGCGGGCGTCGCGCGGGCGGCGGTTGAGCCCCTCGCGCCAGCCGAACAGCTCGCTCACCGCGTAGGCGGCCGAGCCGGCCAGCACCGGCACCGCCAGCAGCCCCACGCCGATGATGCCGGCGGCGAACAGCACGAAGGCGAACGGCCCGGCGATCGGCCGCAGCGCCTCGGCGGCCTGCGAGGAGGTCTGGATGTCGGTGATGCCGGATGCGTTCAGCGTGGCCGCGGTGGCGATGATGATGAACAGCGCGATCAGGTTGGAGAACGCCATGCCGGCGATGGTGTCGATGCGGATGCGCGACAGCTCCGGCGCCGCGCCGCCCGGCGTGGCCAGCAGCGACTGGACATGGCGGCGGTGCTGTTCCTCCACTTCCTGTCCGGCCTGCCAGAAGAACAGGTAGGGGCTGATGGTGGTGCCGAGCACGGCCACCAGGGCGGTGGCGTGGTCGCGGTCGAACACCAGCGTCGGCACCAGGGCGCCGTAGATGGCGCGGCCCCAGGGCACGTGCGTGACCAGCACCACGCCGACATAGGCCAGCAGCGACAGGGTCGACCATTTCAGGATGGCGGCATAGCGCGCGTAGTCGACGAAGGTCTGCAGCACCACGCACAGCAGCGCGAACCCCGCCACGAACAGCAGCTGCGAACCGCCCACCAGCAGGCCCAGCGCCGCGGCCATGGCGCCGAGGTCGGCGCCGAGGTTGACCACGTTGGCCAGCAGAAGAACGGATACCGCAGAGTACAGAATCCAGGGCGGATAGTGGCGGCGCAGGTTGTAGGCGATGCCGGCGCCGGTGACGCAGCCGATGCGCGCGCTCACCGCCTGGATCACCGCCATCAGCGGAAAGCTGAACAGCATGGTCCAGGCCAGGCCGTAGCCGAATTGGGCGCCGACCTGGCTGTAGGTGGCGATGCCGCTGGGGTCGTCGTCGGCGGCGCCGGTGACCAGGCCGGGGCCGAGGCTGCGCAGGAAACGGCCTGCGCCGCCTGGCGTCGGCTCGGGCCGGTCGGCGGCGAGCGCCGGGTTTTCGGGCGGGGCGGACATGGGCGTCAATCGCGCCGTGGCGCGTGCAGGCGCAGGCCGTGGAACGCGGCATTGGCCGGCGCCTCGCCGGCCGCTGCCTGTGGTTGCCGCATGGTGAGCAGCGCGCGCCGGCCGGCGCCCGCTGCTGGCGCGTCCGCCGCGGCGGCGTGCTGCGCCGCATCCGGCGGCGCGGTCCTGCGCTGGCGCCAGACCACGCTGGCCTGGCGCAGCTGCACCGTGCGCAGGCCCTCGTTGCCGCCGAGGCTGATCTCGCGGCAGCGCGGTTCGGGTTCGCGCGGCCCGGTCTCGCGCTGCGCGGGCTCGCGCGACTCGGCGCGCCGGGTCTCGCCGCGCTGCGGCCGTGGCGCCGCCGCCGGGGGCGGGGTGGCGTCCGCGGCCGCGGATTGGGCATGGCGCTGGCGCGCGTGCTGCCGATACAGTGCAAATCGCATGATCCGGTTTCCGTCGCTGGTCGTCCGTCGCGGCCCGTGTGCCGGTGCTCACCGGTGCGGCCGCAATCCCTGGGCGGCACTGTAAGGGGCGCGCCGGCCGCCGCTCTTTGATCTGGATCAAGCGGCGCCGGGATCGCGGCAGCGGGATCGCGGCGCCGGCATGGCAGCGCACGGATGGCGGCGGCGCCGGTCCGGATGCGCGGCGCTATGACCTGGGTCATAGGCCGGGCGGCGCCGCCACGGCAACATGGGCGCCTCGACCTGACCGCCCGGCGTCCGAACGACGGCCGTGGCCTGGATGCGGACACCATGACGCACGGCAATACAGGGCCTGCCACCGGCAGGGAAACTGAAATCCAACGGCTGGTCGCCGAGCTGGCGGCCCTGCGCGACGGGCTGGCCGCGGCGGACGCGGCGGCCGGCGCGTCCGAGCGGCTCGATCCCGCCTACCGCGACAGCGCCCGCAACCTGATTCACTACCTGGCATTGCGGCGCCATGACATCCGCGCCCTGCAGGAGCGCCTGGCGGCGTTGGGCCTGTCCTCGCTGGGGCGGGCGGAATCGCACGTGTTCGGCGCCGTCGACGCGGTGCTGGGCGTGCTGCGGCAGCTGCTCCAGGACGGTGCGCCCGCCGCGGCGCCGCCGGCCGGCGGCGTGCGGCGCGCCGACGGC
>CAYVKA010000076.1:0-21613 GCA_964451925.1 uncultured Nevskia sp. | reverse complement strand
GCCGGGGTGGCGCGGCCGATTGCGCGCCGGCGGCGCTGCCTTGAATACGGCTTCAGCACGGGGAGTTGACCTGGCGCCGGCCTGCGCTTCCTGCCTTGCGGCGCCCCGGCGCCGCTCAGGCCGGCACCACGTAATATTCGATCTGCCGGCTGAAGCCCTTTACCGCCAGCGGCGCGCAGGCCTGCAGGCACGCCGCGCGGGCGGCCTCACCCGCCAACGCGGCGGCGCGGCCGTCGACCAGGATCTCGGCGTGCGCCGCCTGCTCGCACAGGCGGCTGGCCAGGTTCACCGCCGGACCCACGGCGGTGTATTCCAGGCGCGAGGTGGCGCCGATCACGCCGACGGTGACCGGGCCGCTGGCCACGCCCAGGCCGATGCCCAGCGTGTGCGTCTCGGTGCTGCACTCGCGCGTCAGCGCCACGCCCACGGCGCGGATGCGCCGCGCCATCTCCAGCCCGCGGCTGGCGTGCTGCGCGTGCGGCAGCGGCGCGCCGACCAGGATCAGGATGCCGTCGCCGGCGAAGTCCTTGATGGTGGCGCCGTACTCGGCCACCACCGCGCCCACCGCCTCGTAGTACTGGCGCAGCACCTGCAGCACGCGCGCCGAGGGCTGCGCCTCGGCATAGGCGGTGAAGCCGCGCAGGTCGCAGCACACCACGGTGATCTCCAGCAGGTTTTCGCGCATCGCCGTGCCCAGGCCGCGCTCCGCCACCAGCCGGGCCACCTGCGGCGACAGGAAGCGCGCCATGAACTGCCCGCGCTGGCCTTGCAGCACGTGGTAGCGCACCGAGCCGACCAGGAACGCCATTTCGCCGAGCATGATCAGCACGGTGTTGTACTGCAGCGGCAGCACCAGGCTGATACTGAAGCAGGGCACGGCCACGGCCATGGCGACGATGCGCACTTTTTCCGCCTTGTCCGGGCGGCGGTTGAGCAGCAGCATGATCGAGGCGAGGCCGTTGTAGCCGATCACCATGATGGGCGTGGCGAACAGCCAGAAACCCAGGCGGCGCAGCGGGTGCTCGTGGTTGAAGGCGCCGAGGAAGTCGAGCAGCCGCGTTCGCGGGTACAGCACCGACAGCGCACAGTACAGCACCGTCATCAGCTGCCCCAGCCGCAGCAGCCAGTCGCCGGTGCGCACGTCCAGGTCGTGCGCCGGCACGGTGCGGCGCACCAGCAGGATCCACTCCAGCAGCGCGATGCAGGCCAGGCCCTCGGACAGCGAGAACCAGCCGTGCAGCGCGATACTGACGTTCCACTGCACGCCGACGACGATGTTGAGGTCGATCGACAGGCCCAGGCCGACGAAGAACAGCGCCAGCCAGCGGCTGCTGAGCGAGTCGCGGTCGGCGGTGACGAAGGCCAGCGCCATGCCCAGCGCCATCAGGCTGACCAGATTCTGCGGCATGAAGTCGCCGGCACCGATGGTGCCAGGCGGGATCAGCTCACGCACGGTGGTCACGATGGGGCTCCCTCTCCTGGCCGGGCGGCGCCTGTTTTAATTTGCCGGTGGCCGGCGCCCGCGGCGGCGGCAATGCACCACTCTAGCGCAAGCCGCGCATCGGCCGCAGGCGGCGCGGCCCGGCCGCGTGGCGGCCTGGAGCGCTCATGCGCCGCCGGTACCCGCCCGCGCGCCGGCAATCAGGGTCAGCGCCGCGTCGCCCAGCTGCCACAGCCAGGCGATGGTAATGGCGTCGAGCAGCAGCGCGCTGCAACGCGCCGGCTCGGCATAGGCCAGCACACCGGCGGCCGCGGCGAGCAGCGCCAGCAGCGTTGCCGCGACGCTCAGCCAGCGCCGCGGGTGGCCGACGAAGCCGGCGGCGAACAGCGCCGCGCACAGCGCCAGCAGCTCCCACTTGAAGGTGGTGCGCAGCTGCAGGCCGGCGAGCAGCGCCGGCACGTCGCCGGCGCCGCGCGTCAGCGCCAGCAGCGCCAGGTTCTCCGCCACGTCGAACACGCCGGCCAGCGGCGCCAGCACCACGCCCAGCCACAGCCAGCGCCGCCCGCGGCGCAGCGCCAGGCCGGCACAGGCGCAGGCAATGAACGGCACGTAACAGGCGATGAAGAAGAAGTCGAGATGGTTGGCGCGGTCGAACGCGGCGCGCAGCTGCTGCGCCTGCGGCGACGGCGGATCGCTGCCGATGACCCGCGCCAGCTCCGCCGGCGTGCGCGCCAGCTCGAAGGCGATCATGGCCTGGCCGCCATAGTCCCGCCCGAGCGGCTGCACGGTGGTCAGCTTCATCGCCGTGATCATCGACAGCGGCACCAGCGCGGCCAGGCCGGACAGCAGGGCGGCGAGCGCCCATCCCTTAGCCTGCTGCATCTTCCCCTCCCCGGTCCGCGGAACGTTCAAAGGCTGGATAATAGGGCACCTTCGCCGCCGCCAGGAACACCGCATGATCACGGTACTGCACAACCCGGCCTTCCCCGCCTACGCCGTCGCCACGCTGGTGCTGTGCCTCAACCTGGCCGGCCTGTGGATCTACAGCGGCGCGGCGCGCAGCAGGACCGGCACCGCGATCAACCCGGAGGACAGCACGCGCTTCGGCGTGGCGCTGGCCGAAACCGACCCGCCGGCGGTGGCCCGCGTCCTGCGCGCCCACCGCAACGCCGAGGCGGTCATCTACCCCTTCCTGCTGCTGGGCCTGGTGTTCGTGCTGGCCGGCGGCTCGGCCCGCACCGCGCAGATCCTGTTCGGCCTGTTCACCGCGGCACGGCTGCTGCACAGCGCCGCCTACCTCGGCGGCCGGCAGCCGTGGCGCTCGGTGTTCTTCGGCGTCAGCGGCCTGTGCCTGATCGCATTGATGGTGTGCGTGGCGCTGCTGTTGCTGCATCCGCCGGTGGTGGCGGCGGGATAGCATCGTTCTACGGGTTTTGCGGTTCGCCGGCCCGCTTCGCCTCCAGTTCGGCGAAGAGCTTTTCAAGCGCAGCGACCCTGGCCTGCAGGCGGATGAAGATCGCCGCAACGACCACGCAGACCACCCCCAGGCCGAATGCCAGGATTCCGGGATCCAGGGGACCGAGCCGGGGCAAAAAAATCTCCCCGAGCCTAAGCAGCCAGAACATCAATCCCAGCGCGAGCAGGAGGAGCAGCTGCCAGCCAAAGCTCTTCTCTTCCGATGGAGCCAAAGGGTGCGCACGCGCCTGAGGATCACGGCGTCCGCTACCGGTTGCTGCTTTCATAGCCCTCTCCCTTCACATTGAGTTACCGGCGACAACGCGCTTGCACCGCGCCGTGCGGCATACACTTGGGTTGCGACACTCACATTCCGCACTGAATGGTACGCGAACCGCCTACGCGCAGCGCTCGGCCTCCAACCCGAAACGCAGCTGCAACTCGCGCCGGCCCGAAGCGGTGAGGCCCAGCGCGCGGCTGTCCAGGTCGCGCTGCACCCAGCGGCGGCGCAGCGCCAGATCGAGCAGCGCAGCGCCGAGCGCGCCGCCCAGGTGCGGCCGGCGCTCGCTCCAGTCCAGGCAGGGGCAGGCGAAGCGGCGGCGCAAGCCGCGCGCCGCGGCCAGGTCGAGTCCCAGGCCGGTCAGCGCCTTCTCGCCGGCGGCGCTGACTTCATAGCCGCCGCCGGCGGCGGGGCGCAGCCAGCCGCGCTCCAGGCAGCGGTCGTGCAGCGCCACGGCCAGCGCGCCAGCCATGTGGTCGTAGCAGGTGCGGGCGGCGCGCAGGCGGCTGGGAGTGTTGGGCACGAAGCGCGGGCGCGGCGCGCCGGCGATGACGCTCAGCGCTTCCAGCGCGGCGGCGACCTCGGCGCTGTCCAGGCTGTAGTAGCGGTGCTTGCCCTGCGCCTGCACCCGCACCAGGCGCTGCTGCCGCAGCCGCGACAGATGCACGCTGGCGGTGGAGGCGCTGACCCCGGCCAGCGCCGCCAGCTCGGTGCCGGTGCGGGCGCGGCCGTCGAGCAGGCTGACCAGCATGCGCGTGCGCGCCGGCTCGGCAATGGCGGCGGCGATGGCGGAAAGGCGGATATCGGCCGGGTCTGCATCCATGCTTTCATGCTAAACGAAGCATGGCTGCCGCTCAATGGCGACACTGCGCGCCATGGAACCGGACCATCGCGATGCCGCACCGCGACTGACGCGCCGCGGCTTCCTGCAGCGGGCGCTGCTCGCCGGGACGGCGCTGGCCGCTCCCGGCGCGGCGCAACCCGCCGGGAGTTCCGCCCCACCCGAGCCATCGCCCAGGAGCGCCGCAGTGACCATCACCTGCTTCATCCGCTACGAGATCGATCCCTTCCAGCGCGAAGCCTTCAAGGAATACGCCCAGAACTGGGGCCGCATCATCCCGCGCTGCGGCGGCCACCTGGTCGGCTATTTCCTGCCGCACGAGGGCACCAACTATGTCGGCTGGGGCCTGATCGCCTTCGACAGCCTCGCCGCCTACGAGGCCTACCGCGCGCGGCTGCGCCAGGACGAGGACGGGCGCAGGAACTTCGCCTACGCGCAGGAGCGGCGCTTCATCCTGAAGGAAGAGCGCAACTTCGTGGAAGTGGTGGACGGGACGTTTGGCGTCCCGGCGCAGAAGTCCTGAGGCGCGCTCAGGACTTCGACTGCAGGTAGGTGGCCACCGCTTCCATCTCGTCGGGCTTCAGCTCCTTGATGATGCCGTGCATGATCGGCGAGGCGCGCAGCTGCTGCTGGATCACGGTCAACTGCCGCACCAGGTAGGGCGCATGCTGGCCGGCCAGGCGCGGGAAGATGCTGCGCCCTTCGGCGTTGGCGCCATGGCAGCTGGCGCAGGCGGCGATGTTGCGCTCGGGGATGCCCTGCTCGAACAGCTTCTTGCCCTTGGCGATGAGCTTGGCGTCGCCGTCGATGCCCGGCCCCGGCGTCTGCCCGGCGTAGTAGTGCGCCAGGGCGTCGACCATCGAGTCGCTGACCAGGGTGGCCATGCCCCACATGTAGTTGTGCGCTTCCGGATCGGCGCGGGTCTTGCCCTTGAAGGCGCGGATCTGCGAAGCCAGGTACTGCTCCTGCTGGCCGGCCAGGCGCGGAAACATCGGCGAGGTGCTGACGCCGCCGGGTCCATGGCAGTTGGAGCAGACCTGCCCCGCCACCTGCGCCGCGGCATCGGCGTCGGCCTTGCCGGCGTCGCCTGTGGCGTCGGCGTGCGCGCACCGCACGTACAGCGCGGTGACGATCAGCAGCAGCAGCGCCATCAGCGCCAGCATGCGCCCATCGAGGGCGTGGAGGACTCGTGTCGAAACCTTGTTCATGTCCGTCTCCTCTTTCCGGGTCCGCTCAGTACGCCGCCCACACATTCAGGAACAGGACGTTGTTGTCACTGGCGGCGCGCCCCTGCCCGTCGTAGTTGGAACGGGCGCCGTTGAACTTGTCGTACGCGGTGTATTGCAGCATCAGGCGCACGTACTGGATCGGCACATAGTTCAGCTCGACAATGTAGCCGTTGCTGTTGGGGCTGGAGTTGTTGCTGCCGCTGACCGAGCCGGGACCGTAGAGGCCGCCGTCGGCGGTGCCGGTGGTCTGGAAGTAGGCCAGCGTGGCGCCGTAGGTGCGCTGGTAGTAGTAGGTGCCCTTGAGCTTGATGGTCTGCAGGTGGTCGACCGAGTTCATCGGCGTCGGGCCGCCGCCGATGGGGCTGCCGGCCTGCGTCGCCGGGTAGCTGGCGCGGTAGTCCTGCCGCTCGCGGATCAGGGTCGCCTGCGCGGTGAACACGTGCGGGTTGGTGATGTGCTGGTACTGGGCGTCGAAGGCGTAGTCGGTGTACTGGTCGGTCGGCGTATCCTTCATCGTCGAATCGGGGAAGATGCGCAATACCGTGCCGAAGGTGCCGACCATCAGCGAATTGGCGCCCCACTCGTGGTTGTAGGCGAAGCGCCAGTAGGGGTTGTAACCGTCCAGCGCGGTCGGGTTCTGCCCGGCGCGCAGGAAGCTGAACATGCCGTCGCCGGTGCGGTAGAAGGTCAGTTCGCCGTACAGCGACTTGTGCCAGAACACGTAGCCGCCCAGGCCGACCACCTGCTGCGCCAGGCTGCCGTCGACCAGGCTCTTGGCCGCCGGCGTCGCCACGTTGGCCGGCCCGGTGAACGGGAAGCCCCAGGCCGGGGTGCTGTTCCACACGTCCTGCACGGTGGGGTTGTTGTGCAGGGTCAGGCCGTAGACCCAGTCGGTCTGCAGGGTGTCCACGCCCACCGAGCGGCCCACCACGCGCAGGTCGGTGTTGTCCACCGAACTGTGACCGGTGGTGCTGACGCCGTCGGGGTTGACGCTGAGGTTGTTGTAGGTCCACTGCGCCAGGCCGCCGATGTTGTCGGTGACGCGGCCGCCTAGGAACACGCTGGCGGCGGAGAATTCCGGCCGGCCGGTCTTGGGCGTGATCAGATTGTCCTGGTCGTCATGGTTCTTGTCGACCCAGGTGAAGCCCACCTGGCCCATCGCCGCCAGTGGAATGGTGGTGCGCTTGCCCAGGGTGAAGCCGTTGAGCTTGAACATGCGCCCGAACGGCGTCAGCTCCGGAAAGCTGACATGGCAGGACTCGCAGGCCTCGCCGGTCTGCCGCGCGAACACCGGCACCGCATGGGCCGCGTTGGACAGCAGCAGCCAGATCAGGCCGCAGGCCGACAGCAGCAGACGCTTGTTCCACCCCAGATGACGACGCATGACCCCCCTCCTTGAACGATATCCGCCGCTCCCGCCGCGGACACGCGAACCCACGTTGGCCGACAGCTTGGGCGCGGGGGCGCCGTTGCACATTGACCTGGATCAAGAGTTGCGCGGTACGAAGCCCCGTCATGCCCTCAACGCATGCTTGCGAAGTTTCCCCCTGTTGCTTCGGCTTCGGCTTCGGCTTTGGCTTTGGCTTTGGCTTGGCCTTTGACGTTCCTCCCCGTCTGGCTGCGCCGAGCACCGCAGTCCGCGGCGACAGGGGCTCGCGGCTGTTTGCCGCGAGGCGAGGCAGGATGCCGAAGCGTTTTCAGACAGGCCAGGGATGGCCTGTCTGAAAACCCCGCCGCGAGTGAGAAGCGCAGGGTACCGATCAATCGCTTGGCGATTGATCGGCGCAGACATCGGGGCGGCGTTTCTTGGTTACTTCTTTTCGCTGTAGAAAAGAAGTAACCCGCCCTTAGGCGGAACCGCGGTTTCCACGTCCGCTCAGCATCCCCGCGCTCACGCGCGGCGCGCCGAGGTCACAAGGCAGCGCCGGCAGGTGCCTGTCGGCTCCGCTGCGCTTGAGCCGACCTACAGATCCAGTGTCACCCATGTGCTTGAACTCTTTTGTCACCCTTGCCCTTGACTCCCACAGCCCGAACCTCCCGCCAACCTTTCTTCCGCTACGCGCCACAGCCGCGCTGCAAAGACGGCGGTGAGCTGCAAGCCATCAGCACGCCGCACCGCGGCTTTCCCCAGAGCCCCTAGGTAGTTCCCGCAAACGCTGTTCGGCAATCCCGAATGGCGGCACCCGCCCGCCGCGCGCAGGCTAAACCCAGGATCAGTGCGGGGAAACATTCATGACTTCCAGGACCATCGTGTACTTCGTCAGCGGCATGCGGCAACCGCGCCGTCCGAGCGCCGCGCGCATCCGCCGCGGCGCCTACAGCGGCCCGCTGGCGGGCCGTGTGGAGTCCGCCGGTCCGCGCGTCGCACCGCTGCTGCTGGGCCTGCTGCTGCTGAGCGGCCTGAGCGGCGCTGCGCTGCTGGCCAGCGCGCCGCACAGCCAGGCGGCGGCCACCGCGGCGATGACCGCGCTGCGCTAAACCCTTTTCACCGTACCGGCCAGGCCCGCGTCCATCGCCCCTGGCCTCTCCTGCACAGGAGCCCGTCATGCACCATCCGCTCGAAATCGATTTCCGCGACATGCCGCCCTCGGCCAGCCTCGCCGCCGCCATCCGCAAGCGCGTCGGCCGGCTCGACCTGTGGCATCCGCTGCTCGGCTGCCGCGTCACCGTGGGCAGCGTGCCGCAGGCGGGCGGCGTGGCCTACGCAGCGCAGGTGCGCCTGCGCCTGCCGGACGCGGAGATCCTGGCCAGCGGCGGGCAGGGCCGGCCGTCGCGGCAGGATTCGCAGATGGCGGTGTTCGACGCGTTCGACGCCGCGCAGCGCCAGCTGGAGGACTACATCCGCGCGCAGCGTGGCGAGCGGATGCGCCTGGCCACCGCCGGCGGCCTGCTGATCTGAGCCGCCCCGGGCCGCCTCGGGCCGCCACGGCGGCAGGCTCCGCCCGCGTTGCCGCGTTACGCGGCGTGACGGCGGCTTGCGCGCTGGTCAAGGCGCAAGGCTTTGCTGCACACTGGCGCGCACTCCCCGGGGAAGCACGCATGCCGCAGCAGGCCAGACACGGCGACCAGGCGATGATTGCGCCCGCCACGGGGCGGAGCGGCCGATGAGCGCGGCGGACCTGTGGCTGACCTGGGCGGGCATCGGGCTGTGCATCAGCCAGACCGCGATCCTGTCCGGCCTCAACGTGGCCATTTTCAGCCTCAGCCGGCTGCGCCTGGAGGTGGAGGCCGCCGGCGGCAACCGCGACGCGGCGCGCCTGCTCGACCTGCGCAAGAACGCCAACCTGACGCTGGCCACGGTGCTGTGGGGCAACGTCTCGATCAACGTGCTGCTGACGCTGCTGGTCAACTCGGTGCTGGCCGGGGTGGCCGCCTTCCTGTTCTCCACCGCGGTGATCACGCTGCTCGGCGAGATCGTGCCGCAGGCCTACTTCGCGCGGCGCGCGCTGCGGGTGACGGCCCTGCTCAAGCCGCTGATCGACCTGTACAGCCTGCTGCTGTACCCGGTGGCCAAGCCGACCGCGCTGCTGCTCAACGCCTGGCTCGGCGCCGAGGCGATCAGCTTCTTCCGCGAGCGCGACTTCCACGCCCTGATCATGAAGCACGCCGAGTCCGGCAACAGCGAGCTGGGCTGCCTGGAGGCCAAGGGCGCGATCAACTTCCTCGACCTCGACGACATCACGGTGGCCAACGAGGGCGAGCCGCTGGACCCGCGCAGCGTGCTGGCGCTGCCGCTGGCCGCCGACGGCGGCCCGCTGCTGCCGCCGTTCGAGCCCCACGCCGCCGACCCGTTCCTGCGCCAGCTCAACGTCTCGGGCCGCAAGTGGGTGGTGCTCACCGACCCGGGCGGCGAACCGCGCGCGGTGCTCAACGCGCACCAGTTCCTGCGCGACGTGCTGTTCAGCGGCGCGCAGGCGCGGCCGCAGGCGCACCTGCACCGGCCGATCGTGGTGCGCGACCCGCAGACGCGGCTGGGCGAGGTGATCAACCGCATGAAGGTGGTGCCCGACCACGCCGGCGACGACGTCATCGACCACGACCTGATCCTGGTCTGGGGCCCGCACCAGCGCATCATCACCGGCGCCGACCTGCTCGGCCGGCTGATGCGCGGCATTGCGCAGCAGCCGGCGGCGGTGGCGGGCCGGGCCGGAGCCGCGGCGGCGTAGCGCCCGGCGTTCGCCGATGATGGCGATGTTGGCCACCCGCTCGTCGTTGGAGCCTTCGGCCTTTCACAAAAATCGCGCAAAGCATTGCTAGTGTCGCCGGGAGCGCCGCACAGGCGTGGCTACCGGAGCGCAGCAGATGGAATCCACCGACCGCGCGCAACAGCAGGACCCGACGGCACCGGACGCCGGCAGCCCGACGCTGCAGGAGGTGCTGCGCGCCAACCGCGACTATGCCGAGAGCTTCGGCGACAAGGCGGCGCTGCTCGGCGCGCCGCGGCGGCGCCTGGCGATCCTCACCTGCATGGACGCGCGCATGGACCCGGCGCGCTTCGCCGGCCTGCGCGAGGGCGACGCCCATGTGATCCGCAACGCCGGCGGCCGCGCCAGCGACGACGCCATCCGCTCGCTGGTAGTGTCCTACAAGCTGCTGGGCACGCGCGAGTGGCTGGTGATCCACCACACCGGCTGCGGCATGCAGAACACCACCGACGACGATATCCGCCACCTGCTCGGCCTGCCCGACAGCGCGCACCGGCACGGCACCCTGTGGCACGCGGTGCACCGCAGCGCGCACAGCGCCGGCGGCATCGACCAGTGGCTGACCTTCACCGATCTGGCGCAGAGCGTGGTCGAGGACGTGCGGCGCATCCGCAACCATCCGCTGGTGGCGCCGGAAATCGCCATCTACGGCCTGGTCTTCCACGTCCACCACGGCCGTCTCGAAGCGGTGCCGGAAGCCAACCTGATCGGCCGGCAGCGCGCCTGAAAATCCCGGCCGGGGCCGCGACGCGGCGAACACGCGGCAGTCACAAATCTGTCATTGCGATGTGCGAAGTTCACGAGACCTGCGTCATCCGCCCGGCTGGCGGAGCGGCATGCGATCCGCAATTCCGATCCGCTCCCCGGCCCTGCCGGCGGTTCGCGCGGCCTGAGTTGACCCCAAGCAACAAGGCGTGCCGGTCCCGCGGGCGGCCGGCGCCGGCAGCATCCACCACCACGTCCGGCTCCGTATAGAGGGTTTCCTGATGAGCAAGTTCAAAGTCGAGAGCAGCATCGGCAACGGCAGCGAGCACAGCGCCGCCCCCACCCCGCCGCCGCCCGCCGGCGCCGCCCCGGCCGCCCCGGGCGAGGTGCTGAAGGCCGCCGCGGCCAAGGCCGAAGGCTCCAACGACGAGCTGGTGGCGAACATCGCCACCATCGGCGTCATCGGCGTCGGCGCGGCGCTGATCGAAGCGGCGCTGATCCCCGGCATCGTCATCGGCGTGGCCGCCGCGTTCGCGCCCAAGTTCGTGCCGCAGCTCGGCCGCGGTCTGAAGCCGCTGTTCAAGTCCACCGTGCAGGGCACCTACAAGCTGGGACAGAAGGCGCGCGAGGCCATGGCCGAGGCCAAGGAGCGCGTCAACGACCTGGTGGCCGAGGTCAACGCCGAGCGCAGCGCCGCCCCGGCCGCCGCCGCGCCCGCCGCCACCGCGCCGGCGGCGCCGGTCCAGGCGCCGGCCCCGGCCCCGGCGGCCCAGGCCTGAGCAAGGCTGCGGACTGCCACCGCGGGAACTGCGACCGATGAAACACAAGGCTCATATCGCCCATCACACGCACGGGCGCACGCGCATGAAGGTGCCGTCCGGCAAGGGCAACCCGGCGGTGCTGGAGCAGTTCCAGCAGGCGCTGGCGGCGGTGCCGGGCATCGAACGGGTGGAAACCAACCCGGACACCGGCAGCGTCATCGTGCACTACGATCCGCGCCTGAAGGTCGAGTTCGAGTGCGCGCTGTGCCAGCACCTGGAAGGGCACCATCATCACGCGGCGGAGCAGGCCCCGGTGACGCGCCCCGGCGACGAGGTGGAGGACGCGATGGCCAAGATCCAGGCCGAGGCCGAGTTCCTGGCGCAGCACTCGGAGTCGGCCAAGGCGCTGGTCGACCTGTGCAAGAACCTCGACCGCCAGATCAAAGTGCAGACCAACAACGCCATCGACCTGAAGATCGTGCTGGCCGGCGGGCTGACGGTGTATACCTTCTTCGCCATCGGCGCCACCGCGGCGACGCCGATGTGGGTGACGCTGGCGCTGTTCGGCCTGAACCACTTCGCCGAGCTGCACGCGCCGCAGCACGCCGCCCAGGGCGGCCATCCGCGCCAGCCGGCGATGGCCGCCGCGCCGGTGCCGGCGTGACGCGGCGCGGCCGCATCCGCGCCGCCGCTTGCGGGGGCAACACCGCAAACCCATGACCGCCACCGGACCCTGAGGCGCAGCGGATGGATTATTCGGTACGCCATGCCATCCCCGGCCGGCTGCGCCTGCACATCGCGGCGCTGTTCGCCCGGCCGCTGCTGGCGCAGGACCTGCAGGACTGGACCGGCCGCCAGGCCGGGGTGCGCAGCGCCCGCGTCAACCCGGACTGCGCCTGCCTGATCATCGAGTACGACCCGGCGCAGCGGGTCGCCTTCGGCGAGCTGATGGTGCTGCTGCGCGGGCTGCGGCCGGACCAGCTGCGCGCGCTGGCCGGCGACGGCGCCAACGGCAACGGCACGCAGCTGGCGCAGCGCCGGCGGCAAGCCCCGGCGCAGCGGCGGCGCCTGCCGCTGCTGTGGCCGAGCGTGTCGCTGCTGCTGTCGTTCTCGCGCAACCCGCTGGTGGTGGGCATCAACGCGCCGCTGCTGATCTGGAACGCGATCCCGATCTACAAGCGCGCCTGGAAGGTGTGGAGCCGCGAGTCGCGCCTCAACATCGACTTCCTCGACGCGCTGGCCATCGCCGCCTCCATCGGCCAGGGCGCGCAGGTGGCCGGCGCGGTCATCGTCTGGCTGATCCACCTCGGCGACTGGATCCGCGACCTCACCGCCGCCGGCTCCAAGCGCGCGGTGAAGGACCTGCTGCAGTTCCAGCAGAAGACCGCCTGGCTGCTGCGCGACGGCCAGGTGGAGGCGGTGCCGACCGACCGGCTGTGCCCCGGCGACACGCTGCTGGTCTACCCGGGCGAGATGCTGCCGGTGGACGGCGAGATCGTCGACGGCCACGGCCTGCTCGACCAGAAGACCATCACCGGCGAGGGCCTGCCGGTGACGCGCGGCCGGGGCGAGGCGGTGTTCGCCGCCTCGATCCTGCGCGAGGGCCAGCTGACGGTGCGCGCCATCCGCTGCGGCGGCCAGACCATGGCCGGGCAGATCGCGCAGCTGGTGGATTCGGCGCCGATCGGCGACACGCGCATGCAGAACCACGCCGAGCGCTTCGCCGACCGCCTGGTGCTGCCGACGCTGGGCCTGGCCATCGGCACGGCGGCGCTGACCGGCGACTTCAACCGCTTCCTGTCGCTGGTGATCGTGGATTTCGGCACCGGCATCCGCGTCGCCGCGCCGACCTCGGTGCTGTCGTCGATGACCCACGCGGCGCGCGCCGGCATCATCATCAAGAGCGGCGGCCACATGGAGCGGCTGGCCGAGGTCGACACCATCATCTTCGACAAGACCGGCACGCTCAGCCACGGCGTGCCGCACGTGGTGGAGGTGCTGTCCTACTCCGCCCATCTCGACGCCGACACGCTGCTGGGCCTGGCGGTGGCGGCCGAGACGCGGCTGCAGCACCCGGTGGCCGAGGCGCTGCGCGCCAAGGCGCGCGAGCGCGGCATCGCGGTGCCGCCGTGCGACGAGACCGAGTACAAGGTGGGGCTGGGCGTGCAAGGCGAGGTCGGCGGCCGTTACCTGCACGTCGGCAGCGAGCGCTTCCTGCGCCTCAGCGGCATCGCCGTGGACCACGTGGCGGAGGACCGCGGCAGCTGCGACCAGCGCGGCCTGTCCTGCCTGTACGTGGCGGTGGACGGCGCGCTCGCCGGCATCATCGCCTACGAGGACCAGATCCGGCCGGAAAGCCGCAAGGTGATCCAGTCGCTGCACCGCATGGGCATCCGCGACACCATCATGCTCACCGGCGACAACCACGCCGTGGCCCGTGCCGTGGGCCAGCGCCTGGGGCTGACGCGGCAGGTGGCGGAGATGATGCCGACCGACAAGGCGCAGGTGATCCGCGAGCTGCAGCGCGAGGGCCGCCGCGTCGCCATGGTCGGCGACGGCATCAACGATTCGCCGGCGCTGACCTACGCCGACGTCGGCATCGCCATGAAGCACGGCGCCGAGATCGCGCACGAGTCGGCCGACGTGGTGCTGATGGAGGACTCGCTGTGGAAGCTGGTCAAGGCGGTCGAGATCTCGCGCAACGCGGTCGGCCTGATCAAGCAGAACTACGGCATCGTCGCCGCGCTCAACGGCCTGGCCCTGGGCCTGGCCCTGCCCGGCGGCCTGGTCACCCCCGAGGTGACGGCGGTGATCAGCAACGGCTCGGCCATCCTGGCCAGCCTCAACGGAATGCGGCCCCTGCTGAAGAGCCAATGACCGACGGCGACGCCAGCGCGCTGACTCCGCCGCATCTGCAGGAGCTGGCGCGCGCGGTGCGGCTGATCGAGCAGCCCGGCCTGGCGGCACGGCTGGCGGAGCGCGCCGGCCAGCCGGTGAACCGCATCCTCGGCTACCTGCCGCGCGCCGCCCACGAGCGCCTCAACGGCGTGGTCAAGGTGGCGGTCTGGAACTGCCTGAAGACCGCCATCGGCTCGCTGCCGCGGCAGCAGACGCGGCCGCCCTCGATCCTGCTGCCCAAGCTGATGACCGGGCTGACCGGCAGCGTCGGCGGCGTGTTCGGCATGGCGGCGCTGCCGCTGGAGCTGCCGCTGACCACCACCCTGATGTTCCGCTCCATCGCCGAGATCGCGCGCCATCAGGGCGAGGATCTGCGGCAGGTCGAGGCGCGCCTGGCCTGCCTGGAGGTGTTCGCGCTGGGCGACCGCCGCAGCGGCGGCGACGCCGGCCTGGGCTACTACGCGGCGCGCACCGTGCTGACCAAGCTGACCAACGACGCCGCCGCCTACCTGCTGGTCGATCGCGGCGTGGTCGAAGCCTCCACCCCGGTGATGACGCGCCTGCTGGGCGAGATCGTGTCGCGCTTCGGCTTCGTCGTGTCCGAGCGCGTCGCCGCCGGCGCGGTGCCGGTGGTGGCGGCGGTGGGCGGCGCGGCGGTGAACGTGATCTTCATGGAGCACTTCCAGCGCATCGCGCAGGGCCACTTCGCGGTGCGGCGGCTGGAGCGCGAGTACGGCCTGGAGCCGGTGCGCGCGCACTACCGCGAGCTGGCGGCGGAGCTGGCGGCGCCGCGCGCCGCGGCGCTGCCGCCGCCGGCCCGCTAGCAATACCAGGCATGGCCGACACCGCGCCTTCGCCGCCGCCCGCGGCGCTGCCCGACGCCGCCGCCGCGCTGCGCCCCAGCGCGGGCCTGCGGCGCATGCGCGTTATCGCCACCGGCCTGCTGCTGCTGATGCTGGCGCTGTTCATCCTGGCCTCGCTGCTGCAGGCGCGCTACCCGGCGCTGGCCTACCTGCGCGCCTTCGCCGAGGCGGCGACGGTGGGCGCCAGCGCCGACTGGTTCGCGGTGGTGGCGCTGTTCCGCCACCCGCTGGGCCTGCCCATCCCGCACACCGCCATCGTGCCGCGCAGCAAGCAGCGCATCGGCGAGGCGCTGGGCCGCTTCATCTGCAACAACTTCCTGGCGCCGGAAGTGATCGCCGCGCGCCTCGACCGCTTCGACGCCGCCGGCTGGGCGGCGCGCTGGCTGTCGCAGCCGCAGCACGCCGCGCTGGTGGCGCGCCGCTCCTCCGGCGCGCTGCCGCTGCTGCTGGAGCTGCTCGGCCACGAGCGCATGCAGCAGTTCGCCCGCGGCACGCTGCGCGGCGCCATCGACTCGCTCGCCGCCGCGCCGATGGCGGCGCGCACGCTGAGCGTGCTGGCGGCGCACGGCTACGAGCAGGACCTGTTCGACTTCGGCCTGGAGATGGGCGAGCGCTTCCTGGTGCAGAACCGCGAGACGCTGCGGCAGAAAGTGTCCGCGCACTCCGTCTCCTGGCTGCCGGAATGGGTCGACCTGCGCCTGGCCGACAAGGTGCTGGCCGGGCTGTCCACCATGCTGGCCGAGATGCAGCAGCCGCAGCACCCCTACCGCCAGGAATTCCGCAAGGTGGTGGAGGAGCTGGCGCGGCGCCTGGCCGAAGACCCGCAGCTGTACCAGCGCTGCGAGCAGGTCAAGGCCAAGGTGCTCGACAACGCGGTGCTGGAGTCCTACCTGGAATGGCTCGGTGGCGAAGTGGAACGCTGGGTCAGGGCCGACAGCGCCGCGCCGGACAGCGCCGTGCTGCACGGCCTGGAGCACGCGCTGCTGGCGGTGGGCAAATGGCTGGAGGAGGACGAGGCCACCCGCGCCCGCCTCAACCAGTGGCTGCGCGGCACCGTGCTCAGCACGGTGGTGCCCAACCGCGACGAGATCGGCGCCTTCATCGCCGACGAGGTGGCGCGCTGGGACGCCGCCACGCTGGTGGCCCGCGCCGAGAACCAGCTGGGCCGCGACCTGCAGTTCATCCGCATCAACGGCACCGTGGTCGGCGGGCTGGTGGGGCTGATCATTTTCCTGGCGCAGCGGCTGCTGGCGTAGCGGCGTTGCATCCGTGTCCGGTGTTCCGATGGAACGCCGGGCAGCGGAAAGCTTTAGAGTGGCGCCACCCGAGCGCGGCCGTGTTGCCGCAACTGATCCGTCCAGCCGCTGTGGCAGGACCCAAGGCATTCTCATGGCGTATCTGATTGGCGCTGTTCTGGCTCTGGTGGTCGGCGTGCTGGCCAGCCTGGTCGGTTTCGATCGGGATCGGGCCTTCTATCCCACGGTGATGATCGTCATCGCCTCGTACTACGGCCTGTTCGCGATGATCGGCGGCTCGGTGCCGTCGCTGATGGTGGAGTCCGCGGTCATGGCCGCGTTTCTGGGCCTGTCCATCGCCGGGTTCAGAAGCAGCTTGTGGCTGGTCGTCGCCGCCCTGGCGGCCCACGGCGTCTTCGACGGCGTCCACGGCCGCCTGATTGCGAATCCGGGCGTGCCGCCGTGGTGGCCGGCGTTCTGCCTTTCCTACGACGTGGTTGCGGCCGCCTATCTCGCATGGCTGTTGCTGCAGTCCAGGGTGCGCGCGAATGTCAGCCGGTTCAATTGACGGGCGAATATACTGGGGCGGGCTTGTTCCGCGGGTTCGCCCGCAAGCCCTGAACCGGCGTCACCCACCAACCAGAAAGGGCATCACATGAATTTCACCAACCTGCTTCGCGTCGCCACCATCGGCGCCGTCCTCGCGGTGAGCAGCGGCGCGGCCTATGCCAAGAACCAGGGCACGCCGCAGACCCATCACTGCAAGATGGCGGACGGCAGCATGGACATGAAGAAGACCAAGAAGCAGTGCCTCGCGGGCAAGGGCAGCTGGGCCAAGGACAGCGACGCGGCGGCACCGGCTGCAGCGCCGACGGCCGCACCGGCTGCGGCGGCAGCCCCGGCCGCGCCCGCGGCGCCCGCGCCGGCGCCCAAGTAACCGTCCGGCCCGCGGCCCATTCCGCCCGGTGGCGCAGGGCGGGATGGGCCCGTCTCCGCACGCGGGCTAGGAAGCCTGCGCGATGACGGCGCTGCGCTCGTGGGCGATGATCTCGAAGGCGATGCCGTCGTGATCGAACAGGATCACCATCTCCTCGTCGCCCGCCCGGTAGACAGCCCCCACGACGACCTGATCCAGGCCGCACTGCAGGTGGATGGTGCCGGCCAGCCTGTACCCCCGGTCAGGTGCTTGCGCACCGGAGGGGAGCGCGACGCGCAAGCCGTTCTCGGAAATATCGAGCACCGGGAATTCGCGCGTCCCGACGCGCAAGGCCGGACGCAAGGGCTCCGGGTATTCGAGCCGGTAGGCGCAACGCAGCGGCCTGCAAGCGGAATCGGTCGAATGCTGGATTGATTTCACCTGTCCATCCGTTTTTTCAGAATGCGCCGCCCGAATCAGAATGAAACCCCAATGGCCGGGAGGATAGAGAGGCCGGGCCTTCCCCGCATTGACCTGGATCATTCGCGGCGCGGCCTGCCGCCCGGGCCGGGCGCCGCGTCAGCGGCCTGATGACGGAATCAGGCGTTGTCCCGGGCGCTGAAGATCCCGGCCAGCCGATGATCGAGCCGCTGCGCCGGCTGCAGGATGGAACCGTGGTCGGCGCCCTCCACTTCCTGGTAGAGCTGAGGCCGCAGCTTGCCGCGGGTGTAGTCGATGGAGTCGCGGGGGATGTCGATGTCCTGCGTGCCCCAGAGCAGCGCGCTGGGCACGCCGCTGGCGGCGACCGCCGCGTAGACCGCGCCATAGTCGTCCAGCGCGTCGCTGCGCATCAGCGACAGGAAGGCGCGCTGGAACTGCGGGCGGGCGATCTGTTCGGCGAAGGCCTGGTTGTAGCGCTCCGGGTCGGCCGAGCTGCGCAGCAGCCGCGCGGCGCGCGCCTGCAATTCGGCGCGCAACGCGAAGCGCATCAGCAGCTCGCCTAGTCCTGGGATGCGCGCCAGGCGGCGCCGGTCCGGCTGCGCCATGCGCGCAAAGGGGGCGATCAGAGCCAGGCGCGCCACCCGGGCCGGATAGGCGGCGGTGAAATTGGCCGCCACCGCGCCGCCGAAGGAGAAGCCGGCGAGGTGCACCGGGGCGGTGAGATGCAGCGCGTCCAGCAGCTCGGACAGCTGCCGCAGCAGCAGGGCGCGGTCGTAGGCGCAGCGCGGACAGGCCGACTGGCCGCGGCCGAACATGTCGTAGCGCAGCACGCGGAAGCCGGCCTGGACCAGCGCCGGCGCCAGGTAGTCCCAGTTCCACAGCGGGATGGAGATGCCGTGCACCAGCACCAGCAGCGGGCGCGCGGCGTCGCCCGCCAGCTCGTAGTGCGTCGCTCCCGCGGACAGCATGGCCTGGCTCATGCGGCGTGTTCTCCCCTGTTTGCGGCGAGCATTGACCGGCCGGGCGGCGCCAGGCAAGCGCCGCCCGGGCCTCAGGCCAGCTTGAACGGCACCCGGTGCGCCGGCGCCAGGCGCCGGCCGGTGAAGTCGAGGCTGGCGGTGGGCGAGATGATCGGCGCCGGGGCGGTGCTCTGGCAGCCGGCCAGGCCGAGCGTGGGCGCGGCCGGGGCGGCGAGCTTGGGCGGGGTGAGGAAGGCCGGCGGCGACTGCAGATCGAGGAAGTCGAGCAGGGTGTTGGCCTGGGCGTCGCGGTGGGTCAGCGCCGGCAGGTTCCACTTGCGGGCGATGGTGGCGATGATCGAGGTGTGGTCGTGCATCACGTCGGTGACGGCGTTGGGCTTGCTGTACGGCGACACCACCACGGTGGGCACGCGCATGCCGGTGATGTTGTAGGCGCCGGGCGTGTCGGTGGCGGCGAGGCTGGGCGCGATGCCGTCGGGCAGCGGCACGCCGACCGGCGGCACGTGGTCGTAGTAGCCGCCGTGCTCGTCGTAGGTCCACACCAGCAGCGTGCTCTTCCACGCCGGCGAGGCCATCACCGCCTGCACCACCTGCGACACGAAGGCTTCGCCCAGCGCGATGTCGGCCGGGTTCTCCTCGCTGCCGCTCTGCGCGTCGACCGAGTTGCGGATGACGTTGAGCGCCGACACCAGCGGCGCCGGCAGGCCGGGGATCTTGTCGAGGAAACCGAACAGCAGCGAGCCGACCTCGTCGATCAGGCCGAACTCGGGATCGACGAATGACACCGCCGGCAGCGTGCCGAGCAGCGCATCGGTGAAGAACTGGGTGATCGGTGCGTAGTTGAGCGGGTGGTTCTCCAGGGTCTGCGGGATGATGACGGTGGCCGGCAGGTCGGTGAAGTAGTTGCGCCAGCTGACGCCGTATTTGCTGAGCAGGTCCATCAGGGTGCCGGCCGCCGGCGCCGGCAGGCTGAAGCCGGAGCTGTCGGTGGCGATGGTGCCCTGCGCGGTGGCGGAGTAAAGGAAGCGGCGGTTGGGATAGGTCTGGCACGGCGCCGAGGCGAAGCAGCGGTTGCCCAGGCAGAAGGTCTTGGCCAGCGAGTAGTAGAACGGCAGGTCGGACTCGTCCCAGTAGCCCATGGCGGTGTTGCTGGTGGCGGCGAAGCCGTCCATCCGGCCGCCGTCGATCTGCTTGTGCGAGGAGTTCCAGTTCTGCGTCACACTGCCGGGCTGGCAGGTGCCCTGCAGGTGGAAGGCTTTCTGGTAGCCGCCGTCGAGCGGGTTGGAGTTGGCGGGAACGCCGCCGGCGCCGAGCCTGAAGCCGTCGGCCTTGGGCTGGCCGCGCAGCGGCAGCATGCCCAGGTAGTTGTTGAAGGAGTGGTTCTCCATCATCACCACCACCACGCGGTCGAACGGCAGCGTGCTGTCGGCGCTGCCGGCGGGACGCGAAGGGTCCGGCAGCGAGCCGGGCGCGCGGCTGGCGACGCCGTCGCCGCCGGCAGCGCCGGCGGGCGGCTCGCTGCTGCCGCAGCCTTGCAGGCCGGCGAGGAACGCGGCGGCGGCGGAGCCGCCGATGAAGTTGCGGCGTGAAATGCCGGAATTGGACATCACCATCCCCTGAGTGTGTGCACGGCTGCTGCGTGGCCGCCGTGGTGTGAAAAATTGTGCAGCATAGGCGGCGGTGGTTGCATGGCGGTGACGCCCGCGCCGGGCCGGGCCGTTTGCGCAAATCCGCGGTGAGTACCGCCGCGGACCGCATGCGCTGCCGGCCTTTACCTTTTTTTACGCGGCGCCCATTTACCTTTTTTAACCGTGCCGGAAGACGCAGGTTCAGAAGATATTCAGCGCCGCGGCGTAAGGTGGTTGGCGCAATGCCGACATGGAGAAAGAGCAATGCGTAACCCGGTTTTCGCCGCTTCCCTGCTGCTCGCCGCGGGCCTGGCGCTGCCATCGATCAGCCAGGCCGATCGCGTCGGCATCGACATCAACATCGGGCCGCCGGCGCCGATCGTGGAAGCGCCGCCGCCTCCGCCGCAGGCGGGCTATGTCTGGGCCCCGGGCTTTCACCGCTGGGACGGCGCCCGCTACGTCTGGGTGCCGGGCCACTACATCGCCCCGCGCTACGGCTATCGCTGGGTGCCGGATCACTGGGAGCCGCGCGGCCCGCGCTACCACTACGTGCCGGGCCACTGGGTGCGCTGAAGCCGGCCCGGGGTGAAACGGCCGCAGGAGCGCGCAAGCGCTGCTCCTCGCACCGCATGGTTCAGCTGGCGTTCAGTCAGCGGGCGCAACATCGGCCACAAGCATCGACCACAAGCAGTAGTGACGCCGCATCGACTACGCAGGAGAAGTCCCCGTGAATCCCGCCCAATCATCATTACCGCCGGCGTGGCCGCTGAAGGCCGCGGGCTTGGCCTGTGCCGGCCTGCTGGCCGCCTGCGCCGCCGAGCCGATCGGTCCGACGGTGCAGGTGCTGCCGGCGCAGAACAAGCCGTTCGAGGTGTTCCAGCAGGAGCAGGCCACCTGCAAGCAATACGCCAGCCAGCAGATCGCCGGCCAGGCGGACGCCGCCAACAACCGCGGCGTCGGCGCCGCGGTGTTGACCACGGCGCTGGGCGCAGGCCTGGGCGCGGCCATCGGCGGCGGCCACGGCGCGGCCATCGGCGCGGCTGGCGGCGGCCTGGTCGGTGCCGACATCGGCGCCGGCCAGTCGGCGGGCGCGGATCGCTCGATCCAGCACCAGTACAACATGGCCTACTCGCAGTGCATGTATGCCAAGGGCGACCAGGTGGTGAACTACCAGCAGCCGCGGGTGTACTACGCCGCGCCGCCACCGCCGCCGGTGTACTACGCGGCGCCACCGCCACCGCCGGTGTACTACCCGGCACCGCCGCCGCCTCCGCCGCCCGGCTACTACCCGCCGCCCCAGTAGGCGGCGGCGCGGCCAGCACGGCGGCCACCCCGGTGCGGCGTGCATTCACGGCCAGGGCCTGCGTTGGCCGCAGGCGTCTGGCCGCGCGAACCTCAGGCGCCGCGCTACGGCACCATCGCTTCGGGCGACGCTTCGGGCAGCGCTTCGGGCAGCGCGTGCTCGTGATGGATGACGAAGGCGCAGGCGCCCAGCATGTGGATGCAGCGGTTGGCCAGGTCGAAGCGCTCGTCGGGCGTGCGCCGGCGCGGCTGGCGCAGCTCGTCGGCGAGGTCGGCGGCGGCGTGGGCCAGCGCCGGCGCGGGCAGGCCGAGGTAGGGGTTGGGGTTGAGGTTGGGCCCGGGCGGCGACGGTCGGCGCCGGGGCTGGCGGCCGGGGCGGCTCATAGCACCCACACTCAGCGGCGCCGCCGCAGCATCGGCCGCGCCGCCTGCG
>CAYVKA010000075.1:0-21716 GCA_964451925.1 uncultured Nevskia sp. | reverse complement strand
TGGCCATGGAATCACCATGGCCAGGTCCTCCGCCTTGCCTGACGCGATTTTGCGCCAGCAACGCAGCGATCCAATCCGTGTTAACAGGCCCTTAGGTTATCCTAGCCAACCGCCACTCGATAAGTCCAAAACGTCTTGACCGGCCCTTCTTTGCATTTCGCCACCCCTGCCGATCCGCGCGCCAGCCAGGCCGAGGATTGGGCCCGCGGCATCCTGCAGCTGGCGCAGGCCACGTTCGCGCCGGCATCGGCCGACGCCAGCTTCCGCCGCTACTTCCGCATCCGTGCCGGCGCGCAGAGCTGGATCGTGATGGACGCGCCGCCGCAGCAGGAGGATTGCCGGCCGTTCGTGCACGTGGCCGCGCTGATGCGGCAGGCCGGGGTGCATGTGCCGGAGATTCTGGCGCAGGATCTGCAGCAGGGCTTCCTGCTGCTGTCCGATCTGGGCACCCGCACGCTGCTTGACGCCATCGACGCCGACAATGCCGACGCCCAGTTCGGCGCCGCCATCGACGCGCTCATCGTCTGGCAGCGCGCCAGCCGTCCGCAGGTGTTGCCGCCTTACGACGAAGCCCTGCTGCGGCGCGAGCTGGAGCTGTTTCCGGACTGGTACCTGGGCCGGCACCTCGGCGTGACCCTGGACCCGGCCGGGCGCGAGGCTTTGGAGGGCGTGTTCCGCCTGCTGGTCGACAACGCGCTGGCCCAGCCCCAGGTCTACGTGCACCGCGACTACATGCCGCGCAACCTGATGCTGAGCGATCCCAATCCCGGCGTGCTGGATTTCCAGGACGCGGTTTATGGCCCCATCGCCTACGATCCCATCAGCCTGTTCAAGGACGCCTTCCTCAGCTGGCCGCTGTCGCGGGTCGAATGGGGCCTGCGCACCTACCATGCGCGCGCCGAGGCGGCCGGCCTGGCGGTGCCGCCGTGGCCGCAGTTCCGCCGCGACTGCGACTGGATCGGCCTGCAGCGCCATCTGAAGATCCTCGGCATCTTCGCCCGCCTGACCCTGCGTGACGGCAAGCCCAAGTACCTGGCCGACACGCCGCGATTCGTGCGCTACGTGATGGAAGTGCTGCCGCAGTACGTCGAACTGCAGGCGCTGGCACAACTGTTCGAGCGGCATGTGTTGCCGCGGGCCGGCGCCGCGCCTTGAGCCGTCGCGCCCGATGAAGGCCATGATCCTCGCCGCCGGGCGCGGCGAGCGCTTCCGCCCGCTCACCGACACCCTGCCCAAACCGCTGATCGCGGTGCTCGGCGAGGTGCTGATCGAGCGCCATCTGCGGCGGCTCGCCGCCGCCGGCCTGCGCGAAGTGGTGATCAACCTCGGCTGGCTGGGCCAGAGCATCGAGCAGCGCCTCGGCGACGGCACGCGTTATGGCCTGTCCATCGCCTATTCGCCCGAAGGCTGGCCGTGCCTGGAGACCGGCGGCGGCGTCCGCCACGCGCTGCCGCTGCTGGGCGCCGCGGCGTTCCTGGTGCTCAATGCCGACGTGTGGACCGACTATCCGCTGCCACAGCTGCTGCAGCGCGCCGCGGCCCTGTCCGAGCGCGATCTCGCGCACATGGTTCTGGTGCCCAATCCGCCGTACCACCCGCGCGGCGACTGCACCCTGGCCGGCGGCCGCGTGGTGCCGGCCTGCGCCGAGACGCACACCTTCAGCGGCCTGTCGGTGCTGCGCCCCGAGCTGTTCGTTGACGCCGGCGGCGGCGCCTTTCCGCTATGGCCGGTGTTGCGCGAGGCGGCGATTCGTGGTCAGGTGAGCGGCGAGGTTTATGCGGGGCGCTGGTCGGACGTCGGCACGCCGCAGCGCCTGGAAGCGCTCGAACGGAGTCTGGAGGAAACATGAGCAACAACGTCATCAAGGTGCGCAAGGCCGAAGGCAAGATCAAGCAGCTGGTGCAGATCGGCACCAATTCCTTTTTCGCCGATGAGGCAGAGCCGGTCGGCGACGGCCAGGGGCCGGACCCGCATGACCTGCTGGATGCCTCGCTCGGCGTTTGCACCGCCATGACGGTGATGATGGTGGCGCAGCGCAAGAAATGGCCGCTGGACGATGTGCGGGTGGAAATCACCCACCAGGAAAGCGACACCGACTACAAGCTGCTGCGCAGGATCGAACTCGTCGGGCAGCTGACGGAAGAGCAGCGCACCTACCTGATGGGGATTGCCAACAAATGCCCGATCCATAAGGCGCTGCACAAGAAGTTCGAGGTCGAGAGTTCGCTGGCCGGATAGCCGCTGCATGACCAGGGTGCTTTTCGTTTGCAGCCAGAACAAGCTCCGCAGTCCAAGCGCCGAACGGCTTTTCTGTGGCTGCGCCGGCATCGAAGTGGCGTCCGCCGGGCTCAATCACGATGCCGAAGTTCCGCTCACCGCGGAGCTGGTGGAATGGGCCGATACGATATTCGTGATGGAAAAGGCCCACGGGAACAAGCTGAGGGCGAAGTTTCGCGCCCAGCTGAAGCACCAGAACATCATCTGCCTGAATATTCCGGACCAGTTTGAATACATGGATCCGGCGCTGTTGCGAATACTGCAGGACCGGGTTCCGCGGCATGTGCCGGCTTTGCGCAAGGCGCCATAGCCTGGCAGGCGCGCGCGATCGCCCAGACCCTAGTCCTTCAAGGCGCCAGGACCGCGAAAGTAAGCCTTGGTGTACTCATGCACTTGCGAATCAGCCAGTAGCGCATCCACGGCAAGCCAGCGGTATTCGCTATGCTGGTCGGGGGGCGGAGCAATGCTCATGCCTTGCGGCAGCGCATGCCCCAGCACCACATAGTGCGTCCCGAAGCCCGGCAGATCACCGGCGTTGTCCTCGTAGAAATGCTCGAACACGCCGAGAAATTGTGCCTCGGCGCGCGGCACCGTGGCGCCCAGTTCGTCAAAGGTGATGCGCTCGAACGCGGCGTCCAGCGTCTCGTTCTTGCGCACGCAGCCGCCGGGCACGAACCACCAGCCGCGCGCTGGCATATTGCGCCGCAGCCCGAGCAGCACACGGCCGGCGCTGTCGCGCACGATCAGGTCGATCGAGACCAGCGGCGCGCGTTCGACGACTTCGAGGAACTCTTGTCGCGGCAGCCGCGCCGGCGCCGGCCGCTCAGCCGCCGGCGAGGACGCCATGCGCCTGCTGGTCGGCGTGGTAGCTGGAGCGCACCATCGGTCCGCTGGCGACGTGGGAGAAGCCCATCTGCTCGCCGATCACGCGCAGCCGCTCGAACTCGTCCGGGTGCACATAGCGCGCCACCGGCAGGTGGTGGCGGCTGGGCTGCAGGTACTGGCCCAGGGTCAGCATGTTGACGTCGTGGGCGCGCAGGTCGCGCATCACCTGCTCGATCTCCTCGATCTCCTCGCCCAGGCCGAGCATCAGGCCGGACTTGGTCGGCACCTGCGGGTGCAGGGCCTTGAAGCGCTGCAGCAGGTCCAGGCTCCAGTCGTAGTCCGAACCCGGGCGGGCCTGCTTGTACAGGCGCGGCACGGTTTCCAGGTTGTGATTGAACACGTCCGGCGGGTTGTCCTTGAAGATCGCCAGGGCCGGGTCCATGCGGCCGCGGAAGTCCGGCACCAGCACCTCGATGGTCAGCTGCGGCGACAGCACGCGCGATTCGCGGATGCAGGCGGCGAAGTGGGCGGCGCCGCCGTCACGCAGGTCATCGCGGTCGACCGAGGTGATGACCACGTAGCGCAGGGCCATGTCGCGGATGGTGCGGGCCAGGTTGGCCGGCTCGTCGGCGTCCAGCGGCTTGGGGCGGCCGTGGGCGACGTCGCAGAACGGGCAGCGCCGGGTGCAGATGTCGCCCATGATCATGAAGGTGGCGGTGCCCTTGCCGAAGCATTCGCCCAGGTTGGGGCAGGAGGCTTCCTCGCACACCGTGTGCAGCTTGTTGGCGCGCAGCGCGGCCTTGATGCGCGCCACCTCGGGCGTGCCCTGGGTCTTGGCGCGGATCCAGCTGGGCTTGCGCAGCGGCTCGACCGTGGCTTCGATCTTGATCGGGATGCGCGCCATCTTCTCGGCGCCGCGCAGCTTGGCGCCGGTGGTGACGGGGGCGGGAGCGGGGGGGACAGCGGTAGGCTCGGACATGGCGACATTTTAGCCGCTTTGCCCGGAACCAGTGACCACCGGTGCCGGGGCGACCCCACGCTTTTCGCCATGCGGAAAGCGCAAGCCGGCAATTCGAGACCGGAAACCGCCCCCCTCCGGCCTCAGGCCGCCAGCCACTCCCGCTCTTCAGCTTCCCGTGTTGACGGCAGGCTGCCCGGGGCGACCACCGCGCAAATGGCGTCATGGGCGCCCTGCGCCAGCGCGGCGCGGTCCTGGCCGGACTGCGGCCGGATCGGCGCGCAGTAGGTCAGTTCCACCGTCAGCTGGGGTTCCTTGAGCAGGCGCAGCAGGTTGTTGGTCAGGGTCTGCTCGCCGACGAAGGCGGCGATGTTCTCGCCATTGGCGGCGCGGCTGTAGCGCAGCGCGATCGGCAGCACCGGCACGTCGCTTTCGATGGCGGCGGCGAACAGGCGCGGTTGCAGCTTGAGCATGCGCTCGCCGTCGGTGGTGGTGCCTTCCGGGAACACCGTGGCCGAGCCGCCGTCGCGCAGGTGCGAGGCCAGTGCCTGGATCAGCTGCTTGGTGCCCCCGGCGCCGCGGCGGATGTAGAAGGTGCCCGCGGCATTGGCCAGCCAGCCGGCGATGGGCCAGCTGCCGACCTCGGCCTTGGACACGAAGCGCGTCAACTCGCTGGCGGCGATCACCGGAATGTCCAGCCAGGAGATGTGGTTGCAGACGATCAGGTGCGGGCCCTGCGGACGCTGCCCGCGCACCCGCAGGCGCACATTGAGGATCTTCAGCAGGCGCGCGTTCCACCAGCGGGTCAGCGGCTCGGGCGCGATGCGGCCGCTCGGGTCCAGCGTCACCAGCAGCACCAGCGCCATGCCGGTGCTCAGGTGCAGGATCAGCCGTGCACCGCGGAAGATGGCTCGCAAGAGAGGCTCCGGGCCCGCCTTAGAGCGGCTTCGGCGGATTGGCGACCAGGATGGCCTGGCTGTCCACGGCCTCGGCCTCGCGCGTGCGCGACATGAAGTGGCGGGCGTAGCGCGAGTGCATATCGCTGACGTCGACCAGCACGAACACGTCGGCGCAGTTGAAATCGCGGTCCCAGTAGGGCTCACCGCAGGCCTTGGCGCCGAGGCTGAAATAGGCCTTGAGCAGCGGCGGCATTCTCACTTTCTGCGTCGGCCGGGCATCGGCGGCGGGCAGCGGGATCAGCGGACGCACGTGCTGCCAGTGCGGCGCCAGGTACTTGGCCTTGATCTGCTCGAGCAGGGCGTGGGCGCTGGCGCCGCCGTCCTCCAGGCCGATGCTGGCGCAGCCGAACAGGTAGTCGAAGCCCTGGCTGGCGATGAATTCGCCCAGGGCGGCCCACAGCACGGCGATGACGGCGCCGCTGCGGTATTCGGCGTCCACGCAGGTGCGGCCCACTTCCATGACGCGGCCGGGCAGGGAATCGATCATTTTCAGGTCGAACTCGCCGGACGAGTAGAAGCCGCCGGCACGCGGCGCCTTGTCGTCGGTGAGGATGCGGGTGCAGGCCACCAGGCGGCCGCTCTCCACCTCGCGCACCGTCAGGTGCTGGCAGTGGGCGTCATACTGGTCGGCGTCGATCTGCGCATCGCCACCGTCGATGGTGGCACCGAGTTCGCCGGCGAAGATGCGGTAACGCAGGCGCTGGGTTTCGAGAATTTCCGCGGGGGTAACGGCGAAACGGGCCTCGAAGCGCGATGCGGGCCGGGGCGAGTCCTTATCCATGTTCGCGGGCACTAAAAGCTCCAGGTGACATGGTAACACTGTATGAAAGCTGCGTTGTAAGGCGATGACTTGACGATGAAACATTTATGACTTGGGCGGCAGCTTCCAGGCAGCGCTGGCCTGCTCCGAGTTCCACACCTGGAAATGCAGTTGCGACAACAGGATAGGATCGCCCAACAGGGTGTTTTTCTGGACCGGGGTGAGCGGCTCCGGCCCCTGCTCCAAGGCGCTTTGCACCAAGTTGAGGCGTGACTGGCGGGTGGCTTCCGACTGCTTGGGGCGGGCCACGCCGGCGGCGCAGACCAGCGCATTGGTCACCGGGCGGGTCACCGCCTCGGTGAAGCCCGGCGGCGGCGCGGCGCGGCGGAAATAGGCCTGGGTGGCGCGCAGCTCGCGCGGCGGGATGGCTTCCTCGGGGATCAGGAAATAGCGCCAGCGGCGCATGGCATGGCCGATCGAGACCCGGCTGGAATAGACCGACAGCGGGATCGACAGCATCAATGCGCCCACCACCGGCAGCAGCCACCACAGGAAGGCCGGGTTGAGCCAGTACACCCCCGCGGCCCATACCGTGCCCAGCACGGTCTGGAAGCCGTGGCGCAGCAGGGCCTCGCCCCAGCCGGTCTGCGAATCCTCGCGCGGCGGCGATTTCCAGCCGGTGCCGATGCCGAGCAGCGGGCTGATCACGAACTGGGTGTGGAACAGCATGCGGATCGGCGCCAGCAAGGCCGAGAACAGCAGCTCGCCCAGCATGCTCAGCAGCAGGTGCAGGCTGCCGCCGTAGCTCTTGGCCCCCTGCACCCAGATCAGCACCACGCTGAGGATCTTGGGCAGGAACAACAGCGTGGCGGTGGCGCTGAACAGCGCCAGGGCCCATTCCGGGTGCCATTCCGGCCACACCGGGAACAGCTGGTAGGGCTGCAGGAAGTACTTCGGCTCCTTCAGCGTCTGCACCGCCAGCAGCGCGGTGGACAGCAGCAGCGAAATGAACCACAACGGCGCCGACAGGTAGGCCATGACCCCGGTCATGAACACCGCGCGGTGCGCCGGGTGCAGGCCCTGCGCCAGGAACAGGCGGAAATTCATCAGGTTGCCCTGGCACCAGCGGCGGTCGCGCTTGAGCTCGTCGAGCAGGTTGGGCGGCATCTCCTCGTAGGAGCCGGGCAGGTCGTAGGCGATCCATACCGCCCAGCCGGCGCGGCGCATCAGCGCCGCCTCGACGAAGTCGTGCGACAGGATCTCGCCGGCCAGCGCGCCCTTGCCGGGCAGCCGGCCCAGCGCGCAATGGCGGATGAAGGGGGCGACGCGGATGATGGCGTTGTGGCCCCAGTAATGCGACTCGCCCAGCTGCCAGAAGTGCAGGCCGGCGGTGAACAGCGGGCCGTAGACGCGCGTGGCGAACTGCTGCATGCGGGCGTACAGCGTCTCGCGCCCGGCCGCCTTGGGGGCGCTCTGGATGATGCCGGCGTTGGGGTTGGCCTCCATCAGCTGCACCAGGCGCTTGAGGCAGGGGCCGGACATGACGCTGTCGGCGTCGAGGATCACCATGTAGCGGTAATTGCTGCCCCAGCGGCGGCAGAAATCGGCGATGTTGCCGCTCTTGCGCTTGATGCGGTGGATGCGCCGCCGGTAGAAGATGCGGCCGAAGCCGTCCACCTCGCGGCACAGCTTGAGCCAGCCTTCCAGCTCGGCCACGCGCGCGTCGGGATCGCCGCTGTCGCTGAGCAGGTAGAAGTCGAAGTTCTGCAGCTGGCCGGCCTTGGCCACCGACTCGTAGGTGGCGCGCAGCCCGGCCAGCACCCGCGGCACGTTCTCGTTGCAGATCGGCATCAGCAGGGCGGTGCGCGCCGACGGGTCGACCGGCGCGTCCTCGGCCGCGGTGCCGGAGATGGCGTAGCGGTCGCCGCGCGCCAGCAGCACCAGGAAGCCCATCATCGCCGTCCAGAAGCCCATCGACACCCAGCCGAACAGGATCACGTACAGCACCAGGATGGCCATCTCCAGGATGTGCCGGCCGTGGTAGGGCAGCACCGCCGTCATGTAGTAGGTGGCGACGATGGTCTGCAGGATGGTCAGCAGGAACAGCACCAGGCGGCGCAGCAGCGCCACGCGGTGCCAGGTGCCCAGGGCATCCGGCGAATCCGGCCTGATGCCCTGCTCCTCGCCGGTCGGCGCCAGCGAGGCATGGCCGCCGACCAGGCCGGCGCGCAGGCGGCGGAACACGCGCCGCAGCGGATTGGTTTCCCAGGGCAGCGGCACCATCGAGGCGCGCTTCAGCGGCGGCGTGCTGATCAGGCGGGTTTCGCCGCGCACGTCGGTGGTGTGCACGCTGTCGGCGCGGGCGTCGCCGCGCTTCGGCGGCGGCGCAAAAGCCAGCTTCAGGCGGGCCAGGATCGAAGCATAGGCCGGATTGCCGGGGTCGGTCGCCGCCGCCCCGTCGCCGGGCGGCGCGGCGGCCGCCAGCGCCTGCTGCAGCTGCTCCAGGCTGCCGTCGGCGCTGCGGCCCAGCTGCGTGCGCGCCTCGGGCGGCAGCGGCAACTGGCCGAGATAGGTGTCGAGTTTGGCTTGCGGCGCGGCGGCGTGGTCCATGGCGCTCATTGTACGGTTCATCGCGGGCGCGATTGAGGCTCGGCGCGACTCTTCGGTTGCGCGGGTTCGATCGTTCCGTGCCGGCAGGCCGGCGCGGCCCTGTAGTAGATCATCAATCGTTGCCTTCCATGGTGTTGCGGTACGGCCTTCCGTGGCCGGACCGTGCTGGCACCGCGCGCCGGACTGCGCCCGGCGCGGACGGTCAGCCCGGGGGCAGGATGTAGCTCCAGGTCTCGGACAGCGTGCTGTCGTCGCCGCGCAGGTAGGCGCGCAGCTCCAGCGGCTTGTCGTCGTCGATGCGGCGGAAGCGCAGGGTCAGGCGCCAGCCGTTGGTGACATCGTTGTGCACCGTGTTGCGCTCCAGCAGTTCGCCGTTGGAGCCGACCGAAACGATGCCCTCGACCTTGGCGTCGGCCTTGAGCTTGTCCAGCGCCGGGCCGACGAAGTCGATGACATAGCTGATGCTGTTGTCCGGGTTGCGGGTGAAGCCGCGGCCGCGGCGCGTCTGCATCACCCAGGACAGCGGCGGCTTGGTGTCCTTGTCGCCCTGCCAGTGCAGCACGTAATCCAGGTTCAGGCCCTGGCCCGCCTGCGGCGGGTTGTCCGGCACCCAGTAGGCGACCACGTTGTCGTTGGTCTCGTCGGGCGAGGGGATGTTGACCAGTTCGACGCGGCCGGCGCCCCACTGGCCCTGCGGCTCGACCCACAGGCTCGGGCGCATGTCGTAGCGCAGGTCCAGATCCTCGTAGTCGTGGAAGCTGCGGTCGCGCTGCATCAGGCCGAAGCCCTGCGGATTGGTCATGCCGAAGGACGTGACCTGCAGGCGCTTGGGGTTGACCATCGGCCGCCAGATCCATTCGCCGGTGCCGGAGTGCATCGACAGGCCGTCGCTGTCGTGGACCTCGTTGCGATAGTCGTCGCTGGCCGGATGCTGGTTCTCGCCGAACAGGTACATGCTGGTCAGCGGTGCCAGGCCCAGCTTGCTGACGTTTTCGCGCAGGAACAGGCGCGATTTCACTTCCATGCTGGTTTCGTCGCCGGGCCTGACCACGAAGCGGTAGGCGCCGGTGATGCGCCTGGAGTCGAGCAGGGCATAGATGGTCAGTTCCTTGTCGCCCGGCTTGGGCCGCTCGATCCAGAACTCGCTGAAGCGCGGGAACTCCTCGCCCGACATGAGGCCGGTGTCGATGGCCGCGCCGCGCGCCGACAGGCCGTAGCGCTCGCCGCGCCCGACGCCGCGGAAGTAGCTGGCGCCGCGGAACACCAGCATTTCCTCCTTCAGCTTCGGGTTGTTCAGCGCGTAGTGCACGCGGAAGCCGGAAAAGCCCAGGCCCTTGAGTTTTTCCAGGTCGATCGGGTTGCCGCCGAAATCGAAGTCGCTGGGGTTGTAGTGGATCTCGCGCACGCCGTACGGCGCGATCTCGCTGATCTTCACCGGCTGGTTGTAGTAGGTGCCCTCGTGGAAGAACTGCAGCTCGAACGGCAGCTTGTCCTTCGACCAGAACGCGCGCTCGCCCTTGAAACGGATGGCGTTGTAGCGGTCGTAGCCCAGGTCCTGCAGTTCCTGCGGCAAGCGCGTGTCGGGCGCCTTGTAGGGCTGGTCGGCCAATTGCTTGGCGCGCTGCGCCACGTCGTTGAAGCCGAAAGCCTGCGCGGCGCCGGCAGGCAGGCAGGCAGCGAGGGCGAGCAGCGCAGCGGCGCGCAGTCCCAGCCGGGTTCTGGGTTCAGGACTCATGCGGACTCTGGTCGAAAACGGGGCTTAAGCGTCGGATTTTACAGCGTGAGCGGCCTTCCTGGCCGCCCTGGATTGCCTTTTCTGACTGCCTTCAGGCCGCGGAGTTGCCGCCGCCGGTAAAACTGGTGTGGATCGGGCGCATGCGGTTGACCAGCAGGCAGAACAGGTCGGCGGTGCGCTCGGCGTCATAGATCGCCGAATGGGCTTCCTTGGCGTCGTAGGGCAGGCCGGCCGCTTCCAGCGCGCGGGCCAGCACCGTCTGCCCCAGCACGGCGCCGCCGAGCGTCACCGTGTCGAAGGCCGAAAACGGATGGAACGGGTTGCGCTTGACGTCGGCCCGCGCCACCGCGGCGTTGAGGAAGCCGAGGTCGAAGTGGGCGTTGTGGCCGACCAGGATGGCGCGGGTGCAGCCCTGCTCCGACACCGCTTGGCGCACCGGTTTGAACACTTTGGCCAGGGCCTCGCGCTCGGGCATCGCCAGGCGCAGCGGGTGATGCGGGTCGATGCCGTTGACCTCCAGCGAGGCGCGCTCGATGTTGGCGCCGGGGAACGGTTCGACATGGGCAGCATAGGTCTGGCCGCGCACCAGGTCGCCGTTCTCGTCCAGGCCCAGCAGCACCACCGCGATCTCCAGCAAGGCGTCGGTGGCGTTGTTGAAGCCGCCGGTCTCCACGTCGACCACGACGGGCAGAAAGCCGCGAAAACGCTGGCCCATGCGGGGCGGTTGGGGAATCGGGTCCATGACAGGCGGCGGCGTGAGGTGCGGCACTATAGCACCGGGCGGGAATCGGGAATCGGGAATCGGGAATCGGAAATGAGGATTCGGTGAAGCCGCCCGCGCCGCCGATTCCCCGCTGCCGATTCCCCACTCCCGATTCGCGATTCCCCAACGGTATAATCCGCCCGTTTCCGCCTTCCCCCGGCCACCCTGTTCCGCAGCCTTCCGCCATGACCAAAATCCGCAAAGTCGCGCTCGCCTATTCCGGCGGGCTGGATACCTCCGTGATCCTCAAGTGGCTGCAGGACACCTACCACTGCGAGGTGGTGACCTTCACCGCCGACATCGGCCAGGGCGAGGAGCTGGAGCCGGTGCGCCCGAAGGCGCAGGCGCTGGGCGTGAAGGAAATCTTCATCGACGACCTGCGCGAGGAGTTCGTGCGCGAGTACGTTTTCCCGATGTTCCGCGCCAACGCCATCTACGAGGGCGAGTACCTGCTCGGCACCAGCATCGCCCGGCCGCTGATTGCCAAGCAGCTGGTGCAGCGCGCCCGCGAGACCGGCTGTGATGCCATCGCCCACGGCGCCACCGGCAAGGGCAACGACCAGGTGCGTTTCGAGCTCGGCGCCTATGCGCTGTGGCCGCAGGCCAAGGTCATCGCCCCCTGGCGCGAGTGGGACCTGAACTCACGCGAGACGCTGCTGGCCTACGCCGCCCAGCACAACATCCCCATCGCCAAGAAGAAGGACGGCGGCAGTCCCTATTCGATGGACGCCAACGCCCTGCACATCAGCTACGAGGGCGGCGGCCTGGAAGATCCGTGGTGGACCCCGGACGATTCCATCTGGCGCTGGACCAGGAACCCGGAAGACGCGCCGAACGAGCCGGAATTCATCACCATCGGCTATGAGAAGGGCGACCCGGTCAGCCTCAACGGCAACACGCTGACGCCGTACCAGATGCTCGACGCCCTCAACCAGGTCGCCGGCAAGCACGGCATCGGCCGCCTCGACATCGTCGAAAACCGCTACGTCGGCATGAAGTCGCGCGGCTGCTACGAAACGCCGGGCGGCACCATCATGCTCAAGGCGCATCGCGCCATCGAGAGCCTGTGCCTGGACCGCGAGGAAGCCCACCTCAAGGACGAGCTGATGCCGCGCTATGCCAGCCTGATCTACAACGGCTACTGGTGGAGCCCCGAGCGCCGCATGCTGCAGGCCCTGATCGACGACAGCCAGCAGCGCGTCAACGGCGAAGTGCGCCTCAAGCTGTACAAGGGCAATGTCTACAACGCCGGCCGCCGCTCGCCCGATTCGCTGTTCGACGCCACGCTGTCGACCTTCGAGGACGACCGCGGCGCCTACAACCAGAAGGACGCCGAGGGCTTCATCCGCCTCAATGGCTTGCGCCTGCGCACCGGGGCCAAGAGGGACAAGCGCTAGGCGTTTCGTAGCTTGGGGGTCGCAACACCCCAGGCTGCGGGTTGGCGGTTGCGCAAGGACTCCGGGCTGCCGCCCGACGGCGACCGCCAATACGTGATCCATTGCACAATGGATGCAGCGGCGGCGTCGCTTGTGAGAGCCACATCGCGGTTTGCGCGCAGCCGTTGCGGTCTGATAGCGCCACCGGCCCGAAGGGATTGCGGGCAGTGCAGAGGGACGCGATGAAGGACAAGAGCAAAATCGAAGCCAGTCTTGCGGCGGCGCAGGACGACGTGGCGAAGATCTTCCAGGGCTACGATGTGCCTGAGGAATACCGCAGCCGGCTGACCGCCTACATCCAGTGCTGGTACCTGGACCAGGGCAATTGCGCGGCCGGCGTGTGTGCGCTGCGCGGTGCGGACGAAACGCCGGCCGAAAGCTCCCGTTCGGCTTGAGTCAGGCGCGCGCCGCCTAATTCGGGCGCCTCTGCCTGGCGCGTACCATCTGCACCACACCCCAGGCCAGCAGGCCCGCGCCGAGTACGGCTAGGGCCGGGCCGCTGTTGGTGCCGATCAGCGCCAGCTTGCCGCTAAGCCCGCCGACGATGAAGACGATGCCGATGATGACGTTCCACATGGCTGCTCCTTGCTGTCGCTGAGGACAACTAGACTCTGGGCGGGCCTGGCGGCGAGTTCTTCGGCTTCATGCCGAACAGCTTGCGGAAGAAGCCGGCCACGGCCAGCAGGCCGATGACGATGAACTTCTTGGCGGCGAGCAGCAGCAGACCGAGCTTGGCGAACAGGCCGGCCTTGGCGGCGATGCCGCCGGCGACCAGCGCGGCCAAGCCGTAGGCGGCCACCTTGTCGGTGCTGGCGTTGAAGTCGGTGTAGCGGTTGCCGTCGCTGAAATTGGTGAAGGCCAGCACTTTGGGCATCTGTTCCTTGATGGTCGGCAGGTCGCGCATCGCCGCCACCGCGTTCAGCTCCAGCACGCCCTGGCGGCCGAGCACGCGGATGCTGTAGTTCAGCGTATTGAGCTGGGCGTCGTCGGCCTTCAGCTCGCGCGCCCAGTACAGCTTGTGCGCCTGCGCATCGTAGTGCGGCGGCTCGGCCCAGCCGATCAGGTGCAGGCCGGCGTAGCCCTGCTTCTTGCGCTCCTCGTTGTCGGCATCGTCCTCTTTGCGCATCTTCTGCAGCAGGTCGTTGTAGTCGATCTTCGCCGCGTCGTCGTCGGAGACGTGGCCGTCGCTGTTGTAGGTCACCACCACGCCCCAGCCATTGGCGGCCAGCGGACTGGTGGATTGCGGCACGATCATGCCCAGGGTCTTGATGCCCGGCGGATTGCCCCAGCCTTCGGTCAGCAGGCGCTCGGCGTCGCCCGGCGCCAGGTAGTAGAAATCGTTGCTCAGCTGCAGGGTGGCGATGTCGTTGGGCAGCTTGACCGTGCCGTGTTGCGGCTTGAGCGAGGCCAGCAGCTGCTCGGCCTTCTGCTGCTCGGCATCGGCGGGCGACGGATCGGTGGTCGGGGCGGCATGGACGCTGGCGCTGCACAGCAGCGCGGCTGCCAGCAGCAGGCGCGGGAATTTCATCGACTATCCTTGTGGTGCCCTGAAAGGTGGCAGGCAGCATAGCCGCTGCGGCCGCAGCCTCGCCAGACGTGGCCGGCGCCGATGTGACCGCCGTCACGCTTCGCCGCGGGATAAAATCAGCGGACGAGGACGCCCCGCTCCAGAGGACATGATGACCCGTACCGACGACCTGCAGCCCCGCTACATCCGCGCCAACGGTATGGAATTCGCCTATCTGGAGGCTGAGGGCGCCGCCGCGGCCGCGCCGCTGGTGCTGTGCCTGCACGGATTTCCCGACACCGCCTGGAGCATGGCCGGGCTGCTGCGCCGGCTGGCCGCCGCCGGCCTGCGCGCGGTGGCGCCCTTCATGCGCGGCTACCCGCCCGGCGCGATTCCGGACGACCGCGACTACTCCGGCCTGGCGCTGGGCCGCGACGTGATCGCGCTGGCCGAGCATTTCGGCGCGCAGAACGCGATGGTGGTGGGGCACGATTGGGGCGCGCTGGCGGCATACAGCGCCGCCGCGCTGCGGCCGGACCGCATCAGGCGCATCGTCACCGCGGCGGTGCCGCACCCGCGGCGTTTCCTGCTGCGGCCTTCGCGCGAGCAGTTGCAGGCTTCGCATTACATGTTCAAGTTCCAGCTGCCGGGCTGGCCGGAGCGGCGCATCCGCGAGAACGACTTTGCCTGGCTGCGCGACCTGGCGCGCAGCTGGTCGCCGGGCTGGGAACCGACCGAGGACTACTTCGGCCCGGTCAAGGCGGCGTTCTCCGATCCGGCGCGGCTGAAGGCGGCGCTGGGCTACTATCGCGCGCTGCCGCTGTCGCTGCTGCAGCGCGAAGCCTGGCAATTCCTGCTCAAGCCGATCCACGTGCCGGCGCGGGTCATCTACGGTGAAAACGACGCCTGCATCCTGCCGTCGAGCTTCCTCGACCAGGAGCATCTGTTCAGTGAGCGTTACGAGCTGGTTGGCATTCCCGGCGCCGGCCACTTCATGCACATCGAAACGCCGGAGCTGTTCGCCGAGCGCGTGATCGGCTTCCTGCAGCTTCCCTGACCTGCGCTCAGTGGTTTCTCGGCGGGTGGATCAGCAGCCTGCCGCCCTTGAAGTCCACCGTATCCAGGTTCGGCAGCGGGCTGTCCTGCACTACCGTGGCCGCGGCGATGGAGGCGGCGACATTGCGGCCGACCAGGGCGTTGGTTTCCTCCCTGGCGCCCGGCTCACCGCCGAAGGAGTAGGCGAACACCGCCTGGTGGTGCGAGGGCCGGATGATCAGCGTGGCCTGGTCCATCCAGTGCGGACGGTCGGCGGCGCAGGCCGCGAGCAAGCCGCAGAGCAACGCGGCGACCTTTGCTGCGCCGCATGACCTCTCTGCCCACCGGACTGTGCCCGCCGCCTGCACCGTAGGACCTCCCGTACGGATTGCAACGGGTCCACATTAGTCCTGTGCAGTGCAGAAAAAATGTCCGCCGGTCCACAAATTTGTGCCACCGATCATGCAACTGGCTCAGGCTTCATGCTGCGTCGCAGCATCCTGGCCTCGTCGATCAATTTTCGAGCGCTTTGCTCCTGCGCCGGCGCCTGCCGGGCCCCGCGGCAGCTGCGGAAAGGCCTCGGCCAGGTTCAGCACGCTGCCGCAGTGGCCGCTGTCGTAGCCCGGCAGGGCGTTCACCGCGCGCTGGAATTCGCGGCTGCGCAGAGTGTCGAGGATGCGCTGCATCATCGGCGTTTCCAGCAGCTTGACGTGGCAGACGAAGAAGTAGCGCTCGCTGGCCAGCGGCAGGAAGTCCAGTTCAAAGCGCCGCGCCGCCGGCTCCACGCCGAGGCCGGCGTCGGCCATGCCGCTGGCGACATAGGCAGCCACCGCGGCGTGGGTGAATTCGCAGCTGTCGTAGCCCTGGATGTTGCGCCCGTCGAGCCGTTCGCGCCGCAGCAGCAGGTCGAGCAGCAGGCGCGTGCCCGATCCCTCGTGGCGGTTGACGTAGCTGATGCCGGGGCGCGCCAGGTCGCCGATGCCGGTGATGTTTCTCGGATTGCGCGGGGCCACCATCAGCCCCTGGCGCCGCGTCGCCAGGTGCACCAGGCGGTGCTTGTCCGGACGCAGCGCCTTCAGGTAGTGCTGCAGCGCCGCCGGCTCCAGCTCGCCCTGCGGCACATGGAAGCCCGCCAGGTCGCAGCTGCCGCGGTTGAGCGAGCCCAGCGCTTCCTGCACATTGCGGTACTTGAGATCGATCGGCACCTGCTCGCGCAGCAGCCATTGGCGCAGCGTCTGCACGGCGAAGCCGTGGCTGGCGTGCAGGCGCAGGATGTTGCTGGGCGCGTGTGACAGCGCCCGCTCCACCTCCACCTCCAGTTCCGAGGCCAGGCTGTCGAGCAGCGGCGTCAGCCGCGCGGTGATCCGTTTGTCGGCCCACACCAGCTTTTCGCCCAGCGGGGTCAGCAATGCGCCGCGGCCGCGCGCCATCTTCACCAGCGGCACGCCGAAGGCGCGCTGCCCCTCCTGCAGCAGCCCCCAGGCATAGCGATAGGACAGGCCCATCTGCAGCGACGCCTCGGCCAGCGTGTGGGTTTCGTGCACCTTGGCCAGCAGGCTGACCAGGTGCGGCATCAGCTGGCGGTTGTCGCCGCGCTCCAGCTGCCATTGCGGCTTGATCGACATTTTCAGCATGGGCGCGGCCTCCTGCCGCTTCCTTGTTATAGGTTTAAAAAAGCCTATTCAATTGGAATATGAATTCCTATTTATCACAAACCACAATGGTGATAGTTTCGATGGCGGGCCGAATCCGGGCCAAGCACCATAATATGTTGTATTGGTCATATATATAACGAGAGGAGAGGACACATGTCGAGTTTCGGAGGGGCCGTGCGGCAACCCGCAACAGGGTGGGGCGGGGGGATTCTGGACAAGGAACGGACCATCGCCGGACCCGGCTTCAACCGCTGGCTGGCGCCGCCGGCGGCGCTGGCGATCCATTTGTGCATCGGCATGGCTTACGGTTTTTCGGTGTTCTGGCTGCCGATGTCCAAGCTGCTGGCCAATCCGGACGCCGCCTGCGCCAAGGACCCCGCCTGGGTGTCCGACCTGTTCACCAGCGGCTGCAACTGGACGGTGGCGCACGAGACCTTCACCTTCACCCTGTTCATTGTCTTTCTCGGACTGTCGGCCGCGCTGTGGGGCCGCTGGGTGGAGCGTTCCGGTCCGCGCAAGACCGGCGTGGTCTCGGCCCTGTGCTGGTGCGGCGGCCTGGCTTTCGGCGCCCTCGGGGTGTATCTGCACCAGTTGTGGATCATCTGGCTCGGCACCGGCGTGCTCGGCGGCATCGGCCTCGGGCTGGGTTACATCTCGCCGGTGTCGACTCTGATCAAGTGGTTTCCCGACCGCCGCGGCATGGCCACCGGCTTCGCCATCATGGGCTTCGGCGGCGGCGCCATGATCGGCGCGCCGCTGGCGGCGCTGCTGATGAAACACTTCGCGCCCGGCGGCGCCAACGGCGTGTGGCAGACCTATCTGGTCCTGGCGGCGATCTATCTGCTGTTCATGCTCGGCGGCGCCTTCGGCTACCGCGTGCCGCCGAACGGCTGGAAGCCGGCCGGCTGGACGCCGCCGCAGGACCAGGGCAAGACCATGATCGCGCAGCGCCACGTGCATCTGGGCCAGGTCTGGAAGACGCCGCAGTTCTGGGCCATCTGGGGCGTGCTGTGCCTCAACGTCAGCGCCGGCATCGGCGTGCTGGCGATGGCCTCGCCGATGTTCCAGGAAGTGTTCGGCGGCAAGCTGCTCGGGCTGGACACGGGCGCCGCGAGCATCACGCCGGAGCAGAAGGTGCAGATCGCGGCCAGCGCCGCCGGGCTGGTGGGCCTGCTCAGCCTGTTCAACAGCCTCGGCCGCATCTTCTGGGCCTCGCTGTCCGACCGGCTGGGTCGCAAGGTCACGTATTACATTTTCTTCGTGCTGGGCATCGCCGCCTATTGCCTGCTGCCGACTTTCGGCCACCTCGGCGCGGTGGCGCTGTTCGTCGCCACCGCCTGCCTGATCATGTCCATGTACGGCGGCGGCTTCGCTACAGTGCCGGCCTATCTGGCCGATATGTTCGGCACGCAGATGGTCGGCGCCATCCACGGCCGGCTTCTCACCGCCTGGTCGGTGGCGGGCGTCGTCGGGCCGCTGCTCATCGCCAACCTGCGCGACTTCGAGAAAGCCCAGGGCGTGCCGGCCAATCTGGTGTACGACGTCACGCTGTACATCCTGGCTGCGCTGCTGCTCGGCGGACTGATCTGCAATTCGCGCCTCCGGCCGGTGGCGCCGAAGTACCAGATGAGCGACGTGGAGCTGCAGGCCGAGCGCAAGCTGGCGCACGAAGTGATCTTCGATCCGCGCGCCGGCACGGCCGCGCAGGGCGCATTCGGCGCCGGCGCGGTGCTCGCCTGGCTGGCAGTCGGCGTACCATTCGCCTGGGGGCTGTGGACCGCCCTGCAGAAAGCGTCGGTGCTGTTCCATTGAGGACTCGACGGAGGCGTTGATGAAAGGGCAGGCGCGGGAACAGGCGCTCCATCCGATGCCGGCGGCGCGGCCGCTGGCGGCGGAGGAGCAGGCCCAGGTGCTGCAGGTGATCAAGCGGCTGCGCCAGCTGCCGGGAGCCTTGCTGCCGGTGCTGCACGGCGTGCAGGACGCGCTGGGCTATGTGCCTCCGGGGGCGGTGGCGCTGATCGCCGCCGAGCTGAATCTGACCCGCGCCGAGGTGCACGGCGTCATCACCTTCTATCACTACTTCCGCAGCAGCAAGCCCGGCCGGCAGGTGCTGCGGCTGTGCCGCGCCGAGGCCTGCCAGGCGCTCGGTGCGGCGCAGCTGGAGCAACACGCCAAGCAGCGCCTGGGCGTGGATTTCCACGGCACCACGGCGGACGGCCGCTATACGCTGGAAGCGGTGTACTGCCTGGGCAACTGCGCCTGTGGCCCGTCGCTGATGCTGGACCAGGAACTGCACGGGCGGGTCAACGCCGAGCGCTTCGACCAACTGCTGGGAGCGGCGTCATGACCGTGCGGGTCCATGTGCCGCGCGACGCCAGCGCGTTGTCGCTGGGCGCTGAGGCGGTGGCGGCGGCGATCGGCGCCGAAGCGCAGCGGCGTGGCGTGCAGCTGCGCATCACGCGCAACGGCTCGCGCGGCCTGTTCTGGCTGGAGCCGCTGGTCGAGGTGGAAGCCGCCTCCGGCCGCATCGCCTACGGTCCGGTGAGCGTGAAGGACGTGCCGGGCCTGTTCGACGCCGCGTTCTTCGACGGCGGCAAGCATCCGCTGCGCCTGGGCCCCACCGACGGCATCCCCTATCTGAAGCGGCAGGAACGGCTGACCTTCGCCCGCGTCGGCCTGACCGATCCGCTCAGCCTCGACGACTACCTGACGCACGACGGCTACCGAGGGCTGAAGCAGGCGCTGGCCCTGGCCCCCGCCGACATCGTCAAGGCCGTGACCGACTCCGGGCTGCGCGGCCGCGGCGGCGCCGCGTTTCCGACCGGCATCAAATGGAACACGGTGCTCGGCACCGCGGCGGCGCAGAAATACATCGTGTGCAATGCCGACGAGGGCGACTCCGGCACTTTTTCCGACCGCATGATCATGGAAGGCGACCCCTTCGTGCTGATCGAAGGCATGACCATCGCCGGGCTGGCGGTAGGCGCCACACAGGGCTACATCTACCTGCGCTGCGAGTACCCGCACGCGCACCGCGCGCTCAACGCGGCCATCGCCAGCGCCTACGCGCGCCAATGCCTCGGCGCGGACCTTCTCGGCAGCGGCCGCCGCTTCGACCTGGAGGTGCGCCTGGGCGCCGGCGCCTACATCTGCGGCGAGGAGACCTCGCTGCTGGAGAGCCTGGAGGGCCGGCGCGGCCAGATCCGCTTCAAGCCGCCGCTGCCGGCGATCAAGGGGCTGTTCGGCCAGCCCACCGTGATCAACAACGTCATCAGCTTCGCCGCGGTGCCGCTGATCCTCGACCGTGGCGCCGAGTTCTACCGCGAGTACGGCATGGGCCGTTCGCGCGGCACGCTGCCGTTCCAGCTCACCGGCAACATCCGCCATGGCGGCCTGGTGGAGAAGGCGTTCGGCGTGACCTTGCGCGAGCTGCTGTACGACTACGGCGGCGGCAGCCTCAGCGGCCGGCCGATCCGCGCGGTGCAGGTCGGCGGGCCGCTCGGCGCCTACATCCCGGCCGCGCAGTTCGACACGCCACTGGACTACGAGGAGTTCGCCAAGATTGGCGGCATGGTCGGCCACGGCGGCATCGTCGTGTTCGACGACTCGGTGAACATGGCGGCGCAGGCGCGGTATGCCATGGAATTCTGCGCCATCGAATCCTGCGGCAAGTGCACGCCCTGCCGCATCGGCTCGACCCGCGGCGTCGAGGTCATCGACCGGCTGCTCGCCGGCCAGCAGCCGGTGAAGCAGGAAGCGCTGCTGCGCGACCTGTGCGAGACCATGACGCATGGCTCGCTGTGCGCGCTGGGCGGCCTGACGCCGGCGCCGGTGTTGAGCGCGCTGAATCATTTTCCGGAAGATTTCAAAGCCGGGAATCGGGAATCGGGAATGGGGAATCGTCCGGCTTCTACGATTCCCCATTCCCCTTTCTCCATTCCCGCAGCGGAGTAAGAGACATGCTTTCCATAGCGGAAAAGGATCTCGGCACGCCTCCGGCGCCGTCGCAGCAGCAGGTCACGCTGAGCATCGACGGCTTCGAGGTGACGGTGCCGGCCGGCACCTCGGTGATGCGCGCGGCGGCGCAGGCCGGCATCGCGGTGCCCAAGCTGTGCGCCACCGAGCAGCTCGACGCTTTCGGCTCCTGCCGCCTGTGCCTGGTTCAGATCGAAGGCATGAAGGGCTACCCCGCCTCCTGCACCACGCCGGTGGCGGCGGGCATGAAGGTCGTCACGCAGAACCGCAAGATCGGCGAACTGCGCCGTGGCGTGATGGAGCTGTACATCTCCGACCACCCGTTGGACTGCCTCACCTGTCCCGCCAACGGCCACTGCGAGCTGCAGGACATGGCCGGGGCGGTCGGGCTGCGCGAAGTGCGTTACGGCTATGACGGCGCCAACCACCTGCAGGCCGCCAAGGACGAAAGCAATCCGTACTTCACGTTCGACCCCGCCAAGTGCATCGTCTGCTCGCGCTGCGTGCGCGCCTGCGACGAAGTGCAGGGCACGCTGGCGCTGACCGTGCAGGGCCGCGGCTTCGACTCCAAGATCGCCGCCAGCCAGGACGATTCCTTCCTCGATTCCGAATGCGTCTCCTGCGGCGCCTGCGTGCAGGCCTGCCCGACGGCGACGCTGTCGGAGAAGTCGCTGATCGAGCAGGGCCAGGCCGAGCACAGCACCGTCACCACCTGCGCCTATTGCGGCGTCGGCTGCTCGTTCCGAGCCGAGATGCGCGGTTCCGAGGTGGTGCGCATGGTGCCGAACCAGAACGGCCACGCCAACCACGGCCACTCCTGCGTCAAGGGCCGTTTCGCCATCGGCTATGCCACCCATCCCGACCGCATCACCAGGCCGATGATCCGCGCCAGGATCAGCGACCCCTGGCGCGAGGTGAGCTGGGAGGAGGCGCTCAATCATGCCGCGTCCGAGTTCCGGCGCATCCAGCAGCAGCACGGGCGCGATTCCATCGGCGGCATCACCTCCTCGCGCTGCACCAACGAGGAGACCTACCTGGTGCAGAAGCTGGTGCGCGCGGCCTTCGGCAACAACAACGTCGACACCTGCGCGCGCGTCTGCCATTCGCCGACCGGCTACGGCCTGAAGCAGACGCTGGGCGAATCGGCCGGCACCCAGACCTTCGACTCGGTACGCAAGTCCGATGTCATCATGGTCATCGGCGCCAACCCCGCCTCGGGCC
>CAYVKA010000074.1:0-21904 GCA_964451925.1 uncultured Nevskia sp. | reverse complement strand
CGCAGAACCCGCTGGAGGCGGCCGAACGCGAAGCGATCATCCGCGCCATCGAAGGCAATCGCTGGAACATGAGCAGCACCGCGGCGCAGCTCGGCATGAGCCGCAACACGCTGTACCGCAAGGTCAAGCGGCACGGCATTCCGCTGGGACAGAACCGCTGAGCCGCGCCGTGACAGGTGTCACCCGGATGGGACACCTTGTCACGGCGCCGGCGGCGCGACGCGGGCCAGCGTCGCCCCCGGGGGCGGTCCACTGCATATTTTTCGCTTTGGCACGCCCCCTGCTTATCAGCGGCGCGGCGCGCAGCACGGCGCGCCGCGCACACCAACCATTCGAGTGGAGGAGAGAATCATGAAAACCTGGACCAAGCCCAGCTTCAAGGATCTGCGTTTCGGCATGGAAGTGACGATGTACATCCTCAACCGCTGAGCCCGGCACTCCGGGGTCCGCACTGCGGCCTGATCGATGAAAAGCCCCGGCCCGACCGGGGCTTCTCTTTTCCGGCGCGCGGCGCGGCTCCGACCGGCGGGCGCGGCGCGGCGACGGGCGCGGCGCGGGGCCCGCGGACAGGAGCGCGGCTTGGCATGGAAGTGGCCTATGAGGGCCACGACAACGAGGTATGACACAGATGACCTGCATGGAACCGCTGCCTGCCTGGAGCGCCGCCGAATTCGAGGCGCGGCTGCGCGGCCTGGGCACGCGTTACCACATTCATCATCCCTTCAACCGCCTGCTCAACAGCGGCGCGCTGGACCGCAGCGCGATCCAGGGCTGGGTGATGAACCGCTACTACTACCAGATCAACATTCCGCTGAAGGACGCGGCGCTGCTGTCGCACTGCCCCGAGCGGGCGGTGCGGCGGCGCTGGATCCAGCGCATCGTCGACCACGACGGCGACGCGGAACAGGAAGGCGGCATCGAGCGCTGGACGCGGCTGGGCATGGCCTGCGGCCTGAGCCGCGAGGAGATCGAGTCGCAGCGCTCGGTGCTGCCGGGCGTGCGCTTCGCGGTCGATGCCTATGTCAATTTCGTGCGCGGCGCCAGCTGGCAGGAAGGCGCGGCCTCGTCGCTGACCGAGATGTTCGCCCCCACCATCCACCGCGAGCGGCTGGCCGAGTGGCCCGCGCGCTATCCCTGGATCGAGGATGCGGGGCTGCAGTACTTCCGCAACCGCCTGGGCGAAGCGCACCGCGACGTGCAGCACGGCCTGGAGATCACGCTGGGCCATTTCAACACGCGGCCGCTGCAGGAACGCGCGCTGCAGATCCTGCAGTTCAAGCTCGACGTGCTGTGGAGCATGCTCGACGCCATGCACCTGGCCTACGTGCTGCACATGCCGCCGTACTTCAACGTGGAGGGCTCCGCCCATGGCTGAGACCGCCTCGCGGCGCCACATCCGCCTGTCGCCGAAGATGCGCCTGCAATGGGAGAAGGCGCAGGATGCCTACGTGCTGCTCTATCCCGAGGGCATGGTCCAGCTCAACGACAGCGCCGCGATGATCCTGCAGCTGTGCGACGGCACGCGCACCGCGGACGACGTGGTGCGCGAACTGTCGCGCCGCTTCGGCGGCGAGTCGCTGTCGGACGACGTCAACGAATTCCTCGACGCGGCGCAGGGCCACGGCTGGATCGACCATGTCTGAGGCCGCGCCGAAAGCGCCGCTGTGGCTGCTGGCTGAGCTGACCTACGCCTGCCCGCTGCAATGCCCGTACTGCAGCAACCCGCTCGACTACCAGCGGCAGGGCGAGGAGCTGGATACCGCCGCCTGGATGCGCGTGCTGGGCGAGGCGCGCGAGCTGGGCGCGCTGCAGCTCGGCCTGTCCGGCGGCGAGCCGCTGGCGCGGCCGGACCTGGACGCCATCGCCGCGCACGCCCGCGGCCTGGGCTATTACTCCAACCTGATCACCTCCGGCATCGGCATGGACGCGGCGCGCGTGCGCGCGCTCAGGCAGGCCGGCGTCGACCACATCCAGCTCAGCTTCCAGAGCCCGCAGGAGCAGCTCAACGACTTCATCGCCGGCACCCGCGCCTACGCCCACAAGCTGGACATGGCGCGCGCGGTCAAGGCCAACGGCTTCCCCATGGTGCTGTGCTTCGTGGTCTACCGCGACAACATCGGCCAGCTCGGCCAGATGCTGCAACTGGCGCAGGAGCTGGAAGCCGACTATGTCGAACTGGCCACCGTGCAGTACTACGGCTGGGCCCGGGTCAACCGCGACCGCCTGATGCCCAGCCTGGAGCAGGTGCGCGAAGCCGAGCGCGAGGCCAAGGCCTGGCAACAGCGCCCCGGGCAGAAGATGAAGATATACTTCGTGGTGCCGGACTACCACGAGCAGCGCCCCAAGCCCTGCATGAACGGCTGGGGCGCCGTATTCCTCACCGTCACCCCCGACGGCACCGCCCTGCCCTGCCATGCCGCCCGGCAACTGCCCGGCCTCGCCTTCCCCAGCCTGCGCGGGATGAGCGTCGCCGACGCCTGGTACCGCTCCGAGGGCTTCAACCGCTACCGCGGCAAAGCCTGGATGAAAGAGCCCTGCCGCTCCTGCGACGAACAGCACCTGGACTTCGGCGGCTGCCGCTGCCAGGCCTTCCAGTTCACCGGCGACCCCGCCAACACCGACCCGGTGTGCGCCAAGTCGCCGCTGCGCCACCAGGTCGATGAAGCGCTGCAAGCCGCCGCGCTGACGCCAACCGAAGCGCCGCTGCTGTTCCGCAATCCGCGCAACGCGCGTGAGCTCGCCGCAACGGCGGAAGCCTCCTGCGGCTGAGGCGGACGGCACCGGAACCGCCGCGGATGCGGCGTTCACGCAGAACCGGCATCAGCCGGGGGTGTAAGCGGGCTTACACCAGCGCAAAATCCAGCCCGATATCTGCCGCCGGGGCGCTTTGCATCAGCCGCCCGACCGAGACGTAGTCCACACCGCTCGCCGCGATCGCGGCGATCGTATCGAGCCGCACGCCACCCGAAGCCTCCGTCGCCGCGCGTCCGGCCACCAGCGTCACGGCCTCGGCCAGCATTGCCGGCGTCATATTGTCGAGCAGGATATGGGTGGCGCCGGCCGCGATCGCCGGCTCGATCTGGTCGAGTCGATCGACTTCGCAGATGATCCGCTCCACGCCTGCCGCCTTCGCCCGCGCCACCGCCGGCCCGACGCCGCCCGCCACCGCGACATGGTTGTCCTTGATCAACACCGCATCCCACAGGCCCATGCGGTAATTGATCGCGCCGCCCATCCGCGTTGCGTATTTTTCAAGCACGCGCAGGCCGGGAATGGTCTTGCGGGTGTCGAGCAGGGTGGCGCGGCCGTTCATGGCATCGACATAGGCGCGCGTCATTGTCGCGATGCCCGACAGGTGTTGCACGGTGTTGAGCGCGCTGCGCTCGGCGGTGAGCAGAGCACGGGCGTTGCCGGCGATCCGCATCAAGGCCGTGCCGGGCGTGACGCTGTGGCCATCCCGCACCAGCATTTCGATCGTGCACTTCGGATCGAGATGGCGGAAGAACGCGGCGGCCAGCGGCAGACCGGCGACGGTGATCGCCTCGCGGCTGTCCATCACCCCGGCAAAGCGCGCATTGGCGGGGATGACGCTCTCGGAGGTGACGTCGCGCCCGCCGCCAGGGAGGCCTTCGCCCAGATCTTCAGCGAACGTAGCGTGGACAAAGGCGCTGAGGTCGAAGCCCGGAAGGGTGAAAGCATCCATGCCGTGACATTACAGACAATGAACAGATTATGCGAGAGCCTTGCGGTCCTGCGAATTGGCGATGACTCCGTCACCGCTGCCCGCTTGCCGCCGCCGGGCTTCAGTTCCCTCCAATGCTGCGTGACCCTGACGGCGTTACCACGGACAACTGACGCCTGGCGTTCGGCCGCGGCTCGGCTGCGCGCGGCTGCGTGGCATGCGGGACCGGCGCTGCCCTGAGCACATCGCGCGCCGCGCCGGGGTCATTTTCGACCCTGAAGCGCGACACGGTGTGCACCAGCGCGGAAGCCTGCTCTTGAAGGGCGCGCGACGCAGCGGACATTTCCTCCACCAGAGCGGCGTTCTGCTGGGTCGATTCATCCATCAGCGTCACGGCCTGGCTGACCTGCCCGATCCCCGCGCTCTGTTCATTCGAGGCGGCGCTGATGTCGGCCATGATGTCGGTCACGTGCTTTACGCTGGTGACGATCTCGTCCATGGTCTGGCCGGCCTGCTCGACCAGAGCGGTGCCGTTGCCGACCTTGTCGACGGAGTCGTTGATGAGCTGCTTGATCTCCTTGGCCGCCGCGGCGGAGCGCTGCGCCAGACTGCGAACTTCGGTGGCGACGACGGCGAAGCCGCGGCCTTGCTCGCCGGCGCGCGCAGCCTCGACCGCGGCGTTGAGCGCCAGGATGTTGGTCTGGAAGGCGATGCCGTCGATCACGCCGATGATGTCGACGATCTTGCGGCTCGACTGGTGGATCGCTTTCATGGTCGAAACCACTTCGCCCATCGCCGCGCCGCCTTTGCGCGCCACGCCGCTGGCGCCGATCGAAAGCTGGTTGGCCTGGCGGGCGTTGTCGGCATTCTGCTTCACGGTGCCGGTGAGCTCCTCCATCGAGCTGGCGGTTTCCTCCAGCGAGGCGGCCTGCTGCTCGGTGCGGGCGGCGAGGTCCGAATTGCCGGAGGCGATTTCCTTGGCGGCGCTTTCCACTGCACCGGAGGCGGCCTTGACCTGCCGCACGATCAGCGCCATGTTTTCCACCAGCGTGTTGACGCCGCCGCACAGGAGTTCGATCGGCCCGCTCTTGCCCTCGGTCGGGACGCGCACGGTGAGATTGCCGTCCCTGGCGGCGGACACCACTTCCTGCGTCTGCTGCACGGCCAACTCCAAGGCCTGGGCGGCGCGCACCTGCCCGGTCACGTCGGTGGCGAACTTCACCACTTTGTAGGGCCGGCCGCTGCCGTCGAGGATCGGGTTGTAGCTCGCCTGGATCCACACTTCGCGCCGGCCCTTGCCGAAGCGCTTGTAGCGGGCGGCGTCGTATTCTCCGCGCCCCAGCTTTTGCCAGAAGGCGTGGTACTCCGCGCTGTCACGGGTGGCTTCGTCGACGAACAGGCTGTGGTGCCGGCCGCGGACCTCGTCCAGCGTATAGCCCATGGCATTGAGGAAGTTGTCGTTGGCGGTGAGGATGGTGCCGTCCAGCTCGAACTCGATCACTGCCTGGGCCTTGTTGATCGCCGCGAGCTGCCCTTCGTAGTTGGCGTTGCGTCGCGTCTCCTCGGTGACGTCAGTGGCGTACTTCACCACTTTGAAGGCTTTGCCGTTGTTGTCGAAGATCGGGTTGTAGCTGGCCTGGATCCACACCTCTTTGCCGTTTTTGCCCAGGCGCCGGTAGCGCCCGGAGTCGTATTCGCCGCGGCCCAGCTTTTCCCAGAAGGCGCGGTATTCGGTGCTGGCGCGATACGCGGGCTCCACGAATATGCTGTGATGCTGACCCTTGATTTCGTCCAGCGTGTAACCGGTGGCGTCAAGGAAATTGGCGTTGGCGTTGAGGATGCGCCCCTCCAGGCTGAACTCGATCACCGCCTGGGCCTTGTTGATCGCGGCAAGCTGACCCCGCAGGTCGGCGACCTGTTCCGGAGCAAGGCGCGCGGCCTTGTTCTCGCCGTTGGGGGTTGCGCCGCTGCGGCGCCAGGAATGAAACAGGGATCTGACGCTGTTGTCGGCTTTGCTCATGGCGCAACCCCGGTGGATGTTGAGGAACTGGGGCAGCTCCCTGCCGACAGGTCCGATGTTTCCGGACGCTGCTGTGTCCACTTGACCCCCCGAATCAACGCTAGCGCCAGCCATTGGTCCGCAACGGCCGGAAGCGGATCAACGGTGCACAAAACTCTAACGAACGGTCGTTTTTGGGGGCGGCGCATTGATCTACGTCAATGCGCGCGTTGCGGGACTGTGCTTTCCATGGAAATGCCGGCAGGCGTCCGCCACCGGATCTCGTTGCCGGACTTCAGAGCCTCGATGTGGCTTCCATGGGTGCGTAGCTCCAGGGGACGTCCGGATTCACCCCGGCGCCTGCCACCGTGATCAGAAACTGGCTGGCCTGCAGCATCCGGTGGCCCTCAGCTCCTTGACGCCCGATCAATGCGCGCGGCCCGCAGCCGGTCGCCATCGCTCAAGGGTGAATGGCCCGCGTTCGAGCCCATTCACAGCCAAACTTTCTATCTGCGGCCCGAACCGCTCCCCGACTCAAGTGCCAAGTCCTTGCTGTAGGCATAACCGAGCACGTTCGGCGCATAGCCCACCACATTGGCCCGCACCATTTTCTTGAGAACCGAATCGTAAAGCGGAATGAACGGCAGTTCCTCCAGCAGCATCCGCTCGCTCTGTTGCAGCAGCGCAGCCCGATCGGCCGGCTGACCCTGCGCGGCCGCCTGGCCCAGCAGGGCATCGAAGGCCGGGTTGTGGTAACCGCTTGGATTGACCCCCGAATCCGACTGCCATACCTCCAGGAACGAGTTGGGGTCTGCGTAGTCGGCGTTCCAGCCGCGGCCCAAAAGGCGGCCGACCTCCGGGGCATCCGCTGCGTCGGCTACAAAGTCGTCTGCCACGACGCTGCCACTGACGCCCAGCACCGCCTTCCACTGCCCCAGGATCGCCTCCGCAAGCTTGCGGCGGGCCTCGGTCCTGATGCCATAGATGCGCACGGACAAGGGTTTAGCTTCACCGTAGCCGGCTTCCGCATAGAGCTTCCTGGCCTGGGCCTGCCGCGCATCGCGCGCGGCGTTCGTCCAATCGAAGGTCGGCGGCGTATAGCCCGGCAGTCCGGGCGGCACCCAGCTATAGGCCGGCTGCTCGCCGCCGCGCGTGATGTCATGGGTGAGGGCTTCGCGATCGACGGACATCGCCAGGGCCTGCCGTAGCTTGGCGTTGTCCCGGAACGGCGGACGGGTCAGGTCGAAAGCCAGATGGTAGTTTCCGAAAAAGGGAAACGTCCTGAAGTCGGCTGCATGCTGTGCCAGCAGCGCGGTGATCTGGTCCGCCGGCACATCCCAGGTGATGTCCAGCGCCCCGGCGCGATAGAGCCGATATTCTTCGCTGACGTTGGGCATCGGCAGATAGCGCACCTCCGAAATCCTGACGTGGGCCGCATCCCGGTAGCGGACGTTCCGCTTGAGAACGATGCGGCTGTTGGGGGTCCATTCGCGCAGCACATAGGCGCCGCTGCCGATCAGGGTTCGAGGGTCGCCCAGATGCCCGCCGGACCGCTCCACAGCCCGGCGGTTTACCGGACTGAAGCAGGCGTTGGTGAGGGCGCTGAGAAAGTACGGCGTCGGCGCACGCAAGGTGATCCGCACGATCGTGGCATCCACGGCTTCGATGCCGAGTTGATCGATGCGGGCCTCCTTGCCGCTGCTGATCTCCGTGGCGTTGCGAATAGGCGCCGCCAGGAACGCGTACGGCGACTTCGTGGCCGGATCGACCAAGCGCCGGAAACTATAGACGAAGTCATCCGCCGTCAGCGGCTCGCCGTCGGACCAGCGCAAACCCCGCTGCAGATGAAACGTATAGACGGTGCCATCCGCGCTGATCGCCCAGTCCCTGGCCGCGCCGCCGGTGACACTCCCCCCGGGTCCGAACAACACCAGGCCCTCGTACAGATCGTGTTCGATCACCTGCTCGAACAGATAGGACGACAGCTGCGGATCGAGCGAATGCGGTTCAAGATTCCCGCGCCGCAGGGTTTGAGCCGCCGCCGGCAGCGACAATCCACACAGGCTCATGGCGGAGAGAACAACCCATAGAAGCATGAAAACGCCGCGCATGGTCATGTTGGCCATTTCCTTTGCCTGGTGGACCAGAGAGACACCCTGCCTGCAATGGAGTCTACTGGCACCGCGGTTCGTAGTCCTTGGGAATTCCTGTTATTTTACTGATGAAGTTCTCAAGGCCGCGGTGATGGATTCGACCTGGCAATACGAATTCGGCAAATACCGCTTGGATGCGCAGGGGCGGGTACTGTTCCGGGATGGCGACCGCGTTTCGCTGCCGCCCAAGGTGGCGGAGTTGCTGGTTGCGCTGGTCCAGGCAGGGAATGCACTGGTCAGCAAAGCGGATCTGCTGCGGCTGCTATGGCCCGACGCCATCGTCGAGGAGGGAAGCCTCGCCTCTCATGTCTCCATATTGCGCAAGGCGCTGGGAGAGGCGCCGGGCGGACAGGACTTCATTGAAACCCTGCCCAAACGCGGCTACCGCTTCGTGGTGCCCGTGACACGGGTTGGCGCCGGGGCGCTGGAAAGCGTGTCCGGCAGGATCATGCTGCTGGTTCTTCCGTTCGAGAGCCTCGCCGCAGGCGAGCGGTATGACTATTTCAGCGAAGGGCTGACCGAGGAGCTGATTACCGAACTGGCTCGTTTGAGCCCGCAGCGTCTCGGAGTGATCGCCCGAACCACCGCGATGCAGTTCAAGTCCACCACCAAAAGCATCGCCCAGATTGGCGGCGAGCTGGGGGTGTCGGTCGTCCTGGAGGGATCCGTGCGCCGGGAACGGGATCGGGTGCGCATCACCGCGCAGCTCATCCGGGTGAGCGATGAATCGCATCTGTGGGCTCAGAGCTACGAGCGGGCGATGTATGGTGTGCTGCAGGTGCAGTCGGAAGTGGCGCGTGCGGTAGCACGGGAAATACAGATCCAGCTGACCCCGCGCGAGAAGCGGCGCACCGATTTCGGCGCAATGCGCACGATCAACCCGGAGGCTTACGAGCTATACCTTCGGGGGCGCCATTTCTGGTATCGGCGTACCGAGGAGGGGATCCGCAAGAGCATCGAGTGCTTCGAAGATGCTCTGCGCAACGATCCGGGCTTCGCCGCCGCCCATGACGGGATTTCCGACGCATATACCATGCTGGCCTGCCGGGGTATGACCCCTGCCCTGCAGTCATTTCAGAAGGCGAAAGCCGCGGCCAGGCATGCAGTGCGAATAGAGCCGGAGCTCGGCGAGGGCTATGCGTCGCTGGCCCATGTGCGCCTGCACGACTGGGATTGGGTGGGGCTGGAAGATGATTTCCAGCGGGCGGTGGAGCTCGATCCCGGCTACGCCATCGTCCATTACTGGTACGCGGAATATCTGATGGCGATGGGCAGGACCGGCGAGGCGGTCGGCAGGGTGCAACGCAGCCGGGAGCTGGATCCGCTGAATTCGGTGACCAACTCCTCGGTTGGGATGATTCGCTATCTGGCGCATGACTACGATGGAGCGCTTTCTGCCCTGCGGCGCGGGCTCGAAATCGACCCCACCCACTACGTGTCTCATCTTCGACTGGGGCTGGTGTGCCTGCAGAAGCGCCAGCTGAGCGAAGCGCTCGACGCGATGCGGCAGGCCGTGTCGCATTCGGCGGGAGGCACCGAGGCTCTGGCGGGACTGGCGCAAGCACACGCAGTCGCAGGGGACCGCTTGGCGATGGAGAGAATCCTGCAGCAGCTGACCGAGGGTGCTTCCCGATTTGTCTCACCGTACAACGTGGCGAGAGTCTATGGAGCGATCGGCGACAAGCCACGGGCGCTCGAATGGCTCGAAAGAGCCTATCTGGAGCACAACCCGGACCTCATCGAACTGACCCGCGAGCCGTCCTTTGCGAGCCTGCGCTCCGACGCGAAGTTCAAGGATCTCACGCAACGAATCGGCTGGGGCAGCATGCGGACCTCGGAGTGACATTCAGCAACGGGATATCTCTTCCTCACCGCCGCTTTTGTCCGATGCGGCATCTGGACTCCGGCTCCGCCACAGCCGCCGTCGCGGCAGATCGTTGATGCTCCGCCGCGGGCCGGGCCAACCCGCTCGATGCCTGGCTCAGCCCGCCACCATCTTCTGAAAGCGCGGGTCGCCGCGCAGCGGGTCCCACACCGGGTCGAGCTTGAGCACGGCCGGTGAGGTGACGAGGCCGGCGCCCGGCAGGGTCAGCAGTTGCTGCAGCTGGTCGAGGGCCTGGTCGTTTTCGCCCAGGCGCGCGGCGAGCTGGGCCAGCCAGCCCAGGCGTGTCGCGCCGCTGATGACGTCGCGGTTCAGCGGCATCATGCTGGCGACCTTGCGGCCTTCGCGCTGGGCCTCGTCCTGCAGGCCCAGCCCGGCGTCGGCAAAGGCCAGGGCCAGGTGCAGGTCTGGATCGTCGGGGCTTTTCTGCAAGGCCGCCTGCATCTGCTCGCGCACCCCGGCATACAGCGGCCTGGCGCCTTCGGCGTCGCCGGCGGCGGCATCGGCCCAGGCCAGGTAGAGCCGGCGCGGCAAGTCGACGTTGCCGGTGTCGGTCCAGTCCTCGGCGGTGTCCGCCGCCGTCATGCGGATCGCCGCCGCGTAGTCGCGGGACCACCAGTGCAGCATGAAATAGATCTGGGCGTTCCCGGAATAGGCGTCGCTGCCGGGCACCAGGGCGCCTAGCGCCGCGCGCAGCGGTTCGAGATCGCCCTTCCAAAACACCGTGTTGAACGCCCGTGTCACCAGTTCGTCGGCCGGGTCCGCCGTCACCGCCACGGCCCGTGCGAAGGCCTGGTCGGCCTCAGGGTAACGGCGCAGCATTTCGTAGCTCAGGCCCAGCTGATCCAGGGAAAAGGCGCTGCGCGGATCGAGCAGCGCCGCCTGCTGATAGCCGGCGATCGCCTGGTCCCATTGCCCCTGGCGCCGCGCGATCGAGGCGCGAGCGCCTTCAATGCCGGCGCTGTTGGGCAGGGTCTGGCCGGCGAGATCAAGCTCGCGCAGCGCCTGGGCGTAATCACGATGACCCCAGTAGTAATAAAGCGCCAGCGCGTAGTGCCCCTCGCCGAGATCGGGCTGCAAGTTCAGGGCCTGCCCGGCCGCCGCCTTGGCGGAGGCCAGCCGCGCCTCGCTGCGGTCCGGCGCATAGAAGTACATGTGCATGTGCGCCCGCGCCATGGCCGCGGCGGCCAGAGCGAAGCCGGGGTCCCGGGCCAGGGCCTGCTGGTACAGCTCGATCGCCGGCGGCAGCTCCCTGGGCACCAGGATGTCCTGGTCGTAGGCGCGGTTGGCGCGGGCGTTGGCGCGCAGGTACAGGTCGTACGCCTCGGTATCGCGGGTCGGCACGTTGGCGACGCGCGCCGCCTCCGCGGGCAGCAGCTGCGCCTTCAGCGCCTCGGCGACTTTCTGCGCCACGTCGCGCTCGACGCCGAACAGGTCCTTGAGGTCGCGGTCGTAGCTGTCCGCCCACAGGTGGCCGTCGGTCTGCGCGTCGATCAGCTGCAGGTTGATGTGCACCTGCTCGCCGGCTTTCTGCACGCTGCCCTCCAGCACCGTGGCCACGCCGAGCTGCTCGCCCACCACCTTGAGGCTGGGCGGGCGGGCGGCGTACTGCTCGGTGGAAGTGCGCGAGATCACCTTGAGGTCGCGGATGCCGGCCAGGCGGGTGAGGATTTCGTCCTGCATGCCGCTGGCGAAGTAGCCGTTGGCCTTGTCCTCGCTGAGATTCTCGAACGGCAGCACGGCGATGGACTTGGCCGGGATGGCAGCGGACGCCGCCGGCGCGATGTCCGCCTGGCGGCGCGGCAGGAGCCGGTCGGCCAGCAGCAGCGTGACGGCGAGGCCGAGCGCGGCGATGATCCAGCGGTCGAGCTTGCGGCCGGTCTGGCGGGTGATCGACTGGCTGCGGTCCACCTCGCTTTCGAGCTTGAGGCCCTGCGGCGTGATCTCGTAGAACCAGGCGAAGGCCAGGGCGCAGGGCAGGCCGAGCACGGCGGCGATGACGATCCACCGCACCACCCATTCGGCAATGTGGAAGAACGGAAACACCTGGGTTGCCACCTGCACCGCCACCCAGCTGGCGCCGGCGTAGAAAGCGCCGACGCGCAGCACGTTGCGGCGCTTGAGCTCTTCCAGCAGGGACTGGTGTGCGCTCATCGGATGGCGCCGCCCGGGTTGCAGGCGCAGCCCATGAGCGCAGCCCCCAAGCCGCAGGGTTTGAACGCAGGCATAGCCATGTTTCCCCGTGTTAGTTCCGGCACCCCGATGCAGGGCATAGTAGCATCCGGGAGCAGCGCGTCGGGGGGCGATGCCGGCCGGCACCCCGCTCAGCTCCGGGCCGCCAGCTACCCGGGCGCCGGTCCGCCCGCTGCTGGCGGCAGGAACGTCACGCCATGCCGCTGCCCGATCTGCAGAATCCTGGCCAGGTCGCGCGGCAATTCCCTGACCTCACGCTCGACTTCCTTGAAGAAGCTTTCGGAGTGTGCCGGCGCGTCGAACAGCAACATGCGCGCTGGAGTCTCGGAGACGCCGTGAAAAGCATGGACTGCGCCGCCGGGGGCGTAGACAAAGTCGCCGGCGCGCACCCGCTCGCGGCGCGAACCGATCTGGAATTCCACCTCCCCCGCCGTCACCAGATAAGCCTCATCCCAGGGATGATGATGCGGCGGCGGTCCGGCATTGAGGGGGATCACGTTTTCCACCAGCGACCAGGCGTTGTTGGTGTCGGCCGCCCGGCACAGGAAGCGCATCGCCACGCCGAGAACATGGAGTACTTCACCCTCGCCCTGGCGGACGATTGAAATGGCGGTTTTCAAGACGTGCTCTCCGGACGAATTGTTCTGAAACCGACCGCTCCCGAAGCTCTTATAGTCAGGAACCTTCTATAGTCGGGAACCCCCTATGGCGAGGAACCCGGTATAGTCAGGATACCTGTCTATATGGACAGACTGCCTGACCGCTTATAAAGTGTCAAGATGAAGCCGGACCCCAGCATCACCGTGGAGCTGCAGACTTTGGGGGCGCTGCTGCGCACGCCACTGGAAGCCGCGGTCGACCACGTTTACGGCGGGCTGGCGAAGGCCGGGTTTGCCGAGATACGTCTGGCTCACGGCGACGTATTCCGGCATCTGTCCCGGCACGGCTCCCGCATCACCACGCTGGCGGAGCGGGCGCACATGACCAAGCAGAGCATGGCGGAGCTGGTTGAATACCTGTCCCGGCACGGCTTTGTCGAACTGGTCGCAGATCCGAGCGACGGCCGGGCCAAACTGGTGAAATTCACCGCGCGCGGCTGGAAGGTTCACTACACCCTGGTCAGGCTCAGCAAAGCCTACGAGCGCAAGTGCGCACGCTCCATGGGGCAGGAAAAGTGGCGACAATTGCGGGCCTTGCTGCAGGAGTTCGCCGCGTGGTCAGTGCAGCAGCGGGAATAGGGCAAACCTGCCGATTCAACTCTTACACCCCAATCCCACTCATAGCCCACCCTGCCTCACCTCAGGCGATCGCCGGGCTCCCTCAAAGCGCCACCGCGCCACCGGCGCGCCGAAGCCGTCGGGCTTGTCGGCGGCCTTCAGCCCGTGCGCGTGAACCGTACCGCCGCCCGCCCCCATCGGCCATCCGCTCACGCCGCCTTCCGCGGCGAGACATACATGCCGATGTCCGCCTCCATCACCACCGCTCCCGACGTGTCCCGCACCTTCACCGGCAGCACCACATCGCCGCGAAAGTCCGCGGGGAAATCCACGGCCGCCTCCACCACCGCGCTCATGTCCGTTTCCGCCTTCTTCAGATAGCGCACCGTCATTCCCCGTGGAATCCAGCGCAAACCGCGCGGCAGGCTGGAGTCGATCATCAAGCCCGCCGCCAGCTCGCACAGGTTGCACAGGGCGATGGCGTGCACGGTGCCGATGTGGTTGCGCACCGCGCGCCGGTTGCGCATCCACACCTCGCAGCGCCCGGGCCGCAGCTCGCGCACCAGCGGCGCGATCGAGCCGAAGTAAGGCGCGCGCTGCGTCACCGCGCGCGAAAACAGGCGGGCGCCCAGGGGATAGCGGGCAAAGGACTGGAACAGCTGGGCAGGCGTGGCCATTGGAGGTGAGCGGATGGATGAGGCGCCCACGCTACGTGCCGCCGGCCGGCGGTGACAAATGAATTCGCACGCGCCGATGGGTGAATGCGTTTCAGCCGTGCCCGCCGGAGCGGGGCGCGCCGATCCGGCGCGCGCCCGACGGCGCTACTGCGGCGGAGCCTGCAGCAGCCGCAGCGCCTCGTCGGTGGTCGCCGTCTCGGCCAGCCGCGGAAACACCGTCTCCACGCTGTGCCGGTGCGACTGCGCATCGCGATCGGTGATGGCGTCGACCACCACGCCGACGTTGTAGCCGAGGTCGTAGGCGCTGCGCGCGGTGGACTCCACCCCGATGCTGGTGGAGATGCCGCAGATCAGCACCTGGGTCACACTGCGCCGGCGCAGCTCCTCGTCGAGCGCGGTGCCGATGAAGGCGCCGAAGCGCTGCTTGCTGATGGTGATGTCCTGCGGCTGCTGCTCCAGCTCCGGCGCCAGCTCGGTCCAGTCCGGTGGCAGGGTCAGCTTGAGCGGGCCGGCATCGGTGCGTCCCGGGGCCACAGCGGTGACGTTGACCAGCGCCACCGGCAGCCCTTTGGCGCGGAAGGCGCGCGCCAGCTGCGCCGCGCGGGCGACGATCTGCTGCGCCGGGTGCGCCAGCGGCAGGGCGACGACGCCTTTCTGCAGGTCGATGACGACGAGGGCGGTGACGGGGTCGAGTCGGGTCAGGGGCATGGCGGTTTCCTTGCGCTGGGAATTTCAGGGGCCGCCCGGGGCGGCGGCGATGGCGGCCGCACGCGGGATGGTGCGGTCGAAAACGGTGGCGATGAACAACGCGGCGCCGAACACGGCGGTGATGACGGCCAGCCGGTGCAGGCCGCCGTCGCTGGCGCGCTGGCCGTAGGTCAGGGCAAGCAGGCTGGCGGCGACGATGGCGCCGATGTACTGCGCGGTACGCTGCAGGCCGGCTGCGGCGCCGATGTCGCCCGCCGGGGCCTGCAGGTAGACGGCGGCCTGGGTGGCGGTGGAGAAGGTGCCGAGCGGCACGCCGAACAGCGCCACCACTGCGCCGGCCATCCACAGCGGCGTATGGCTGTCCAGCAGCAGCAGGCCGAGGCTGCCGGCCAGCCCCGCGCCGAAGCTGAACAGGAACGGCCCGCGCAGCCCCTTGCTGCGCATGCCGCCGAGCGAGGACAGCGCCGCCACCAGCGACATCGGCAGCGTCACCAGGCCGGCGGCCGCGCTGGACAGGCCGGCGGCGCTCTGCAACCACTGCGCGATGCCGTAGTAGGCGCTGAACACGATGGTGGAGTTGAGGCCGGCGCGCAGGTAGGTGGCGCTGAGCGGCCGGTTGCGCGCCAGCATGCGCACGTCGAGGAACGGCAGCCGGCGCCGCAGCGAATGCTGCGCCAGCGCCGCGCCGAAGGCCACGGCGGCGGCCAGCGCCAGCCACGGCGGCCGCGCCGTGAGATTCATCAGGAAGCCCATCAGGCTGAGCAGGAAGGCGCTGAACAGCGCGATGCCGCCCAGGTCCACCTCGTCGAGCAGGCGCGCGGCGCGCGGCGGGCGCGGCGGATCGGGCGGCACCCACAGCAGGATCAGCGCCGCGGTCAGCAGCGCCAGCGGCAGGTTGACGCTGAAGATCGAATGCCAGCCGAAGGCGCCGGTGAGCAGGCCGCCGAGCACCGGCCCCACCGCGGTGGTGGAGATCGCGGCCAGCGACAGCACGCCCATCGCCCGGCGCGGCGGCGGCGTGCCGCTGCGCTCGGCCTGGGTGCGGAAAATGCGCATCGCCGCCGGATAGGCCGCCGAAGTGCCGATGCCGAGCAGCACGCGCACCAGCACCAGCGCGGCCAGCGTGTCGGCCAGCTGCCCCAGCACGCCGGCGGCGGCTATGAACAGCAGCGAAGCGAGGTAGATGCGGCGCGGCCCGAACAGATCCACCAGCCGACCCATGGTGGGCTGCGCCACGGCGGTGGTGAGATACAGGCCGGTGATCAGCCAGCCGGCGTCGGCGATGCGGATCTGCAGGCTGTCGGCGATCGGCACCAGGGCGGTGGCCAGCATCGACGAGTTGATCGGGTTGAGGATCGAGCCCAGCGCCAGCGGCGCGACGAAGCGCGGGCCGAACGGCGCCGGGCCGCCGCGCACTGTGACGCTCATTGCTCCGCCAGGCGCCTGATGATCTCGCCGGCGGCGAACAGTGCCTCCTGCTCCTGCCGGTCGAGGCCGGCGATGGCCTGCGCCACCCAGGCGCGCTTGGCCTCGCCGCTGCTGCGCCGCACCTCGGCGCCGTGCGCGCTGAGCGCGATGTGCACCTGGCGCCCGTCGCTCGGATGCGGGTGGCGTTCGACCAGGCCCAGTTCCTCCAGCGAGGCGACGGTGGTGCCCATCGACTGCGGCTTGACGCCCTCGGCCCGCGCCAGCTCGGCGGTGGTGGCCGGCCCGCTCTCCAGGCGCTTGAGCACGAACATCTGCGACCACGACAGCTCGTGCTGCCCGCCCTCCGCGCGCACCCGCCGCACCAGCAGGCCCACGGCCTGGACGAAATCGGTGACCGCACCATCGAAGGATTTCCGGATCATGCGTTGATCCTAGACAACAACAGTTGAACTTGCAAGTCTAACTGTTAAGTTCGACTGTTTATTTCATCGCCCGCGGCATCCGACTGCGGGTGCGCCGGCCGACGCGAACGATCCGCGCCGCGGGTGGTCCCAAACCATAGGAGCCACGGGCCGTTCATATTCGGCCTGTAGGGTCACAAGCACTGCCGCGGCCGGCGGCCGCGGCAGGACACCTCGTTCCCCAAGCCAGGAAAATTGCCATGTCCCAAGTCAAGAATGCCCTGCACAACCAGTATCAGCTCCTGCAGCTGCTGCACGACGAACTGGCCCTGAAGACGGATCTGTTCAAGGCCGAGCTGAAGACCCGCTGGCAGGAGCTGGAAGTACAGTGGGACGAGTTCAAGGAACACCTCGGCCGCGCCGAGGTGGCCGCCGGAGACGCCGCGCGCAACATCGAAGCCTCGGCCCAGCCGCTGGCCGAGGCTCTCAAGGCCGGCTACAACGACATCAAGAACGCGTTCAAGGACTGAAGCGCGCCGCAGCCCGCACGGATCGCGGCTTGGCGCCCCTGAACGAAGTAGCCCGGGTGGCGCGCAGCGCCACCCGGGCTATGGATTGAGCCGCATCGCCTTCAGGGCAGTGACTGCAGATAGACCCCGAGGGCGCGCATCTCGTCCGGCTTCAGATCCCTGACGATGCCGTGCATCACCGGCGATTTGCGCAGCTGGCCCTGGATCACCTGCAGCTGCCGGAACACGTACTGCGAACGCTGCCCGGCCAACCGGGGGAACACCCAGTGCCCTTCCGCGCTCTGGCCGTGGCAATTGGTGCAGGCCATGATGTTGCGCGCCGGCACGCCTCTTTCAAACAGCGCCTTGCCCTTGGCAACGTCCGCCGCGTCGCCGGACTGTCCGGGCACCGTCGGCTGGCTTGCGTAGTAACGCGCCAGCGAGCCGATCATCGACTCGTTGACCAGCGTCGCCATGGTCCACATGTAGTTGTGCGCTTCCGGGTCCGAACGCGTCCGCTCCTTGAACGCGTGCAGCTGCGCCGCCAGGTATTCCTCGTGCTGGCCGGCCAGCACCGGGTAGATCGGCGAGGTGCTGGCGCCGTGCGGGCCGTGGCAGCTGGCGCAGATCTGCTCGGCGATCTTGCCCGCGTCGTCGGTCTGCGGCGCCTCGCCCGGCACCTCGCTCGGCACCTCGCTCTGGGCCGCCAGCAGCGGCGCGCCCGGCATCAGGCCGGCCGCGCCCAGGGCCAGCGCCAGCAGCAGGCGCCGACGCGGGGCCTTGCCGGCCCGCGGCTTGTTCTGGTTCATGCGCATGTTTTCCGCCTCACTCGGCGTGGACCTCGTGATAGAGCAGCTTCACCTTCGACTTGCCGGCGCCGTCGAAATCCAGCGGCGTGGCGCCGGCGGGGTAGCCGTTCTGCTGCAGGATGAAGGCCATGATGTTGACGTAGTCGTCGTGCGGCAGCGTGCCCGGCGCCGGCGCCGGCATGTTCAGTGAAATGATCTTGAACACGTCGCTGACGGTGAAGTGCGCCTGCGGGCTGGCGAAGGTGGGCCCCCTCAGCGCGGGACCGGCACGGCCGTCCAGGGTCGGGCCGTGGCACACGGCACAGCTGCTCTGGAACGCCGCTTTGCCGCTGGCCGCCTGCTCCTCGGTGTACAGCGCCGGCGGCGCCTTGCCTGCGGCGTGCTTCTTTTCCGCCGCCGGGATCAGCCGCGCGGCGGGCCAGGCGTTGAGCGCCAGGCGCACGCGACGCTCCACCGCCGACGCCGGGACCGAAGCCGGATCGAACGGATCGGCGTAGGGCTGCTCCAGCTTCTGCAGCTGGCCGGACTGGCGCAACTGCTCGATGCCCTGCTCGAACTGCGCCGCCGCCGGCTGCGACGCCGGAGCGTACAGCGCCACCAGGTTCCAGGCGGCGTGCGGCTCGCTCAGCGCGGACAGCTGCAGCGCGCCGGCGCCGTGGTCGCGCAGGTGCCGCGCCACGTAGGGCCGCCACATCATCGCCGCCGCCACCTCGCCGTGGCGCAGCGCGCGCAGCGAAGCGGCGTCGGAAGTGAAGACTTCGGGCGACAGCCCCGGGTGGCTTTCGAAATACAGGTTCGGCGCCGTCATGTAGGTGACGCCGATGACGCTGTCCCTGGGCAGTTGCTCCAGCCCGCCGGCCGCCTTGCGCCGCGTCACCAGCACGAAGCCGGTGCGGCCGTAGGGCCGCGTCGCCTGCAAGCCCTCCGGCAGCGTGGCCCCCTGCGCGTCCACCGGGAAGCCGAGCACCAGCTGGCACTGGTTGGCCGCCATCTTGCGGAACACGCGCGGCGCCAGGCCGTCGTCGTCATCGTCGCTGCCGCCGTCGAACCAGGCGATCTGCGCCGTGGCACCCTGCAGGCCGGCCACGGCCCGGGCGATGCCGGCATCCATCTGCGCGGTGGGGCTGCTCTTGTCGACGCAGACCTTCAGTTCCGCAGCCTCCGCGCCGCGGTGCGCGAGCACCGCGGCGAGGAGTGCCGCCGAAACCAGCCGCAATGTGCTGCGATTGATTTCCCTGGCCATGACGTCTTACTGCAGCGCGAAGACGTAAAGGTGGCCGCCGAGCGGGATGTTCTTCACGTCATCGACCATCTCGCCGCCCCAGATCGGGATGGCGCCGCCCCAGCCGGCGTAGACGGCGACGTACTGCTTGCCGCCGACGCGGTAGGTGGTGGGCACGCCGATGATGCCGGAGCTGAGCGTCTCGCTCTGCCACAGCACCTTGCCGCTCTTGGCGTCGAACGCCATGAAGTGACCCTCGGGCGAGCCGGTGAAGACCAGGCCGCCGGCGGTGCTGAGGATGCCGTCGCTCCACGGCATGGCGCTCTCGTAGTTCCACACCTGCTTGCCGGTGTTGAGGTCGATGGCCTGCACCGCGCCCCAGTTCTTGTCATCGGGGTCGTGCACCACCTTGAACGACTCGCCCAGGAACGGCAGGCCGGCCTTGTAGCTCACCGCGCCGCCCTTCATGGTCATGCAGGTGTGGATGGTCGGCACATAGGCCATCTGCGTCTGCGGGCTGACCGAGATCGGCCACCAGTTCTTGCCGCCGAGGAAGCTGGGGCAGGTGAAGATTTCCTTGTCCACCGTCGGCCGCTTGTCGTCGTCGGTGTAGGGCTTGCCGTCCTTCATCCCGGCCACCGAGGTGGCATGGGCGAACTTCTCGGCGTAGATCAGCTTGCCGTTGGTGCGGTCGATGGCGTAGAACCAGCCGTTGCGGCTGGCCGAGACCACCGCCTTGTAGGGCTTGCCTTCATAGGTCAGGTCGGTGGCCACGGTCTCGTTGGTGCCGTCGTAATCCCAGGTATCGTGCGGCGTGTACTGGAAGTGCCACTTGATCTTGCCGTTGGCCGGGTTCATGGCGATCACCGAGTCGGTGTACAGGTTCTCGCCCGGACGCAGCGTGGCCAGCCAGGGGCCGGGGTTGCCCACGCCCCACAGCAGGGTGTCGGTCTCCGCATCGTAGGTGCCGGTCAGCCAGGCGGCGCCGCCGCCGGTCTTGTAGGCGCCCTTGGGCCAGGTGTCGCCGCCCGGCTCGGTCGGCGCCGGAATGGTGTAGGTCTTCCACGCCATCTTGCCGGTCTTGGCGTTCATCGCCTCGACGAAGCCGCGCGCGCCGTACTCGCCGCCGGACACGCCGACCACGATCTTGCCCTTCACCACCAGCGGCGCCAGCGTCAGCGCGTAGCCCACGTCCGGCGCCTGCAGCTTCTGCTTCCACTTGATCTTGCCGGTGGGCGCGTCGAAGGCGATGACGTAGTTGTCCAGCGTGGCCATGTAGACCATGTTGTCGTACAGCGCCACGCCGCGGTTGACCACGTCGCAGCACACCGTCTTCAGGCCGACGTGCGACAGGTCGTGCTCGTACTTCCACAACTCCTTGCCGCTGGTCGCGTCGAGCACGATCAGGTGGTTCTTCGGCGTGGTGATGAACATGTAGTTGCCGTTGACGATCGGCGGCGCCTCATGGCCGGGGTCCATGCCGGTCTTGTAGTCGAAGGCCACCTTGAGGCCGGCGACGTTGCCGGCGTTGATGTCGCTGAACGGGGCGTAGCCGTCGCTGGCGTAGTCGCGGCGGTACATCAGCCAGCCGTCGTCGCCGGCCGCCGCCGCAAGCCTGGCGTCGGTCACGGCCGGGTAGTCGGCGGCCAGCGCCGGTTGACCGAGACCGGGCAGTACCGCTGCCGCGACCGCAGCCCCGCACAGCAGCAAGCGGCCGCCAAGGCCCTTGCGCCTGGATCCAGACTGATATTCGCTCATCCCTCATCTCCTCCACTTATGGCGGCCCGGTACAGGGCCGGATCGAAGTCGTTTGACGTGAAGGCGCGCGGCCCGGTGCTTGATCGAACCGGTGCCGGCGACTTACGGGAGCGCCCAAATGCAACATCAATGCCATCGCCCGCTGCGCCCCGTTTCTCCTGTAACGACGCGGGCTCCGGCATCAGGCGGCAGTATGCGCCTGCCACGCGCGGCGTGCCTGCCGCGCACAGCCTGTCCCGGCACGGGCACAGGCTGTCCCGACACAGGCGGCGCAGACCGCGACAGGCACGGGGGCGATGGCAGACGCCGCAATCCGGCGCCCTACCGGCCGCGACGGGACGTTGTGTGTCATCCCTGCCACAGCCTGTCACGCCGGCGGCGGCGGAACGCCGAAAAACGCCGGCGCCAGGGCCATGCCGCGTCACTGGCACCGAGCTTGCGTAGCGGCCGCGCAACTTTTTTTGCGGCGCCAGACCGTCGAGACGAGGAGACTCATGAAGGACAAGCTTGAATCGGTGATGCACGAATCCCGGTCGTTCCAGCCGCCGGAGGCGTTCCGCGCATCGTCCGCCCTGACCGCGCAAGGCCTGGACGCGCTGTACCACGAAGCCGAGCGCGACCTGCCCGGCTTCTGGTCGCGCCTGGCGCGGCAGCACCTGAGCTGGCACACGCCGTTCAGCCACGCGCTGGACGAGTCGGCGGCGCCGCACTTCAGCTGGTTCGCCGACGGCCGGCTCAACGCCAGCCACAACGCGCTCGACCGCCACCTGGAGCAGCGCGGCGGGCAGACCGCGCTGATCTTCGAGAGCGACGGCGGCGAGACGCAGCACATCAGCTACCGCGCGCTGCACGGCGCGGTGTGCCGCTTCGCCAATGCCCTGCGCGGCTACGGCATCGCCAAGGGCGACCGCGTGGTGATCTACCTGCCGATGGGGCCGCAGGCGATCATCGCCATGCTGGCCTGCGCCCGCATCGGCGCGATCCACTCGGTGGTGTTCGGCGGCTTCTCCTCCGACGCTCTGCGCGACCGCATCCGCGATGCCGGCGCCCGCCTGGTGGTCACCGCCGACGCCGCGCCGCGCGGCGGCCGCGCGGTGCCGCTGAAGGCCACCGTCGACGCCGCGCTGGCCGCCGGCTGCGACACGGTGGAGAAAGTCATCGTCTATCGCCGCAGCGGCAACAGCGTCGCCTGGAGCGGAGCACGCGACGTCTGGTGGGACGACGCCGTCGACGGCCAGCCCGCAGTGTGCGAGCCGGAATGGGTGG
>CAYVKA010000073.1:0-22467 GCA_964451925.1 uncultured Nevskia sp. | reverse complement strand
CGCATCTCGCCGGTGCGCAAGGTGATGAACCCGCCCGGCGGCCATGCCGACTGGGAAATCACGCAGCTGCTGTCCAACGCGCTGGGCTACCCGATGCACTACCGCCATCCGTCCGAGATCATGGACGAGATCGCCAGGCTCACCCCCACCTTCACCGGCGTCAGCTATCGCAAGCTGGATGAACTGGGCAGCATCCAGTGGCCGTGCAACGAGCAGCATCCGGCGGGCACGCCGATCATGCACGTGGACGAGTTCGTGCGCGGCAAGGGCCGCTTCCTGCTCACCGAGTACGTGCCGACGCGCGAAAAGGTCAACAGCCGGTACCCGCTGATCCTCACCACCGGGCGCATCCTGTCGCAGTACAACGTCGGCGCGCAGACGCGGCGCACCGCCAACAGCACCTGGCACGAGGAGGATCGCCTGGAGCTGCATCCGCACGATGCCGAGGAGCGCGGCGTCAAGGACGGCGACTGGGTCGGCGTGCGCAGCCGCGCCGGCGAGACGGTGCTGCGTGCACATGTCACCGAGCGCGTACAGCCCGGCCTGGTCTATACCACCTTCCACTTCCCCGGCTCCGGCGCCAACGTCATCACCACCGACAACTCCGACTGGGCCACCAACTGTCCGGAGTACAAGGTGACGGCGGTGCAGGTGAACTGGGTCAGCCAGCCTTCGGAGTGGCAGCAGCGCTATCGCCGGTTTTCCGAGCGGCAGCAGGAGTTGCTGCAGCAGGGCAGCGATGCCGCAGCCGTCAAATAAGCCCGGCGGCGAGACCCCGTCCGACGACGTCGCCGCCGGCTGCGTGCGCCTGCCGGTGCGCGCCTGGCGCGACGGCCGGCTGAGCACGCTGCAGGACTGCGTGGCCGAGGAGACGCCGGTGGCGCTGGTCTACAACGGCGAGCCGCACGTGGTGATGATGGCCACTCCCGCCGACCTGGAGGATTTCGCGCTGGGCTTTTCCTGCAGCGAGGGCATCATCGCCGGCGCCGACGAGCTGCAGGCACTGGAGGTGTTGCGCCACGACGGTCACGACGGCGGCGCCGGCGCTGCCAGCTACGAGCTGCGCCTGCGCATTCCGGCGCAGCGCCACGAGGCGCTGCAGGGCCGGCGCCGCAACCTGCACGGCCGCAGTGGCTGCGGCCTGTGCGGCGCCGAGACCGTGGCCGACGCCCTGCGCAGCCCGCGCCGCGTCGGCGCCGGGGTGGCGGTGAGCGTCGCCGCGCTGCGCCGGGCGCTGGACGAGCTGCGCCGCCGCCAGGCGCTGAACGCCCTCACCGGCGCCACCCATGCCGCCGCCTGGGCGGCGCCGGACGGCGCGCTGCAACTGGTGCGCGAGGATGTGGGCCGCCACAACGCGCTGGACAAGCTGATCGGCGCGCTGCTGCGTGAACGCCGCGATGCCGCGCGCGGTTTCGCCGTGATCACCAGCCGTGCCAGCTATGAGATGGCGCTGAAGGCGGCGATGGCCGGCATGCCGCTGCTCGCCGCGATCTCGGCGCCCACCGACTATGCCATACGCGTGGCGGAGGAGGCCGGCCTGACCCTGATCGGTTTCGCCCGCGGCGATCATTTCGTGATCTACTCCTGCCCGGCGCGCGTGCTCGACGCCGGCCCGCGCAGCGATCAAATCGGCGGCAACAGACCCCTGGGAAGCGCCGCTCCATGAGCATCGAACATCTGACCAACATGGCCAACGACATCGGCGCCTTCTTTCACGCCGAGCCGGATCGTGCCGAGGCGCTCAAGGGCATGGTCAATCACCTGCACAAGTTCTGGACGCCGCGCATGCGCCAGCAGATCGTCGAGCACCTGCGCCAGGGCGGCGCCGGGCTGGAGGAGCTGCCGCGCGAGGCGGTGCGGCAGCTGGCGCAGGAGCAGCAGGCCGCCGCTACCTGAGCCAGACTTCCACGCGGCGGTTGCGGTCGCGCCCGGCGGGCGTGTCGTTGGAAGCCACCGGGATGGCGGAGCCGAAGCCGCGCACGTCCAGCACGTCGATGCCGCGCGCCTGCAGCGCGGCGGCAATGACCTTGGCCCGCTCCAGCGACAGCTGGCGGTTGGCGTCGGCGCCGCCGACGCTGTCGGCGAAGCCGGCCAGCAGCAGCGCACGGCCGCGGCCGGCCTTGCCCAGATAGCCCACCAGGCGGCCGAGGTCGCGCTGCGCCTTGGTGTCGGGGTTGCCGGTGCCCGATTCGAAGCGGAAGTCGAACGACAGGCGCTCGGCGCCGGACACCATCTGGCGATAGTCCGCCGGCCAGTTGGCATCGTCCGCCACTTTCTCGGTGTAGGGATTCTGCGAAATGAAGCCGATCTGCTTGACCACTTCCTGGCCGGCGTCGGACAGCGCGTACTCGACGAAGTCGGCGGCATCCTTGGACGGCGCCTTGCCCGGCAGGTACAGGTACAGGCGCCGTGACAGCGGATAGTCCTCGGTGCCGACGGTGAACTGCGTCGGCACGATCGGCGGATTGCCGGCGCCGGCGGAGATGCCCAGTACCTTGCTGCGCCGCACGTAGGGCAGGCCGATGAAGCCGATGGCGCCGGGATCGGCGGCGACGGCATCGGACAGCTCGGTGGAGGATTCGTAGCGGTGCGCCGCCGCCAGCAGCTTGAGGTTGAGCGGGTCGAGCACCAGCGACTTGAAGGTGTCGTAGGTGCCGGACTTGTCGTCGCGGGCGTGGATGCTGATGGCGCCGCTGTTGCCGCCCAGCGCGCTCCAGTCGGTGATCTCACCGGAGAAGATCTGGCCCACCTGCTCGATGCTCAGCGACTGCAGCGGGTTGGCCGGGTTCACCACCACCGCCACGCCGTCCAGGCCGAGCACGTTCTCGGACGAGGGCGAGGACAGGTCGCCGTCGAGCGGCAGCAGCTGCGTCACTTCGTCCGGCTTGATGCGGCGCGAGGCCATGCCCAGGTCGGCCGCCTGCGCGGCGAGATCCTTGAAGGCGGTGGCCGAGCCGTGGGCGAACACCTCGATCGCCGGGCGCGTGGCGCCGGTGGACGACTGCGCCACCACCTGCCGCTCGTCCGGCGCCAGATCGCGCGTCTCGGTGGCGCTGGCGCCGTGCAGGCGCAGGTAGGCGTCGGCCAGCGCCGGACCCAGTTTTTCGCCGATGGTGTTGGAGCCGTGCATGCGGAACAGCAGCGCCTGCGGCGCCTGTGCCGGCGGCGGCGCCGCGGCCGGCGCGCCGCCCGGATGGCGGCCCAGCGTCAGCACCAGGATCAGCCCGACCACGCCGATCAGCAGTCCGATCACCAGGAAAGCCATCGGCACCTGCCGCCTGGGCTGCTGCTGCGTGATGCGCGAGGCGTGCAGTTGCGCGCGCACGTCCGAGGCGAGCTTGCGCAGGGCGGCATCGCCGCGGCTCTCCGCCTCCGCCAGCACCTGCTCCAGCCGCGCCGGGTCGCCCATCAGGTCGCGCAGCGAATCCTTGACCCCCAGCTGGCGCTCCGCCTGCAGCTTGAGCTGCCAGACCAGATTGGAAAACTGGATGTTGCCCGCCTGCCCCGTATCCGACATGGTTGTGTATCCCGATATTCGCGTCGTTTAGCAAACGAAGATGACGGCTTTGTGAAGTCCACCTGCAAACGCCATACCGGGCTTGGCCGTCGCCAGAAAAAAAGGGCGGTTCCTCGCGGAACCGCCCTGCATATTCTGCCACTGTAGCGCGACGCCGGCCTGCTTTCGCGCCGGCGCCGCGGTGTGCCGCTTAGTGCATGTTGCTGTTGTTCGGCACGCCCGCGGGCAGCGCCTTGCTGACCGTGAGCTTGACGTTGCCGATGGTGCGGTAGTTCAGCAGATCGCCGGCGGGCTTCTGCGAGCCGTAGCCGGCAAAGGTCAGGTTGAGGTGAGTCGAGTCGACCTGCACCGCCGTCGGGGCATACAGGCGCTGCGCGAACCAGGCCTGCGTCGGAACGATCGGCGCGGTGGCCGGGATCGTGATCTGCGAGCCGGTGTGGCTGCTGGCGTTGTTGTCGTTGTAGACGGTCTGGGTGTTGATCGAGGCGACCGGGTTGTTGACGCCGTTGTACACCGTCCAGTGCAGCTTGTCGGTGGATTCGGCGTAGCCGATGTAATGGAACGCATCGGAGTCGCCGTCCAGGCAGTTGCCGCCCGAGAAGTACAGGCCCCAGCGGCTCTGGTCGCCGTTGATGTCGAGCAGGGTGCCGCGCGGGCTGATCCAGCGGGTCTTGGTGTAGTCCACGGTGGTCGGATCGTTCAGGCCCTGGACAATGCCCAGGTCGGTGAAGTTGATGCCGTCCGTGGTGGTGGCCAGGCGCACGTTGGAGATGTCATGGTTGGTGGTGCCCGGCACGCTAGCGCCGGCCGGCGCGCCCGCGCACTGCTGGGCCGTCGGCAGCGCGGTGCTGCCGGAGCTGTCGCCGCCCAGGATCTTCTGCACGTACAGCACGGAGACCGCCGTGCCCGCCGTGCCCACGGTCGCCGCCGGGGTCGGGAACACCGCCATGATGCCGTCCGGATTGAGCAGGCCCTTGGTCTGCAGCACGCGCACCGGAGACTTGGTGCCGGAGGTGGCGGAACTCAGCGCCGTGCCGATGGACTTCAGATCGGTGCTGGCCTCGTCGCCATAGTTGCCGATCGGGAACTTCTGGCTGGCCCAGGTCATGTCGACCACCCACAGCGGCAGGTTGTCGTTGATCGGCTGGGTGGTGGGGGTGGTTGCGCCGTTAAGGCTGAAGGTGCCGTTGTTGGTGTTGCGGTCCAGCAGGTACAGGAACTGACCGCCGACGGTGCCGCCGCCGCTGGGCGAGCCCTCGGCCGGAATCGCGCCCGGGAGCTGGATGACGGTGGCGTGGCCCCAGCCGTCGTCGTCGCTGGAATTGGTGAAGCCGTACGACGCGGGGTACTCGCCGGTCGCGGTGGAACTGGTGTTGTCCGCGGTGACAGCCGAACCGGGGCAGCCGGTGGAGGTCGCGTTGGGCGGAGTGCTGGTGGTGCCGGCGGTGGTGGTGCTGACGCCGGCGCTATAGGTCGGATTGGTTTCATCCGGATACAGCTCCAGCACCGTCTGCATGTAGTACCAGGTCTGGCCGCCGTCGTCCGATTCCGCGGCCACCAGGGCCTCGTCGTTGTCCTTCGGACGCCAGTCGAACAGTCCGACGATCGGCTTGGCGCCGGCGGCTGCGCCCGGCGCGTGGGCGGAGGTGGTGATCGGCGAGGAGTACACCAGCGGGAAGTAGAACGGCGACATCGGCATCGAGGGATCGCCGCCGGGCTGGCCCGCGGCAACCGTGTTGGCGTTCGAGCCGCCGACCAGGGACGTCACGCGCACCGGGGAGCTGCCGTGGTAGTCGCAGAAGCCGAAGGAATGGTCCGGCACGGTGCCCTTGGAGCTGTACGTCGTGTACACGTACGGGGTGGTGAAGGGGGTGCTGGTGACCGTGTCGCTGTTGTTGGCGTCGGTGTACGAGGTGCTGTTGAAGGTGTAGGCCTTCAGCTTGTCCAGCGTGAACGGGGTGTTGCCGGAATTCTTGCCCAGGCCCACGCCGATGTTGATGGTGGACTTGGCCGGCGCGACGCCCGAATCCAGGGTGGTGAACAGCGCCTGGGTTGCGGCGCCGCTGGACGAGCTGCCCGAGGACGAGCTAGAGCCGCTGCTGGAGGAGCTGCTGCTGGACGAACTGGAGCCGCTGCTGCTGGACGAGCTGCTCGAAGAACTGCTGCTGGACGAAGAGCCGGCGGCGGGCGTGTAGTAATTTTTGGTACACGCCGAGATCAGGCTCAGCGACAATGAAGACAGGAGTACTACAGCCACTTTGTTGTTGGTCATGACGTCCCTACGATGCCCGTGGATAAATTTATAGGTGTCGGCACGGTAGAGGCTCCATATGACTGTCGTGTTACGAAGCCGATGATTTTTTTTGTCAGCGCCCGCCGCCGGCTGCCCGCCGCCCGGATTCCGGCTGAAATCCGCCCACGCCATGCGCCAAATCCGCCGTACCGGGACAAGTGGATGTGCAGATGCGAGATGGAACTACACTAAGGCCGGGTGAGCAACCCAATGAGCTAATTCACCAAGGCACGCTTAGAGATGGGCGTCAAGCTGATCTTGAGGTAAAAATAAATGACTTCAAATAGCCTGGTTCTTGATGACTATTATGAGTTGCTGGCTTTGCACCGCGCATTACTTGAGGCCAAGTTCTGCGATGAGCCAAACGATCTGGATGTATCAGGCAGCCCGATTGTTGCTCGTCTCTATCAAAAATTAATTCCCGTGTTGATACAAGCAGAAGTGGAGAAAAAGGGGGACACAGCGCGTCAAAGCTGGAGCCATTGGCTCAGGCTGGACGCGACGCGCCGGGAATGGGGGGTGGCATTGAAGCGGGCAAGAGTCGAAAAAAAATGGCGTAGTTGGAGGGCTGCAGAGAAGCGTTCATACGTAGTAGATCTCTTTGTGCCATTTATTCTGGAAGACGAGTCGATAGAAAGATTTATTAGCCAGGTAGAAGAAACTGCTAATTGACTCGTGTCTGGGGGCGCCGGACTGCTCACCTGTGACGCGGCCAAGTTCGTTTTAAGCGCTCATTCCGCCACCAGGCCGGTGCCGCTATCGGCCCACAGGCGCTTTTCCATGCGCACCGCGTCCTCGGCGCCGCGGTAGTAGCCGGCCAGCAGTTCCACTTCCTGGTAGCCGCCGCTGCGGTAGAAGGCGCGCGCCGCATGGTTGAGCAGGCGCGCCTCGACCCGGATCTTTTCCACCCCGGCGGTGCGCGCCGAGGCTTCGAGCCAGGCCAGCAGCGCGGCGGCGATGCCGCGCCGGCGTTGCGCGCGGTGCACCGCCAGCAAATGCAGGTGGGCGACATCGTCGCCGTACTTCATGATGCCGAAGCCGAGCACGCTGCCGCCCTCGCGCACCACCGCAACATTGGTGGCGCGGTCGCGGATGCTGCGCACCACCCGCGTCGGTGTCCAGTTCCAGCCCAGGCCCTGTTCGACGTAGTCGCGCGACATCCTGGAGATGGCGCTGGCGTCGCTGAGCTGGGCCAGAACGATCCTGTGTCGGGCGATCCGGGTCATGAGCGGTGCCGCGCCTGGCGCGCTGCCATGCGGTCAGCGCTGCGGGTCGGGCGGGTCCGCGACAGCGAAGGGCAGGCCATGGCGCGCCGGGCGTCTACCGGCCGGGTCCGGGCCCGGACCCGGGTGCGAGTCCAGGCCGGTGCAGCTTGCCGAAATGCAGCGCCAGGCCCACCCCCAGAAGCAGCGCCCCAAGCACGAGTACGGCGAAGTCCGCGTTGATCCCGATGGCCACCGGGTGCGCCGCCAGCAGGAACAGGCCGAACAGCAGGTTGAACAGGCCCCACAGGACATTGACCAGCGGCGGCGAGTTGCCCACGCCGGGCGGCGAGGCGAAGGGGCTGGGGAACGGCGCGCCCTGCAGGCCGCAAACCAGGTGCGGGATGCAGTTGCAGAGGAAAGCGCCGGCGAATAACAGGGCGATGTAGTGCATGGGCGATGGACCGGGTTGTGGAATGTCGCGGGTGATTGCCGATGGCCGGGCTCAGCGGCGGATCGCCAGCGTCAGCACGCCCGAGGCTACCAGGCCGATGCCCAGCCATTCGCGCGCGGACGGGCGTTCGCCGAGGAAGACAAAGGCGAAGACGGCCACCAGCACCAGGCTGAACTTGTCCACCGGCGCCACCTGCGAGGCCTGTCCCAGTTGCAGGGCGCGGAAGTAGCAGGCCCAGGAGGCGCCGGTGGCCAGCGCCGACAGCCCGAGGAACAGCCAGGTGCGGCCGGACAGCGCGAACGGGTTGCTCCACTTGCCCGCCAGCCAGACGAACGCCGCCAGCACGAAGGTGATGATGACGGTGCGCACCAGGGTGGCCAGGTCGGAGTCGACGCCGCGGATGCCGACCTTGGCGAAGATCGCGGTCAGCGCGGCGAAGCCGGCGGACAGCGCGGCCCACAGGAACCAGTGGTCGGGGGACAGCATCTTGCGCGGCACCAGGGTCATGGGTGGAGGATGCGGCTCGATAGCGGCTGGGTAGGCGAGCGGCGTGGCCGGCTCTACGATCCAATCACTGTTAACAGGCCCTAGTCGCGCCGCGACTGGTGCGGCCCCGCCGGACGGTCGGCCGGTTCGCGCAGGCGCGGCAGCAGCTCGGCCAGGTTGCAGGGGCGGGTGTTCACGTCGAGCTGCGGCGCGATGATCTTGTCCCAGGCCAGTTCGCAGGCGCCGCGCGAGCCGGGCAGGCAGAACACCAGGCGGCCATTGGCGCTGCCGGCGAGGGCGCGCGACTGGATGGCGGACGGGCCGATGTCCTCGTAGGACAGCCAGCGGAACAGCTCGCCGAAGCCGTCGGTGATGCGTTCCAGCAACGGCCGCACCGCTTCGGGCACCAGGTCGCGGCCGGTGAGGCCGGTGCCGCCGGTGGTGATGATGGCGTCGACGCCATCGGCGATGAGCCAGTTGCCCAGCTGGGCGCGGATGCGGAAGCGATCGTCGCTGACGATGACGCGGGCGGCGAGGCGGTGGCCGGCGGCCTCGATGCGCTCGGCCAGCAGCGTGCCGGACTTGTCGTCCTGCAGCGTGCGCGTGTCGGAAACGGTGAGTACCGCGATGCCCAGGGCCATGCTCGTCTCGCTTGCCGGAATGCCGCCGGAACTATGGCACGAATGGCGGCGTTCGTCCGCAGCCGCGGTCCCGGCTGCGGCGCCTCCGGCTCAGGCCGGTCCGGGGGTGGTCCGGGTGCTGGTGCCGCCGGCGAGTTGCAGCCGCGCGTTGCGGCGGCGCTCGATCGAGTGCAGGCTGAACAGGCGGTACTTGCCGAAGCGCTTGGCCAGCTCCACTTCGCCGGCGTATTCGGCGGCGAAGCGCTCCGGCGCCTCCAGTGCCAGCCGCGCGGCGAAGGCTTCGGTGACGAAGATCATGCCCGGCGGTGTCACCGGCTCGATGCGGGCGGTGAAGGACAGCTGCGAACCGTAGTAGTTGGGGCCGTTCTCCACCGGGTCGTGGCCGGCGAAGGCGGGCGCGAAGTGCACCGCCAGGCGCAGCTCGATCTCGCGCAGCATGCCGCTCTCATGGCGCCGCACGTCGTCGATGCAGGCCTGGATCGCCAGGGCGATGGAGGCGGCGGTGGCGGCGTCATCGGTGACGACGTTGATGGCGTCGCCCCAGGTGTGGCGGAACAGCACCTTGTCGCCGTGGCGGTTGATGATCTGCGCCAGGCCGCCCATCACGCGCGACCAGAAGCGCGGCATCTCCTCGTCGTGCAGCCGGCGGAAGCCGGCGATGTCGGCGAAGATCAGGCCGACGAAGCGCCGCTGCACCTCGCCGGGCCGCGGCGCCGGGCACGATGCGGGCAGCTGCGCCGGGCCTTGCCGCTGCTCGTCGACGCGCAGCCAGTAGCCCGGCGGGTTGGCGGCCGGCGCCAGCTCGACACGGCGGCAGGGATTGCCCAGGCGTTGCGCCGCCAGCTGCGCCAGGCCCTGCGCCATCGCCGCGACGTGGCTGCCGGCCCAGTCCTGTTCCTGTTCGAGAAAGCCCTGTGTGGCGATGACCTCGCCGGCCTGCTCCAGGCAGCGCGCCAGGCGCATCGCCCAGCCCGGGCCGAAGCTGCGCTGCCAGCGCTCGATCAGCGGCTTGCGCGCGGCGGGCAGCACCAGCGTCAGGCGGGCGCCGCGCGCCATGAAATATTCGGTGGCGCACAGGTCCGCCGGCTGCAGCAGCGCGGCGTAGACGCGGGCGCTGTCGCAGCGCGCGGCGTCCAGGCCGCCCGCCGCCGGGGCGGTGCGGTCGGCGCCATAGGCCAGCGGGATCTCGGCGGCGGCGCGGTCGATGTAGAACAGCGCCGGCAGGCGCAGCAGGGCCGAGAACTCGTCCTCGATGCGCAGGTGGCGGCAGATCAGGCGCAGCTGCTGGCGCGTGCGGCTGCGCGCGCTGACGTTGCCGCGCACCAGGGCGTCGGCGGCGCACAGGCATTTCTTGCAGTGGCCCGGGTCGCCCAGCAGCAGCGCCGCCTCGGCCTCGCTGGCCAGCAGGTAGTAGTGGTCGGTATCGTCGGCCGGCGGCGTGCCGCCGGCCAGGGCCAGCACCTCGCGCGCCATGCTCCGCGACACTTCGACGTCGCCGGCCAGCAGGAACATGGTGGCGGCATTGATGGCGGTGAAGTAGCCGCCGGTCTGGCGGAAAGCGTTGAGGTAGGCCTGGGCCGAGGCCTGGAACTCCTCGCGGCCGCCGCCGTTGAGCGCCAGGTCCTTGAGCAGGCGGCCTTGCAGCGCCAGCCAGTCCTCGTCGATCTCCTCCTCGCGCAGCCCCAGTTCGCGGTAGCGGCGCCAGGCGAACTCGGTGCTGCCGGCATTGGCCAGGGCCAGCAGCGACAGGTACTGCAGGCTCCGCGTCTGCACGCCCAGCTGCTGCGCCTGATCGACCAGGTCGTAGCACAGCAGGTAGTTGCCGGCGCGCTGCGCCTCGCTGGCGCGTGCCGCGAAAACCTCGGCTGTGTCGTCGCTGTGGCCCACCTCGGCTCTCCCCGCCCCGGTGATCCCGGAGCCTCAGGACCCAGGCCCGGCAGTGTACCGGGGTTCGCCGACGCCGACCGAGGGATCGATCACGATCAGGCGGTGTCCGCCGCCGTCGGGACCGGGCGGCGGATCGGTGCAGAATTCCGACGGGATGTGCTTCGGGTGGCGGCGCCAGTCGACCACTTCGGCGGTGCCGCCGGGGCGCAGCGGGTTCTGCTGGCGCAGGATCGCCACCAGGATGTCCGAGCGCTGCGCCAGGCAGGCGGCGAGGTGGCGGTACTGCTGCTCGCGGAACGCCTGGTCGCGCAGCGCCGCGTCACCGCTGCCGGGCGGCAGCAGGTCGACGATGGTTTCGCACGAAGCCAGCGTGGTCTCGATCTGCTCGCGGCGCAGCTGGCGCTGTGCCGCCGACTGGTCCGCGCCGGCCTCGCGCAGCCGCTCCAGCCAGTCTTCCAGCAGGGTTTCCGGCGGCACCGGCAGCAGGCCGACCATGCGGAACGGGATATCGTTTTGCAGCAGCCAGCCGCTCAGCACGCGGGCGAACAGCAGGTCCGATCCGGGCGCCAGGCCGGTCAGCAGGCACACCTGGGCATAGTGGCCGGACGGGAACAGGCGCGGCAGCACGCCATCGCGCAGCTGCTCCACCACGTTTTCCTCCTCCTGCGCGGTGAGCAGCAGGTGGCCGGTGCCGCCGAGCAGGAACTCGCTGCGCTGGCGGCCGGCCAGCGTTGCCAGCCACTCCGCCAGTGGCACGCCGGCCAGCGCAGGCGATGCGGGGCGGTCGGACGTGGGCGTCGGCATGGGCACAGGGCCACTTTACCCGGTCGGCGGCGCGCCGGGCGCGAAACACCTCTCAGTTGCGCGCGCCGCTGCCACGCCCGGCCCCGCGGGGCCGGGCCGGGATCAGATCATCTCGATGGCCAGGGCCACGGCCTCGCCGCCGCCGATGCACAGGCTGGCGATGCCGCGCTTGCCGCCGGTCTTGCGCAGGGCGCCGACCAGGGTGGTGACCAGGCGCGCGCCGGAGGCGCCGATGGGGTGGCCCAGGGCGCAGGCGCCGCCGTGGATGTTGACCTTGTCGTGCGGCAGGTTGTGCTCCTTCATCGCCGCCATGGTGACCACGGCGAAGGCCTCGTTGATCTCCCACAGGTCGACGTCGGCGGCCTTCCAGTTGAGCTTTTCCAGCAGCTTGCCGATGGCGTACACCGGGGCGACGGTGAACTCGCCCGGCAGGCGCGAGTGCTGGGCATGGCCGAGGATGCGGGCCAGCGGCTTGATGCCGCGCCTGTCGGCCTCGGACTGCGCCATCAGCACCACCGCGGCGGCGCCGTCGGAGATCGAGGCCGAGGTGGCGGCGGTGACGGTGCCGTTCTTGTTGAAGGCCGGCTTCAAGGTCGGGATCTTCTCCGGCTTGCCCTTGGCCGGCTGCTCGTCGGCCTTGACCAGCTCGGCGCCGGCCTTGCCGGGCACTTCCACCGGGGTGATCTCGAAGGCGAAGCTGCCGTCGGCGCCGGCGGCCTGCGCGCGCTTGAGCGAGGCGATGGCGAAGTCGTCCTGCTGGGCGCGGCTGAAGCCGAACTTCTCTACCGTGCGCTCGGCGTAGACGCCCATCGGCGTGCGCTTCTCGTAGGCGTCCTCCAGGCCGTCCAGCGCCATGTGGTCGAGCAGCTCGGCATGGCCGTAGCGGTAGCCGCCGCGGCCTTTCATCATCAGGTAGGGCGCATTGGTCATGCTCTCCATGCCGCCGGCGACCATCACCTTGTTGGTGCCGGCCTTGAGCTGGTCATGGGCGAACATCAGCGCCTTGAGGCCGCTGCCGCACATCTTGTTGATGGTGGTGCAGGGGGTGGACAGCGCCAAGCCCGCGCCCAGCGCCGCCTGGCGCGCCGGCGCCTGGCCCTGGCCGGCCATCAGCACATTGCCCATCACCACCTCGTCGATCTCGTCGGCCTTGAGGCCGGCGCGCTCCACCGCGGCCTTGATCGCCACGCTGCCAAGCTGGTTGGCGGAGAGGGAGGAGAACACGCCCAGCATGCCGCCCATGGGCGTGCGGGCGACGGAGGCGATGACAATGGGGTCCTGGGACATGGCGGTTCCGGCGGTAGGGGATTCTGGGGGCAAATTGTCGCTTAAAGCGTCCAGCCCCGGCAAAGCCGCCGCGCCGCGGCGGGCCGGATGCGGGAGCCGCCCGGTGCGCCGGCCGCCGCTACAGCTCGCGCTCGATGGCGGTGACCAGGCCGTCCTTGAAGATCACGCGGATGCGGTCGGTTTCGGTCTGCACCGGGGTGTACAGCGCGGTATAGCCGGGGAAGAAGAAGGGGTCGTAGAAGCGCGGGTAGGAGTAGAAATACGGATAGGGATAGGCCGCCGCGACGCCGTAGTTCTGCACTTCGGTGTAATGCCAGATGTGCTGCTGGCCGCTGGCGTCGGTGTGCTCGGTGATGCGGTCGGGCTTGCCCAGCGCCAGCTGCACCGCCGCTTCCGGCATGCCCAGCGCGATCTGGCCCTTCTTGACCAGTTGCTGCTGCTCGGGTGTCAGCGCCGAGTAGACGCCGGGGTTGTCCTTGATGCGCGCTTCCGGGTTGACACAGCCGGCGAGCGCGGCCAGGGCGAGCAGGGCGGGAACGAGCAGGCGGTTCATGGCGGGCACTCCGGATCCGCGCGGGATGGGCGCAATGATATAGCGTCGGCGTGAGTGCCTGAACGCGGGCTGAATGTTGCGGCGGGCGGCTGCCGGCGCCCGCCGCGGACCCGGCTCCGCGCCGGATTCCGCAGCGGGACGGGCCGCCGGTTCAGGACGACCGGCGTCTCAGGTCGAGCGTATGCGGGTAGTCCGGATTGGGCGCTTCCTCCGGCGGCCAATAGTGGCTCGGTGTGTGCCCGAAGGGCTCGAAGCGCGACAGGCGCCGCGCCTCGGCTTCGTAGGCGTTGACCGGGAAGGTCTCGTAGTTGCGGCCGGCGGGATGGGCCACGTGATAGGTGCAGCCGGCCACGGCGCGGCGGTTCCAGGCGTCGTAGAGGTCGAACACCAGGGGCGTGTGCACGCCGATGGTGGGGTGCAGGGCGGAGGCCGGATGCCAGGCGCGGTAGCGCACGCCGCCGACCATTTCGCCGTGGACGCCGGTGGGAGTCAGCGGGATGCGGCGGCCGGCCACGGTGACGAAGTGGCGGCCTTCGGTAAGGCCGGTGACGCGCACCTGCAGGCGCTCCAGCGAGGAGTCGACGTAGCGGGCGGTGCCGCCGATGGCGGCTTCCTCGCCCAGCACCGGCCAGGGCTCCAGGGCATGGCGCAGCTCCAGCTCGACGTTCTGGAAGCGCACGCTGCCGTGGCGCGGGAAGCGGAATTCCCAGTGCGCGGCGAACCACTCGTCCTGGAAGGCGTAGCCGGCGCTGCGCAGGTCGGCCAGCACTTCGCGCAGGTCGGCCCAGACGTGGTGCGGCAGCATGAAGCGGTCGTGCAGCTGCGTTTCCCAGCGCACCAGCGGGCGGGTGTAGGGCTTGTCCCAGAACCAGGAGACCAGCGAGCGCAGCAGCAGCTGCTGCGTCAGGCTCATCTGCGGATGCGGCGGCATCTCGAAGGCGCGGAACTCGACCAGGCCGAGGCGGCCGGTGGGGCCGTCGGGCGAATACAGCTTGTCGATGGAGATTTCGGTGCGGTGGGTGTTGCCGCTCAGGTCGACCAGCAGGTTGCGCAGCGTGCGGTCGATCATCCACAGCGGCACGCTGCGCCCCGGCGGCGGCAGCTGCGACAGCGCGATCTCCAGCTCGTACAACGAGGAGGTCTGCGCCTCGTCGACACGCGGATGCTGCGAGGTGCTGCCGATGAACAGGCCGGAGAACAGGTAGCTCAGCGAGGGATGGTTCTGCCAGTAGCGGATCAGGCTGCCGAGCAGGTCCGGGCGGCGCAGGAACGGCGAGTCGGCCGGGGTGGCGCCGCCGAGCACGAAGTGGTTGCCGCCGCCGGTGCCGACGGCGCGGCCGTCGACCAGGAATTTCTCGGTGCCCAGGCGCGTCAGGCGCGCCTCCTCGTAGACCACCGCGGTGGTCTGGCACAGCTGCTCCCAGCTGTGCGCCGGATGGATGTTGACCTCGATGACGCCGGGGTCCGGCGTCACCTTGAGCACGTTGAGGCGCGAATCGGGCGGCGGCGAATAGCCCTCGATGCGCAGCGGCACGTCCAGCTCGACCGCGCTGTCCTCCACCGCCGCGAGCAGGTCGAGGTAGTCCTCGATGTCACCGGTCGGCGGCATGAACACGCACAGGAAGCCGTCGCGCGGCTCCACCGAGATGGCGGTGCGCACGTTGCCGCCTTCCAGGTAGGCACCGCGCTTGACCGGCTGCGGCTGGTCGCGTTCGGCGGTGAGTTTCTGCACGCGCCGGCGGCGCTGGCGCTCGGTTTCGCGCTCCAGGTCCTCGCGGCGGCTGGTGGGCGACTGCAGGAACGGCTGGCGGCGGCCGTCCGGCTGTTCCGGCAGCGGATCGCGCTGGGTGAAGGGGTCGTAGGGGATGACGTGCGGATAGGCCAGCGGCGGCAGCCAGGGTAGGGCATCCAGCGGCAGGCGGAAGCCGATCGGCGAGTCGCCCGGGATCAGGAACAGGCGGCCCTGGCGGAAGGTCCAGCGCTCGGAGATCCAGGCGCGCGACTGCCAGCGCTGCACCGGCAGGGCGTAGCCGCGCGGCGTGTCGAGGCCGCGCTCGAACACCTTGGCGACGCGGGCGCGCTCCTCCGGGTCCTTCAGCTTGTTGTCCTCGGGCAGCACGTTGTCCGGCAGCTGGCGTTCGCGGTGCAGGTAGTAGAAGGCGTCCTCGTAGGCCGGCAGGGCGTTGCCGGGCGCCACTTCCAGGCGCTCGGCGATGCCGCGGATCAGGGCCCGCGCGGCGCGGATGTCGGCCGGGGTGCCGCCGCTGGCCAGATCGCTGCGCACGATCGGCTTGCCGTCGCTGCGGAAATAGCAGGCATAGGCCCAGCGCGGCAGCGACTCGCCCGGGTACCACTTGCCCTGGCCGTAGGTGAGCAGGCCGTTCGGGGCGAAGCGCCCGGCGATGCGGCGGATCAGCTTGTCGGCTAGGCCCTGCTTGGTCGGGCCGACGGCGGCGGTGTTCCACTCGGCGCCCTGCATGTCGTCGATGGAGATGAAGGTCGGCTCGCCGCCCATGGTCAGGCGCACGTCGCCGGCCTTGAGCTTGCTGTCGACCTGGTGGCCGAGCGCGTCGATGGCCTGCCACTGGTCTTCGGTGTAGGGCTTGGTGACGCGCGGCGACTCGTACAGGCGCTTGACGTACATGTCGTGGCCGAACTCGACCTCGGCCTCGTCCACCGCGCCGGTGATCGGCGCGGCGCTGGACGGCTCGGGCGTGGCGCAGACCGGGATATGGCCCTCGCCGGCGAGCAGGCCGGAGGTCGGGTCGAGGCCGACCCAGCCGGCGCCGGGCAGGTACACCTCGCACCAGGCGTGCAGGTCGGTGAAGTCGTGGTCGGTGCCGGAGGGGCCGTCGAGCGACTTCACGTCCGGCGTCAGCTGGATCAGGTAGCCGGAGACGAAGCGCGCCGCCAGGCCCAGGTGGCGCAGGATCTGCACCAGCAGCCAGCCGCTGTCGCGGCACGAGCCGGAAGCCTTCTTCAGTGTCTCCTCCGGGGTCTGCACCCCCGGTTCCATGCGGATCAGGTAGCTGATGTCTTTCTGCAGGCGCTGGTTGAGCGCCACCAGGAAGTCGATGGTGCGGACCTTTTTCAGCGAGGTCGCGGCCAGGTATTTCTTCAGCAGGGGGCCGGCCGGGACGGCGCGCAGGTAGGGCTTGAGCTCCTCCTTGGCTTCCTCGGTGTAGGTGAAGGGGAAATGCTCGGCCTCGCCCTCGATGAAGAAATCGAACGGGTTCCAGATCGCCATGTCGGCGACCAGGTCCACCACCACCTTGAATTCGGTGACTTTATCCGGAAACACCACCCGCGCCAGCCAGTTGCTGAAGGCGTCCTGCTGCCAGTTGATGAAGTGGTCCTTGGGCTCGATCTTGAGCGAGTAGGACAGCACCGGGGTGCGGGCATGCGGGGCCGGGCGCAGGCGGATGATCTGCGGCGACAGGGTGACGCGCCGGTCGTAGCGGTAGATCGTCTCGTGGTGCAGGACGGCGTGGATGCTCATGTCTTGGTCGTCAGGGGGGCGGGTCGCACCGGGGTTGGCCGGCTACAATAAGCAAAAATCGCCGCACCGTGGGCGGCGTTGACCCCAATTCAAGGAAATCCGATGTCCGTCTTCGACCATCCAGAGTTCGACGCGCACGAGCAGGTCGCCTTCCGCTACGACCGCGCCAGCGGCCTCAAGGCCATCATCGCCGTGCACAACACCCGCCTGGGCAAGGGCCTCGGCGGCTGCCGCATGTGGCCCTACGCCTCCGACACCGAGGCCCTCACCGACGTGCTGCGCCTGTCGCGCGGCATGACCTACAAGGCGGCGCTGGCCGGCCTGCCGCAGGGCGGCGGCAAGAGCGTGATCATCGGCGACCCGCGCCACGACAAGACCCCGGCGCTGATCCAGGCCATGGGGCGCTTCGTCGACAGCCTCGGCGGCCAGTACATCGTGGCCGAGGATTCCGGCACCAGCGTCGCCGACATGCGCCTGATGGCCGGCGAGACCCGCCACGTCGGCGGCCTGGCCGACGAGAAGTCGGTCGCCGCCGGCCGCACCGGCGACCCTTCGCCGGCCACTGCGCTGGGCACCTTCATCGGCATCCAGGCGGCGGTCAAGGCCAAGCTCGGCCGCGACGACCTGAAGGGCCTCAAGGTGGCGATCCAGGGCGTCGGCAACGTCGGCGGCCGCCTGGCGCGCCACCTCAGCGAAGCCGGCGCGCGGCTGTGGGTCACCGACCTGCACCAGCCGGCGGTGGAGCGCTGCGTCAAGGAACTCGGCGCGCAGGCGGTGCCGATGGAGGTGGTGCACAGCCTCGACGTGGATGTCTACTCGCCCTGCGCGCTCGGCGCGGTGCTCAACGACAGGACCATTCCCGAGATCAAGGCCGGCATCATCGCCGGCGCCGCCAACAACCAGCTGGCCAAACCCAAGCACGACCACGCGCTGCTGGACCGCGGCATCCTCTACGCGCCGGACTACGTCATCAACGCCGGCGGCATCATCGACATCTTCTACGAAGGCCCCAACTACGACGAGGCCACCGTGCGCGCCCACCTGGAGCGCATCGGCCACACGCTGGGGCAGATCTTCCGCCACTCGGCCAACGAGAAGCGGCCGACCGGCGAGATCGCGGACCGCATGGCGGAGGCGATTTTCCGCAGCTGAGGGGGCTGTTGCCCCGGACGGCTTCGCTTGAGCAGACCTTCATCAGCTTGCAGGAATCCGGATGAACCCAGCACCGAGTGATGCCGACCTGCAGGACCTGGCCCGCGCCGCCGGTGAGCGCCTGCTGGCGCGCGGGGAGTGGCTGGCTGCCGCGGAGTCCTGCACCGGCGGGCTGATCGCCAAGCTGTGCACCGATATCCCGGGCAGTTCGCGCTGGTTCGAGCGCGCTCTGGTGACGTATTCCAACGCATCCAAGCACGCGCTGCTGGGCGTGCCGGACGAGGTGCTGCAGCGCGCCGGCGCGGTCAGCGCCGAAACGGTGCAGGACATGGTGCAGGGCCTGCTCAGGGCGGCGCCGGTGCAGTGGGGGCTGGCGGTAAGCGGCATCGCCGGGCCGGACGGCGGCAGCGCGGACAAGCCGGTGGGCACGGTATGGATCGGCTGGGGCGGCAGTGAGGTGCCGCTGTCGTGCAGCCGCTTCCATTTCGACGGCGACCGGGACACGGTGCGCCGTTACACCGCGGCCGCGGCTTTGCAGGGGCTGCTGGTGTTGCTCGGCGGCTAGGGTCTGACCTTACTCGGCCTGCCGCCGCGCGCTTTGCGCTCCGGCTTCAGCGCCGCGGCGAGCGCGTCGCCGAGCAGCGCTTCGGCCTGCGCCTCGCTCAACTCCTGCGCCTGCTGCAGCACTTCCGGCGGCACCCATTGCGGAAACGGCAGCGCATGGCTTTGGTGGTGGCCGGCGGCGGTGTGTTCCTGCCGCACCTGGTCGAGACGTCCGGCGACAAAGCGCGGCGCCAGCCGCACCAGCGCCGGCCACAGCCGCCGGTGAACCAGGCTGACGCGGCCTTCGAGCAGCCGGCACACCAGGATCTCGGGCGATTGTTCCAGCGCCTGCAGCACGGAGTAAATGCGCCGGCCTTGCGGATGGCTCCACCAGCTGCCGTGGATCGGCATGCCGGCGATGGCCTCGCTCAGCCGCGGCGCGGCGCCTTGGGCCGATGCCAGCACCGCGCCGTGACGGCTGACGAATGCCAGTGCCTCGCCGGCGTTCACGGGTGCAAGGGCTCCATTGCGGCGCGATCGATGCCGCATTGCATCATGAAACACGCCGATGCGGACATGCGCTCCGATTATACCCCGCCTGTATATTTTTCCCGCTGGCATACTCGCGCCATCTTACGATTTGGTTGGAGGAGTACATGGAAGCCCAGGCCAGCCCGGACACCCGTTCCGGGCAGGAATTGCTGTTGGAGAAGCTGGATGCGCTGGCGCAGGCGCAGACCGGTGTGGATGACGTCGCGCTGTTCCGCTCATTCCTGCGCCGCTATTTCGAGATGGCGGCGCTGGACACGCTGAAGCTGCGCACGCCCGAGGAGCTGCTGCAGCTGGCCCTGGGTCACTGGAATTTCGCGCGCCTGCGCCTGCCCGGCGCCGCGCTGGTGCGGGTGCTGCCGCCGCAGGCTGCCGACGAGGCGCGCAGCGGCCTGGCGGCGGTGGAGACCTGCGTCGAGGACCAGCCTTTCCTGGTCGACTCGATCATCATGGCGGTGCGCGCCGCCGGCGCCTCGGTGGACTGGACGGTGCATCCGGTGCTGCCGCTGCGGCGCGACGCGGCGGGCAAGGTCATCGCCGCCACGGAAGCCGGCCAGGCGCCGGCCGAGTCGCTGATCCACCTGGAGTTCGAGCCGCTCGCCGACCTGGCGGCCTATGCCGCGCTGGAGCAGCAACTGCGCACCGTGCTGGAGGACCTGCGCTGCGTGGTCGACGACTACGCCAGGACGCTGGACAGTGTGCGCGCGCTGGTGGAGGAGCTGAAGCTGGTGCCGCCGGGCGGCGACGCCGAGGAGTTTGCCGAGGCGCGCGAGTTCCTCACCTACCTGGACCAGCACCATTTCACCTTCCTGGGCAAGATCGAGAGCCGCGCCACGCCGGGCGAAGGCGGCAAGTACAGCTTCCGCACCGACGCGGCATCGGGCCTGGGCCTGCTGCGCCCCGGCAGCCGCTGGGCGCAGCAGGACCTGATCGCGCCGCAGGCGGAGCTGGACAAGTACGCCGATTCGCTGCGCCTGGTGGTGGTGACCAAGGCCAACCTGCGCGCGCCGGTGCACCGCGAGGGGCTGATGGACGCGATCTCGGTGAAGCGCTACGACGCCAATGGCGCACTGACCGGTACGATCCGCTTCATCGGCCTGTTCAGCTCGGAGGTGTACATCGACCGGCCGCGCCACATCCCGCTGATCCGCCGCAAGGCCGAATACGTGATGCGGCGCTCGCGCCTGTCCGAGAGCAGCCATTCCGGCAAGAACCTGCGCGACATCCTGCACGGGCTGCCGCGCGACGAGCTGTTCCAGACCGGCGAGGACGAGCTGTTCCAGCTGTGCATGGGCATCCGCGCGCTGCGCGACCGCCACCAGCTGCGCCTGTTCATGCGGCGCGACCGCTATGGCCGCTTCTACTCCTTCCTGGTCTACCTGCCGCGCGAGCGCTATTCGCGCGAGCTGCGCGACAAGGTGGGAACCACGCTGATGGAGATCTGCGGCGGCCTGGCGCTGGACCGCGAAATCGACTTCCTGCGCGGCGGCCTGACCCGCGTGCACTACGTGGTGCGCACCAGGCCCGGCACCACCATCACGCACAGCGCCGACGAGGTGGAGTCGCGGCTGATCGCGGCCACCCGCAGCTGGCGCGAGCAGCTGCGCGAGCTGCTGGCGCGCGAGCGGCTCAGCCCGGCGAGATTCGCCGATGCCTTCCCGCTGTCGTACAGCGAGAGCGTGTCGCCGCAGGACGCGGCGGCGGACGTGGCCTACCTGGCGCGGCTGTCGCCGTCCACGCCGGTGCTGCCGCGGCTGGAGGTGAGCACGCCGGAAGGCGCGCTGCCGCGGGCCACCCGCCTGAAGCTGTACGCGCTGCACACGCCGGTGACCCTGTCCGAGGTGCTGCCGACGCTGGAGAACTTCGGCCTGCGGGTGATCCGCCAGGAGCCGGCGGAGATCACGCCGAAGGATTCGCCCAGCCTGTGGGTGCAGGAGTTCGAGATCCAGCACCCGGGTTGCGACCTGTCGGCCGACTCGCAGAGGAAGTTCTTCGAGTCCGGCTTCCTGCAGGTGTGGCGCGGCGAGGTGGAGAACGACGGCCTCAACAAGCTGGTGCTCGGCGCCGGCCTGGATGCGCGCCAGGTGACGCTGCTGCGCGCCATCTGCAAGTACCTGATCCAGACCGGCCTGCCGTTCAGCCAGTCCTACATGGAAACGCTGCTGGCCGAGTATGCCGGCATCGCGCGGCTGCTGGTGGCGCTGTTCGAGACGCGCTTCGCGCTGAAGATGGTGCCGGAGCGGCGCCAGGCGGAGGAGCTGAAGATCGGCCAGGCGCTGGACCATGCGCTGGACCAGGTGGCCAGCCTCGACGGCGACCGCGTGCTGCGCGCCTTCCTCGCCATGATCCGCGCCACGCTGCGCACCAACTATTTCCAGGGCAACGCCGAGGGCGGCGCCAAGCACTACGTCAGCTTCAAGCTCGATCCGGCCAAGGTGCCGGAGCTGCCGCTGCCGCGGCCGATGTTCGAGATCTGGGTGTACGCGCCGGAGGTCGAGGGCATCCACCTGCGCGGCGGCCGGGTGGCGCGCGGCGGCCTGCGCTGGTCCGACCGCCGCCAGGACTTCCGCACCGAGATCCTGGGCCTGATGAAGGCGCAGATGGTGAAGAACACGGTGATCGTGCCGGTGGGCGCCAAGGGCGGCTTCGTGGTGAAGAAGCCGGTCGACCCGTCCAACCGCGAGGCCTGGCTCAACCAGGGCATCGCCTGCTACAAGACCTTCCTGCGCGGCCTGCTCGACATCACCGACAACCGCGTCGGCGACGCCATCGTGCCGCCGAAGGAGGTGCTGCGCCAGGACGAGGACGATCCCTACCTGGTGGTGGCGGCCGACAAGGGCACTGCGACGTTTTCCGACATCGCCAACGCGGTCTCCGCCGAGTACGGTTTCTGGCTGGGCGACGCCTTCGCCTCCGGCGGCTCGGCCGGTTATGACCACAAGAAGATGGGCATCACCGCGCGCGGCGCCTGGGAAAGCGTCAAGCGCCACTTCCGCGAGCTGCCGTCGGGCGGCGCCGGGGTGGGCAAGGACATCCAGGCCGAGGACTTCAGCGTCGTCGGCATCGGCGACATGAGCGGCGACGTGTTCGGCAACGGCATGCTGCTATCGCGCAAGATCAGGCTGCTGGCCGCCTTCGACCACCGCCATATCTTCATCGATCCGAATCCGGACCCGGAATCCAGCTTCGTCGAGCGCGAGCGGCTGTTCAATCTGCCGCGTTCGTCCTGGGCCGACTACAACGCGGCGCTGCTGTCGCCCGGCGCCGGCATCCACCCGCGCAGCGCCAAGCTGATCAAGCTGAGCGAGGAGGCGCGCGCCGCGCTGCACATCGCCGACGCGGCGCTGACGCCCAACGAGCTGCTCAAGGCGATCCTCAAGGCGCCGGTGGACCTGCTGTGGAACGGCGGCATCGGCACCTACGTCAAGGCCTCCTCGCAGAGCCACCAGGACGTCGGCGACCGCGCCAACGATGCCATCCGCGTCAACGGCAAGGACTTGCGCTGCAAGGTGGTGGGCGAGGGCGGCAACCTCGGCTGCACCCAGCTCGGCCGCATCGAGTACGCGCTGCTCGGCGCCGGCGGGGCCGGCGGCCGAATCA
>CAYVKA010000072.1:0-23156 GCA_964451925.1 uncultured Nevskia sp. | reverse complement strand
TGCAGGCCAAGGACAAGCGCATCGATCCGGTCGGCGCCTGCGTCGGCATGCGCGGTTCCCGCGTGCAGAGCGTGTCCAACGAGCTGGCCGGCGAGCGCATCGACATCGTGCCCTGGGACGACAACATCGCCCAGTTCGTGATCAACGCCATGGCCCCGGCCGAGGTCGAGTCCATCATCGTCGACGAAGAGGCCCACGCCATGTCGATCGCGGTGGCCGAGGACAAGCTGGCCCAGGCCATCGGCCGCGGCGGCCAGAACGTGCGCCTGGCCTCGGAGCTGACCGGCTGGGTGCTCAACGTCATGACCGCGGCGGAAGCCGAGTCGAAGAAGGAGCAGGAGAACCAGTCCCTGCAGCAGATGTTCATGGACAACCTGGACGTCGACGGCGACATCGCCAACATCCTGGTGCAGGAAGGCTTCGAGTCGATCGAGGCCATCGCCTACGTGCCGGACGAGGAGCTGCTCGGCATCGCCGAATTCGACGAGGCGGTGGTGCAGGAGCTGCGCACCCGCGCCCGTGACGTGCTGCTGAACAAGGAGCTGGCCAAGGCCGAGGCCGCCGCCTCGGTGAAGCCGGCCGACGACCTGCTGGCCCTGCCGGGGCTGGACGAGGATCTGGCGTACAAGCTGGCCGCTGCCGGCATTGTCACGGTCAGCGATCTGGCCGACCTGGCGACCGATGAATTGCAGGAAAAAGTGCCAATGGACGAAGCTCGTGCCGCGGAACTGATCATGGGCGCGCGCAGTGTGAACGAGCAGGCCTGAGCCCGGAGACAGAATGAGTACCCTCACCGTATCCGACCTCGCCACCGAGCTGCACAAGCCGGTGCCTGAGATGCTGGCCCAGTTGAAAGAGGCCGGTGTTGCCGTGGACAACGAAAAGTCGCCGATCAGCCCGGCCGACAAGCTGGCGCTGCTCAGCCATCTGCAGAAGACCACCCGTGGTTCGACGCTGGGCGCCGGTGGCGCCGGGCGCATCATGCTCAAGCGCAAGGAAACCACCGAGCTGAAGCTTGGCGGCGCCCGTGGCGCCGCGGCCAAGACGGTCAGCATCGAAGTGCGCAAGCGCCGCACCTACGTCAAGAGCGACATGCTGCCGGAATCCCCGGCTGCGCCGCTGGCGGACCCCGCCGCGGAAGCGGCCGCCGCGGCAGCGGTCGAAGCCGCCGAGGCTGCCGAGCAGGCGCAGCGCGAGGCCGAGGCCCGCGCCGCCGCCGAGGCCGCTGCGCGCCGTCACCGCGAGGAGCAGGAGCAGCAGCTGCGCGCCGAGGAAGTGGCCCGCGCCGCTGCTGCGGCGGAGGAAGCGGCGCGCAAGCAGGCGGAGGACGCCGAGCGCCTGAAGAACGACCCGATTTACCGCGCACGCATGGATGCCGAGGCGGCCCGCCGCCGTGCGGCCGAGAACCTGCGCCGCGCCACCGAGGTGCCGATCGTGGTGGCGCCGCCGGCTCCCGCCGCGCCGCAGCCGCCCGCGCTCAAGCCCGAGCGTGATCGCGGCGGCTCGCATCACCGCAATGAGCTGCACCTGGCCGCCGGCAAGGGCGGCAACCGCCGCGAGAAGAAGTCGAAGAAGCCGACCGGGCAGATCCGGGTCGACAACCTGCACGTCTTCGAAAAGCCCACCGCTCCGGTGGTGCGCGAGGTCGAGGTGCCGGAGGCGATCACGGTCGGCGATCTCGCCAACCGCATGGCGCTGAAGGCCACCGACCTGATCAAGGCGATGATGAAGAACGGCGTGTTCGCCACCATCAACCAGATCATCGATCAGGACACTGCGGCGATCATGGTCGAGGAGCTGGGCCACAAGGCCAAGCTGATCAAGGCCACCGACGCCGAGGAGGCGCTGGAGCAGGCCGCCACCGGCGAAACGCGCGAACTGGCGATGGAGTCGCGGCCGCCGGTGGTGACCATCATGGGCCACGTCGATCACGGCAAGACCTCGCTGCTCGACTACATCCGCAAGACGCGCGTCGCCGCCGGCGAGGCGGGCGGCATCACGCAGCATATTGGCGCCTACCACGTCTCCACCAACAAGGGCGTCATCACCTTCCTCGACACCCCCGGTCACGCCGCGTTCACACGCATGCGCGCCCGCGGCGCGCAGATCACCGACATCGTCATCCTGGTGGTCGCGGCCGACGACGGTGTCATGCCGCAGACGCGTGAGGCGATCCAGCACGCCCGAGCCGCCAAGGCGCCGTTGGTGGTGGCGATCACCAAGGTCGACAAGCCGGAAGCCGACCTCGACCGCGTGCGCACCGACCTGTCCAAGGAAGAAGTGATTTCGGAAGAGTGGGGCGGCGACACGCAGTTCGTCGGCGTCTCCTCGGTCACCGGCGAGGGCATCGATAAGCTGCTCGACGCCATCCTGCTGCAGGCCGAAGTGCTGGAGCTGAAAGCCCCGCTCGACGGCCTGGCCCGCGGCACCGTGGTGGAATCCTCGCTGGAGAAGGGCCGCGGCCCGGTGGCCACGGTGCTGGTCCGCGCCGGCACCCTGCGCCAGGGCGACGTGATCCTGACCGGCCCGTATTTCGGCCGCGTGCGCGCGATGTTCGACGAGGCCGGCCAGCCGGTGAAGGAAGTCGGCCCGTCGATCCCGGTGTCGGTGCTGGGCCTGTCCGGCGCGCCGGATGCCGGTGACGACATGACGGTGGTGGCGGACGAGCGCAAGGCGCGCGAGCTGGCCCTGCTGCGCGAGGCCAAGCTGCGTGAAGCCAAGCTGGCCCAGACCCAGGCCGTGCGCATGGACCAGGTGTTCGCGCGCATGGGCGAGACCGGCGAGCAGAAGTCGCTCAACCTGATGGTCAAGGCCGACGTGCAGGGCAGCGCCGAGGCCCTGACCGAGTCGCTGCGCAAGCTGCCCAGCGCCGAGGTCAAGGTCAACGTCGTGTCCAGCGGCGTCGGCGGCATCAGCGAGTCCGACATCGAGCTGGCGCTGGCCTCCCGCGCCATCATCATCGGCTTCAACGTCCGCGCCGACAGCGTGGCGCGCCGCCGCATCCAGGACACCGGTGTGGATGTGCGCTACTACAGCATCATCTACGACGTCATCAACGACGTGTCCGACGCCATCGGCGGCCTGCTCGGCACCGAGACGCGCGAGCAGATCGTCGGCACCGCGCAGGTGCGCGACGTGTTCCGCTCCTCCAAGTTCGGCGCCATCGCCGGCTGCCTGGTGATGGAAGGCGAAGTGCGGCGCGGCCTGCCGATCCGTGTGTTGCGCAACAACACCGTGATCTACGAGGGCGAGCTGGAATCGCTGCGCCGCCACAAGGACGACGTGTCGAAAGTGGTGGTCGGCACCGAGTGCGGCATCGGCGTGAAGAACTACAACGACGTCAAGGTCGGCGACCAGATCGAATGCTACGAGCGCGTTGAAGTGCGCCGTACGGTCAAAGCCGAAGCCTGATGCCGAGGGAGTTTTCGCGGACCCTGCGCATCAATGCGCAATTGCAGCGCGAGCTGAGCGCGCTGATCCGCGAAGAGCTGACCGACCCGCGCGTGACGCGGGTCAGCGTCACCCAGGTCAGCGTCTCGCCCGACATGCGCAATGCGCGCATCTCGATCAGCCTGCTCGGCAGCGACGCCGAGCTGGCGGCGGCGGCCAAGGCCCTGAATGGCGCCGCCTCGCTGCTGCGCCGCGCCCTGGGCAAGTCGCTCAAGCTGCGCTACGTTCCGGCATTGCACTTCGTCGCCGACGAGGCGCTGCGCGAAGGCGACCGCATCGGCGGCCTGATCCGCCAGGCCACGGCGCGAGACCAGGCGCACCCGGCGCAGGACGGCGGGGAAGCGGAGGCGCCGGCCGCGGACGATGAGCTCTAAGTCAAGGCGCCGCAGGGTCGACGGCATCCTTCTGCTCGACAAGCCGCTGGGCCTCAGCTCCAACCTCGCCCTGCAGAACGTCAAGCATCTCTACAACGCCGACAAGGCCGGCCATACCGGCAGCCTCGACCCGCTCGCCACCGGTCTGCTGCCGATCTGTCTGGGCGAGGCGACCAAGCTCAGCGCCTACCTGCTCGATGCCGACAAGCGCTATCAGGCGCGGGTGCGGTTGGGGCAGCGCACCAGCACCGGCGATGCCGAGGGCGAGGTGGTGGCGACTTCCGATCCCGGCAGCCTGGGCCGCGAACAGCTGGAAGCGGCCATTGCGCGCTTTCTCGGCGACATCGACCAGGTGCCGCCGATGTACTCGGCGCTGAAACGCGACGGCCAGCCGCTGTACGCGCTGGCGCGCGCGGGCATCGAGGTCGAGCGCCAGGCGCGCCCGGTGCACATCCGCGAACTGCGCGTGCTGGACTTCGATGGCCTGCACTTCGATTTCGAGGTGGCCTGTTCCAAGGGCACCTATGTACGCACCCTGGCCGAGGACTGGGCCGCGGCCGTGGGCCAGCAGGCGCACCTGGTGGCATTGCGGCGCACCGCTCTTGCGCCGTTCGATGCTGCCGCCATGGTCGGCCTGGAGCAGTTGCGGCAGACCGCCGCCGGTGCTGCCCGCGACGGCTTGCTGCTGCCTCCGGAAGCGGCCCTGCGCGGCTGGCCGCATGTGCAGGTGGAAGACGATCTGGCGCGGCGCCTGGCGCGCGGCCAGAAGGTGCGGGCCGGGGACGCTGCCGCGGGTCTGACCGCGGTTTTCGACCAGCGCCAGCGCCTGCTGGGCATCGCCGACAGCGACGGCAGCGGCCAGCTGGCGCCGCGGCGCTGGTTGAACGAGCCTGCGAATGGGCCGGAACAGGGGCTAAGGCCCTGAAACGGCGCCCATAAACAGGGCGGATATTGTTGTAGGGCGGGCCGAACCCGGCTAAAATACCAAATTCATCGAACGAATTTACGACATTTTTCGGAGCATGTGATGCCGCTGTCCATTGATCAAAAGAGTGCTGTGGTCGCGAAGTACCAGCGGGCCAAGGGTGATACGGGTTCGCCGGAAGTCCAGGTGGCCCTGCTGTCCGAGCGCATCAACAGCCTCGGCGGCCACTTCGAGGCGCACAAGAAGGACCACCACTCGCGCCGCGGTCTGCTGAAGATGGTCAACCAGCGCCGCAAGCTGCTCGACTACCTGAAGCGGGAAGACCAGGGCCGTTACACCAAGCTGATCGCCGACCTCGGTCTGCGTCGCTAAGCCGCCCCGACTGCGCCCCTGAAACGGGGCGCAGCCGTTTCCAACTCCTGTTTCCCCTATTCGAGCCAGCCATGGTCTATCCCGTCACGCCCATCAAAAAATCCTTCCAGTACGGTGCCCACACCGTCACCCTCGAGACCGGCGCCATCGCCCGACAGGCCACCGCCGCCGTCATCGTCAGCATGGCCCAGACCGTGGTCATGGTCACCGTGGTGGCCAAGAAGGAACCCAAGGAAGGCCAGGATTTCTTCCCGCTCACCGTCGACTACATGGAGCGCACCTACGCCGGTGGCCGCATCCCCGGCGGCTTCTTCAAGCGTGAAGGCCGCCCCACCGAGAAGGAAACGCTGACTTCGCGCCTGATCGACCGGCCGCTGCGTCCGCTGTTCCCGGAAGGCTTCTTCAACGAGATCCAGGTGGTGGCGACGGTGCTGTCGCTGAACCCGGAAGTCGATGGCGACATCCCCGCCATGATCGGCGCCTCCGCCGCCATGGCCCTGGCCGGCGTGCCCTTCGCCGGCCCGATCGGCGCCGCGCGCGTCGGCTACGCCGATGGCCAGTACATCCTCAATCCCACCGCCAAGCAGCTGGAAACCTCGCAGCTCGACCTGGTGGTCGCCGGCACCAAGGACGCCGTGCTGATGGTGGAGTCCGAAGCCAAGCAGCTGTCCGAGCAGGTCATGCTCGGCGCGGTGCTGTTCGGCCATGAGCAGATGCAGGCCGCCATCAACGCCATCAACGAGCTGAACGCCGAGACCGGCAAGCCGAAGTGGCAGTGGCAGCCGGCCGAGTCCGCCAAGGAGCTGCAGACGGCCATCAACGGTTACGAAGGCGTCGTCACCGAAGCCTACGCCATCGCCGACAAGCAGGCGCGCTACGAGAAGCTGGCGGCGATCAAGGCCACCATCAACGAAGCCCTCAGCTCCGGCGAGACGCCGAAGTTCTCCGCCGGCAAGGTCAAGGACGCGTTCGGCGAGCTGGAATCCCGCGTGGTGCGCAACCGCATCCTCGACGGCAAGCCGCGCATCGACGGCCGCGACCTGAAGACCGTGCGCCCGCTCAACATGGGCGTCGGCATCCTGCCGCGCACCCATGGCTCCGCCCTGTTCACCCGCGGCGAGACGCAGGTGCTGGCGGTGGTCACCCTGGGCACCGGCAAGGACGCCCAGCTGATCGACAGCGCCATCGGCGAGTGGCGTGAAGCCTTCATGCTGCACTACAACTTCCCCCCGTACTGCGTCGGCGAAACCGGCCGTCTCAACGCGCCCAAGCGCCGCGAGATCGGCCACGGCCGCCTGGCCAAGCGCGGCGTCGCCGCGGTGATGCCGGACCTGGAGAAGGAATTCCCCTACGTCGTGCGCGTCGTCGCCGAAGTGACCGAGTCCAACGGCTCCAGCTCGATGGCCAGCACCTGCGCCTCCAGCCTGGCGCTGATGGATGCGGGCGTGCCGATCAAGGCGCCGGTGGCCGGCGTGGCCATGGGCCTGATCAAGGAAGGCGACCGCTGGGCGGTGCTGACCGACATCCTGGGCGACGAGGATCACCTCGGCGACATGGACTTCAAGGTCACCGGCACCACCCAGGGCGTGACCGCGCTGCAGATGGACATCAAGATCACCGGCATCACCGGCGAGATCATGAAGGTGGCGCTGGACCAGGCCCTGGCCGGCCGCCTGCACATCCTTGAAGCGATGGTCAAGACCATCGACAAGCCGCGCGCCGAGATGTCCGAGTTCGCGCCGCGCATCACCACCATCAAGATCCACCCGGACAAGATCCGTGACGTCATCGGCAAGGGCGGCGTCACCATCCGCTCCATCACCGAAGAGACCGGCACCAGCATCGACATCGACGACGACGGCACCATCAAGATCGCCGCCGTGGACGGTGAGGCCGCCAAGGCTGCCATCGCCCGCATCGAGGCGTTGACGCGCGATGTGCAGGTGGGCGAGGTGTACGAGGGCAAGGTCGCCAAGCTGATGGATTTCGGCGCCTTCGTCACCATCCTGCCCGGCAAGGACGGTCTGGTGCACATCTCGCAGCTCTCCGACAAGCGCGTCGAGAATGTCGCCGACGTGGTCAAGGAAGGCGAGACCGTGCGCGTCAAGGTGCTGGAAATCGACAAGCAGGGCCGTATCCGCCTGTCGATGAAGGCCATCGACGTCGCCTAAATTGGCGCAACGTGACCCGGACTTGATCTGGGTCACACTTTTGGTCACAATCCGGGGCGGCTTGCGAAAGCCGCCCGGGTTATTGCCGCCGCCACAGGCGCAGACCCGACGAGCAAAAAAAACCCCCTAAGACTTTAGGGGGCAAGGTGCGAGAAAGGCGCAAGGCCTTTCTGGAGGAGACTTCAGCAGTGTCGACTAATTATTAATCTTAGACACTGCTTATTGCGTTCATTTTGTTGCAGTGCAGTATAGGCATGGATGCCGAGGCTGTCAAGCCGGGCAAAGTTATAAAAATATACCAAATTCAATAACTTGATCGCACTGAACGGAATTATTTGACGCGTTGTTCAATATTTTTGCCGTGCGGCAGTGGCGATGAACGAACGGTTGTTCAAATGCGGGAAGCCCGGTTTGGCGTTGGTGCGGGCAAGCCGCTCCCGGTCGGCGCAATGCGGCGGCAACCGATGGTTCGGAATCCGGGAATGACGATGGAGGGCGGCAGCCAAGAGGCTGCCGCTGCTGCCTGCCGAGCCTAGCCTTGTTCCTCGTCGGCGCGATCGAGCAGCGGCTTGATCACCTTGGCGCGTGACAGGCTCTTCAGGAACTCGCGGCGCACCGAGCGCCAGATCGGCGCCTGGCGATCGGCGATGTCCTTCAGGCGCTGTACCGGGTGCTCGGCCTTGCCCAGCAGTCCGCGCAGCTGCTCGGCGAAATTGTGGTTCTGGTCGAGGAACAGCTGCATCGACAGTTCCAGGTAGCGGCTGATGCTGGTCTGCATCGGATCGCCGTAGAAGCGGATGATGTGGATCAGCAGTTCCGAACTGAAGATCGGATTGCCGCCTTCCTCCTGCTCGGAGATCACCTGCAGCAGGATGCTGCGCGTGATGTCCTCGCGCGTGCGCTTGTCCTCGACCCTGAACTTCACGTTGCTCAGCACCAGCTGCCGTACTTCCTCCAGCGTGATGTAGCGGCTGACGTTGGTGTCGTAGAGGCGACGGTTGGGATATTTTTTAATGACGCGGATTTCGTTCATGCGTTTCGCCATGCTGCAACATGTCTAAGCATGCCAGATGCCCCGGCGCGGTGCAGCAATTTCGCGCTCAGCTTGCAGCAATACCGTGCTGCAACCCGCCCGGTACCGCCGCGGCATTCCAGTGGTCCAGTCCCCAGCGCAGCACCTCGCTTGCGGCGGCTCCGGCCAGCGCGGCCGGCGGTGACTGTCCGAGCAGTTGCAGGCAGTAATGCAGATTGTCCGCGGCGCGCGCCGCATCGAGCGGCCGCGCATGATTCTGCTTGCTCAGCTTGCGCCCGTCGCTTCCGGCCAGCACCGGCAGATGGCGGTAGGCCGGCGAGGGCAGCCCGAGCAGTCCCTGCAGCAGGATCTGGCGGAAGCTGGAGCCGATCAGGTCGGCGCCGCGAACCACCTCGCTGATGCGCTGCGCCGCCTCGTCGACCACGCAGGCCAGCTGGTAGCCGATGTGGCCGTCGGCCCGCCGCAGCACGAAGTCGCCGACGTCGGCGCACAGGTCGCGCCGCAGCTCGCCCTGCCAGGGGTCGCTCAGGTGCAGCGAGCCCGGCTGCAGGCGCAGACGCCAGGCCGGATGCGGCACCTCGATGCGCTGATCGCGGCAGGTGCCGGCGTAGACCGGCCCGTCGATGCCGGGCCGCGAGTCCCGCGCCAGTTGCGCGCGGGTGCAGGCGCAGGGGTAGAGCAGCTGGCGTTGATGCAGCTGCGCGTACGCCGCTTCGTACTCCGCCGTGTGCCGCGATTGCAGGCGCGGCGGCTCGTCCCACAGCAGGCCGTGTGCCTCGAGCTGGCGCAGGATGGCATCGACGTGCGCGGGCCGGCTGCGCTCGTGGTCGAGATCGTCGATACGCAGCAGCCATTGGCCGCCGTGAAGGCGCGCCTGCGCATAGCTGGCCAGGGCGGTGAGCAGCGAACCCAGGTGCAGCGGGCCGGACGGGGTCGGGGCGAAGCGGCCGCGATAACTGGCGGGAGCGGTCATGGCGCTACTTTACGGTGCCCGCGGCGGCACGGCAGCGCCGGCGGCGCGCACCGCGCCGCCCGTCACTCCCATCCGCCCTCGGCCGCATGCTAACTTGCACGCGCCGCGCTGCGCGGACACAAGGGACAAGGCACCGGATGAGGGCATGGAACGGCTGGGGTGAGGAAGGTCGCGAGGATGTGCTGAACGAGGGCGCGCAGGCGTTCCTGCTGCAGGCGCTCGGTCCGGCCACACCGACCCGCGACGCCACGCTGGCCGATGCGCTGGCGGCGGCGCCGGCTTCACGCCTGCCGGCGGGCGCGCCGTTCGATACTACAGCCGAGCTGCGCCTGCGCCGCGCCCGCGGACAGAGCTTTCCGGACTGGATCGCGCTGCGCTTCGGCCGGGTCGGGCCGCTGGCCGACGGCGTGGCCCAGCCCGCCACACACGAGGAAGCGGCGCAGGCTCTGGGCGCGGCGCAGAAGCTGGGCGCCATCGTCATCCCCTACGGTGGCGGCACCAGCGTCGCCGGGCACCTGCAGGTGCCGGCGTCCGACCGCCCGGTGGTCAACATCTCGCTGGAGCGCATGAACCGGCTGCTCGACCTGGACCAGACCTCGCTGCTGGCGCGTTTCGGCGCCGGAACTCCCGGCCCGCAGGTGGAAGCGCAGCTGGCGCAGCGCGGCTTCCTGCTGGGCCATTTTCCGCAGTCCTATGAATATTCCACCGTCGGCGGCTGGGTGGCGGCGCGCTCCAGCGGCCAGCAGTCGCTGCGCTACGGCCGCATCGAGCAGCTGTTCGCCGCCGGCCGCCTGGCGACGCCGCGCGGCGAGCTGCGCGTCGGCGGTCACCCGGCCTCCGCCGCCGGCCCGGATCTGCGCGAATGCGTGCTAGGCAGCGAAGGGCGCATCGGCCTGCTCACCGAAGCGACCCTGCGCATCCGGCCGCTGCCGGAGCGCGAGGATTTCCATGCGGTGTTCTTTCCCACCTGGGACCTGGGCGTGGAGGCGGCGCGGCTGATGGTGCAGATGGACATCCCGCTGTCGATGCTGCGCCTGAGCAACCCGGTGGAGACCGAGACGCAGCTGAACCTGGCCGGCCACGAAAAGGCCATCGCCTGGCTCAAGCGCTACCTGCGCCTGCGCGGTTCCGGCGTGCAGCCGGTGATGCTGATGATCGGCTTCACCGGCCTCAACCGCGACGTGCTGCGCAGCCGCCGCGAAGCCCTGGCCATCGCCAAGCAATGCCGCGGCGTGCACGCCGGCAAGACCATGGGCAAGGCCTGGGCGGCCAAGCGCTTCCACGGTCCTTACCTGCGCAATGCGCTGTGGCGCGCCGGCTATGCCGTCGATACCGCCGAGACCGCCGTCAACTGGCCGCTTGCCGGTGCCACCATGCAGGCCATCGAGCAGGCCGCGCGCCAGGCCCTGCTGGCGGAAGGCGAGCGCGTGCATGCCTTCACCCATCTGTCGCATGTCTATCGGCAGGGCTGCAGCGTCTATTCCACCTTCGTGTTCCGCGCCGCCGCCGGCTACGAGGAAAACCACGCGCGCTGGCTGCGCCTCAAGCGCGCCGTATCGGAAGCCATCGTCGCCAGCGGTGGCACCATCAGCCACCAGCATGGCGTCGGCGTCGACCACGCCCCGTACCTGGAAGCGGAGAAAGGGCCGCTGGGCATGGACCTGATCCGCGCCATGGCGCGCGAGTTCGACGCCCACGGCACCATGAATCCGGGCAAGCTGTTCGCCTGATGCGGCGCCCCCCACCAGCCCCCGGGGGCAAGCCGCGATGAGCGCGCGTCCCGCGCTCGCCGACCTGCCCGCGCGTTTCGACCTGGTGGTCGTCGGCGGCGGCATCACCGGCGCCGGCATCCTGCATGAGGCCGCCGCGGCCGGCGCCAGCGTGCTGCTGGTGGAGCAGAACGACTTTGCCTCCGGCACCTCCAGCGCCTCGTCCAAGCTGGTCCACGGCGGCCTGCGCTACCTCAAGGATGGGCAGTGGCGCCTGACGCTGGAGTCGGTGCGCGAGCGCAACCGCCTGCTGCGCAGCCGTGCCGGACTGGTCGAGCGCCAGCCGTTCCTGATGCCGATCTACGAGGGCATGAAGCCCGGGCGCGCGGCGATGCGCGCCGGCCTGGCCATCTACGACCTGATGGGCGGCACCTGGCGTTCGCGCACCCTGACCGCGCAGCAGGCGCTGCAGCAGGAGCCCAACCTGCGGCGTGAAGGCCTGCTCGGCGCGGTGGCCTATGACGATGCCCGCACCGACGACGCAGGCCTGGTGCTGCGGCTGATCCTCGAAGCGCAGGCGGCCGGCGCGCGCGCGCTCAACTACGTGCGCGTGGCCGAGGTGCTGAAGCGCCAGGGCAGGGTGCGCGGCGTGGCCTTGCGCGACGTGCCCAGCGGCATCACGCGCGAGATCGAGGCCGGCCTGGTGATCAATGCCGCCGGCGTCTGGTCGCCGTTCCTGCCGGGCGACCCCGGCGGCGCCCCGATGCTGCGCCCATTGCGCGGCAGCCATCTGATCTTTCCGCTGCAACGCCTGCCGGTGCGCCAGGCCGTGTCCTGGCTGCACGTGCGCGACCGCCGTCCGGTGTTCGTCTATCCGTGGGAAGGCGTGGCGCTGTATGGCACCACCGATCTCGACCACGGCAGCGGTGACCCCGAGCGCCCGCACATGAGCGCCGACGAGGCGCAGTACCTGATGGAGGGGCTGTGTCACCAGTTCCCGCAGCTGCGCCTGTCGCTGGACGAGGCCATCAGCTGCTATTCCGGCGTGCGGCCGATCGTCGCCAGCGGCAAGGACGACCCTTCGGCCGAGTCGCGCGAATCGGCTACCTGGGAAAGCCCGGGCTGGATCGGCATCACCGGCGGCAAGCTCACCACCTTTCGCGTCACCGCCCGCCAGGTGCTGCGGCTGGCGGCGCGGCAGGTGCCGGCGCTGGCGCCGCGCGATGTCGAACCGCCGCAGTCGCCCATCCCTGGCCGCCTGCAGGCGCGCTACGGCAACGACTGCGTCGCCTGGCTGGCGCGTTCGGCCTGGTCCGGCGACCGCGACCCGATCCCCGGTACGCCCTACAGCTGGGGCGAATTGCGCTGGGCGGCACGCCACGAGGCGGTGCTGCATCTCGACGACCTGCTGCTGCGCCGCACCCGCATCGGCCTGCTGCTGCCGCAGGGCGGCGCCGCGCTGCTCGACCAGATCGCCGCGATCTGCATGGAGGAGCTGGATTGGGACGAGGCGGAGTGGCTGCAGGAGCGCGCGCGCTATCTTGAGCTGTGGCGCCTGCGCCATGCGGTGACGCCATGAGGCGGCTGGCTCCCGCGGGCGCGGAATGCGGCGCCGCCGCGTGGCGGCGCCGGCCGGAAACGCGCCCATGAGCGCGGCGCATTTGCTGGCGATCGACGTTGGCACCCAGAGCGTCCGCGCCATCGTCTTCGACCAGCAGGGATGCCTGCTGGCCAAGGCGCAGCGGCCGCTGGAGCCGGCTTACGTTTCGCCCCATCCCGGCTGGGCCGAGCAGGATGCTGAGCAGTATTGGAGCGCTGTCGCCGGCGCCTGCCGCGAGTTGTGGCAGCAGGGCGAGCTGCGGCCCGGGTCGATCAGCGGGCTGTCGCTGACCACCCTGCGCAGCACCGTGGTGTGCGCCGACGCTTCGGGCAAGCCGCTGCGCCCGGCCATCGTCTGGCTGGACCAGCGCAAGGCGACGCAGCTGCCGCCGCTCGGCCCGCTGTGGCGGGGCGCCTTCTTCCTGGCCGGGGCCAGCCGCTTGATGCGCCACTTCCAAAGCGAGGCGGAGGCCAACTGGCTGGCGCAGCACGAGCCCGGATTGTGGCGCGCCAGCGGGCGTTTCGTGTTCCTGTCGGGCTGGCTGCTGCACCGGCTGGTGGGCGAATGGGTCGATTCCAGCGGCGCCCAGGTCGGTTTCGTGCCGTTCGACTACAAGCGCCTGGCCTGGGCGGGGCCGTCCGATTTCAAATGGCGCGCGCTGTCCGTGCGGCGCGAGCAGCTGCCGCGCCTGGTGGCGCCCGGCGCCCGGCTCGGCGGCCTGCAGCCGGCGGCGGCGGAAGCGCTGGGCCTGCCCGCCGGCCTGCCGGTGATCGCCGCCGCGGCCGACAAGGCCTGCGAGGTGCTGGGCAGTGGTGCGCTGGAAGCGGACGTGGGCGAGCTGTCTTTCGGCACCACCGCCACCATCAACACCACGCAGCCGCGCTATGTCGAGGTGCAGCGCCTGCTGCCGGCCTATCCGGCGGCGCTCCCGGGTGCCTGGAACACCGAGATCCAGATCTACCGCGGCTTCTGGATGGTGAGCTGGTTCAAGCGCGAGTTTGCCCAGGGCGAGCAGGCCAGGGCGCTGGAACTGGGGGTGCCGGTGGAGTCGCTGTTCGACGAACTGGTGAAACGGGTGCCGCCGGGCGCCATGGGCCTGACGCTGCAGCCCTACTGGTCGCCGGGCGTGACCGAGCCCGGTCCGGAGGCCAAGGGCGCCGTGATCGGCTTCGGCGACGTGCATACGCGCGCGCACCTGTACCGCGCCATCCTCGAGGGCTTGGCTTACGGCCTGCGTGCCGGCCGCGAACAGATCGAGCGTCGGCTTGGCCATCCGCTGCGGCGCCTGATCGCCGCCGGCGGCGGCTCGCAGAGCGACATGGCGATGCAGATCGCCGCCGACGTCTTCGGCAGCCCGATCGAGCGGCCGGAGATCTACGAGACCTCGGCCCTGGGCGCTGCCATCTGCCAGGCGGTCGGCCTGGGGCTGTACAGCGACTATGCCCATGCGGTGGCGGCGATGACGCGCAGCGGCCGCACCTTTGTGCCGGACGCGGCGGCGCACCAGACCTATGATGCCCTGTACCGCGAGGTCTACCGTCCGCTGTATCCGCGGCTGCGGCCGCTGTACCGGCGCATCCGCGCCATCACCGGTTATCCGGAGTAGGCCGCGCGGCCACCCCGCCGCCGCGGGTTTGGTAGCCTAAGGCCTGTGGTCGCGGGCTCTCAGGAGCGATTTTTCAGGAGTGGCGGACCGTGCAGAACTATTGGTATCTGGGCCGCTGGCTGCGCATCCCGGTGTCGATGCACTGGACCGTGCTGCTGGCCTTGCCCTGGCTGTGGCTGATGATGGGCAGCGTGGTCGCCGCACTGGTCGGTTCGGCCGCGTATTTTGTGCTGCTGGTGGCGCACGAGTTCGGTCATGCGGCGATGGCGCGCTGGCGTGGCTGCGCGGTGGAGGGCATCACGCTCAGCGGCCTGCATGGCGAAACCTCGCATAGCTATGCGCGCAACCAGCGTGACGACATCCTGATCGCCTGGTCGGGCGTCGGTGCGCAACTCCTGATTCTGCTGCTGGCGCTGGCCGCCACGCCGCTGCTGCAAGCCGGCGCCGGTCCGCTGCTGTCGCTGCTGGCGTACCCGGTACTGATGGTGTTCACACGCTGGAACCTGTTCCTGATCATCGTCGCGCTGCTGCCGATCGGGCCGATGGACGGCCATCGCGCCTGGCGGGTCATTCCCTACGTGCGCGAGGCGCTGCGCCGCCGCGGGCGCAGCGGCAAGGTGGTGAAGCTCAAGCCGGCGCGGCGCAGGGCGCTGCAGAAGGAATCGGAGAAGATGGCCGCCGACATCCTCGACAAGCTGAATCGCCGGAAATAGCGGGGCTGCGGGGCGTGGCTTGCGGTGCCGTCACCGCAGTGCAATAGCCGAGGACTATTTTCGCTATACGAAGAATTCATTTTCTTTGAGCCGGACGCCGGCGTAGCGTCCGGTCAAGCCGCGGCACAAGCGGCATGGTGCAAGACAACCCTACGGTATACGGATCGGTTGCACAGGAGGAAGCGCAGATGTCTTTGAAAGGCAAGAAAACGGAAGCGAATCTCAAGGCCGCGTTCGCCGGCGAATCGCAGGCCAACCGTCGTTATCTCTATTTCGCGCAGAAAGCCGACGTCGAAGGCTACAACGACGTCGCCGCCGTGTTCCGCTCCACCGCGGAAGGCGAGACCGGCCATGCCCACGGCCACCTGGAATACCTGGAAGCCAGCGGCGATCCCGCCACCGGCCTGCCCATCGGCAGCACCTCGAACAACCTCAAGGCGGCCATCGCCGGCGAGACCCACGAGTACACCGACATGTACCCGGGCATGGCCAAGACCGCGCGCGAGGAAGGTTTCGACGAGATCGCCGACTGGTTCGAGACCCTGGCCAAGGCCGAGCGCTCGCACGCCAACCGCTTCAGCAAGGCGCTGAGCGAACTGGCCTGATCCGGCTGTGGTCCGGGTGTGATCCGGCTGGCCTGATGGGATGCCCGGCCGCGCCTGGCGCGGCCGGTTTCGGTGCGGCCTGTGGAGCCGATATGAACGATGGTGCGGAATCGCCCGCTGCGGGCGGGGCTGGTTCGCGGCCGGGCGAAGGCGGTCTGCGTGCCCCGACGCGGCATCCGCTGGCGTGGCGCGAGGCCGCGTTCTACGACGAAGCAGCGCTGCACAGCGAACTGGAGCGCGTCTACGACATCTGCCACGGCTGCCGCCGCTGCGTCAGCCTGTGCCAGGCGTTCCCAACGCTGTTCGATCTGGTGGACAACTCCTCCACTATGGAAGTGGACGGTGTCGCCAAGGCCGACTACGGCAAGGTGGTCGAGCAGTGCTATCTGTGCGACCTGTGCTACCAGACCAAGTGCCCTTACGTGCCGCCGCACGAATGGAACGTGGACTTTCCGCACCTGATGCTGCGCGCCAAGGCGGTGGAGTTCCGCAAGGGCGAGGTGCCGGCCGCGCGGCAACGGCTGACCAACACCACCGCCTTCGGCAAGCTGGCCAGCATTCCAGTGGTGACCGAAGTCGCCAATGCGGTGAACCGCAGCCCGGCGATGCGCAAGCTGGTCAGCAGCCTGCTCGATGTGCATCCCGAGGCCCACCTGCCGCAGTTCCACAGCGCCACCGCGCGGCGGCGCATGCGCAAGCTGCCGCAGCCGGCGGTGACGCCGCAGGCGGCGGGTGCGACACGCGGGCGCGTGGCCATCTTCGTCACCTGCTACGGCAACTACAACATGCCGCAGGTGGTGGAAGACCTGGTGCTGGTGCTGCGCCACAACGGCATCGAGGTCAAGCTGGTCGAGCGCGAGAGCTGTTGCGGCATGCCCAAGCTGGAACTGGGCGATCTGCAATCGGTGGACCGTTACAAGCAGGACAACCTGCCGCTGCTGGCGCAGGCGGCCGCGGATGGCTGGGATCTGATGGCGCCGATTCCGTCCTGCGTGCTGATGTTCCGCCAGGAGATTCCGCTGATGTATCCGCAGGACGCGCAGGTGCAGGCGGTGAAGCGCGCATTCTTCGATCCGTTCGAGTACCTGATGCAGCGCCACAAGGCCGGCCTGCTCAACACCTGGTTCAGCCAGGGGCTGGGGCGGGTGGCGTATCACGCCCCCTGCCACCAGCGGGTGCAGAACATCGGGCCCAAGACCCGGGAACTGCTGGCGATGATTCCCGGCACCGAGTTGGAATTCATCGAGCGCTGCTCCGGCCACGACGGCAGCTATGGCCTGCGCAACGGCACCTACGCGCTGTCGATGAAAATCGCGCGGCCGGTGTCGCTGCGCGCCGAGAAGTTCGCGCCCGATGTGGTGTCGAGCGATTGCCCGATGGCGGCCGATCACATCGCCCACGGCATGAAGAATCAACAGGAGCCGGCGCATCCGATTTCCCTGCTGCGCCGCGCCTACGGCATCTGACCATGAAGGCACTGCAAGCCGCCGACCTGATGAAGCTGGAGGAGTACGCCGAGCAGCGCCCCGCGTTCCGCAGGCGCGTGCTGGAGCACAAGCAGAAGCGCAAGCTGCATCTCGGCGCGCACCTGACCCTGCTGTTCGAGGACCGCCTGACCATCCAGTACCAGGTGCAGGAGATGCTGCGCATCGAGCGCATCTTCGAGCGCGCCGGGATCGAGGAGGAGCTGGGCGCCTACAACCCGCTGATCCCGGACGGGGCCAACTGGAAAGCCACCTGCCTGATCGAATTCGAGGACCCGGTGGAGCGTGCGCGGCGGCTGGCGGAGTTGAAGGGCATCGAGGCGCATATCTGGGCGCAGCTGGGCGGCGGCGCGCGCATTGCCGCCATCGCCGACGAGGACCTTGAGCGCAGCAATGACAGCAAGACCTCGGCGGTGCATTTCCTGCGTTTCGAGCTCGACGCTGCGGCGCTGCGGCTGGCCAAGGGCGGCGCGGCGCTGCGCTTCGGTGTCAGCCATCCGGCGTACAGCGAGGCGATCGAGGTGCCCGAGCCGGTGCGGCTGGCGCTGCTGGCCGATCTGGACTGAGCCGCGGCCGGCCGGAAATCGGCGTAAGCTGTCCCCAAATTTGGGGGGAACACATGCTGGGTTTATGGAGCGCCTATAGCCAGGTTTTCCTGATCGCGCTGGTGTGCGTCACCAGCCTGGTCTTCGCCTTGCCGATCTTCCTGGTGCCCTTGAGCTGGGCCCGCTGGTTCGGCTGGCGCATTCCGCAGGAGCGCGATCTGGCGATCTACTTCGGTCGCTGCCTCGGCGCCTTCATCCTCATTGTCGAGGCGCTGATGCTGCGCGCCGGGCTCAGCGGCGTCGGGCTGCTGTTCACTTTCCAGGTGCTGCTCGGCGTGGCGCTGATGATGGTGATCGTGCACGTCTGGGGCGCGCTGCTGCGCATCCAGCCGGTCAGCGAAACGCTGGAGATCGGCATGTACGGCGGCATGTTCCTGCTGGCCGTGCTGTTCTATCCGCTGCACGCCGCCTAGCAGCCAGTGCGGGTCGGCGCCGCACCGCTGCAACGCAGCGACCCAATCCCTGTTACAGGCACTAGCCCGGTGCGTTGAAGTTGCGCCACCAGCCGCCGCTGAGCACGAAACGCGGGAAGGTCACGAACTGCTCCGCGGCTACGCGTCGCGCGTAGTCGCGCGCGTTGTCGAACGGCTGCGGCGGCCGGGTTTCCATCTCGTTGCCCTTGGCCTGCAGGAACAGCGACACCGCCATCAGCACCGCGCCGCCGAGGGCGTGCACCAGGCCGGCGAACACCAGCGGCACCACGAAATTCATCGCGCCGACCCAGAACAGCGGCACCGTCACCAGGTGGATCAGCAGGTTGTTGCGATTGCGATGGGCGGCGGCGTAGCCGCTCCACTGCTGTTCCAGCAATTCGGCAAAGCTCATGCGGCGGCTCCGGCAGGTGTGGGGCGGGCGACCGGCCGGTCCAGGCTCAGGGTCACCAGTGTCAGCGTGGCGGCATTGAGGCAGTGCCACAGCCAGTGGGTGCCGATCGGCAGGTTCAGGCACCAGGCCTGGTCCATGGTGCGCAGCGTCAGCGAGACCGCGAAGATCGCCGCAGCGGCGGCCAGCCGGGTGCTCTGGGCTTGCTTCCTGGCCAGCAGGTACAGGGTCATCAGCAGCAGCGCGGCGACCGGCGGCAGGTAGCCGGCCGAGCCATTGAGGGCGTTCGCCGGGAAGGGCAGCTGCAGCAGCCGGCTGAAGCCGGCGAACGCCGGCAGCGTCAGCGCGGCGGTCCACCAGGGCCAGCCGAGGAAGTGGCGGAAGAAGCAGGCGATGAAGAAGTAGATGAACAGCCCGATGAACAGCACGTCGAGAATCTCGGTGCCGACGGTGGCGAACAGGTGAAACGACAGGCTGCCCAGGCCGATCAGGAACAGCAACCCCGCCAGCACCCGCCCGTACCAGGGCGCGGTGGCCCGGCCGGGACGCAGCAGCAGCCACAGCGCGGCGCCGAGGAAGGCCAGATTGGACAGCGCGTTGAGCGGCTCGGCGAACAGCCCCGGTCCGAGCCGTTCGCAGTACAGGTCGACCGGCGCGGACAGGTCCACGGAGTTCAGGCGCCCGGGGTCTGGCCGGAGCCGGTGGGATCGACGTGCCAGGCCGCCGGCGGCAGCACCGTGCCCGGCTTCCAGCCGCGTCCGGCGTGCTCCGCCACCACATGCGTGTAGATGCCGCCACGCACGTTCCACACCGCGGTCAGGCGCATGAAGCGCGGCTTGGTGGCCGCCACCAGGTCGTCGAGAATCCGGTTGGTCACCGCCTCGTGGAAGGCGCCTTCGTTGCGGAAACTCCAGATGTAGAGCTTGAGCGACTTCAGTTCGACACAGGTCTTGTCCGACACGTATTCCAGGTACAGCGTGGCGAAGTCCGGCTGGCCGGTCATCGGGCACAGGCAGGTGAACTCCGGCATGCGCATGCGGATCACGAAATCGCGGCCGGGTTGTGGATTGGGGAAGGTTTCGAGGGTTTTGGAAGGCTTTGTAGGCATATCGGCTATTTTGCCAAATGACAGGCAGCGCTGTTCACGGGCCTGCAATCCTTTACACTAGGGTCTGTTGACAATCATTGGGTCGCTGCGACGGAGGTCATTGTTGCGCAGCGCTTAGTCGGACAGGACGCGGCATGGTCATTCCATGCAAGTCCTGGCCGGCGTAGCGATGCGCAACAATGGCCCCGTCCCTCTGGGTTGCGCTCAAAATCGCGCCAGGCGGCGTTGTCAGACTGGGCCATGGAATCACCATGGCCCAGATCCTCCGCCTTGCCTGACGCGATTTTGAGCTGCAACGCAGCGATCCAATGATTGTCAACAGACCCTAAGCCCTTTCCTGAATACTACGCCTGGGATGGCCGCTGTGCCGCCCCGGAAACCGACCCTCCAAAGCCGTACATGCGCTTATCCGGAATCAAGCTCGCCGGGTTCAAATCCTTTGTTGATCCCAGCAGCCTGCCGCTGCCGAGCAGGCTTACCTCCGTCGTCGGCCCCAACGGCTGCGGCAAGTCCAATATCATCGATGCGGTGCGCTGGGTGCTGGGCGAAACCAGCATCAAGAACCTGCGCGGCACCGAAACCGAGGATGTGATCTTCAACGGCTCGCGCACGCGCAAGCCTGCCGGTCGCGCCAGCGTCGAGCTGCAGTTCGACAACAGCGATTTCCAGATCACCGGTCCTTACGCGGCCTACGCCGAAATCGCGGTCAAGCGCGAGCTGACCCGCGACGGCGGCTCGCAGTATTACCTCAACGGCCAGAAGTGCCTGAAGCGCGACGTCACCGACCTGTTCCTCGGCACCGGCCTGGGCGGCAAGAACCAGTACGCCATTATCGAGCAGGGCATGGTGTCGCGCATGGTCGAAGCCAAGCCGGAGGAACTGCGGCAATGGCTGGAGGAGGCGGCCGGCATCTCCAAGTACCGCGAGCGCCGCCGCGAGACCGAATCCCGCATCCGCCAGACGCGCGAAAACCTGTCGCGCCTGCAGGATCTGCAGGGCGAGCTGACGGCGCGGCTCGAAGTGCTGGCCAAGCAGGCCGCCAACGCGGAAAAGTACAAGCAATTCAAGGAAGAAGAGCGCAGGCTCAAAGCCGAAGTGCTGCTCCTGCGCCTGCGCGCCCTGGATGCCCAGGCGACCGTGCAGGAAGGCGCCATCGGCGAGCACGAGCAGCAGCTGGAAGCGGCCCGTGCCGCGGTGATCGCCGCCGAGGAGGCGCGCGGCGCCGGCGAAGGCGCACTGCGCGAGGCCGGCAGCGCGCTGAACGCGGAACAGGCGCAGGTGTACGAGGCCGAGGCCGCGCTGGCCCGCCAGGAGCAGAGCCTGGCCCACGCCCGCGAGATGAAGAACCTGCGCGTGCGCGAGCTGGAGCAGCTGGAGGCCGCGCTGGCCGAGCTGCTGCGGCGCCGGCAGCAGGAGCAGCAGCGCCAGCAGGGCCTCACCGATGCGGTCGCCGCCGCCCAGGCGCGCGTCGCCGCCGTCGAGGAGCAGGAGCAGGAGGCCCAGTACCGGCTGGCTTCGGCCGAGCAGGGCCTGGCCGACGAGCAGGCGCGCTGGGAGGAATTCTCGCAGCGCTCGCAGGCGCCGCTGCTCGAGGCCGAGCGCGAGCGGGTCCACGTGCAGGCGCTGGACCGCGCCCGCCTGCAGGTCGAGGAGCGCCTGCGCCGCCTGCAGGGCGAGCGCGGCAACCTCGACGCGGCCCCGATCCAGGCGGCCCTGTCCGATGCGGAGGCCGAGCTGGCCACGCTCGACCAGGAGCTGGCCGAGGCGCAGGCGCGGCTGCAGGAGGCCGACCGTGAACTGCAGGCGCTGCGCGAGCAGCGCGCCGCGGTGGAGACGGCGCTGCACGAATCGCGGCAGGCGCTGCAAAGCGCGCGCGGCCGTTTCGCCTCGCTGGAGACGCTGCAGCAGGCGGCGCTGCGCGAGGACGACGCCGACCTGACCGGCTGGCTGCGCACCCACAACTGGGCCGAACTGCCGCGCCTGGCTTCGGCGCTGCAGGTCGAGGCCGGCTGGGAAGCGGCGGTGGAACATGTGCTCAGCGGCCTGCTGCAGGCGCCGCTGCTGCCGGACTGGAGCGAGATGCAGCGGCCGCAGCCGCCCGGCCCCAAGGCCGGCGCCATGCTGCTGCACGATGAAAGCGGCTACGCCGAGCAGGCCGGCACGCTGGCGGCCAAGGTCAGCGGTCCGGCGGCGGTGCTCGACTGGCTGTCCCATATCCGCATCGCCGACAGCGCCGAGGAAGCCATCCGCTTCTCCGCCGAGCTGACCCCGGGCGGCTCGGTCATCACCCCGGACGGCGTCTGGCGCGGCCGGTCCTGGCTGCGCTATCCGCGCCTGGACCCGGCCCATTCCGGCGTCATCGCCCGCGGCCTGCTGCTGAAGCAGCTCAAGGCGCAGGTGGAGGAGCACACCCAGGCGGTGCAGCGCCTCGAGCAGGAGCTGAACCAGCTGCGCGCGCGCCAGACGCAGATGGAGAACGAACGCCGCGGCCTGGTGGTGCGCACCGACCAGTCGCGCATGCGCCAGGCGCAGCGCATCGCCGAGCGCCAGGCGCAGGCGGTGCGCCTGGAGCAGACCGAATCGCGCCTGCGCGCCCTGGGCCAGGAGATCGACGCCCTGGCGGCGCAGGCCAGCCAGCAGATGCAGGAGCTGGAGGAGGCCCGCGCCAATCTGGTCGGCCTGGAAGATACGGCACAACGCCTCAACGTCGAGCGCGGCGACCGCAACCGCGCCCTGGCGGCGGCGCGCGAGGCGCTGCAGCAGTCACGCAGCGCGGCGCAGGCGGTGGGGCAGCAGCGTGGCCAGGCGCAGGTGCAGCTGGCGGGCCACAACAGCGCGCTGGCGGCGGTGGAGCAGGCTTTGCGCTCGCTGGCCGAGCAGGTCGAGGCGGCGGAGACGCAGCGCACCACGCGCCGCACCGCCGGCGAGGAGCTGGATACGCCGATCGCCGAGCAGACCGCCCAGGTCGAGGCGGCGCGCGACGCGGTGCAGACGGTGCGCGAGGGGCTGCGCCTGGCGCGTGACCGCCAGGCCGCCGCGGAAGCCGCGCTGGGCCAGGCGGTGCGCGCGGTGCACGCCGCCGAGGCGGGCAAGGATGCGGCGCAGGAGGCGGTGCAGCGCCTGCGCCTGGAATTCGAGAACCTGCGCGCCCGCCGTGAGGGCGTGGAGACGCAGTTCGCCGAGACCGGCTACGGCCGTGCCGAGCTGGCGCCGGAGCTGGACGAGAACGCCACGGCAGCGGTATGGGAAGAGAAAGTGGCGCAGATCGGGCGGCGCATTGACCGTCTCGGCGCCATCAACCTGGCCGCGATCCAGGAGCTGGACGAAGGGCGCGAGCGCGAGGCCTACCTGGGCGCGCAGCATGCCGACGTCAGCCAGGCCCTGACCACGCTGGAAGACGCCATGCGCAAGCTCGACAACGAGACGCAGGAGCGCTTCAAGACCACCTTCGACAGGGTCAACGAGATCTTCAAGGCGCGCTTCCCGCAGCTGTTCGGCGGCGGCGAGGCCTACCTGGAGCTGACCGGCGACGACCTGCTGGAAACCGGCGTGCGCGTCATGGCCCGGCCTCCGTGACATAAAGGTCGCCGACCAGCATCTCGTCGT
>CAYVKA010000071.1:0-23824 GCA_964451925.1 uncultured Nevskia sp. | reverse complement strand
GAGCGGCTTTCCGCCGGGGCCGTCCGGATCGATGATCGCCGGGATCTTGCCGTTCGGGTTCAGCGACAGGAACGGCGCGGTCATGTTCTCGTTCTTCAGGATATCGACCAGATGCGCCTCGTACGGCAGGCCGGTCTCCTCCAGCATGATCGACACCTTGACGCCGTTCGGCGTCGCCAGCGAGTACAGCTGCAGCCGGTCGGGATGACGCGCGGGCCAGCGCTGGGTGATCGGGAAGGCGGAGAGGTCGGGCATCGCGGAGTCCTGGGTCGGTGACGGGAATGGTCGCCGCCGCGGCGCGGGGCGCCGCGCTGGCGCCTGGAATCTGCCGGCCATTATTTCGTCGCAGCGCTTGAATGGTTGTCAACAGACCCTCTCCAACATGGGCGGCTTCCCGCCGCATTCAAGCCGCCGCGTCGCGGCCCGCCCGGGCGGCAGCTTGTGTTGACCCGGCCAACGCCTGCGTTGCGTGGTTTCGGCATATCGCTAGCAGTACTGGCTATTTCCCAGCGCCCGCCGCTTTCCCTAAAGTTCCTGCCCGGCGCCGTCGCCGGCCCTGCCTGTTCCGTATCCCGCCTTGCCCGATGCCACGCCCATGATCCGGCTTGAAGCCGTCGCCAAAAGCTACGCCGCGGGGCCGCGGCTGTTCGAGGCGGTCGCCCCCACCAGCCTGCACATCGCCCGCGGCGAAGTGTTCGGCATCATCGGCTTCTCCGGTGCCGGCAAATCCACCCTGCTGCGTCTGATTAACCTGCTGGAGCGGCCGAGCTCCGGTGCGGTGTGGGTCGGCGGGCAGCGCCTGGACCTGCTCGACGCCGTGGCGCTGCGCCAGGCGCGGCGGCGCATCGGCATGATCTTCCAGCAGTTCAACCTGCTGCATAACCGCAATGCCCTGGACAACGTCGGCTTTCCGCTGCGCATCGCCGGCCTGCGCGGCGCGGCGGTCGGCGCCCGTGCCCGCGAATGCCTGGACATCGTCGGCCTGGCCGACAAGGCCGCGCAGTATCCGGCGCAGCTCAGCGGCGGACAGAAGCAGCGTGTCGCCATCGCCCGCGCGTTGGCCACGCAGCCGCAGGTGCTGCTGTGCGACGAGCCGACTTCTGCGCTCGATCCGCATACCACGCGCGAGCTGCTGGCGGTGCTGCGCGACATCAACCAGCGCCTGGGCGTGACCATCGTCATCGTCAGCCACTCGCTGTCGGTGGTGCGCGCGTTGTGCGGGCGCGTGGCGGTGATGGAGGGCGGGCACGTGGTCGAGGAACTAGCGTTGCGCCGGGCGCAGCCGCCCGAGCCGCGCAGCGCGGCGGCGCGGCGCCTGTTCGAGGCCGCGTGACATGAGCGACTCCCTGATCGAGATCCTGCCCGACCTGTGGCTGGCCCTGGGCCAGACCCTGCTGATGCTGCTGGTGTCGCTGGCGGCGGCGCTGCTGCTGGGTGGGCCGCTCGGCGTGCTGGTGCTGCTGACCGACCGCGGCCAGCTGTGGCAGCGCCCCTGGCTGTTCGCGCTGCTCAACGGCTTCATCAACGTGGTGCGCTCGTTCCCCTTCGTCATCCTGATCGTGGCCCTGGTGCCGCTGACGCGCTGGCTGGTCGGCAGCTCGATCGGCCCGCTGGCGGCGTCGGTGCCGCTGTCCTTCGCCGCCATCCCGTATTTCGCGCGCCTGGTGGAGCAGTCGCTGCGCGAGGTGCCGCGCGGCGTGATCGAAGCTGCCGAGGCGATGGGCGCCAGCGTGCCGCAGATCGTGTTCAGGGTGCTGCTGGTGGAGGCGCGCTCCGGTCTGGTGCTCGGCCTGACGGTGATGGCGGTCAGCCTGCTGTCCTACACCGCGGTGGCCGGCGTGGTCGGCGGCGGCGGCATCGGCGATCTCGCCATCCGCTATGGCTACTACCGCTTCCAGACCGGCGTGATGCTGATCACCGTGGCGCTGCTGGTGGTGTTGGTGCAGGCCATCCAGTTCGGCGGCAACCGCGTCGCCGCCCGGCTCGACCGGCGCTGAGCGCCGCCGCTCAATCTACCCCCGAGGGCTTTCCATGATCCGCAGAATGCTGTTGCGCACGCTGTCACTGTTCCTGTTCGGCCTGCTGGCCGGCCTGCCGGCCCAGGCCGCCGACGGCAAGGCGCTGAGCATCGGCGCCACCGCCGGCCCGTTCAGCGACATGATCCGCCGCAGCATCAAGCCCTGGCTGGAGGCGCGCGGCTACTCGGTGAAAGTGGTCGAGTTCAGCGACTACGTGCAGCCCAACCTGGCGCTGGCGCAAGGCGCCCTCGACGCCAACGTGTTTCAGCACGTCATCTACCTGCGCAAGTTCGCCGCCGACCACGGGCTGCAGATCGAGCCGGTGGCGCAGGTGCCGACCGAGCCGATGGGCCTGTACAGCCACAAGCACCATGCCTTGAGCGAGCTGAAGGACGGCGACCGCATCGCGCTGCCCAACGATCCCACCAACGAGGCGCGCGCGCTCGGTATGCTGGCCAAGGCAGGCCTGCTGCAGCTCAAGCCGGACACCGATCCGGTGCGCGCCTCGGAAAAGGACGTGGCCGCCAACCCTCGCCGGCTCAAGCTGCTGCCGCTGGAAGCGGCCTCGCTGCCGCGCGCGCTGGATGATGCCGACTACGCCTTCGTCAACGGCAACTACGCCTATGCCTCCGGCCTGAAGCTGGCGGACGCGCTCGCCATCGAGGATTTGGGCGACCGCTATATCAACGTCGTGGCGGTGCGCAGCGCCGACAGGGATCAGGCCTTCGTCAAGGATCTGGTGGCGGCCTATCACTCACCCGAGTTCAAGGCCTTCATCGCCCAGCGCTATCCGGAATTCAGCAAGCCGCGCGACTGGTAAGCGGCGCTGCCGCCCCGCCGGCGGCCGAACTTATCTTCCCGAGCGGGTTCCAAAGTCGCCAAGGACTGCCATTTTGGAACAGGGATGAGTCGGCGCCTCCGCCCCGGTGAGATTCGCGCCGGTGAGATTTTTGCGCGTCCCTGCCTGTATGATTTGCCGGCCGGGATACGCCAATGATCAATCGAAGAAATTTCCTTACCGCCAGCAGCACCTCGCTCGCGCTCGCCGCCCTCGGCATCACGCCGGCGGCGCTCGCCGCCAGGCGCATCAAGCTGGGCAATGCCGCCCCATATTCCTTCGACGCGCTGGTCGAGCAGGCGCGCGTCGCGGCCGGGCAGCCCTATGTGGCGCCGCCGGCGCTGTCGCGCGAGGTGCTGCAGCGCATCGACTACGATGCCCACGGCAAGATCAAGTTCAAGACCGACTACGCCCTGTTCGCCGACGGCCCGGGCCAGTTCCCGGTGACCTTTTTCCACCTTGGCCGCTACTTCCAGACGCCGGTGCACATGTACCTGGCCGAGGGCGCCACGGCCCGCGAGCTGATCTACGACCCTTCGTATTTCGACATGCCGGCCGACAGCCCGGCGCGCGAGCTGCCGGCGGGCGCCGGCTTCGCCGGCTTCCGTTTCCAGGAGAGCCGCCTCGACGACCAGGACCGGCTTGACTGGCGCAAGAACGACTGGGTCGCCTTCCTCGGCGCTTCCTATTTCCGCGCCATCGGCGAACTGTATCAATACGGCCTGTCGGCGCGCGGCGTCGCGCTCGACGTGGCCATGCCGGATCGCCCGGAGGAATTCCCGGCGTTCACACGGGTATATTTCGAAGCGCCGGCGCAGAACAGCGACACCGTGACGGTCTGCGCCTTCCTCGACGGTCCCGGCATCACCGGCGCCTACCGCTTCCTGATGCGGCGGCAGAAGGCGGTGGTCATGGAAGTGGAGGCGGCGCTGTTCCTGCGCCGCGATATCGGCCGCCTCGGCCTGGCGCCGCTGACCTCGATGTACTGGTTCTCCGAAACCGCCAAGGCCACCGCGGTGGACTGGCGCCCGGAAGTGCACGACTCCGACGGCCTGGCCATCTGGAACGGCGCCGGCGAGCACATCTGGCGGCCGCTGAACAACCCGCCGCGCACCATGGCCTCGGCCTTCGGCGACAACAACCCGCACGGCTTCGGCCTGCTGCAGCGCGACCGCAACTTCGACCACTACCTCGACGGCGTCAACTACGACCGCCGGCCCAGCCTGTGGGTGGAGCCGCTGGATGGCTGGGGCGAGGGCGCGGTGCAGCTGATCGAGATTCCCGACAACGACGAGATTCACGACAACATCGTCGCCATGTGGGTGCCGAAAGCGCCGGCCAAGGCCGGTTCCAGCTACCGCCTGCGCTACCGCCTGCACTGGGCCGCCGACGAGCCTTACCCGACGCCGCTGGCACGCTGCGTCGCCACCCGCATGGGCCGTGGCGGCCAGCCCGGCCAGCCGCGTCCGCCGGGGGTGCGCAAGTTCGTGGTCGAATTCCTCGGCGGGCCGCTGGTGTCGCTGCCGTTCGGCGTCAAGCCGGAGCCGGTGCTCACCGCCTCGCGCGGCAGCTTCTCCTATATCCTCACCGAGGCGGTGCCGGACGGCGTCAGCGGCCACTGGCGCGCCTGGTTCGACCTGACGGTGGACGGCCAGGAGCCGGTCGACCTGCGGCTCTACCTCAAGTCCGGCGACAGCACCCTGTCCGAGACCTGGCTCTACCAATACCACCCCTTCGCCTGAAGCCCGCGGTTCGGCGCGCCGGCGCGGCTGGGCTGAACATCCCATAGGCAGGCGCCGCGCCGTGGGCGAGAATTGGCCCCAGGAAACCTTGGTTTTGCAGGCGCACTGTCATGCTTTTCACACTGGTACCCCGACTTGGCTAACCCTCCGCCCGGATCGCTGTGGATCGTTTCCGCGCCCAGCGGCGGCGGCAAGACCAGCCTCAGCCACGCCCTGGTGGCGCGCTTGGCCGGACGCGGCATCAGCGCGGCGATCTCCGTGTCCTACACCACCCGCGCGCCGCGCGCCGGGGAACAGCACGGCCGCCACTACCATTTCGTCGACGAGGCGCAGTTCCTGGCGATGGTGGCGGCGGGCGAGTTCCTCGAGCACGCCGAGGTGTTCGGACGGCGCTATGGCACCGGCAGGGCTGAAACCGAGCGCCTGCTTGCCGCCGGCACCGAACTGCTGCTGGACATCGACTGGCAGGGGGCGCGCCAGATCAAGGCGCGCCGGCCGGACACCCCCGGCATCTTCATCCTGCCGCCATCGGCGGCCGAACTGGAGCGGCGCCTGCATGGCCGCGGCCAGGACGACCCCAAGGTCATCGCCGCGCGCATGGAGGCGGCCCACGCCGAGATGACGCACTACAGCGAATATGACTACCTGGTGGTCAACGACACCTTTGAACAGGCGCTGGATGAGCTGGAAGCGCTGCTGCTGGCGCGGCGCCTGCGCCTGCCGGCGCAACAAGAGCGCCACGCCGCGCTGATCCGGGAACTGCGCCTGTAGGCGGGCGGGCGCGGGGCCGGCCGCGCTGCCGGCTTGCCTCTTGGCCGGAAGCCGCCGGATTGGCTATAATTCGACCCTTAACCCGTAGTTTTGAGCAGGTGAGTCATGGCACGCGTTACCGTAGAAGATTGTCTGGCCCGCATCCCCAACCAGTTCGAACTGAGCCTGGTCGCCGCCAAGCGCGCCCGCCAGCTGGCCCGCGGCGCCGAAGCGCGCCTGCCCTGGGGCAGCCACAAGTCGACCGTGCTGTCGCTGAAGGAAATCGCCGAAGGCTACATCGGCACCTCGGTGCTGAGCGAGGCCGACCTGCCCGCCATCCAGCAGCCGAAGATGGAGCTGGAAGCGCTGGATCCCAGCTTCGACATGTAAGTGCGACGAGAGTCGCTTAGGTAGTTGGCCTAAGTCTCACATTTTGAAGGGATTCCACGTTGGAATTCTAACAAGAAAGAAGACTAAAATCAACGCCCGAAGTAGAGGAAAACTTGCCGGATGGAGGTTAAATCCGGGAGCAACGTAGGGAATAAGAGAAATAGCAGTTTTCTCGAATACCTATAAGTCGGAAGGTGAAACGCCTTCCTCAAGTGGGTGGTAGACAATTCACCGTCGCCTTCCACTCTTAACAATGGAGTCATCCACTGACTCCTAACCTCGACATAGGACCGCGCAAGGCGGCCCAAGGTAAGTTTGTCCGTATGAAAACGAGCCCACTGAAATCCTGGCTATGAAAATAGCTGGGGCCGAGGAAGTTATGTCCTCTGCTTCAACCTAGGTGGCGTAAAGCCACGTTTGTGATTGCTGGACCGTCGATGTTGACGGCAGCCAGCCTGTTGTTCAGCCAACAGTAGCCTAGGGGCAGCGCGAGTCTGGTAACGGACTGGTGCCACAGCGCTCCGACAATGTAACCCCCGAAAGGGTTAGGTGATACCGTGAGGTACCACCTGAGAGTCTGCCAGCAGCAAGGCGGATGAGGTGCTAGGCTGGGTTGACGGGTCAACGTAAGTGAACTGCTGCATCGTCGTCACGAAAGAACAAGCGCAAGCTGCTGACGCGCTTGAACCAAAAGGTACGTGGTCGGATGCCGTGTTTTATTGTCACGGCACGCTGACAATGTGACCACCGGCGAACAGGCAGGACCCTCGCAACTCTTGTCACAAGCGTGGAACTCGGTAAGCCCGACGTCCCCCTGCGTCACACAGCGTCTCTACAGGCCCAAATCATCGGGACTGCGGCGTCGTGCGCGCAGGTTAGTTGCCCGCAAGGGCAATCAACGGACAGCGGGTAGAGGATCGCGGAAAAAGCGAATGCCGCCCTGTAATCGGGCGGATAGGGCAGAAATAGCCTGACCCGAAAGGGTGCTGACTTCCGTGTGGTCTCTTATCGCAAGAGCGCCGGTAGAACCCAACCGTGCTTCGGCACGATTTCAACATCCCGAAAGGGGAGCAAGCTCCCCCTCGGGGAACTTGCGCCTCTGCTTCTTCGGGATTGCCGTCATTTCTCGAATGGAGGGATAGCAAGATGAAGCTTCACGAATTGCAGTTCGCGGAGTCTGCACCTTCCGCCCGCTCGGATGGCTGGCACCAGATCAACTGGACCAGTGTACACGAACAGGTGAGAGGGCTACAGGTTCGTATTGCGAAGGCAACGCAACAAAGGGACTGGCGCAGGGTGAAAGCCTTGCAAAGGTTCTTGGTTCAATCGTTCAACGGTCGCTGTATGGCCGTCAAACGCGTTACAGAAAACGTTGGCAGGCGGACGCCCGGAGTGGATGGGGAAACCTGGTCCACACCGGAATCCAAATGGCAGGTGATTCACACGTTGAGCAGCCGCGGTTACAAGCCGCAACCGTTGCGGAGGGTGTACATCCCCAAGGCGAATGGAAAGATGAGACCTTTAGGTATACCGACCATGCGGGACCGGGCGATGCAGGCGCTGTATCTGCTCGCATTGGAACCTGTGGCCGAAACACTGGCTGATCCGAACTCCTATGGGTTCCGGAAATGCCGGAGCGCACACGACGCAATAGGCCAGCTATTTATTCTGTTAGGCCAGAAAAGCGGTGCGCAATGGGTGCTCGAAGGCGACATCAAAGGCTGTTTCGACAATATCAGCCACGACTGGTTGGAAACTCGGGTCTGTATCGACCGGGACGTGTTACACAAGTGGCTGAAGGCTGGATTCATCGAGTCATCGAGGCTCTTTCCAACTGAAGCGGGAACCCCGCAAGGGGGCATTATCTCTCCGACGTTGGCGAACCAAGTGCTGGATCGGCTGGAACCGGAATTGGAGCAGCGTTTCGCTCCGAACCGATACCGAAAGCTGAAAAGGCGGCTTCACTTGGTCCGGTATGCGGACGACTTCGTGATCACTGGGGATTCGAAAGAGTTTCTGGAACATGAGGTCAAGCCGTTCGTCAAACAGTTTCTCGGCGAACGGGGCCTGGAACTCTCGGAAGAGAAAACCAGAATCACGCATATCGACGAAGGCTTCGACTTCCTTGGTCAAAATGTACGCAAGTACAGCGGCAAGCTGCTGATTAAGCCTGCCCCGAAGAACGTGAAAGCGTTCCTCGACAAAGTCCGAGGAATCATCAAGGCGGGTAAAACGATGCCGCAAGACGACCTGATCTGGAAACTAAACCCCGTCATTCGTGGCTGGGCGAACTACCACCGAGGGATCGTGGCAAAGGAAACATTCGCCAAAGTGGATTCGGTCATCTGGAAGTCTCTATGGCGCTGGGCTAAACGTCGACACCCGAACAAGAGCCGTCCATGGATCGCGGAGAGGTATTTCCGCACCATTGGCAGCAGAAGCTGGGTGTTTGCGTGCAAAACTCGGAACCGGAAAGGCGAAATCATGACGCTCTCGCTGTTCAGGGCGGCAGACCTGCGAATTGTTCGTCACACCAAAGTCAAGGCGGAGGCCAACCCATTCGACCCGTCATACGACCAGTATTTTGAGAACCGGAAACGGGACTTGATGGTCCGACGGCTGGAAGACCGGGCGTTTCTGCTGAAGCTATGGACGCAACAGGACGGGGTATGTCCAGGCTGCGGGCAACTTATCACCGCCGAAGACAAGTGGAATGTGCATCATGTCATCAGGCGGGTGGATGGAGGGTCCGACAAAACGGAAAACCTCGAAATGTGGCATCCCAACTGCCATCGAAAGTTTCACTCTAGCAACAAGTAGTTAGCTGTAAGTTGCCGGCCCCTGCAAGGGGGTCTTTTTGAGGCTTGAGCCGGATGCTTGGAAACTTGCAAGTCCGGTTCTAAGGGGGGAGGGGGCCAGTAATGGCCCCCTCCCACCCGACAGCAGGCTTTACATCGATTCGTGAAAGGGGCCGCAAGGCCCCTTTTTTTTGTTGTCCGCCGAACCGGCCATCCACCGAAGGCGCGGCACTCGGCCGCGCTGGCCGGCGCGGCAACACCCGGGGCGCGGCGGGAGTGTCCGGCGCGCGCCGCCCTCAGTCTATACTGGGCCATGGAATTCCCGGTCATCCAGCGCATCGGCACCGCGATCCGCACTCAGCGCGTGGCGCGCGAGTACGGGATCGAGGCCCTGTGCAAGGTGCTGCAGGAATACCTGCCGGAGGACCAGATCAACGAGGTGCGCCGCGCCTACGAGTTCGGCGCGCGCATGCACTCCGGCCAGGCGCGCGAATCGGGCGAGCCTTACATCTATCACCCGCTGGCGGTGGCGCGCATCCTGGCCGAGATGCGCCTGGACGCCACCACCCTGTGCGCCGCCATCCTGCACGACGTGATCGAGGACACCGACGTCGACAAGGGCGAGATCGTGCGCCTGTTCGGCAAGGACGTGGCGGAACTGGTCGACGGCGTCAGCAAGTTCCACAAGGTCGAGGGCATGACCCGCGCCGAGCAGCAGGCGGAGAGCGTGCGCAAGCTGCTGCTGGCGATGGCGCAGGACCTGCGCGTGATCCTGGTCAAGCTGGCCGACCGCCTGCACAACATGCGCACCCTGGAAGGGGTGGAATCGGCCAAGCGCCGCCGCGTGGCGCGCGAGACGCTGGAGATCTACGCCCCCATTGCTCAGCGCCTGGGCATCAACACCCTGCGCACCGAGCTGGAAGACCTGGCGTTCCTCAACCTGCACCCGAAGCGCTACAACGTATTCCAGCGCGCGGTGAACGAGCGCCTGGGCGACACCAAGAGCCTGATCAAGGAGTTCGAGCACAAGCTGGAGCGGGCCCTGCGCGAGGAGGGCATCGGCGCCTCGGTGGTCGGCCGGCAGAAGAACCTGTACGCCGTCTACGAGAAGATGCAGCGCAAGCGCCTGCGCTTCCTCGACGTGATGGACCTGCTCGGCTTCCGCATCCTGGTGACCAAGGTCGACGACTGCTACCGCGCCCTCGGCGTGGTGCACCACGTCTACCGGCCGATCTCCGAGCTGTTCAACGACTTCATCGCCAACCCCAAGGTCAACGGCTACCAGTCGCTGCACACCACCTGCGTCGGCCCGCAGGGGCGCAAGATCGAGGTGCAGATCCGCACCCGCGACATGCACCACATCGCCGAGAGCGGCATCGCCGCGCACTGGCAATACAAGCTGGGCGGCAAGAACGACCCCGGCTCGGCGCCGCAGGTGCGCGCGCGCGAATGGCTCGGCAACCTGTTCGAGATGCAGGGCGGCGCCGGCGCGCTGGATTTCATCGAGAACGTCAAGGTCGACCTGTTCCCGGACGAGGTCTACGTCTTCACCCCCAAGGGCCAGATCCGGCGCCTGCCGCGCGGCGCCACCGCGGTGGACTTCGCCTACTCGGTGCACTCCGAACTGGGCGACCACTGCGTCGCCGCGCGCATCGACCAGCAGCTGGAGCCGCTCAACACGCCGCTGCAGAACGGCCAGACGGTGGAGATCATCACCGCCCGCCACGCCCGGCCCAACGCCGCCTGGCTCAACTACGTCAAGACCGCCAAGGCCCGCTCGCACATCCGCAATTTCCTCAAGAACCAGCGCGAGGACGAGGCCATCCGCCTCGGCCGGCGCCTGCTGGAGATCGCGCTGCGCGAGTTGCATGTGCCGCTGTCCTCGCTCAAGGAGGAGTCGACCGAGGCGGTGCTGCGCGTGTTCAACCTGCAGGACATGGAAGACCTGTACATCTCCATCGGCACCGGCGCGCGCCTGGCGCCGCTGGTGGCGCGGCACTTCCTGCCGGACCCGGACCAGGGCACCGTGCCCGGCGAGAGCGTGCCGCTGCAGGTGGAGGGCACCGAAGGCCTGGTCATCGACTACGCCAAGTGCTGCCACCCGATCCCGGGCGACGATATCTGCGGCTACGTCAGCGTCGGCCGCGGCATCGTCATCCACCGCCTCGAATGCCGCCACGTGCAGGCGCGCAAGGGCGGGCCGCAGGAGCGCGTGCCGCTGATCTGGTCGGAGAAGGTGCAGGGCGACTTCCTGGCCGAGCTCAAGCTCAAGGCCGAGAACCGGCGCGGCCTGCTGGCCATGGTGGCCGGGGAAATCTCCGGCGCCAACGCCAGCATCGAGAACGTGCAGATGCCGGAGCGCGACGGGTCCGAGGCCTTGGAAATGCGCTTCGTCGTGACGGTGAAGGACCGCGTGCACCTGGCGCGCGTGCTGCGCCGCCTGCGCCGGCTGGCCCCGGTGCAGCGCGTCACCCGCGTATGAGCGGCCGCAGGGCATGCCGGAGCAGTGGTCCGGGCCAGGTGGTTCTGCCGGAACTGCGGTAGTGGCGGCCAACGTATCGCGGCGGCGTTATCCACGGAGCGGCTGCAGGCGGTAACCTATCCTTTTTCCAAGGGAATACCCGCCGTGACCCGTCAGATCATCCATACCGACCAGGCCCCCGCCGCGATCGGCACCTATTCGCAGGCCGTGAAGTGCGGCAAGACCGTGTACCTGTCCGGGCAGATTCCGCTCGATCCGGTCAGCATGCACCTGCAGAACAACACCATCGAGGCCGAGATCCACCAGGTGTTCAAGAACCTGCGCGCCGTGGCGGAAGCCTCCGGCGGCGGGCTCAAGGACGTGGCCAAGCTCAACGTGTTCCTCACCGACCTGGCGCATTTCCCCAAGGTCAACGAGATCATGAGCGAGTACTTCGTGCAGCCTTTCCCGGCGCGCGCCGCCATCGGCGTGGCCAGCCTGCCGCGCGGCTCGCGCGTCGAGGCGGACGCGATCCTGGTGCTTGAATAAAACCGTGAGGCGGGAGGTGGCAGGCGGGCGGCGGACCGGCGTCAAACCGCCGACCACCCTCGCCACCGAAGTCACCTACCTCAAGGGCGCCGGTCCCGCCGTCGCCCTCAAGCTGCGCCCGCTCGGCATCGAGCGGGTGCAGGACCTGCTGTTCCATCTGCCCAGCCGCTACGAGGACCGGCGCCGCATCGTGCCGCTGAACGAGCTCAAGGCCGGCGAGGAAGTGCTGGTGCGCGGCAAGGTGGCCGCGGCCGACGTGCGCTTTGGCCCGCGCCGCAGCCTGCGCGTGGCCATCGACGACGGCGGCAGCGGCCTGCTGCTGCGCTTCTTCCATTTCAACGAGCAGCAGAAGCAGGGCTTCGTCGAGGGCCGCTGGGTGCGCGCTTTCGGCACCGTCCGCGCCGGTGCCTCCGGGCTGGAGATGGTGCACCCGGAATACCGCGTCGCCGACGATCCCGCCCTGCTCCCGGCGGAGCCCAAGCTCACCCCGATCTACCCCCTGGCCACCGGCATCACCCAGCAGCGCCTGCGCAGCCTGATCCAGCAGGCGCTGGAAGTGGCGGCGCACGAGCCCGGCTTCAACGGCGAGCTGCCCGGCCTGGCCGGGCCGGACACCATGACCGCGCTGCGCGTGCTGCACGAGCCCAACGGCACCGACCTCGGCGACCTGCTGCTGGAGCGCCATCCGGCGCAGCTGCGCCTGGTGCGCGAGGAATTGCTGGCGCACCAGCTGTGCATGCGCCTGCTGCGCCAGCGCACGCTGGCGCAGCCCGGCGCGCGCGTCGACCAGGTGCAGCCGGCCTCGGCGCGCCTGCAGGAAAAGCTGCCCTTCGCCCTGACCGGCGCGCAGCGCCGCGTCATCGGCGACATCGCCCATGATCTGGCTTCCGGCAAGCCGATGCTGCGGCTGGTGCAGGGCGATGTCGGCTGCGGCAAGACCGTGGTCGCCGCCGTCGCCATGCTCGGCTGCGCCCAGGACGGCCTGCAGGCGGTGATGATGGCGCCGACCGAGCTGCTGGCCGAGCAGCACGCGCACAACCTGGCCGGCATGCTCGGCCCGCTGGGCGTCGAGGTCGGCGTGCTGTCCGGGCGCATGAAGAAGGCCGAGAAGGAAGAGGCCATGCGCCGTGCCGCGCGCGGCGAGGTCAAGCTGTGGGTCGGTACCCATGCGCTGTTCCAGTCCGAGGTGCGCTTTGCCAAGCTGGCGCTGGTGGTGGTGGACGAGCAGCACCGCTTCGGCGTCGGCCAGCGCCTGGCGCTGCGCGACAAGGGGCCGCGCGGCGTCACGCCGCACCAGCTGATCATGTCGGCCACGCCGATCCCGCGCACGCTGGCGCAGACCCTGTACGCCGATCTCGACGTGTCGGTCATCGACGAGCTGCCGCCCGGCCGCACCCCGGTGCAGACCGTGGCGCTGTCCAACGAGCGCCGCGGCGAAGTGCTGGAGCGCATCGGCGAGGTCTGCCTGGCCGGCCGCCAGGCCTATTGGGTCTGCACCCTGATCGAGGAGTCCGACCAGCTGCAGGCGCAGGCCGCCGAGGAGACCTACCGCCAGCTGCGCACCGAGCTGCCGCAGCTGCGCGTCGGCCTGGTCCACGGCCGGCTCAAGGCGCCGGAGAAGGAGGCGCAAATGCGCGCCTTCCAGAACGGCTCGACCCAGCTGCTGGTCGCCACCACGGTGATCGAGGTCGGCGTCGACGTGCCCAACGCCAGCATCATGATCATCGACAACGCCGAGCGCCTCGGCCTGGCCCAGCTGCACCAGCTGCGCGGGCGCGTCGGCCGCGGCGCCACCGCCAGCCAGTGCGTGCTGATGTACCAGCCGCCGCTGGGCGAGGGCGGCAAGGCGCGGCTGGAGGTGATGCGCACCACCCATGATGGGTTCCGCATCGCCCAGCACGACCTGGAGCTGCGCGGCCCGGGCGAGCTGCTGGGCCGGCGCCAGACTGGCCTGATCGGCCTCAAGATCGCCGATCCGGTGCGCGACGCGGCGCAGATTCCGCCGCTGCAGAAGCTGGCGGACCAGTGGCTGAGCAAGTCGCCGCAGGAGGCGCGGCGCCTGATCGCGCGGTGGGTGGGGGATGCCGAGAAGTATGCGCAGGTCTGATATGTGCTCTCCCTCTCTCCGCTGTGACCGGAGGAACTGCCAAGGATCTGCTCTCGGCGCCGAGGTCTGCGTAGGTCGGGTCAAGCGCAGCGGACCCGACGCTGATACGGCGCTGAGGCTTCAGCGCGCCGCGCTAGGCGCGGCGTGCCAAGGCTTCATCGCGAAGTCCAAACAAACCGAACTACAGCGCCTGCCCTAAAGCCGCGCCAACCTCCAACAGCAAGCAATGCGCTCCCGCCTCCACGACTACGCCCTGCTGATGCGCCTGGACAAGCCCATCGGCATCTATCTCCTGCTCTGGCCCACCCTGTGGGCCTTGTGGCTGGCCGCCGGCGGCCCCCCGCGCTGGGACCTGCTCGCGGTGTTCGTCCTCGGCACCGTGCTGATGCGCTCTGCCGGCTGCGTCATCAACGACTACGCCGACCGCAATTTCGATCCCCATGTCGAGCGCACCAAGGACCGCCCGATCGCCGCCGGCCGCGTCTCGCCGCATGAAGCATTGGTGTTGTTCGCCGTGCTGTGCCTGCTGGCCCTGCTCATCGCATCGCGGCTCAACGCCGCCGCGTTGTGGCTGTCCCTGCCGGCGGCGGCGCTGGCGGCGAGCTATCCCTTCGCCAAGCGCTTCCACAGCCTGCCGCAGGCGCACCTGGGCATCGCCTTCTCCTGGGGCATCCCGATGGCTTATGCGGCGGTGCGCGGCACCGTGCCGTGGCACGAGGCGGGGCTGCTGATGGCGGCCAACCTGTGCTGGGTCATCGCCTACGACACCTACTATGCGATGAGCGATCGCGACGACGACTTGAAGATCGGCGTCAAATCCAGCGCCATCCTGTTCGGCCGCAACGACCGCCTGATCGTCGGGCTGTTGCACCTGGCGGCGCTGCTGTTGCTGCTGGCGGTGGGCCTGCAGGCCCGGCGCGGTCCGCTGTACGGCGCCGGCCTGCTGCTCGCGGCCGGCTGTGCGATCCGCGAGCAATGGATGACGCGCCAGCGCCAGCGCGGCCCCTGCTTCCAGGCCTTTCTCGACAACAACCGCTTCGGCGCCGCGGTCTTCGCCGGCCTGCTGCTGGATTTCCTGCTGCGGCCGGACGGCTGGCTCTAGGACGCAGCGGCGACTGGTTCTGCCACAGGCTTTACGGCTCCATCACCCGGCCGCTGAACAGCACCATGCCGCTGGCCTGGTCGCGGATGAAGAACAGGAACGGGTGGTCGGCCTTGAACTCCACCGGTTGCGCCGGCCGCATCACCGCCATCGCGCGCTGCATCACCGCCGCCGTCGCCGCGGCCGCTTCGGTGCCCTGCTCGTCGACCTTGACGAAGGCCTTGTGGTACACCTGCGCCAGGAACAGCCGGTCGTTCGGGTCCGGCGGATTGGCGATGCCGCTGAAGTCCGCGCGCTGGCGGTCGAACGCCAGCCCCATGCCCATCGCCTGCAAGGGCTCGCTCAGCGCCAGGCTGGCCGAAGGGTTGATCTCGAACTTGGGCAGCGACAGCGCCACCATCTGCGGCTGCAGTCCCTGCACCAGCCGTTCCAGCCCGGGCTCGTCCAGCGACTGCTCCAGCGCGGCGATGCCGTCGGGCTGATCGGGCAGCACCAGCAGCATGGCCATGGCGCCGCCGCGGTACGGCAGTTCCACCACCTTGCAGCCCCCGGCCTGCACGTAACGCAGGTGCTCGCGCTGGTGCATGGTCGGCACGTCCTTGCTGCCCTGGTCGCCGCGATGGAACGGCTCCGGCCGCGTCGCCTGTGCGGTGAACGGCGTCTGCCAGTCACCGAGGAAATAGATGGCGTTGACCAGCGCCAGCCGCGTGTCGGCGTTGAGCACGCGCGGCGGAATCAGATCGCGGATGCGCTGCTCGGTCTGCTGCTCCACCCAGGCGTTGATGCGCTGCCGCGCCTGCTCCGCGGCATGGGCGAAGTCCACCGCTTCCAGCGGCGCGCCGAAAGCCCGCCGCGTGGCGTCGAGATAGGGCTGCTCGAAGGTATAGGTCTGCTCGCCGAACAGCCGGTTGGCCAGGCGGAACCTGATCGGCCGGGCCGGGTCCTGCAGCTGGCGCGCCAGTTCGCCCGCGGCCTGCATCACCTCGGCCGGGCTGCCGCGCAGGTGCAGTGCCTTGCGCATCTGCTCGCCGGTGCCGCCCCTGGCGCCGTCCCAGGTCATGGCCAGCGCCATCGTCACCGAGGCCGGCGACAGCACCAGGTTGCCAGGCTGTGTGCGCAGCCGCTGGTACAGGTCGAAGCCGAAGGTATTGCTGTCCTGCGCCAGCTGCTTCAGTGCGTCCACCGGCGGCTCAGGTGGCGCTGCAGCGGCGCCTAGCGCCGGGCCCAGCAGCAGGGTGCACAGCAACAGCCGGCAGCGCTTCATGATGTCGTCGTCCTCCGTTCATATCGCCCGCGCCGCGGTCCATACCTCGATGCGCGCTGCGCCCGCCTTGCGGCAAGCACGGGCCAGCTCGGCCAGCGTGCTGCCGGTGGTCATCACGTCGTCCACCAGCGCGATGTGCTTGCCGCGCAGGCGCACCGCATCGACGGTGAACGCACCCTGCACGTTGCGGCGGCGCTGCGCCGCGCTTTGTCCGATCTGGTCGGTGGTGGCGCGCAGGCGTCGTGCGCCGCGCGCATCCACCGCCACGCCCAATTGACCGCCCAGCGCGCGCGCCAGTTCCAGCGCCTGGTTGTAGCCGCGCCGGCGCAGGCGCCCGTCATGCAGCGGCACCGGCAGCAGCAGTTGCGGCAGGGGTTGCGGCCGCCGCGCCAGCGCCCGCGCCATCTCCAGCCCCAGCCAGTGCGCGCTGCGGAAGCCGGCGTGGTACTTCAGGCCGTGCACCGCCCGGTCGACCGGCGTCTGGTAGCGGAAGGCCGACCAGCCGGCATCGAACGGCGGCGGCCTGGCGGCGCAGACGGCGCAGACATGCGAGGAGCCGGCCTGCGGCCGCGCGCAGAGCGGACAGGCGCTGTGGTTCCAGGGCAGGTCCGCGCGGCAGTCGGCGCAGACCGGGCCGGGAGAGGGCAGGCGGCACAGGCTGCAGCGCTGCGGCAGCAGCACTTGCAGCAGTCTTGAGCGCAGCGGCATGAACATGAGTGCTCCCGCGGCGCCGGCCGGAACCCGGGCGCCGCTCAGCCCGGCGCGGCCGGACGCAGCCGTTCCATGACGATGGCGCGGACGAAATCCTCGGTTTCCGCTTCATCCACGCCGGCGTTTTTCAGGCCCTGCTTGATCTCCGCCAGCATCTTGGCGCGGGTGTAGAAATTCAGCTTCTCGGCGCGGGCGAAGGCCGAGGCCTTGCGCACCAGCGCCACGGTGCGCTCGCCCTTGCGGCCGAGATGCTTCTTGTTGTGGTCGCGCAGCGCGTGCACCTTGCAGAATTCGTCGGCGATGCTCTTGCCGAAGCTCACCGCCCTGGTGGCGTCAAAAAAACGCAGCATCGTCCTCAACCCCTCATTGCGGTGCGGCCGCGGCCGGCCGTCGTCCTTGGTCCTGTCGCGGCCTGCGCGCGTGCGCGTCGCTCAGCGGCTTGCGGCGTCCTCGCACCAGCGGCGCCAGGCGGCATGATATTGCGACTCCAGATTGCGGGTAAACCGCGGCGCGTCCATCAGCGCGCTGTCGCGCATGCGCTGCGGCAGCGCCGCGCGCAGCTGCGCGATGTCCTCGGCCCGGGCCAGTTGCCGCTGCGCCACCGCGGCCAGCTGCGGCGCGGTGGCGGCGATCCAGTCGTCCATGCCGAGGCTGCCGAGCAGGCTGACGCCGCCGCGCGACAGCGAGCGCGTCCCGGCCACGGCCAGCACCGGCACGCCCATCAGCAGCGCGTCGCAGGTGGTGGTGGCGCCGTTGTACGGGAACGAGTCCAGCGCCACATCGACACCGGCGAAGGACTCGAAATGCCCCTGCGGCGAGGTGCGCAGGTGCCAGCTCAGGCGCTGCCGCTCGATGCCCTGCGCCACCAGCGCCTGCACCGCGCGCTCGCCGCTCTCCTCGTTCTCGAACGAGAACAGCCGCAGCCGGCTGTCCGGCACCGCCTGCAGCACCGCCGCCCAGGCGGCGAACACCGCCGCATTGAGCTTGCGGTAGTTGTTGAACGAGCCGAACGTCCAGTAGCCGTTGCGCAGGCGCGGCAGCGGCGACGCCGGCGGCAGTGCGACGATGCGCTGGTCGTAGCACCACTGGCTGTCCGGCAGGCGCGCCGGTGTTTCGGTCTGCCAGGCTTCGGCCACGCCTTCGGGATCGGTATGCGCGTCGCACAGGCGGTAATCCATGCGGCTCAGGCCGGTGGTGCTGAGGTGGCCCAGCCAGGTGTACTGCAGCGGCGCCGGCTTGCGCGCGAACACGCCGAGGCGGTTGCCGCCGGAATGGCCGGACAGGTCCACCAGCACGTCGATGCGGTCCTGCTGGATCAGGTCGGCGAGGCCCTCGTCGTCCAGTCCGCCGACCGCGCGCCAGTGATCGGCCAGGGTTTGCAGTTCCGCGGTGAGCGCGTCGGCGTTGTCCTGCGTGTGGTAGCAGAGCACCTCGAACGCGGCGCGGTCGTGGCAGCGCAGCACCGGGTGGATGAAATTGGCGATCGGGTGGATATTGAAGTCGCCCGAGACGTAGCCCACGCGCAGCCGCCGCGCGCGGTCGTCCGGCCCGGGGCGCGGCAGCGCGCGCGACGCGACGCGCGACTCCAGCAGCTCGCCGTAGCGGCGGTGCTGGCGCAGGTTCTCCGCCGCGTCGACCTCCGCCTGGTAGCTGAGGTGGAACAGCAGCACGCTCCAGGCGGCGAAATCGTCCGGCTGCCGCTCGATCAGCGCGCGCTGGATGGCCTGGCTGTCGTCGATGCGCCCGGCGTCCAGCTCCAGCGTCGCCAGCCTCTGCCACAACTCGCGCTGCTCCGGCGCCCGCTGCAGGAAGTCGCGCAGCGTCTTGCGTGCGCCGCCCACATCCAGCGCGCGGATCTGCAAGGCGCTGAGATTGGAGGCGGCGCCGAGGTGCTCCGGCTGGATCGCCAGCGCCCGCGAATAAGCTTCCACCGCCTCCCGCAGCGCCAGGCTCTCTTCCAGCGCGCAGCCCAGCCCGATCCAGGCCTCGGCCCATTCCGGCCGCAGCCGCAACGCGGAGCGGTAGGCCTGCGCTGCATCGGGCCATCGGCGCTCCGCCAGCAGCGCCGTGCCCAGGTTGAAATGCGCCCCGGCGCTGCCGGCGTCCAGTTCCGTCGCCTGGCGGTAGTGGCCGATCGCCGCGGCGTTGTCGCCCAGCAGCCGGCGGGCGTTGCCGGCGTTCAGGTGCGCCCTGGCCGAGCGCGGGTCCAGCGCCAGGGCCTGCAGATAGCAATCCAGCGCCGCGGCGGCGTCGCCCTGGTCCTCCAGCGCCTGGCCGGCGGCGATGTGCGGCTCCACCGCGGCGGTGGCTTCCGGGGGCGGGGCGGGACGGGGCGGGGTACGCTGGAACCAGGATTTCACGGCGCGGCGGGCTCTTCAGGGTTGCGCTGGCGGGTATCTGTAAACTTATCTTGATGCTTTACGGTTGACAGCAACTGCGCCTGCGGCAAAACTGGCCGGGCAAAATTCACCGGGGAATTCCCATGTCCGAGGTCCAGGCTCCGCGCCATGACTGGCGCAGCGAAGAAGTGCAGGCGTTGTTCGCGCTGCCGTTCAACGATCTGCTGTTCCGCGCCCAGTCGGTTCATCGCGCCCATTTTGATCCGAACACGGTGCAGCTCTCCACCCTGCTGTCGATCAAGACCGGCGCCTGTCCCGAGGACTGCGGTTACTGCTCGCAGAGCGTGCGCTTCAACACCGGTCTCAAGGCCGAGCCGCTGATGCCGCTGGAGCAGGTGAAGCAGGCCGCGCAGGACGCCAAGGACCAGGGCGCCACCCGCTTCTGCATGGGCGCCGCCTGGCGTTCGCCCAAGGACCGCGACCTGGACAAAGTCGTCGAGATGGTGCGCGAGGTCAAGGCCATGGGCCTGGAAACCTGCGTCACCCTGGGCATGCTCAAGCAGCACCAGGCGCAGCGCCTGGCCGATTCCGGCCTGGACTACTACAACCACAACATCGACACCTCGCCCGAGTATTACGGCGAGATCATCAGCACCCGCACCTTCGAGGATCGCCTGGAGACCCTCGGCCACGTGCGCGGGGCGGGCATCAAGGTGTGCTGCGGCGGCATCGTCGGCATGGGCGAGTCCTCCGGCGACCGCGCCGAGATGCTGCGCGTGCTGGCCAACCTGCCCGAGCACCCGGAAAGCGTGCCGATCAACGAGCTGGCGCAGATCCCCGGCACGCCGCTGCAGGATGCCGCGCCGCTCGACGCTTTCGACTTCGTGCGCACCATCGCCGTGGCGCGCATCATGATGCCGCGCTCGCACGTGCGCCTGTCCGCCGGCCGCACGCAGATGAACGAAGAGCTGCAGGCGCTGTGCTTCTTCGCCGGCGCCAACTCCATCTTTTACGGCGAGCGCCTGCTCACCACCGCCAACCCGCAGAACGACAAGGACCGCCGCTTGTTCCAGCGCCTGGGCATCCGGGCGGAGGGCCAGGGCGCGGCTCCCGCCCCAGGCGTCAGCGCGGTTCGGGGCGGGCACGACGCAGCCGGCGCGCACGGCTGCGGCCACTGCGAGCACGAGCCAGCCGCGCTGTCGGCTCCGCCGGCGGCTTGAGCCGGCGGCGGTCCCGGACATGGCGGATTCTGCCGCGCCGTCGCTGAACCTGGAGCAGCGGCTCGCCGCCGAGCTGGAGCGGCTGCGCGCCGCCGACCTGTACCGCGTGCGGCGCGCGGTGGAAGGCGGCCACGGCGTGAGGCTGACGGTGCAGGGCAAGCCCTGCATCAACTTCTGCAGCAACGACTACCTCGGCCTGGCCGCCGACCCGCGCCTGGCGCAAGCCGCCAAGCGCGCGCTCGACGCTTCCGGCACCGGCAGCGGCGCCTCCGCCCTGGTCTCCGGCTACAACCGCGAGCACGCGCAGCTGGAGGAGGAACTGGCGGCGTTCCTGCAGCGGCCGCGGGTGCTGCTGTTCTCCACCGGCTGGGCGGCGAACCTGGGCGTGCTGCGCGCGCTGCTCAAGCGCGACGATGTGCTGGTGGCCGACGAGCTCAACCACGCCTCGCTGATCGACGGCGGCCGGCTCTCGGGCGCCGAGTATGTGCGCGTGCCGCACGGCAACCTCGGCGGCTTCGGCCGCGCCCTGCGCCAGGCGCGGGACGCCGGCCGCCAGGCCCTGCTGGTGACCGACGCCGTGTTCAGCATGGACGGCGACCTCGCCGACCTGCCGGCTCTGTCCACCCTGTGCGAAGCCTATCAAGGCAACCTGATGGTCGATGATGCGCACGGCTTCTGCGTGCTCGGCGAGCGCGGCCAGGGCAGCCTCGAGCTGCTGTCACATCCGGCGGCGCCGCTGCCGCCGCCCCTGGTCCAGGTTGCCACCCTGGGCAAGAGCCTGGGCGCCGCCGGCGCCTTCGTCGCCGGCTCCGACACCTTGATCGAGTACCTGATCCAGCGCGCCCGCAGCTGGGTTTTCTCCACCGCGCCGCCGCCGGCCATCGCCGCCGCCGCGCGCGCCGCGCTGCGCATCGTGCAGGACGAGCCGCAGCGGCGCGCAGCGCTGCACGCCAACATCCACCGCTTCCGCAGTGGCGCGGCGCAGCTGGGGCTGGCACTGGCGCCGTCCGAAACGCCAATCCAGCCGCTGGTGCTGGGCGCGGCCGAGCGCGCGCTGTCCCTGTCGCGGCATCTGTTCGAGCAGGGCTACTGGGTTGCCGCGATCCGCCCGCCGACGGTGCCGCCCGGCACCTCGCGCCTGCGCATCACGCTGTCGGCGGCACACAGCGACGCGCAGATCGACGGCCTGCTGGAGGCGCTGGCGCAGGGGCTGCAAGGCCTGTCCGCCGCCGCATGAGCCGCAGCCTGTTCGTCACCGGCACCGATACCGGTGTCGGCAAGACCCGCATCGCCCGCGCCCTGCTGCAGAAACTGCGGGACGAGGGGCACAGCGCCGCCGGCTTCAAGCCGGTCGCTTCCGGCGCCGAGCGCACCGCGCAGGGGCTGCGCAATGACGACGCGCTGGTGCTGCAGGCCGCCTCCACGCCCGGCGTGGGCTACGAGGAAGTGAATCCCTGGTGCTTTGAACCGGCCATCGCCCCGCATCTGGCGGCGCGCGAGGCCGGCGTCGCCATCAGCCTCGAAGCGCTCGACGCCGCGCACCAGCGGCTGGCGCGGCGCCACGACTGGGTGGTGGTAGAGGGCGCCGGCGGCTGGCTGGTGCCACTCAACGCGCAGCACAGCTTCGCCGACTGGGTCGGGCGACACGGCTGGCCGGTGGTGCTGGTGGTGGCGATGCGCCTGGGCTGCATCAACCATGCGCTGCTCAGCGCCGAGTCCATCCAGCGGCGCACGCGCCTGCTGGGCTGGATCGCCAACGTCTTGCCACCGGCGCAGGAACGCCTGCGCGACAACATCGACAGCTTGCGCGCGCAGCTGCAGGCGCCGTTGCTGGCCACCGTTCCGGCCGGTGCCACCGCAGCGGAGATCGCCACCCTTCTGGACGGGGCGGCGCTGCGCGCGTGAATGGCGCAAATCGAGCCGTGATGGGCCGCGGCGACACGGGCCGCCCCGGTCCGGCGCAGGCGCGATCCGCTTGTATGCACGGGCTCCGGGCGCATGCTTTCCCCGCGGCGGGCGGCGAAAAACACCGGGGTCGCTTTACGCCCGCGAACGCAGGCCCCTAAAATAACCCAGTTAGGCGGCCCGGCGGATTCCGGACGGACGTCCAGCGACGCGAACATGCCCCATCCCGTGAATACGCGATTGGTGATCGGCCCGAACGCCTCGATGAGCGTGCGCCAGGCGGTCTGGTTCATGGCCTGGATGTGCATGGTGTCGCTGTTGATCGGCGGTTTCTTTGCGTGGAGAGGCTTCTGGCCGATCCTGCCGTTCGCGGGACTGGAGCTGGCAGCCCTGGCTGCGGCGCTGGCGGTGAGCCTGCGCCGCAACCGCTACCGCGAGGTGGTGGATTTCGACGACGAAGCGGTTCGTGTCGAAGTCGGCGAGGTCGGGCGCGGCGCCGGGTTGCAGATACGTTTCACGCGCCTGAGCACGCGCGTGCTGCTGGAGTCAGGGCCGTACCGCAACAGCCCGACCCGGCTGCTGCTGAGCAGTCAGGGACAGCAGCTCGAGCTGGGGCGTTGTTTGACCGATGAGGAGCGGCAACGGCTGGCCGCGCGCATGCGCGAACTGATACACCCCGGATGGCGCAGGCCAGACCGGGCCCCGGAGTCCGCTCCGGTACGAAGACTTACAGACCATTGAAATTAGGCGTAGTCATTTTTTGGAGAGGGGAATGCCGAACCTGAGCCCCAGATTGAATCTGGTCCTCCGCACCGTCGTCGCCGCCCTGTTCGGGCTGGGCAGCCTTGCCGCCAGCGCGGCTGACACGATGGACAATGCCTACTGGAACATGCCCAAGGGCGTGACCGAGATCAGCCACCGCGTGTGGTGGCTGCACATGTACGTCTTCTGGATCTGCGTGGTCATCGGCGTGCTGGTGTTCAGCGTGATGTTCTACTCGCTGTTCGCCCACCGACGCTCCAAGCACCCGGTGCCGGGCACGTTCCACGAAAGCACCGCCATCGAAATCGCCTGGACCATCACGCCGTTCCTCATCCTGATCGCCATGGCGGTGCCCGCCGCCGGCACGCTGATCAAGATGTACGACACGCGCAACGCCGACCTGACCATCAAGATCACCGGCTACCAGTGGAAGTGGCAGTACGAATACATCGACCAGGGTGTCAGCTTCTTCAGCACGCTGGAAGCCAAGGCCAACGCCGCGCGCCAGCTGCATTCCGGCATCGACCCCAAGACCGTGCCGAACTACCTGCACGACGTCGACAACTATCTGGTGCTGCCGGTCGGCAAGAAAGTGCGCTTCCTGCTCACCTCCGACGACGTCATCCACGGCTGGTGGGTGCCCGACATCGCGGTGAAGAAGGACGCCATCCCGGGCTACATCAACGAGATGTGGGCCAAGATCGACGAACCGGGCATCTACCGCGGCCAGTGCACGGTGCTGTGCGGCCGCGACCACGGCTTCATGCCGATCGTGGTCAAGGCCGTGTCCGAACCCGAGTACCAGCAGTGGCTGGCGCAGCAGAAGGGCGGCGCCGCCGCCGCTCCGGTGGCCGCCGCCGCGGCTGAA
>CAYVKA010000070.1:0-24278 GCA_964451925.1 uncultured Nevskia sp. | reverse complement strand
CGCTGCGCAAAAATAGCCGCCGTCGCAGTGACCCAATCAGTGTTAACAGGCCCTAAAGCACCTGCGGACGAGCTGGCGCGCGCTGTTCAGGTGAAGCGCTTGCCGGCAATGGTCCAGCCGCGCAGCGCCTGCGCCGCGTGCAGGGCCTTGCCGCCGGGCCGCTGCAGCTCGGTGACCAGCAGCTGGCCCTGGCCGCAGGCGATGCGCAGTCCGCCATCGTCCGCGCCGGTGACGGTGCCGGGTTCGCCGCCCGCGGCGCCGTCCAGGGCGCGCGCGTTCCACAGGCGGATGCGCTCGCCGTCCAGCTCGCTCCAGGCTACCGGCGCGGGATTGAAGGCGCGCACCCGCCGCGCCAGTTCCTCGGCGGGGCGGCTCCAGTCGACGCGGGCTTCTTCCTTGGACAGCTTGCGGGCGTAGCTCATGCCTTCGGCCAGCTGCGGCTGCTCCGGCAGCTCGCCGCGCTGCAGGCGCGCCAGCGCCTCGACGATCAGCCGTCCGCCCAGCAGGGCCAGGGCGTCGTGCAGCTGCGCGGCGGTCATCTGCCCGTTCAGCGGCAGCCGCTCCAGCAGCAGCATCGGGCCGGTGTCGAGGCCGGCGTCCATGCGCATGATGGTGATGCCGCTTTCGCGGTCGCCGGCTTCCACCGCGCGCGCGATCGGCGCCGCACCGCGCCAGCGTGGCAGCAGCGAGGCGTGGATGTTGATGCAGCCGTGGCGCGGGATGTCCAGCACCGCCTGCGGCAGCAGCAGGCCATAGGCCACCACCACCATCACCTCCGGCGCCAGCTGGCGCAACAACGCCTGCGCCTCGGCCTGCAGCTTCGGCGGCTTGTGCACGGCCAGGCCCAGTTCTCCGGCGCGCAGCGCCACCGGCGAGGCCTGCAGCTTGCGCCCGCGTCCGGCCGGGCGGTCCGGCTGGGTGAGGACGGCGGCGATGTGGTGGCCGGCGGTGTGCAACGCGTCGAGCGCGGGCACGGCGAAGTCGGGGGTGCCGGCGAAGACGAGTTTCATGTTCGGGGGGACCGGTTCAAGCGCGCGTCAGCGCGTGAAAGCGGCAGGCGCGGACCTGACGCGGCCGTCGGCTGCGCTTGGCCGGACCGGCCTGTGGCTCAAGCACCCGTGGCGGCCTTCAGCAGCTTCTTCTTGATGCGCTCGCGCTTCAGGCTGGACAGGTAGTCGATGTACAGCTTGCCGTCGAGATGGTCGATCTCGTGCTGGATGCACTGCGCCATCAGGCCCTCGGCTTCCAGCTCGTAGGGCTTGCCGTCGCGGTCCAGGGCGCGCAGCCTGACCTTGTTGTAGCGCTGCACCTTGTCGCGGATGTCCGGTACCGACAGGCAGCCTTCCTCCATCTCCTGGCGCTCGTCGGTGCCGACCAGCTCCGGGTTGATCATCACGATCGGCTGGTCATGCTCGTCGGAGCAGTCCATCACCGACAGCCGCAGCTGTACGCCCACCTGGTTGGCGGCAAGGCCCACACCCGGCGCGGCGTACATGGTTTCGAACATGTCGTCGATCAGCGTCTGCAGCTTCTGGTCGAACTGCTGCACCGGCGCGGTCTTCTTGCGCAGCCGGGGATCGGGGTGGTGAAGGATGGGCAAAAGGGCCATGGCGGCGGGGTCAAGCGGCGCGACTTGTGAATTTACTGCCGGATTTGCAGGCAACCGTGCGTCAATGCTCAGGTTTGTGCCAAAATCGGCGAACTGATATACCGCTTGTAAAGAGGGTTGCAGAGATAAGGGAGTCGGGACATGGGGAAGTATAACGCCTCACTGCATCAATTTGGCCTCGCTGCGAGCGGCAGGAGCGCGGCGGCTGGCCTGCTGCTGGCGCTGCTGGCCGGCTGTGCCGCCGACCAGGCCGCCACTTCGCAAAGCGACAGCACCGCCGCGCCGCAGGCCCAGCCGCCGGCGCCGCCGGTGGATTCCGACGCCAACGCCACCGTCAGCGCGGTGGACGACATCGGCCAGGCCACCGCTGCGGCCGGCGACCTGTCGCTGCGCGCGGATGCGCCGCTGCACTACACGGTGAAGAAGGGCGACACCCTGTGGAGCATCTCCAACTATTACCTGCGCGACGCCTGGCAGTGGCCGCAGCTGTGGTACGACAACGCCCAGATCAAGAATCCGCACCTGATCTACCCGGGCGAAGTGCTGACCCTGGTGATGGTCAACGGCCGTCCGCGCCTGACCCTGGCCGAAGACCGGCTGCATCCGCACATCCGCGAGCTGCCGCTGGACCAGGCCATCCCGGCGATTCCGATCGACGCGGTGCGCGAGTTCCTGCGCGGGCCGCGCCTGGTCACCAAGGATGAGGTGGACAAGGCGCCCTACGTGGTGGAGTTCACCGAAGAGAGCATCATCGCCGGCCAGAACAACAGCGTTTACGTCAAGAACCTGCCCAAGAACGGCATCGCCAGCTGGTCGTTGGTGAAAGTCGGCGACCCCTACGTCGACCCGGATACGCAGGAGCAGCTGGGTTACGAGGCGATTCCCACCGGCGAGGCCGATCTGCGCGAGTACGGCCAGCCGGCGGAAATGATTCTGACCAAGTCACCGCAGGAAGTGGAGATCGGCAACCGCCTGCTGCCGCAGGAGTCGGAGAGCTTCAAGGCGGATTTCTACCCGCACGCCCCGGCCAAGCCGGTGAACGGCCGCATCCTCACCATCTACGGCGGCCTGACCCAGGTCGCGCAGTACAACATCGTGGCGATCAACCGCGGCAGCCGCGACGGCCTCGATCCCGGCGCCATGCTCGGCATCTACCAGCAGGGCCAGGCGGTGCCCGATCCCTACGGCACCGGCACGGTGCAGTTGCCGGAGCAGAAGGCCGGCCTGCTGATGGTGTTCAAGGTCACGCCGCGCATCAGCTACGGTCTGGTGATGAAGGAAACGCGCGCCGCCCACGTCTTCGACAAGGTGCACAACCCCTCCGCCACGCGGCACTGAGGTCGCGGCGGCAGTGGATCAGGAGGCGCTGCGCGGCTGGCTGGCCCTGATCCGCGTTCCCGGCCTCGGCCCGGCGCGCGCGCGGCAGCTGCTGCAGCGCTTCGGCCAGCCGGCGGCGGTCCTGGCCGCCGGGCTTCCGGCCTGGCGCGGCGCCGGACTGTCCGAGCCACTGTGTCAGGGGCTGGCCCAGCCGGACTGGGCCGGGGTCGAGCTGGACCTGGCCTGGCTGGCGCAGTCCGCCGCTCCGGCCGTGCGCAGCCTGATCACCTGCAGCGACCCGCGCTATCCGCCGCAGCTGGCGCAGATCGCCCAGGCGCCGCTGGCGCTGTTCGCCATCGGCGACGCCGACCTGCTGCGCCTGCCGCAGCTGGCGGTGGTCGGGGCGCGCTCCGCCTCCGCCCAGGGCATCGAGAATGCGCAGGCCTTCGCCGCCGAGCTGGCGCGACGCGGCCTGACCATCACCAGCGGCCTGGCGCTGGGAATCGACGCCGCCGCCCACCGTGGCGCGCTTTCCGCCGAAGGCTTCACCATCGCCGTCTGCGGCAACGGCCTGGACCGGGTCTATCCCGCCCGCAACCGCGAGCTGGCCCACGCCATCGCCCGGCGCGGCCTGCTGCTGTCGGAGTTCCCGGTCGGGGTGCCGCCGCTGCCCGAGCACTTCCCGCGCCGCAACCGCGTCATCAGCGGCCTGGCCCTGGGCGTGCTGGTGGTGGAGGCGGCGCGCGAGTCCGGCTCGCTGATCACCGCGCGCCTGGCCGGCGAGCAGGGCCGCGAGGTGTTCGCCATTCCCGGCTCCATCCACAATCCGCAGGCGCGCGGCTGCCATGCGCTGATCCGCGAAGGCGCCAAGCTGGTGGAGACGGTGGACGACATCCTGGCCGAGCTGGCGCCGCAGCTGCCGGCGGCGCGTGAAGCGCTGGCCGGCGGCATGAAACCTGCTGCCGACGAGGTGGCGGTCGGCGATGCGGACCAGGCGCTGGTGTTGCAGGCGCTGGGCTTCGAGACGGTGGCGCTGGACCACCTGGTCGGACGCCTGGGCCTGCCGGTGGAGCGGATTTCCGCCGCGCTGCTGACGCTGGAGCTGGACGGCCGGGTGGCAGCCGGCCCGGGTGACACCTTCACGCGCCTGCAACGCGCTTGAGCTAAACAGCGTCTGGTGGAAAGATAGGCAAAGCGGTAGAAGAAAAAGGGCTTGATCGGGGTTTTTGGCGGGGCGGCGCAGCGGCTTGTCCGCAGGTGTTTCGCCCTTATAATGGCTAAACCTGATAACGCGCCGGCCTCAATCCGGCGCGAAAGAGATGAAAGAAACCCTTCTCGACGTACTGATGTACCTCTTCGAGAACTACCACGACGGTGAGTTCTCGGACTCCGACAACCAGGAAACCCTGAGAGTCGAACTGGCGGCCGCCGGTTTCCCCGAAGAAGAAGTGGGCCACGCCTTCGCCTGGCTCGATGGCCTGGCCAGCCAGCGCAATGCGCCGGCGCTGGCCGGACGCACCGATGCGCTGCGCATCTACGCCGTGCAGGAGCAGGAACGCCTGTCGGCCGAGTGCCGCGGCTTCCTGCTCTACCTGGAGCAGCTGGGCATCCTCAACTCGGAAAGCCGCGAGCTGGTGATCGAACGCCTGCTGGCGCTGGAAGAGGAGGTGGACCTGGAGCGCGTCAAATGGGTCTGCCTACTGGTGCTGATCAACCAGCCCGGCGAGGAAGAGGCGGCAGTGCACCTGGAAGACATGGTGTACTACCAGGGCGAGTTCCTTCACTAGGCCGGTTCCAGGCAGGAACGCGCCGGGCAGGGCGCGGACGGTTCAAGCAGGCCCGTTGCGGGCTTCATGGAGTGTCCCTGATGCCGCCGGATGACTGGCAGCCGCTGGAGACGTTTTCAAACCATCTCGGCGCGGAAATCGTCGCCAGCGTGCTGCGCGCGGACTCCGTGCCGGTGCGCGTGGAGTCGTACGGTGTCATCCCCGGGCTGGAACAGGGCAGCCGCGTCCTGGTCCCCGCGGCGCTGATGCACCGCGCGCGCTGGCTGCTGGCGCAGTCAAAAGTCAGCGACGCCGAACTCGATCACATGGCCGCGCGCCAACCGCCGGAATCCTGAATCCGACGCGGTTGCTTCCTCCCGGCCGGTACGCCAAGCGGCTTTTTTGCCTGCCGCTTTCAGCGGCTCCCGCCTTGGCAAAATTGGCTTCGGCGCGGCTTTTGGGCTTCGCCCGGCGCTGGACAGGCCGTAGCGGCGCTTGTATAAGCTGACGCCCCACGCGCCGTAAAACGCGAAAATCCGGGTCAGAGCTTCCCCAAGAATGAGCAAACATCTGGTCATCGTCGAGTCGCCCGCCAAGGCGAAGACGATCAAGAAATATCTCGGCAAGGACTACGAGGTCCTGGCCTCGTACGGCCACGTGCGCGATCTGGTGCCCAAGGACGGCGCGGTCGATACCGCGCGCGGCTTCGAGATGAAGTATCAGCTGATCGACCGCAACGAGAAGCACGTGCGCGCCATCGCCGCCGAACTGAAGCACGCGGACGACCTGATTCTCGCCACCGACCCGGACCGCGAAGGCGAGGCCATCGCCTGGCACCTGTCCGAGCACCTGAAGGAAAAAGGCCTGCTCAAGGGCAAGCCGGTGCAGCGCGTGGTGTTCTACGAGATCACGCCGCGCGAGGTGGCGCAGGCCATCGCCCATCCGCGCGAGGTTTCGCTCGACCTGGTCAACGCCCAGCAGGCGCGCCGCGCGCTGGACTACCTGGTCGGCTTCAACCTGTCGCCGCTGCTGTGGCGTAAGGTCGCCCCGGGCCTGTCCGCCGGCCGCGTGCAGAGTCCGGCGCTGCGCCTGATCTGCGAGCGCGAAGAGGAAATCCGCGCCTTCGTGCCGCAGGAATACTGGACCCTGGAAGCGCGCAGCGAGAAGGAGCAGCAGCCCCCGGGGGCGCATGGCGCACCGGGATCAACCGTGTTCACTGCGCGCCTGCTGGAATACAACGGCGCCAAGGTCGAGCAGTTCACGCTCGGCAACCAGGGCGCGGCGGCGGCGGCGCACGCGGCGATCGAGAAGGCCGCCAACGGCGAACTGCTGGTGGCCAAGGTCGAGAAGAAGCAGCGCAAGCGCAGCCCCGGCCCGCCGTTCACCACCTCGACACTGCAGCAGGACGCCAACCGCAAGCTCGGCTTCACCGCCAGCCGCACCATGCGCACCGCGCAGCAGCTGTACGAGGGCGTGGAGATCGAAGGCCAGGCGGTCGGCCTCATTACTTATATGCGTACCGACTCGGTGTCGCTGGCGCAGGACGCGCTGGCCGAGATCCGCGACACCATCAGGAAGCGCTACGGCGCGCAGGCGCTGCCGGACGAGCCGCGCCTGTTCAAGACCAAGTCAAAGAACGCGCAGGAGGCGCATGAAGCGGTGCGCCCCACGTCCGCCGCGCGCGCGCCGGAGCAGATCGGCCGCTACCTGACGCCGGACCAGGCCAAGCTGTACGACCTGATCTGGAAGCGCACCGTCGCCTGCCAGATGAACCCGGCCGTGTTCGACACGGTGAGCGCGGAGCTCCGCGCCGGCAAGGACCACGCCTTCCGCGCCACCGGCCAGACCCTGGTCGAGCCGGGGTTCCTCGCCGCTTACGGCATCGCCGTGGACGACGAGGCCGAGGCGCACGAGGACGACGAGAAGCGCCTGCCGCCGCTGTCCGAGGGCGAGACGGTGCGGCTGCTGGAACTGCTGCCCGAGCAGCACTTCACCCAGCCGCCGCCGCGCTACACCGAGGCCAGCCTGGTGAAGACGCTGGAGGAGTACGACATCGGCCGTCCGTCCACCTACGCGTCCATCATCTCCACGCTGCTGGCGCGCGAGTACGTGCTGCTCGAAGGCAAGGCCTTCATCCCGACCGATGTCGGCATGATCGTCAACCGCTTCCTCACCGAGCACTTCACCCGCTACGTCGACTACGCCTTCACCGCCAAGCTGGAAGACGAGCTGGACGCGATCTCGCGCGGCGAAGAGGAATGGGTGCCGCTGCTGGCGCGCTTCTGGGGTGACTTCAAACCCACCGTCGATTCGAAGATGGAGCTGTCGCGTTCGGAAGTTTCCGAAGCGCGGCAGATCGGCATCGACCCCGCCAGCGGCAAGCCGGTCAGCGCGCGCCTGGGCCGCTACGGGCCGTTCGTGCAGATCGGCACCAAGGAAGACACCGACAAGCCGCGCTTCGCCTCGCTGCGCGCCAACCAGCGCATCGACACCATCACGCTGGAGCAGGCGCTGGAGCTGTTCAAGCTGCCGCGCCGGCTGGGCCAGCTGCCCGGCGGCGCCGAAGTGGACGTGAACATCGGCCGCTTCGGCCCCTATGCGCGCTACGGCGACCAGTTTGTCTCGCTGAAGAAGGACGATGATCCCTTCACCATCGAGCTGCCGCGCGTGATCGAGCTGATCGAGGCCAAGCAGGCGGCGCTGGAAGCGGCCACCATCAAGCTGTTCGACAACACCGGCATCCGCATCGTCAAGGGCCGCTTCGGCCCCTACATCACCGACGGCAAGCGCAAGGCGCGCATCCCCAAGACACGCGACCCGGAATCGCTGTCGGTGTTCGAGTGCGAGGCTTTCCTGGCCGAGGCCGAAGCGGCCAAGCCCGGCAAGAAGAAGGGCGCGGCGAAGAAGGCCGCCGCCAAGAAGACCGCCGCGGCGGGCGAGGCGCAGGCCCCGCCCAAAGCGGCGAAGAAGGCTGCGGTCAAGAAAGCGGCCGCCAAGAAGAGCGTAGCGAAGAAGGCTGCCGCCAAGCGCGCGGCCGGCAAGGGCTGAGTGCCGCGATGGCCGCAACGCCGGTGCGCATCGCCTGCGCCGAGCTGCGCTCGGGCGGCATCATCGCCTATCCCACCGAGGCGGTGTGGGGGCTGGGCTGCGACCCGCTGAACCTGCGCGCGGTCGAGCGGCTGCTGCTGCTGAAACGCCGCGACTGGCGCAAGGGCCTGATCCTGGTGGCGGCGGATTTCAGCCAGCTCGAGCCGTTCGTGCAGCTGCCGTCGCGCACCGCGCAGAAGCGTGCCTTCAGCACCTGGCCGGGGCCGGCCACCTGGGTGTTCCCGGCTTCCGACCATACGCCGCTGCTGGTCAGCGGCGACCGCGACACCGTGGCGATCCGCGTCAGCGCCCACCCGGTGGTGCAGGCGCTGTGCCTGGCCTTTGGCGGGCCGATCGTCTCCACCAGCGCCAACCGCGCCGGCCACCCGCCGGCGCGCAGCGCCAGCGCGGTGCGCCTGGCGTTCCGGCGTGATATCGACGCGCTGGTACCCGGCGCGCTGGGCAAGCTGGAGTCGCCCACCGTGATCCGCGACGTCACCAGCGGCCTGATCCTGCGCCGATGAGCGCCATCGACATCCAGGCGGTCGAGGACTACCTGCGCGGGCTGCAGAACCGCATCTGCGCCGCACTGGAGGATCTCGACGGCGCGGCGCGATTCCAGCGCGACGCCTGGGCGCGCCCCGAGGGCGGCGGCGGCGAAAGCCGCGTGCTGGCCGACGGCGCCGTGTTCGAGCGCGCCGGCGTCAACTTTTCCGATGTCAGCGGCCCCAGGCTGCCGCCCGCCGCCACCGCGCAGCGGCCGGAGCTGGGCGGCCGCGGCTTCCGCGCCATGGGCGTGTCGCTGGTGCTGCACCCGCGCAATCCCTACCAGCCCACGGCACACGCGAATGTGCGCTTCCTCGTCGCCGAGGCCCCCGGAGCCGCGCCGGCTCGCAAGGCTAGTCCTGGCGAGAGCGCGGCCAGTGCGGGCGATGCAGTTCCGGGATCGCCGGCAAATGCGAGCCATTCGGCCCCTCCCGCACCCACCTCGCAGCGCGAGGGCACCGTGTCGGGGCCGATATGGTGGTTTGGCGGCGGTTTCGACCTGACTCCGTACTACGGCTTCGAGGAGGACGCGCGCCACTGGCACACGGCGGCGCGTGATGCCTGCGCGCCGTTCGGCGCGCAGGTTTATCCGAAACTGAAGCAGTGGTGCGACGATTACTTCTTCCTCAAGCACCGCAACGAGCCGCGCGGCGTCGGCGGCTTGTTCTTCGACGACTGGCGCGAAGGCGGCTTCGATCAAAGCTTCGCGCTGATGCGCAGTGTCGGCGACCAGTTCCTGCCGGCCTATCTGCCGATCGCGCAGCGCCGCAAGGACCTGGCCTACGGGCAGCGCGAGCGTGACTGGCAGCTGTACCGCCGCGGCCGCTACGTCGAGTTCAACCTGGTGTGGGATCGCGGTACCCTGTTCGGGCTGCAATCCGGCGGCCGCATCGAGTCGATCCTGATGTCGATGCCGCCGCTGGCGGCCTGGCGCTACGATTACCGTCCGGAACCCGGCTCTGCGGAGGCGCGCTTGTACGAGGAGTTTCTGATCAGGAAGGACTGGCTGTGAGCCTGCGCCGGCGCTTGCGGCTGATGGCCCACCCCTGGCGCCTGGCGGTACAGCGTCTGCCGCGCGACGCGGCGCCGCCGCTGCCGTCCTCGCGCGACGGCCTGTTCGCGCTGGTGCGCACGCAGGAGTCGCTGACCGTGGTGCGCGAGGCGGACGAGACTTTCGACGGCGCGGTATGGCGCGCGCTGGAAGTGGCCGGGCCGTTCCCGTTCTCCGAAACCGGCGTGCTCGCCGCGGTGGCCGCGCCGCTGGCCGAAGCGGGTGTCAGCATCTTCGCCGTCAACAGCTACGAGACCGAGTACGTGCTGGTGCAGGAGCCGGACCTGGAGCGGGCGCGCGCCGCGCTGGAGCAGGTTGGGCATCTGCTCGCATGAAGACGAGAATCGGGAATAGAGAATCGGGAATGGCCAACAACCCGAAGCAAGCCGCTTCCACGAATCCCGATTCCCCATTCCCGATTCCCAGCGACAGCCCATGACCCTGACCGAACTGCGCTATCTGGTGAACCTCGACAAGGAGCGCCATTTTTCGCGCGCCGCCGAGCGTTCCTTCGTATCGCAGCCGACGCTGTCGGTGGCGTTGAAGAAGCTGGAGGAGGAGCTGGGGGTGACGCTGTTCGAGCGCATCCGCGGCGAGGCGCGGCCGACGCCGGTGGGCGAGCGCATCATCGCCCAGGCGCGGCGCGTGCTGGCCGAGGCCAAGCGTGTCGAGGACATCGCCGGAGAGGGCAAGGACGAACTGGTCGGCCCGCTGCGGCTCGGCGCCATCTACACCGTCGGCCCCTACCTGCTGCCGACGCTGGTGCCGGAGCTGCGCCAGCGCGCGCCGCGCATGCCGCTGGTGATCGAGGAAAACTTCACCGCCGTGCTGCTGGAGCAGCTGCGCGACAACGAGCTGGACGTGGCCGTGGTGGCGCTGCCGGTGGATCTGCACGGCATGTCCGCCTGGCCGCTGTACGACGAGGATTTCGTGGTGGTGCTGCCGCGTGATCATCGCTGGGTGCACGAGCACGCGCTGCCGGCGAAGAAGCTGGCCGAGGAGCACCTGCTGCTGCTTGGGCCGGGGCATTGCTTCCGCGACCAGGTGATCGCGGTCTGCCCCAAGTGCGTCGACGCCGAAGGCGATGGCCCGCGGCCGCATACCGGCAGCTCGCTCGAGACCATCCGCTACATGGTCGACAGCGGCCTGGGCATCACCGTGCTGCCGCGCGGTTCGGTCGACAACCGCCCGGCCGAGCCGCATCCGCTGCCTTCGGTGCCGTTCGCTGCGCCGGCGCCGACGCGGCGCATCGGCCTGGTGTGGCGGCGCAGCTTCCCGCGCCAGCAGGCGATCCGCGTGCTGCGCGACGGCATCCTGCACGGCGGCGTGCGCGGCGTGCGCATGCTGCGCGACGCGGAAGCGCAGATCGCCGAAGGCTGAGCGTCCCGTTCCGCAACCATCGACCATGGGCGAGGCGCTGGCCAAGGCGACACGCGATTTCTTCACCGCGCGCATGCTCGGCCTGGTGCTTTGGCCGCTGCTCGGCTCGCTGCTGCTGTGGTCGTTCCTCGGCTATTTCTTCTGGCACGATCTGGTCGGCGGCCTGCAGAACCTGGCCTCGGTGCCGGCGCTGCGCGACGTGCTGGGCGATCCGGTGCTGCACGTGGTCAGCGAGTTCAGCGTGGCCATCGCGTTGCTGCTGATCGTGCCGCCGCTGGTGCAGGCCAGCGCGCTGCTGATCACCGCCACGGTGGCGATGCCGGTGATGGTCGACTTCATCGCCGCGCGCGATTACGCGCAGCTGGAGCGGCGCCGCGGCGGCAGCGTCGCGGGCAGCGTCTGGAACGCACTGGCGGCGACGCTGCTGTACCTGTTGCTATGGCTGGCGACGCTGCCGCTGTGGCTGTTCGGCATCCCCGCCGTCCTGCTGCCGGTGCTGCTCAACGGCTGGCTCAACGACCGTCTGTTCCGCTACGACGCGCTGGCCGAGCACGCCAGCCGCGACGAATACGCGCTGCTGCGCAGCCGCGCCGGCGGCCGCTTCTACCTGCTCGGTTGCGTCTCCTCGCTGGTGCAGCTGGTGCCGTTCCTGAACCTGATCGCGCCGGTCTACTCGGGCCTGTGTTTCGTGCACTTCGGCTGCGCCGAACTGGTGCGGCTGCGCGCCGCGCCATCCGCCGCTTGAATTTCGTGCCGCCGGCAGCATTTTTCGCCTTGAATGCTGTCCAAGCCTTCGTGTGACACCCTCCGGAGTCTCCATGACCAAGATCATTCCCGTCCTGCTGCTGGCGCTCGGCGCCGGTTTCGCCGGTTTTGCCGCGGCGGATGCCGATCCCAGCCTGCCGCAGGTGTACCAGGCGGCCAACAGCGGCCATCTCGACCAGGCACAGAGCATGATGGCGCAGGTGCTGAAGGATCATCCCAACAGCGCCAAGGCGCATTACGTCGAAGCCGAACTGGACGCGCGCCAGGGCAAGTTCGCCGCCGCGCGCGAGGAACTGCAGAGCGCCGAGCGGCTGGAACCGGGCCTGCCTTTCGCCAAGCCGGATTCGGTCAATGCCTTGCGCGCCGAGCTGTATCCGCAGCAGCGCAGTGCGCCGGTAGCCGGCGCGATGCCGGTTCCGGTTGCAGTGGCGCACGGCGGCGGCTTCCCCTGGGGGGCCGCGATCGGCATCGTGCTGGTGGTGGCCATCATCTGGATGCTGTTCCGCCGCCGCCAGCAGGTGATGATGCCGTCCTACGGCGGCCCGGCGCCCGGCGCGCCGTATGGCGGTGGTGGCTACGGCGGCGGCTATCCCGGCGGCTACGCGCCTGGCGGCGGCCCGGGGCTGCTTGGCAGCCTCGGCACTGGCCTCGCGGTCGGCGCTGGCGTGGTGGCCGGCGAGGAGTTGGCGCATCGCCTGCTTGACGGTAACGGCAACCGCATCGAAGGCGGCGAGCAGGTGGTTTACCGCGATCCGCCGGCGGGCAATCCGAACGCCGACATGGGCGGCAGCAACTTCGGCGTCAACGACAGCAGCTCCTGGGATGACAGCAGCGGCGGCGGCGATTTCAGCGGCGGCGGCAGCGACGACAGCTGGTCCTGAACGGCCGCGCCAAAGGATGGCCCGGGCGTGCTTTCCTCCCCGGGGATGAGCCGCTAGACTAGGCCATCCCTTGGGGAGTAGCCGCCCGCCTTTCTTCCGGACTGAGCGGGGAACGCGTCAACAGACTTGGCGTCCGTCACCCGGACGCCATGGCGCGTTCGGCAAGGTGCCTGGCGAGACCACGGTTCGCGCATCCGGTGCAAGCCCGGGCCGATGCGCAGCCGTTGGTTCTTGCAGCGCCGGGCATGGAGTCTCCACTTGCACCCCTTTCTCGTTTCGGCGGCCACCGTCGGCCTGGGCGAAATCGGCGACCGCACGCAGCTGCTGGCCCTGCTGCTGGCGGTGCGCTACCGCAAGCCCTACACCATCCTCGGCGGCATCCTCGCCGCCACCGTCCTCAACCACCTGCTGGCCGCCATCGCCGGCGAATGGCTGCGCAGCCTGCTGACGCCGCAGGTGCTGCGCTGGGGCGTGGGGCTGTCGATGCTGGCGGTGGCGGCGTGGACGCTGAAGCCGGACGAAATCGAGGAGGGTGAGGAAGTGGCGCCGCCGCGCCACGGCCTGTTCTGGCTGACGCTGGTGTCGTTCTTCGTGGCCGAGATCGGCGACAAGACGCAAATCGCCACCGCGCTGCTGGCGGCGCGCTACAACCAGCTGCTTTTGGTGGTCGCCGGCACCACGCTGGGCATGATGCTGGCCAATGCGCCGGCGGTGCTGTTCGGGCACCGCCTGGGTGAACGCGTACCGCTGGTCTGGGTGCGGCGCAGCGCCGCGCTGGTGTTCGGCGTGCAGGGCGTGCTGGTGCTGCTCGGTTACGGCATGGGATTGGGCAGCGCCTGAGGCGCGCCCGGGGCTGGCGCCGGGTGATACCGGTCCGGCGCCGGCGCCGCCTACAATGGGAGCGCTGTTACGCGGTGCTTTTCTCGTCAGGCGAACTCGCCGGCGTGGCCGTACTCCAAAGGTAAACCGACCTGACCCGCCGATGCGGCTGAAATCCGCCCTGCTGCTGTTACTGCCCGCCATCGCGCTGCTTTGCGCCGGCACGTCGCCGCGCGCCGACGACGACCCCTATGCCGCCGTGCGGCAGGAATTCCTGCGTGGCTACGGTGCGGCCAATGCCCTGCTGCCGCAGCCGGCGGCAGCGCCGGACAGCGCGGCACTGCAGGCCTATCCGCTGTATCCCTACCTGCAGGCGGCGCGGCTGCGGCGCGAACTGCGGCTGGCGCCGAACCCGGAAGCGGCGGACCTGCGCATCGTGCAGTTCCTCAAGGACAACGGCGAGCAACCGGCGGGGCGCGCGTTGCGCCGTGCCTGGCTGCCGGAACTGGCGCGCCGCCAGTCCTGGTCACTGTTCTACGCCAATTACGCCGACGCCGGCGCCGATGCCACGCTGCGCTGCAACCTGCTGCAGGCGCGCATCGCGCTGAACCAGACCAAGGACCTGGCGCCGGCCATCGTCGAGCAGTGGCTCAGCGGCCGCGACGCGCCGGCGGAATGCGAGCCGGCATTCGCCTGGCTGCGCGCGCGCAAGCTGTTGCCGCCGTCGCTGGTCGAGCAGCGCGCGCGGCTGGCACTGGCCGCGGGCAACGACCGCCTGGCGCAGACCCTGGCGCGCACGCTGCCGCCGGAAATGGCCGCGCCGCTGCAGCAGTGGGCGGCGCTGATCGAGCAGCCGCAGCGCGAGATCGACCGCCTGATCGCCGACCCCGAGCACGCGGTGGAGCCGGCCGCGTTGCAGGATGGCTGGACGCGCCTGGCGCGAAACGACGTCGACGCGGCGATCGAGCGCTTCCCGCCGCTGCTGGCGGCGCGCAAGCTGGATGCGGCGGGCGCCAGCCCCTATGCCCGGGCGCTGGCCCTGAGCCTGGCCTGGAGCCGTCGCGCGGAGGCCCTGGACTACTTCGCCCGCGTCGCCGCCGCCGATGTCGACGAACGCACGGCGGAATGGACGGTACGCGCCGCGCTGTGGGCCGGCGACTGGCCGCGCGCGGCGCAGGCGCTGGCGGCGATGCCGCCGCCGCTGCGCGATCTGGCGCGCTGGCGCTACTGGACGGCGCGGGCCGCCGAAGTGCAGGGCGATGCCGTCACTGCCCGCGCCGCCTACGCGCAGCTCACCGCCAACGACAACTACTACGCCGTGCTGTCCAGCGCGCGCCTGGGCCAGCCGTTCACGCCGCATGCGCAGCCGCTGACCATCAACAACGCCGTCGGCGCGCAGATCGCGCAGAAACCGCCGTTTGTGCGCGCGCACGAACTGCTGTTGTGCGACCTCAAGCCGCTGGCCGCGGTCGAATGGCAGGCGGGCCTCGACGGCCTCGATCCGGACTGGCGCCTGCAGGCGGTGCCGCTGGCGATGCACTGGGGCTGGTACGAGCAGGCCATTGCCAGCGCCAGCAAGCAGAGCGTGTACAACGACTACCAGCTGCTCTACCCGCGGCCCTACGACGTCGCGGTGCATGCCGCGGTGGCCCTGACGCAGCTGCCCGAGGACCTGATCTACGCCATCCTGCGCCAGGAGAGCCTGTATGACGCCGAGGTGGTGTCGCGCGCCGGCGCGGTCGGCCTGCTGCAGCTGATCCCCGACACGGCGCAGCGCGTGGCGCGGCGCTGGCAGCGCCCGCCGCCGCAGCGCGCCGAGCTGTTCGTGCCCGAGGTCAACGTGCCGCTGGGCAGCGCCGAGCTGCACGACCTGCTCGACCAGTTCGGCAACCAGGCGCCGGTGGCGATCGCCGCCTACAACGCCGGGCCCAATGCCGCCGCGCGCTGGCTGCCCGATGCGCCGCGCGACGCCTCGGTATGGGTCGAGAACATCCCCTACAACGAGACGCGCGACTACGTGCAGCGCGTGCTGTGGCACAGCGTGGTGTTCGGCTGGCGCCGCACCGGCGAGCCGCAGAAGGCCGATGCCTGGCTGGCGCAGATCGGCCTGCCGGGCGGCGCTCCGCTTCCGGCCCAGGCTGCCGCGCCGGCACCCGCCGCGTCCGCGCCGGCGGCGCCGCAGTGAAGGCCTACCTGGTCGGCGGCGCGGTGCGCGACGGGCTGCTCGGCCTGCCGGTGAAGGAGCGCGACTGGGTGGTGGTCGACGCCACGCCGGAGGACATGACGGCCGCCGGCTACCGGCCGGTGGGCAAGGACTTTCCGGTGTTCCTGCACCCGCAGAGCAAGGAGGAGTACGCGCTGGCGCGCACCGAGCGCAAGTCCGGGCGCGGCTATCACGGCTTCACCTTCCACACCGGCGCCGGGGTCACGCTGCAGGAGGACCTGATCCGGCGCGACCTGACGGTCAACGCCATGGCCCAGGACGAGCAGGGCGCGCTGATCGATCCCTATGGCGGCCGCCGCGATCTGGAGGCGCGCATCCTGCGCCACGTCTCGCCCGCTTTCGCCGAGGACCCGGTGCGCATCCTGCGCCTGGCGCGCTTCGCCGCGCGCTTCGCGCCCCTGGGCTTTCGCGTCGCCGACGAGACCATGGAGCTGCTGCGGCAGATGGTGCAGCGCGGCGAGGCCGACCACCTAGTGCCGGAGCGGGTGTGGAAGGAGACCGAGCGCGCGCTGTCCGGCGATGGCCGCAGCGAGGATGCCTACCGGCCCAGCGTGTACTTCCAGGTACTGCAGGATTGCGGTGCGCTGGCGCGGGTGATGCCGGAGCTGGCGGCGCAGGCCGGCGTGCCGCAGCGCGCCGACTACCATCCTGAAGTCGACACGCTGGTGCATACCCTGATGTGTGTCGACGTGGCCGTGCGCCAGGGCTTCGGGCTGCCGGTGCGCGTCGCCGCGCTGCTGCACGACCTGGGCAAGGCGGTGACGCCGCCGGAGGAATGGCCCAGCCACCGCATGCACGACATGCGCGGCCTGCCACTGGTCGAGCAGTTCTGCGCGCGCCTGCGCGTGCCCAACGCGCTGCGCGACCTGGCCCTGGCGGTGACCCGCGATCACCTGCTGGTGCACCGCGTGCGCGAGTTGCGGCCGGCCACGCTGCTCGACCTGCTGGAGCGCTTCGGCGCCTTCAGGCGCGGCGAATTCTTCGACCAGGCGCTGGACGCCTGCCTGTGCGACGCCCGCGGCCGGCTCGGCCAGGAGCAGTGCGACTATCCGCCGGTGGCCTACCTGCGCGCGGCGCGCGACGCCGCCGCGGCGGTGCAGGCCGGCGAAGTGGTGAAGGACGGCTTCAGCGGCGTCGCGGTGGGCGAGGAGCTGCGGCGGCGGCGCATCGAGCGTCTCAGGCAGCTGCGGCCGGCCGCGGAGCAGCACGGCTGAGATAAGCTTGCGCGGATGCCCGGGATAGGCCGGTGCCGCCGCTCAGGCCAGTGCAAACGAGGAAAGGGACGTGAACCGATTCTGCGCCACGCTGCTGGCTGCCACCTTGCCGGCCTGCGCCGCCCTGCCGGGTCCGCGCTGCGCCCCGGGGCAGCAGGCCGCGGTGCTGGACCAACTCTATTTCGGCACCGCGCGGCCGCACGGGGCGGAGGTGACGCCACAGGAATGGTCCGGCTTTGTCAGCGCCGAGATCGCGCCGCGCTTCCCGCAGGGCTTCAGCCTGCTCGAAGCGCAAGGGCAGTGGCGCAACGCCGACGGCAGCGTGGCGCACGAGCAGACCCATCTGCTGCAGCTGGTGCACGCCGACGACGCGGCCGGCGCACAGGCGGTGGAGCAGATCGCCGAGCGCTACAAAAGCCGCTTCGACCAGGAGGCGGTGCTGCACGTGCGCAGCGCCGCCTGCATGGCGCTATAGCAGCGCGCATCACCAGCCCGGAACACGGACATGCGCATGATTTTCGGCCTGATCGGAGTCACCGTACTGGGCGGGATCGGCTGGTGGCTCGGCGGCCTGTGGGCGCTGCCCGCGGCGGTGGTGCTCGGCGCGATCGGCAGCGGTGCCGGGCTCTACTGGGGCCGGCGCCTGTTCGACGAATGGATCGGTTGAAGCGAGGCCCCGATGGAAAAATATCTCGGCAACCTGTCGGCCTTCATTGAATGGTGGAGCCTGGCGGCGTTGCTGTGTCTGGCGTTCGCCGCCATCTACGTGCTGATCACGCCGCAGCACGAGTTCAAGCTGATCCGCGCGGGCAATGTCAGCGCCGCGGTGTGCTTTTGCGGCGCTCTGCTCGGCTATGTGCTGCCGGTGGGCAGCGCGCTGGCGCATGGCGACAGCCTGCTCGATTTCTTCGTGTGGGGCGTGGTGGCGCTGCTGGTGCAGCTGCTGGTCTACCTGTTGATGCGCCTGCTGATCCGCGACCTGACCCGGCATATCGAGGAGGATCGCCTGTCGGTGGCGGTCCTGTCCGCCACCATCTCGCTGTGCGGCGGCATCCTCAACGCGGCAGCAATGGTGAGCTAACGCCCCGATCAAGAAACCGAGCCGGCATGACTATGCCGGATGAATCCCCCGTCAGTTCCCGCCCGCCCGTCGCTCTCCCGGTTCCGCCCGGCGGCCTGCGCTTCAGCGGCCCTCACCCCCGACGCCAATCTCAAGGCGAAGCAAGGCATCCCGCGCGGATGCAGTGACGGCGCACGACCGTACCGGGGGATTACCGATGTCACAGGACTGGATCAGCTTTCCGGCGCTGCTGCGCTGCTGGGGCGCGCTGCTGCTGTTGCCGCTGGTGTTGGCCAGCCTGTGGAAATTCGAATTCTGGCGCCCCCGCTCGGCGCTGCCGCTGGTGCTGCTGGCGCTGAGCCTGTGGTGGCACGCGCCGCTTGAGCAGCTGGCCGCGCGCTGCCAGGTCGCGTTGCACAATTCGGCGCCGGTGGGGTTCCTCGACCGCGCCTTCGGCGCGGTGCTGCCATCCTGAGGCGCCGCCGCCCTCAGCCGGCGGTGGCCAGGTAGACCAGCAGCGCGCCGCCCGCGGCGATGCGGTACACGGCGAAGGCCGTGAAGCGGTGGCTGCGGATGTAGCCCAGCAGCCATTTCACCGCGACGAAAGCGGTGATGGTCGAGACGACGAAGGCGATGCCCAGGTCGGTCCAGTTTTCACCGCTGGCGCCGCCTTGCTTCAGCCCCTTCAGCAGCTCGTAGCCGCTGGCGGCGAACATGGTGGGAATGCCGACCAGGAAGGCAAACTCGGTGGCGGCCGGGCGGTTGCTGGTGCCGACCAGCATGGCGATGAAAATGGTCGCGCCGGAACGTGAAGTGCCGGGGAACACCGCCGCCACCACCTGCGCCAGGCCCACCGCGATGGCCACCGTCCAGGTGATGCGCGCGTTGTCGGTCTTCTTCGCCGCCAGCCATTCCGCCACGATCATCCATACGCCGCCGATGACCAGCGCCCAGGCCACCGGCCCCAGCTCCTCCGGCAGTTTGAAGTGCAGCTTGCTGACCAGGATGAAACCGAACACCGAAGTGATCAGGAAAGAGGCCACCAGCTTGAGGGAGTAGTCGCGGTTCTCCGGCTTGTGGAAATTCGCCGCCAGTTCCCACAGGCGGGCGCGGTAGATCAGCATCACCGCGAGGATGGCCCCGGCCTGGATCACGACGTTGAACACGTCGCTGCGCTGGCCCAGGCCGAAGTGCTCGGCGATGAGCAGGTGGCCGGTGCTGGAAATGGGCAGGAATTCGGTGATGCCTTCGATCAGGCCGAGCAGGATGACTTGCAGCAGGTCGCTCACGGTCAGGTCCGTAGAATAGGGGGAAAGGGGCGCGCCCCGGTGGGCGCTGGTACAAGGATAAAGGAGCAGCCATGAATTTGCGCGCGGATCAGCCTGGAGCATCGTTGAGCGGCACGGCGCTGGTCACCGGCGGCGGCCGCCGCGTCGGCGCGGCCATCGCGCGCGGCCTGCATCAGGCCGGGATGAATGTGGTGATCCACTATCGCGCCTCCGGGGCGGACGCCCGGGCCCTGGCGGCGGAACTGAACCAGCTGCGCCCGGATTCCGCCCTGAGCCTGCGCGCCAATCTGCTGGCACTGGACCAATTGACGCGCCTGGCGCAGCAGACGCAGGAGCGCTGGGGCCGGCTCGACGTGCTGGTCAACAACGCCTCCACTTACTATGAAACGCCGCTGGGCGGCATCAGCGAAAGCGCATTCGACGACCTCATCGGCACCAACCTGAAGGCGCCGCTGTTCCTGTCCCAGGCCTGTGCCCCGGCGCTGCGCCAGGCCGGTGGCGCCATCGTCAATATCAGCGACCTGTATGCGCGCAAGCCGCTGGCCGCGCGCGCGCCGTACTGCGCCGCCAAGGCCGGGCTGGAGGCGATCACGCGCGTACTGGCGCTGGAACTGGCGCCGCAGGTGCGGGTCAACGCGGTGGCTCCCAGCGGCATCCTGTGGCCGATCGACGACAGCGTCGATGCCGCGCGCCAGCGCGAGCACCTGGCGCGGGTGCCGGCCGGCCGGCTCGGCGGCGCCGCGGCGATCGCCGCGGCGGTGAACTACCTGGTCAGTCCCGCCGCCGCCTTCGTCACCGGCACCACGCTGGCGGTCGACGGCGGAGAAGGCCTGCTGTAACGGGGCGGGCCATGGCGCGGCATGACACCGGGGCGGCAGCGGCCGCCGCAGACGCTTCCGGCGCTTGGCGCCCGCCGCTGTTCACGGTCGTATCGATGGCCGCAACGCTCGGTCTGGTGGCGCTGTTCGATGTGTCGCGCAATCCCCTGGTACTGGCTGCGGCGCTGGCCTTCAGCCTGTCGCGCAGCCGCCTGGCCGCGAGCCGGCGCGGGCGGCTCGAAGCGTTGCTGTTGCTGCCGCTGGTGGCGCTGCTCACTGCCGGCGTCGGCTGGCTGTTCAAGTCCGCTCCGGCGCTCGGCGCGGTGGCCTATACGGCAGCCATGTTCCTGTCGCTATGGCTGCGCCGTTACGGCGCGCTCGGCGCGCGCATCGGCTCCCTGCTGGCGCTGCCGTTCATCACGCTGCTGATCGTTCCGGGCGGCGGCGCCGCGGCGCCGGGCGAAGCGCTGCTGATCGCGCTGGCCGCGCTGCTGACGGTGCTGGCGCTGCGGCTTGCGGGCGAGTCGCTGGGCCTGCTGCCGCGCGAACTGCAGCCGCCGCAGCCGGAGGCGCCGCCGGCGTCCACGCTGCGTCCCAGCGCCAGCACGCGCATGGCGATCCAGCTCGCTGTGGCGCTGGGCGGCGCGTTTGTCTGGGCCCGCCTGGCTTTCCCTGCGCATCTCACCTGGGTGGTGCTGGCGGCCCTGCTGGTGTTCCTCGGCAACCGCGGCCGCGCCGACGTATTGCACAAGAGCGGGCTGCGCATCGCCGGTGTTGCCGCGGGCACCTTGCTGGCGGCTGCCGCCGTGCCCTCGCCGGTGGCGCAGGCCTGGTTGCAGGGGCCGGCGCTGGCGCTAGTGCTGCTTGCCGCTATCGGGCTGGGGCTGTGGCTGCGCCAATGGAGCTATGCGGCCTGGGCCTGTGTCATCACGCTGGTGGTCAGCCTGCTGCAGAGCGCTGAACTGGCGCCCGATGGCGGCGGGGTGCGGATCTGGACGCGGCTGCTGGCCACGCTGGCCGGCGCCGGTTGCAGCATCGCCGCCGCGTGGCTGGTGCTGCCGGTACGCTCGGAGCCGGTGCTGCGTCGTCGCATCGCCGATGTTCTGGCCGCCCTGGGCGAATGGCTGGCCGAGCGCACGCCGGAGCACGACCGGCGTGTCAGCGTGGCGCTGAGCCGGCTGGAGGAAGTGTCGTCGCCATGGGAGGCCTGGCAGCGCATCGCCGGTGGCCGTGGTGGTCCCCCCGGGCCCGGTCAATGGCCGCGGCTGGTGCGGGACTGCGTGCGGCTGGCGCGCGGCAGCACCAGCGCGGGCGGTGCCGCGCGGCGGGCGCTGGGCGAGGCGCGGCGGGCGCTGCGCGAGCCGCCGAAGCTAGGCCCGGCGCTGCAGCTGCTGCGCGACGAGCTGGCTGGTCCGTAGCGCCCGCTGCGCGGCCGTCACGGCAAGCCGTCTTTAGTTTTTCTTCGCGCCGCGCCGTTTCTGCGCCGGGCGCCTGGCCTTGGCGGGCTGCGGCGGCGGTCTCACCGCGCGCCGCCGGAACAGTTCGACGCCGGCGCCGTGCGCCTCGTTGAAGATGTCCGGCTTGAGCAGCGACACGCGTACCGCGTCGACGCGCTCGTCCTCGAAGGCGAATTCCACCAGCTCCTCCGCCAGTGTTTCGAGCAGCGGCGTATGCGCCTTCTGTTCCCAGCCGCGCACCTGGTGGCGCACGCGGTCGTAGTCGATCACTTCGTAAAGGCCGGCCGGGCGGCGCGGCGGATTGAGCGCGTACAGCTCGACGTCGACCCACAGCCGCGTCGGCTTTTCCGGATGCAGTTCCCAGGGGTGCAGGCCGACCTGCACCTCCACCTCGATGCGGCGCAGGCGGGCGCAGATGTAGTCGTCCTGCGGCAGTTGTAGGGGCATATCGTTCATGGCAGGTTCCGGTGATTCAGGAGGCTGGTGGCGTGTCCAGGCGCAGTTCCAGGCGCACATCGCCCAGCGCCTGCTTGTCCGGCCCGTAGCTGCGTTCAAACAACAAGGCGCTGCCGTCGCGGCGCAGCAGCAGCACGGTGCTGGCGCGGGTGCCGTAGCGCAGGCCGCGGATGAAGGGCGGCGCCAGCACCCGCTCGAGGTCCAGGCCAACGCCGGTCTGCGGCAGCTCCGCGTCGGCGGCGCCCTGTTCATCCGCCAGCGCCTGCAGCAGCGGCTCGATGTCCTCCTCCGGCGTGCCGCGCTGTGCATCCAGCCAGGCGCCAAGGTGGTGGTTGAGCCGCAGCGTTTTCGGCCAGGGCGCGTCATAGGGGCCGTTGGAGATGCCGTGCAGGCCCGGCTCCACCGCCCGCGGCCGGGCCTGGTTGCGGTTGCTGAGGAACAGCAGCTGCGCGCCGTCCCACAGCAGCAGGTTGTGCGGGCCATAGGTGTCGCCTGCGGCGCTGATCCGCGCCGCCTGTTCCGGCGCTGCGGCGTCGCCGGTGACGAAATCCCGCACCAGCGCGCCGCGCGAGCGCGGCGCCGCAGCGCCGTACGGCTCGCGCACATTGGTCACGGCCGCCAAGCGCCCGGCCGCGGACAGCGCCAGCCAGCCGCCGCCCTCGCGCAGGTCGCGGCCACCGGCCACGCGCGGCGCGTCCGCCCAGTACCCCAGCGGCGCGCTCGGCCGGCCGTGGAATTCGTCGCGGTTGGCGGCCAGCGCCAGCCAGTAGCGGGGATGCGCGTTCCAGGCGAAGGAGATCAGGCACATGCGCCATTTTATGATTGTCACGGCGTAAGGGTTATTCTGAGGCCTGCAAAGGATCCCCCCATGAGCCCCCTTAACGAATACGAACACCAGCAGCTCGACCGCATCCGCGCCTGGCGCGGCGAGCAGCCCGGCCTGGCCACGCGCACCATCGGCAAGGCCACCGGCCCGCTGGCCGACGCCGCGGAAAAAATGGTGCCGACGCTGGCGCTGCGCCTGGCGATGGACGCGGTGCACGCCACCGCGGTGCGCATCACCGATCACAAGTCCATCCTCAGGCGCGGCGGCGTCGGCGCCATCGAGGATCTGCAACAGGTGGAACTGCAGGCCTGCGACCGCCTGGCGCAGCACGTGAGCCGCCGCGCCACGCTGCTGGCGGGCGGCAGCGGCGCACTGTTCGGCATCGCCGGTGGCCTCGGCCTGGTGGCCGATATGCCGACCCTGCTGACCTTGACCTTCCGCACCATCCACCGCGTCGCCCTGTGCTACGGCGAGGACCTCGCCGCGCCGGAGCGGCGGCGCCTGCCGGTGGCGGTGTTCGCGCTGGCCTCGGCCAATTCGCTGCCGGAGAAGGAGGAGGCGCTGCGCGCCATCGACTCGGTGGACGAGGTGGTCGATGCCGATACCGGCGTTGACGGCATCAGCCGCGCGGCGCAGCGTGAACTGGCCAAGGACAGCGTGGCCTTCAGCCTGCACAACCTCGGCCGCAGCCTGGCGCGCAACCTGGGCTGGCGCAAGGCGGGCGAGTCGCTGCCGCTGATCGGTTCGGCGGTCGGCGCCTCGGTCAACGCCTGGTACCTGCACGACCTGGCGCGCTGCGCGCAGTACACCTTCCAGCTGCGCTGGCTGCGGCAGAAATACGGACATGAGCACGCCCTGCACATCGCCGGAGACGAAGCGGCCTGAAGCGCCGCCGTCGCTGCGTCCGGCGCGCCCGGAGGACGCGGCGGAGCTGAGCCGCATCGCCCTCGGCGCCAAGGCCGCGCTGGGCTACGCGCCGCAGCTGATCGGGCGTTGGCGCGCCGAGCTGACCATCGACGCGCGCATCATCCGTGAACACCTGGTGTGGGCCGCCTGCCTCAAGGACGGCCGCATCGCCGGCTTCTTCTGCCTCGTCCTGTGCGGCGGCGGCGCCCGCCTGGAGCACCTGTGGGTGGCGACGGACTGTCAGCGCCAGGGCATCGGCAGCCTGCTGATGGACAAGGCCTGGGCGCTGGCCATCGAGTGTCGCGCCGGCGCGGTCAGCATCGACGCCGAGCCGCAGGCGGAGGCGTTCTACCTGCGGCAGGGCTTTCACCGCGTCGCCGAGGTGGCGGCGCCGATTCCCGGCAGTCCGCAGCGGATGCGGCCGCAGATGCTGCGGCTGCGCGCGGCGGGCGGCGCATGAGCGCAGGTGCGCTCCCCATAAACGGGAGAGGCGGCGCGGAGCCGCCTAATCGTCGATGCCCAGTTCCTTGATCTTGCGCGTCAGCGTGTTGCGGCCCCAGCCCAGGCGCCGCGCCGCTTCCTGGCGCTGCCCCTTGCAGGCAGCCAGCGCCACGTGGATCAGCGTGCGCTCGAACAGCGGCGCCGCTTCGCCCAGCAGGTCGCTCTGGCCGGCGGCGAGCCGCCCTTCCGCCCAGCGCGCCAGCATCTCGTTCCACGACGAGGCAGCGGCGGCGCCGTTGACCGCGGGCGCCGCCGCGGCTCCGTGCGATGCGCTGTCGGCGGCGGCCGCGACCGCCGCCTCCGGCG
>CAYVKA010000069.1:0-24382 GCA_964451925.1 uncultured Nevskia sp. | reverse complement strand
CCATGGAAGAGCAGGTGCGCTTCGCCATCCGCGAGGGCGGTCGTACCGTCGGCGCCGGCGTCGTCACCAAGATCCTGAAGTAGAAAGCCGGGATTCGGGAATAGGGAATCGTAGAAGCGCCGCTTTACGACTCCCGTATCCCGATTCCCCATTCCCGTAACACCCCGCGAAGCCGGGAGGCTTCGCGGGGTGTTGCAGTTAATGCGGGGCGCAGCTATAATTCGCGCCCTTTCGCTGCACAAAACCCCTGCTTTTCTGTCTGGCAGGGGACCGTTCTTTAAGACTTGAGTGAGAGCATGGCCGCTACCAGCCAATCGATTCGCATTCGGCTAAAAGCCTTCGATCACCGCCTGATCGACAAATCGGCGCGCGAGATCGTGGAGACCGCCAAGCGGACCGGCGCCGTCGTGCGCGGGCCCATCCCGTTGCCGACCCGCAAGGAGCGCTACACCGTCCTGGTGTCGCCGCACGCCGACAAGGACGCGCGCGACCAGTACGAAATCCGCACCCACAAGCGGCTGATGCAGATCATCGACCCGACCGAGAAGACCGTGGACGCCCTGTCCAAGCTCGATCTGCCGGCCGGCGTCGAAGTCCAGATCCGCGTCAACTGAGCGCCGAAGGAGACAACATCATGACCATCGGCATCGTCGGGCGTAAAGCGGGCATGACCCGCGTGTTCACGGAAGGCGGAGAGTCCATTCCCGTCACCGTGATCGAATGCAGCCCCAATCGCATCACTCAAGTCAAGACCGTGGAAACCGACGGCTATCGCGCCGTGCAGGTCACCATGGGCGAGAAAAAACCCAGCCGCGTCAACAAGGCGCTCACCGGCCACTACAAGAAGGCCGGCGTAGCCGCCGGCGACGGCCTGTGGGAGTTTCGCCTGCAGGACGGCGAGGGCGCCGATTTCGCCCCGGGCGCCGAGATCAAGGTCTCGGTGTTCGAAGGCGTGAAGGCGGTCGACGTCAGCGGCACCAGCCTGGGCAAGGGCTTTGCCGGCTGGCAGAAGCGCTGGAACTTCGGCGGCGGCCGCGCCAGCCACGGTAACTCCCTGTCTCACCGCCGGCCGGGCTCCATCGGTCAGCGCCAGAGCCCGGGCAAGGTGTGGAAGGGCATGAAGATGGCCGGCCACATGGGCGACCGCAATGTCACCGCACTCAATCTCGATGTCGTCAAGATCGACCTCGAGCGCAATCTCCTGTTGGTCAAGGGCGCAGTGCCCGGCCACAAGGGCGCCGACGTGGTCGTGCGTCCGACGGTGAAGTGAGAAATAAGGCCATGGAACTGCAACTCCATCAGAGCAAAGACAAGCTGAACGTGGCGGATGCCGTGTTCGGCGTGGACTTCAACGAGCCGCTGGTGCACCAGGTGGTCACCGCGTACCTCGCGGGCGGCCGTGCCGGCACCGCCAAGCAGAAGACCAAGGGCGAAGTCCGCGGCGGCGGCAAGAAGCCGTGGAAGCAGAAGGGCACGGGCCAGGCGCGCGCCGGCTCGATCCGCAGCCCGCTGTGGCGTGGCGGCGGCAAGATCCACGCCGCGGTGCCGCGTGATCACAGCCAGAAGGTCAACAAGAAGATGTATCGCGGCGCGCTGCGCTCGATCGTCTCCGAGCTGAACCGTCAGGGCCAGCTGCTGGTCGCCGACAGCTTCACCGTGGAAGCCGCCAAGACGCAGAGCCTGGTGGCCAAGCTGAACCAGCTCGGCGCCAGCGACATCCTGATCATCACCGATACCCTGGACAAGAATCTGTACCTGTCCGCCCGCAATCTGCACACCGTCGATGTGATCGATGTCGAAGCGATCAATCCGGTGGCGCTGCTCTCCTTCGAGAAGGTGCTGTTCACGGCGCCGGCGGTGAAGAAGCTGGAGGCCTGGCTGTCATGAGCAAAATCAGCATTGCGGGCGAACGCCTGCACAAGATCATCCTGGCGCCGGTCGTCTCCGAGAAGAGCACCCGCGCCGCCGAGAAGGCCAACCAGGCCGTGTTCAAGGTGCTGCGCGACGCGCGCAAGCCCGAGATCAAGGCGGCGATCGAAAAGCTGTTCAACGTCAAGGTTGAGGGCGTCCGCACGCTCAATGTGAAGGGCAAGTCCAAGCGGTTCGGCGCCTTCAACGGCGTCCGTTCCGACTGGAAGAAGGCCTACGTCACGCTCGCCGAGGGCCAGGAAATCGACTTCCTGTCCGGCGCCAGCAACTAATCGGTAGATAGAGCCATGTCCTTACAGAAGATGAAGCCGACTTCGCCGGGCCGTCGCCACGTCGTGGCGGTCAAGGTCAAGGGGCTGCACAAGGGTCGTCCGCATGCGCCGCTGCTGGAGAGCAAGAGCTCGACCGGCGGCCGCAATAATCACGGCCACATCACCACCCGTCACCAGGGTGGTGGTCACAAGCAGCATTACCGCCTCGTCGATTTCAAGCGCGACAAGGATTCGATCCCGGCCAAGGTCGAGCGGCTGGAATACGATCCGAACCGCAGCGCCCACATCGCCCTGCTGCTGTACAAGGACGGTGAGCGCCGCTACATCATCGCGCCGCGCGGCATTGCCGAGGGCGACGTGGTGCAGTCCGGTTCCGACGCGCCGATCAAGCCGGGCAATGCCCTGCCGCTGCGCAACATCCCGATCGGTTCGACCGTGCATTGCGTCGAGCTGCGCCACGGCAAGGGCGCCCAGCTGGCGCGCTCCGCCGGCGCCGCCGTGCAGCTGGTCGCGCGCGAGGGCGAGTACGCCACCATCCGCCTGCGTTCCGGCGAGATGCGCAAGGTGCACAGCGAGTGCCGCGCGGTGATCGGCGAAGTCAGCAATTTCGAGCACAACCTGCGTCACTGGGGCAAGGCCGGCGCGCGCCGCTGGAAGGGCATCCGCCCGACCGTGCGCGGCGTGGTCATGAACCCGGTCGACCATCCGCACGGCGGTGGCGAGGGCAAGTCCGGTCAGGGCAACCCGCACCCGGTGTCGCCGTGGGGCCAGAAGGCCAAGGGTCTCAAGACCCGCAAGAACAAGCGCACGCAGCAGTTCATCGTGCGCAGCCGTCACAAGAAGTAAGCCTGGGATAGAGCCATGCCGCGTTCAGTCAAGAAAGGCCCGTTTGTCGATCACCATCTGGCGAAGAAGGTGTCGGATGCGCAGGCGAGCCGCGTCAAGAAGCCGATCAAGACCTGGTCGCGCCGTTCGATGGTCACCCCCGACATGGTCGGCCTGACCATGCAGGTGCACAACGGCCGCCAGCACGTTCCGGTGTTCATCACCGAGAACATGATCAGCCACAAGCTGGGCGAATTCGCGCCGACCCGCACCTTCAAGGGCCACGGCGGCGACAAGAAGACCGCCCCGGGCGCCGCGCCCGCGAAGTCCTAAGGAACGAGTGCCATGCAGACTCAAGCCGTACTCAAGTTCGTCCGCCTCTCGCCGCAGAAGGGCCGCCTGCTCGCCGACCTGGTGCGCGGCATGCCCGTGGGCGAGGCGCTCAACACCCTCAAGTTCTCGCGCCAGCGCGCCGCCGGCATCATCCGCAAGGTGCTGGAGTCGGCCATCGCCAACGCCGAGAACAACGACGGTGCCGATGTCGATGAGCTGAAGGTTGCCGCGATCTACGTTGACGAAGGTCCGACGATGAAGCGCATCCGTCCGCGCGCCAAGGGCCGCGCCGACCGCATCCTGAAGCGTACCAGCCACATCACGATCAAGGTCTCCGACGGCCGCGCCGTCGCCGGCAAAGCGTAAGGCGAGAATCATGGGTCATAAAGTCAATCCGAACCTCTTCCGCCTGGGCGTCACGACCAAGTGGACGTCGAACTGGTACGCCGAGCGCGGCGCTTATGGCGATAACCTCGCCAAGGACATGCAGGTGCGCGAGTTCCTGCTGAAGAAGCTGGCGCAGGCCTCGGTGTCGCGCGTGCAGATCGACCGCCCGGCCAAGTCCGCGCGCGTCACCATCCACACCGCGCGTCCCGGCATCGTCATCGGCAAGAAGGGCGAGGACATCGAGAAGCTGCGCCAGGAAGTGTCCAAGCTGATGGGCCTGAAGCCCGACTCCGTGCACATTTCCGTCGAGGAAATCCGCAAGCCGGAGCTGGACGCCAAGCTGATCGCCGAGAGCGTGGCGCAGCAGCTGGAGCGCCGCATCATGTTCCGCCGCGCCATGAAGCGCGCCGTGACCAACGCCATGCGCCTCGGCGCCGGCGGCATCAAGATCCAGGTCGGCGGCCGCCTCAACGGCGCGGAAATCGCCCGCTCGGAGTGGTACCGCGAAGGCCGAGTGCCGCTGCACACCCTGCGCGCCATGGTGGACTACGCCACCGCGGAAGCGCGCACCAACTACGGCGTCATCGGCGTCAAGGTGTGGGTGTTCAACGGCGAGTCGTTCGAGGCGGATCACCACGGCGCCAAGAAGGATGAAGGCGCCGAGGCCGCGACGGCTTAAGGTCCGGACTGTTCACGAATTTACGCCCAGATATCTAGGAGTGTGCTGCCATGATGCAGCCCAAGCGCACCAAGTACAGAAAGCAGCAGAAAGGCCGTAACCGCGGCCTGGCGCAGAACGGCAACAAGGTCAGCTTCGGCGAGTTCGGCCTGAAGTCGACCGAGCGCGGGCACATCACCGCCCGCCAGATCGAAGCCGCGCGCCGCGTCATCACGCGCTACGTCAAGCGCGGCGGCAAGCTGTGGATCCGTATTTTTCCGGACGTTCCGGTGACCAAGAAGCCGCTGGAAGTGCGTATGGGCTCCGGCAAGGGCAACGTCGAGTACTGGGTCGCCAAGATCCAGCCCGGCAAGATGCTGTATGAAATGGAAGGCATCACCGAGGCCGAGGCGCGCGAGGCGTTCAAGCTCGCCGCCGCCAAGCTGCCGGTGAAGACCACCTTCGTGTTCCGGACGATCCTGTAATGAAGACCGCTGACTACATCAAGGACTTGCGCGGCAAGTCCGAAACCGAATTGAAGACCGAGCTGGCCGCGCTGCGCAAGGAGCAGTTCAACCTGCGCATGCAGGCGGCGGTGGGCCAGCTCACCCAGTCGAATCTGGTGCGCGACGTGCGCAAGAAGATCGCGCGCGTCAAGACCATCGCGCAGCAACAGGCCAAGAGCGGGAAGGCGTCATGAGCGAACAGGCAACCACAGAAGTGAAGGCCAAGCGCCGCATCGTCGGCCGCGTGGTCAGCAACAAGATGGACAAGACCATCACCGTGTCGGTGGAGCGCACCGTGAAGCACCCGCTTTACGGCAAGCTGCTGCGCAAGACCACCAAGCTGCACGCGCACGACGAGAAAAACGAGTGCCACGAGGGCGACCTGGTCGCCATCGTCGAGACCCGTCCGCTGTCGGCCAGCAAGCATTTCCGTCTGGTGGAAGTCATCGAAAGCGCCGCCGGCGCCAAGGGAGCCTGAAGCCATGGTGCAGCAGGAATCATTCCTGGTCGCCGCCGACAACAGCGGCGCCAAGCTGGTGCAGGTGATCCAGGTGAAGGGCTCGACCCATCGCCGCTACGCCTGCATCGGCGACGTCATCAAGGTGACGGTGAAGGACGCCATCCCGCGCGGCAAGGTCAAGAAGGGCGAAGTGCACGATGCGGTCGTCGTGCGTACCAAGCAGGGCGTGCGCCGTCCGGACGGATCCACCATCCGTTTCGACAGCAACGCGGCCGTGCTGATCACCAACAAGCTGGAGCCGGTCGGCACCCGTATCTTCGGGCCGGTCACCCGCGAGCTGCGCGAACGCTTCATGCGCATCATCTCGCTGGCTCCAGAAGTGCTCTGAGGTAGAAGGCTCATGCGCAAGATCAAGAAGGGCGACGAAGTCGTCGTCATCACCGGCAAGGACAAGGGTCGTCGCGGCAAGGTCACGGCCGTGCGCGATGACGGTCACCTGATCGTCGAAGGCGTCAACGTTGCCAAGAAGCATCAGAAGGGCAACCCCAACGCCGGCGTGGCCGGCGGCATCGTCGAGAAAGAGATGCCGATCGACCAGTCGAACGTGATGCTGTTCAACCCGGCCACCGGCAAGGGTGACCGCGTCGGCATCAAGTTCGTCGGCGAAGGCGAGAACCGCAAGAAAGTGCGTTTTTTCAAGTCCAACCAGGAAATGGTGGACGCTTAAGCGAGTCATGGTCATGTCTGCCAACCTGCATACCTATTATCAGAAGACTGTCGCGCCGGCCCTGCAGAAGAAGCTCGGCTGCAACGCGATGGCCGTGCCGAAGATCACCAAGATCACGCTCAACATGGGCGTGGGCGAGGCGACTTCCGACCGCAAGGTCATCGAGCACGCCGTGTCCGACATGACCGCCATCGCCGGCCAGAAGCCGGTGGTGACCAAGTCGCGTCTGTCGATCGCCGGCTTCAAGGTGCGCGAGAACTTTCCGGTCGGCGTCAAGGTGACGCTGCGCAGCGAGCGCATGTATGAGTTTCTGGAGCGCCTGGTGTCGATCGCGCTGCCCCGCATCCGCGATTTCCGCGGCCTCAAGGCTGGCGGCTTCGACGGCCAGGGCAACTACAATTTCGGCATCACCGAGCAGATCATCTTCCCGGAAATCGACTACGACAAGGTCGACCAGATCCGCGGCATGAACATCACCATCACCACCACCGCGAAGACGGACGAAGAGGGGCGCGCGCTGCTGGACGCGTTCAACTTCCCGTTCCGCAAGTAAGGGCGAGCGAAACCATGGCCAAGACCAACATGATCATGCGTGAGCGCAAGCGCAGCGCCCTGGCGAAGAAGCACGCCAAGAAGCGCGCCGAACTCAAGGCGACGATCATCAACGAAGCGGCGAGCTACGAAGAGCGCCAGGCTGCGGCGGAGAAGCTGCAGAAGCTGCCGCGCGACTCCAGCCCGAGCCGCCAGCGCAACCGTTGCGCCATCACCGGCCGTTCGCGCGGTGTCTACCGCAAGTTCGGCCTGGCCCGCACCAAGCTGCGCGAAGCCGCCACCCGCGGTGAAGTTCCCGGCCTGAAGAAGGCCAGCTGGTAATTCCGCCAGCACAGCGTCGATCACCGAAGAAGATTTGAGGCAAGCATGAGCATCAACGATCCTATCGGCGACTTCCTGACCCGCATCCGCAACGGTCAGCAGGCTCGCAAAAAGTCCATCACCTCGCCCTCGTCGAAGCAGCGCGAGGCGGTTGCGGCCGTCCTCAAGCAGGAAGGCTATATCGGCGACTATTCGGTCAAGGCCGAGGGCAACAAGAAGTTCATCACCGTCGCCCTGAAGTATTTCGAAGGGCGGCCGGTGATCGACCGCATCGACCGCATCAGCACGCCCAGCCTGCGCGTCTACAAGGGCAAGGACGAGCTGCCGAAGGTTCTGGGCGGTCTCGGTGTCGCCATCATCTCCACGCCGTCCGGCGTCGTCAGCGATCGCCAGGCCCGCGCGGCCGGCCACGGCGGCGAAGTCATCTGCGTGGTCGCCTAAGGAATCCGCCATGTCCCGAGTCGCAAGAATGCCGGTGAAGATCCCGGCCGGAGTCCAGATCACCGCCGCTGGCGGCGTGGTCACCGTCAAGGGCGCCAAGTCGAGCCTGAGCCTGCCGCTGCCGCCGCCGGTGGAGCTGGAAATCAAGGACGGCGAAGCGCATGTCAGCGCCGCCTCGATCAAGGCCAATGCCGCGATGTCCGGCACGGTGCGCGCCCTGCTGGCCAACATGGTCGGCGGCGTCACCAAAGGTTACGAAGAGAAGCTGGCGCTGGTCGGCGTGGGTTACCGCGCCGCGGTGCAGGGCAAGAAGCTGAACCTGTCGCTGGGCTTCTCCCACCCGGTCGAGTACCCGATTCCGGAAGGCATTTCGGTGGAGTGCCCGAGCCAGACCGAGATCGTCATCAAGGGTGCGGACAAGCAGCTGGTCGGCCTGGTGGCCGCCAAGGTCCGCGCCTACCGTCCGCCCGAGCCCTACAAGGGCAAGGGTGTGCGCTATGCCAACGAGAAGGTTTCCCTGAAGGAAGCCAAGAAGAAGTAATGCCATGACCGCGAAGAACGAAACCCGCCTGCGGCGCGCCCGCCGCAACCGCGCCAAGATCCGTGAGCTTGGCGCCCATCGCCTGTCGGTGCACCGCACCGGCCAGCACATCTACGCCCAGATCATCGCGGGCGACGCCGGCCATACCCTGGTTGCCGCGTCCACGATCGAGAAGGCTGTTGCGGCCGAGCTGAAGGGCACCAGCAACGTCGACGCCGCCAAGAAGGTCGGCACGGTGATCGCCGAGCGCGCCAAGGCCGCCGGCATCACCAAGGTGGCGTTCGACCGTTCCGGTTACAAATACCATGGCCGCATCAAGGCGCTGGCCGACGCCGCTCGTGAAGGCGGCCTGGAGTTCTAAGACATGGCAAATCCCAATATCAGTTACGACAGCGATCAGTCCGGCGGCGACCTCAAGGAAAAGCTGGTCACCGTCAACCGCGTCGCCAAAGTGGTCAAGGGCGGCCGTCAGTTCGGCTTCACCGCGCTGACCGTGGTGGGCGACGGCGCCGGCCGCGTCGGCTTCGGCTATGGCAAGGCGCGTGAAGTGCCCGTGGCCATCCAGAAGGCGATGGAGAAGGCGCGCAAGAACATGGTCAGCGTGCCGCTCAAGGGCCTGACCCTGCAGCACGAGATCTGGGGCGAGCACGGCGCGACGCGCGTGTTCATGCGCCCGGCCTCCGACGGTACCGGCGTCATTGCCGGTGGCGCGATGCGCGCGGTGTTTGAAGTGGCCGGTGTGCAGAACGTGCTGGCCAAGTCCTTCGGCTCGCGCAACTCGATGAACGTGGTGCGCGCCACCATGGACGCCCTGAAGCGCCTGAACATGCCGTCCGACATTGCCGCCAAGCGCGGCAAGACGGTCGAAGAAATCCTCGGCTAAGAGCGGAGATGACGAACATGACCGCTACCAAGCAGATCAAGGTCACCCTGATCAAGAGCCCGTTCGGCCGCCTGCAGATCCATCGCGCCTGCGTGCGCGGGCTGGGCCTGTCGCGCATGCACCAGACGGTGCAGGTCGCCGCCACCCCGGAGAACCTGGGCATGGTGCGCAAGGCCGGATTCATGCTGAAGGTTGAAGAAGTTGCGTGAGGCGAGAGGCGGGAGGCGGGAGGCGAAAAAGCATTGCTTTTACGCCTTCCGCCTCCCGCCTCCCGCCTCTCACTAGAGAGCCAATGAAATGAAACTGAATACGATTAAACCGGCCGCCGGCTCCAAGACTGTCCGCGTCCGCGTCGGCCGCGGTATCGGCTCCGGCATGGGCAAGACCGCCGGCCGTGGCCACAAGGGCCAGCGCGCGCGCAAGGGCGGCCGCGGCAAGATCGGCTTCGAGGGCGGCCAGATGCCGATCCAGCGCCGCCTGCCCAAGCGCGGCTTCAACTCCGCCGTGGCCAAGTTCAGCGCCGAAGTGCGTTTGTCGGATCTTGAAAAGCTCAAGGAAACCGCCATCGACCTGGGTGTGCTGAAGAACCTCGGCGTGGTTCCGGCCAACACCAAGCAGGCCAAGCTGATCAAGTCCGGCAAGCTGACGCGCAAGCTGGAACTGAGCGGCATCGGCGTGACCAAGGGCGCCCGCGAGGCGGTCCTGGCCGCCGGCGGCAGCATCGCCGAAGTGGCGGCATAAGCGGATCGTACTGACTAGCTGGCGGACAGGACCATGGCGAACGGCACCAGTGGCGGAATGATGCCCGATCTGAGCAAGATCGGTGAGGTGCGCAATCGCCTGCTGTTCCTGCTCGCCGCGCTGGTGGTGTACCGCATTGGCTCGTTCATCCCGGTGCCGGGCATCGACCCGACCCGCCTGAGCCAGCTGTTCGCCCAGCAGAAGGGCACCATCATGGACATGTTCAACATGTTCTCCGGTGGCGCCCTGCAGCGTCTGTCGATCTTCGCCCTGGGCGTGATGCCGTACATCTCGGCCTCGATCATCGTGCAGCTGATGAGCTCGGTGCTGCCGAGCCTGAAGGAGCTGCGCAAGGAAGGCGAGTCCGGCCGCCGCAAGCTGACCAAGTTCACCCGCTACGGCACGCTTGGCCTGGCCATCTTCCAGTCGGTCGCCGCCGCGGTGGCGCTGCAGAAGAACGGGGTGGCGCTGAACGCGGGCTTCTCCTTCGTTTTCACTGCCGCTATCGCCCTGGTCACCGGCACCATGTTCCTGATGTGGCTGGGTGAGCAGATCACCGAGCGCGGCATCGGCAACGGCATGTCGATGATCATCTTCGCCGGCATCGTCACCCGCTTCCCCAGCGCCATCGCCTCGACCGCCCAGCTGGTCAGCGAGGGCTCGATCAGCGCATTCCTGGTTCCGGTGGTGATGGTGGTGGTGGCCGGCGTGACCTGGTTCGTGGTGTTCATGGAGCGCGCCCAGCGCCGCATCCCGATCCACCACGCCCGCCAGCAGCAGGGTCGCCTGCAGTACGCCGCCAAGCAGCAGCACCTGCCGCTCAAGCTCAACATGTCGGGCGTGATCCCGCCGATCTTCGCTTCGTCGATCATCCTGTTCCCGGCCACCGCGGTGAAGATGTTCGGCGACGCCGGCAGCGGCGGCTTCCTGCAGGGCGTGGCCAATGCGCTGTCGCCGGGGCAGCCGCTGTACACGCTGCTGTACGCGCTGATGATCATCTTCTTCTGCTTCTTCTATACCGCGCTGGTGTTCGATTCACGCGAAACCGCGGAAAACCTGAAGAAGTCCGGCGCCTTCATTCCCGGCGTGCGCCCGGGCCTGATGACCGGCAAGTACATCGACCAGGTGCTGACCCGCCTGACCGTGATCGGCGCCATCTACGTCACCGCGGTGTGCCTGCTGCCGGAGATCTTCATCGACTACTGGCACGTGCCGTTCTCGTTCGGCGGCACTTCGCTGATGATCACGGTGGTGGTGATCATGGACTTCATGGCGCAGCTGCAGGCGCACCTGATGTCGCACCAGTACGAGGGCTTGCTGAAGAAGGCCAACCTCAAGTCGCTGAACAGCGCCGGTGGCCGCTCCGGCGGCCGCTGAACCCCAATTTCGCCGTTTCACTGTTTTTAGAGGCCTGAGTCATGAAAGTCCGCGCTTCCGTCAAGAAGATTTGCCGTAACTGCAAGATTGTGCGCCGCAACGGCGTGGTTCGCGTGCTGTGCACCGACCTGCGCCACAAGCAGCGCCAGGGCTGAGGCCGGCCTTGCGGGCGCCGCTTTGCGCCGCCCGCTGGCCGATTTCGCCGGCAAAAGTTTTGATTTGAAAGAAGTAACTATTTTCCGTTATACTGCGCAGCTTTCCCGCCCGCGCAGCACTTGAGAGAGCTTAGCTATGGCACGTATTGCGGGCGTCAACGTCCCGGCCAACAAGCATGTCGTCATCGCCCTGCGGGCGATCTACGGCATTGGAGCAACCCGCGCCCGCAAGATCTGCGAAGGCGCCAAGATCGCTCCGACCACCCAGATCAAGTCCCTGACCGAGGGCGAGCTGGACCAGCTGCGCACCGAAGTGGGCAAGTACACCGTTGAGGGTGACCTGCGCCGCGAAGTGTCGATGAGCATCAAGCGCCTGATGGACATGGGCTGCTACCGCGGCCAGCGCCACCGCCGCGGTCTGCCGGTTCGCGGTCAGCGCACCCGTACCAATGCCCGTACCCGCAAGGGCCCGCGCAAAGCCATCCGCAAGACCTGATTGAGTTAAAGCGAACAGCCCCATGGCCGAACCGAATACCGCAGCGAAGGCGCGCAAGCGCGTCAAGAAGAACGTCAGCGACGCCGTCGCTCACGTGCACGCCTCGTTCAACAACACCATCGTCATCATCACCGACCGCCAGGGCAACGCCCTGTCCTGGTCGACCGCCGGCGCCTGCGGCTTCAAGGGCTCGCGCAAGAGCACCCCGTTCGCCGCGCAGGTTGCCGCTGAGCGCGCCGCCACCGCGGCCGCCGAGCACGGCGTGAAGAACCTGGAAGTGCGCATCAAGGGCCCCGGCCCGGGTCGCGAGTCCGCCGTGCGTTCGCTCAACGCCGCCGGCTTCAAGGTCACCAACATCACCGACGTCACGCCGATTCCGCATAACGGCTGCCGTCCGTCCAAGCGCCGCCGCGTCTAAGTAGAGGATCAAGCAACATGGCTCGTTACATCGGTCCCAAGTGCAAGCTTTCGCGCCGCGTCGGCACGGATCTGCTGCTCAAGAGCCGCGGCCGCTCGCTGGAAACCAAGTGCAAGCTGGATACCCCCCCGGGCCAGCATGGCGCGCGCAAGCCGCGCCTGTCCGACTATGCCCTGCAGCTGCGCGAGAAGCAGAAGCTGAAGCAGATGTACGGCCTGCTGGAGCGTCAGTTCCACAACTACTACGTCAAGGCGACCAAGTCCAAGGGCGCCACCGGCCTGAACCTGCTGCAGCTGCTGGAGCAGCGCCTGGATAACGTGGTGTACCGCATGGGCTTCGCCGCCACCCGCGCCGAAGCGCGCCAGCTGGTCGGCCACAAGGGCATCCTGGTCAACGGCAAGAGCGTCAACATCCCGTCCTACCGCGTGCAGGTCGGCGATGTGGTCGAGGTGCGCGAGAAGTCGCGCAACCAGACCCGTATCGCCTCGGCCCTGTCCATCGCCGCCCAGATCGGGTTCCCGGAATGGGTCGAAGTCAGCGAAAAGGCCTTCAAGGGCACCTTCAAGTCGCTGCCGGTGCGTGACCAGATCGTGCCGGACATCAACGAGAACCTGGTGGTCGAGCTGTACTCCAAGTAATCCATCAGCGGCCGCCGGCTGGTCCGGGCGGCCGTGCGATGTATCAGTAGCAAGGCCCGTGGCAGCCTGCCACGGGCCGAAAGTCAATGAGGTAATCCTATGCAGGGTTCTGTCTCCGATTTCCTGAAGCCTCGCGTGGTCGAGGTGGAACAGGTTTCCGCGCAGCGCGCGCGCATCACGCTGGAGCCGCTGGAGCGCGGCTTCGGTCACACGCTGGGCAACGCCCTGCGCCGCATCCTGCTGTCCTCCATCCCCGGCGCCGCCATCACCGAGGCGCAGATCGAGGGCGTGGTGCATGAGTACAGCGCCATCGAAGGCGTGCAGGAAGACGTCATCGACATCCTGCTCAACATCAAGAACGTGGCCCTGCGCATGAGCGCCCGCGAGTCGGCCACGCTCAAGCTGGTCAAGTCGGGCAAGGGCCCGGTCACCGCCGGCGACATCCAGCTCGACCACGACGTCGAGATCGTCAACCCGGACCTGGTCATCGCCAACCTCACCGGCGGCAAGCTCAGCGTGACCCTCAAGGCCACCCGCGGCCGCGGCTACCAGCCGGCCGCCGCGCGCGCCCAGGTCAACGAAGAGGAAGGCCTGTCGATCGGCGTGCTGCAGCTCGACGCCTCCTACAGCCCGGTGCGCCGGGTCAGCTACAGCGTCGAGCGCGCCCGCGTCGAGCAGCGCACCGATCTGGACAAGCTGATCCTGGACGTCGACACCAACGGCGGCATCGACGCCGCTGAAGCCGTGCGCCTGGCCGCCCGCATCCTGCGCGACCAGCTGTCGGTGTTCGTCGACCTGGAAGGCGAGGAAGAGTCCGTCGCCGTCGGCGGCAAGAAGGATCTCAACCCGATCCTGTTCCGCCCGATCGACGACCTCGAACTGGGTGTGCGCTCGACCAACTGCCTCAAGGCCGAGAACGTCTACTACATCGGCGACCTGGTGCAGCGCACCGAGACCGAACTGATGAAGACGCCGAACCTGGGCAAGAAGTCGCTCAACGAAATCAAGGAAGCCCTTAAGGCCCACGACCTCGAGCTCGGCATGAAGCTCGACAACTGGTCGTCGCCGAAAGTGGCCGCTTAAAGCAGTACCAGGAGCTTAGAAGATGCGCCATAAAGTCGCCGGCCGCCGCCTCGGCCGTACCACCAGCCACCGCAAGGCCACCATGCAGAACATGGCGGTGTCGCTGATCCAGCACGAGCTGATCCGCACCACCGTGCCCAAGGCCAAGGAACTGCGCCGCGTTGCCGAGCCGTTGATCACCCGCGCCAAGGACGACAGCGTCGCCAACCGCCGTTTGGTGTTCAACCGCCTGCGCGACCGCGATGCGGTGCAGAAGCTGTTCAACGAACTGGGTCCGCGCTACAGCAAGCGCCCCGGCGGCTACCTGCGTATCCTGCGCTGCGGCTTCCGCCCCGGCGACAGCGCGCCGATGGCCTATGTCGAGCTGGTCGATCGCCCGGCAGTCGAGGAAGCGGACAGCTCCGCGGCCTGAGGCAGCAGCCTCGGCACAGGAAAACGGGCGCCTCGGCGCCCGTTTTTGTTTTACGGGCAGGGCAAATTCGCGCAGTGCTATTCTAGGACCAGTCAAAATCCGGCCGTGACTCCATGATGCTCAACGTCCTGCGTGGTCCCCGCAAAGCCATTCACTTGCTGGCGCTGGTGGCCCTGGCCCACAGCGGCTTCGCTTTCGCGGACCAGGAAGCGGACCGGCTCCGCGCGGAAAACCAGCAGCTCAAGGCGCAGCTGCAGGCGCTGCGGCAAAGCTGTACCGCACCGTCCGCCGCAGCGCCTGATCAATCCGCCGCGCTCCCCGCAGCGGCTGCGCCGCCCGTGGCCGCAATGGCCGCCAGCGCCGCGCCGGTTGCAACGCCGGTACCGGCGCCAGCACCGGCACCGGTATCTGCACCAACCCCGCCCGCCGCCGCGGTGCAGATCCCGGCGCAGGCCGCCGGCAACCCAGCCCAGGCTCCGGTCACTGCCATGGCCGTTCCGAAGGGCTATAAGCTGGTGCCGATCAACACGCCCACCTACGTGGACCCCCTGGCTCCTCCGTACAACCGGACCGGGTGCAGTCTGGAGCTGTTCAGAGGGCCGCCGCCGGCCAAGTGGAACAATGCCGAGAACTGGCGTGGACTCGGCCGCGGCGACAGCCAGAGTGAAGTCGAAGCCCAACTCGGCAAGGAACATTTCGACGTTTCCAACCACGGGCGTACCGAGTGGCAGTATGGAAAATGCGGCGACTTGGTCAGCGGCCGCGTGCAATTCGAGGGCGGCAAAGTGGTGTTCTGGCAGGCGCCGGATCTTTAAGACGCATCTTGTGGAGGCGCGGTGCTTGGCTGGAGGCGCGAGCGGAATGTCTGATCGTTTGGGATTACGGCCGGCCTTGCGGCATGCCATTCCGTCCTTTGTGCGAGAGAACCTGAGCGCTGGCGGCCATGCCCGCCGTTAACCCGCAGGTCATCACCGCGTTCGCCTCGCCGATCATTACGGCGCAGCTGCCGAACCCGGAAGGCCTCAACGCGCAGCTGCGGCAGTTGTTCCTGGCGCGCGAGGCGGAAGGCGAGCGCTATCGCAAGAAGATCAAGACGCCCACACAGCAGGTCAACATCTTCGAGAGCGAATTCAACCTGTTCAGCTGGCCGGACCAGCCCGTGCAAGTGCTGCGCGAGTTCTGTCTGGGGACCTTGTCGCAGACCATGGTGCAGCTCAACGACTACAGCCCGGAACAGATACGGGCGCTCAACAGCCTCAAGCTGCTGGTGGACTGCTGGTTTCACGTCACCCGCTTCGGCGGATTCATCAGCAACCATTTCCATCCCATGGCGTCCTGGTCCGGGGTCTATTGCGTCTGCTCCGGCGAAACCCCGCCGGCCTATCCGGAAAGCGGCCAGCTGTGTTTCCCAGACCCCCGGCCCGCCGCGCGCGCCTATGTCGATCCGGGCAATGTGCGGCTGAAAGGCCCCTTCAGCTCCGGCAGCCTCAGCTTCAGCCCTAAGGGCGGGGACCTGATCCTGTTCCCCAGCCATATGGCGCATGAAGTCAAGCCATTCTTTGGCCGCGACGAGCGTATCACCGTGGCATTCAACTGCAGCTTTGTCCGGCCCGAAGGAGAGGTGTTTGGCTTCTGATCGCGCTGCTGCAATGGCGCCACGCGCGCAACAGGCCGCACGAGGGCTCTCTAGCGCGGCATCGGGGCGGTGCCGCCGCCAAACCGGTCCACATGAGCAAGGCTGAGCTGCTGCAGCGGGCCGCAAGCTATTTCTCCAGCGGCCGGTACAGCGAAGCGCTGCGAGTGGCCAGGCAGGCGCTGACGCTCGATGCCGGAGATGCCGGCCTGCATAACCTTGCCGGCGCCTGCGCCATGCAGCTGGGCGACCCTGCGCTGGCCGAGAGCAGCTGGCTGCGCGCCATTGAACTGCAACCCCGCCAGGGGCAGTTCTACCTCAATCTTGCAGTGCTGTTGGCGCAGCAGCACCGCGAGGCCGAAGCCGAGCGGCGCTTCCGCCAGGCCCTGCTGTATGACCCCGCTTCGGCTCCGGCCTGCTATAACCTGGCTTACCTGCTGGCGCGGCGCGGCCAGACGGCAGAGGCGGAACAGCTCTACCGGCGCGCGCTGGTGTTGGCGCCGGCTTATACCGACGCGCACTACAACCTCGGCGTGTTGCTGAGCGCCGGGGGGCGCGATTCCGCCGCCGAGGAATGCTATCGCCGCGCGCTGGCAATCGATCCACGCCACGTCGACGCGGCACTCAACCTGGGCGGCGTGCAGGCCCGGCAAGGACGCCGCGACGAAGCCGAGCTCTGCTTCCGGCAGGTGCTGGCGCTCGATCCGGGCAACGCATCCGCCGAGTTCAACCTTGGCCATCTGCTGGCGCAAGGCGGGCGGGACGACGAAGCTGAGCGCCACTACCGGCGCTCGATCGCGTCGGACCCGCAGGCGACCACCGCCCGCATCAATCTTGGCGCGCTGCTGGCAAAGCGCCATCAGCCGGAAGACGCGGAACGCTGCTACCGCGAGGTGTTGCAGATCGATCCGGCGAATGTCAGCGCCTACTACAACCTTGGCGTGGTGCAGGCACAGTCCGGCCGTGACGCCGAAGCCGAGCAAAGCTACCGGCAGGCCCTGGCCCTGGACCCGGCCCATGTAACCGCGCGGTTCAACCTGGGCATCCTGCTGGCTGATCGTGGCGAAAGCGAAGAAGCCGAGCGGCACTACCGTCAGGCGCTGGCGCTCGACCCTGATCTGGTTCCGGCCGTGCGCAACCTTGCCACCCTGCTGCTGCAGCAAGGGCGTTATCGCGAGGGTTGGGTCTGCTACGAGTCGCGTTACGATCCGCGCCTGCCGCAGCGCACGATCGTTCCGCCCGAATTGCCGTTCCCGCAATGGCGTGGCGAGTCGCTGGCCGGCAAGTCCTTGCTGGTCTGGCCGGAGCAGGGCTTCGGCGACCAGATCCAGATGTGCCGTTACCTGCCTTTGCTGAAGCAGCAGGAAGGGCTGGCCAGCTTGACCCTGGTCTGTGAGCCCGCCCTGCGCCCCTTGCTGCAAACCCTTCCCGGAGTGGATGCGGTCATCGAGGAAGATCTGGCGCTGAGGGGCCAGTCACACGACTACTGGACGCTGCTGTTGAGCGTGCCGCGCTGGCTCCGCGCGGCGGAAGATACGATTCCGGATCGGATTCCCTATCTTGCCGCCTTGCCGGAACGCCGTGCGCGCTGGTCGTCGATGCTTCCCGCAGCCGGCGCGCGCGTCGGACTGGTGTGGAAGGGCAGTGCCGCCAATCCCACCGATGCGCTGCGCTCGCTGCCCGACCTGGAGGCGTTGGCGCCGCTATGGTCGGTGCCGGGAATCCGTTTCATCAGCCTGCTCAAGGGCGCCGGAGAGGATCAGGCCCGCCAGCCGCCGCCAGGCCAGCCCCTGCTCGAGCTGGGTTCCCAATTCACCGACTTTGCTGATCTCGCGGCCGTCGTCGCCGAGCTGGACCTGGTCATTTGCGTCGACACCGCGGTGATGCACGTGGCCGGAGCCCTGGGAAAAGCCTGCTGGGTGCTGCGTTCGCTGGTCAATGACTGGCGCTGGCTTCGCGGCCGCCGGGATTCACCCTGGTACCCCGGCGTGGTGCGGGTGTTCCAGCAGGACGGCGGCGGCTGGACGCCGGTGATCGCCGCCGTCCGGCAAGACTTGCAGCTGTGGGCGCAATCGCCGGAAATTCAATCGATACCGCAGTCGCGATTGAAATCGCCAATCGCGCCGACCAGCTGATCCAGGGCCAGCCGCTCCGTCTCGGACAGATCGGGGTTCCAGATGTCGGCGATCAGCACCACGCGTGTTTCGGTGCCGCGGTTCCATGCCTCGTGCTCATAGGTGTCATCGAACACCGTCACGCGGCCTTCGCGCCACTCGTGCATCTCACCGGCCACGTTCAAGGCGCAACCCGCGGGCACAATGAGGGGCAGATGGGTGACGAGGCGCACGTTGCTCACACCGCGATGGGGCAATATGTGGGTGTCGGGCTTGAGTATCGAGAAAAAAATTTCGGGGGCGTGGTCGCGGATGCGTGCAATGGGCAGGCGCTCCAGCGCCGCCACTGTTTGCGGACAGCGGCGGCAATTGTCGTCGTAACGCGCCCCGTGCCGATGAAAGAAGAAGGCGTCCCAGACCGGCGTCCCCGATGCGCTGGCCAACAGCTTGCGCAGCTGCCCGGCATTGGCCGCGCTATGCACCGCTTCAAGACCGCGATCGGCGGCCAGCACCGCGGCCAGTTCCTCGCCGATCGCCGCCGCGCTGGCCTCGTATTGCTCGATCCAGCCGAATTGCCGGCGATCGGGGAACGGCTGCGCCGGCAAGCCGGGAACGTACAGGAAGGTCGGCCGTTGCCGCGGGTCGGCGTATTGCGCGGGAAGCTCCAGCAGGTAGATGGCCAGGGCCTGTTCCACCCGGCCCAGCGACTCGTGCCCATGCTGTTGCCGCAGGGGTTCCAGCGCCGCGTGGAACAGCGCGTGGCGGCCGGCGTTGACATAGCGCATCGCATGGCCGACCAAGGCCTGGAGATTCGGCGGGGTCGAGGAGGGCGCGGTCCAGAGGCCCCTGCCCTGGGCGCCGAAAATGGCGCCGAAATACTGCGTCAGAGCCTCGTGGTTGCGCTGCAACTGCTCCAGGGCGTAGCCCAGATGCAGGCGCGCATCGAAGAAGTCCGGAGCCGCGTGCAGCGATTTGCCGAAGGCATCGAGCGCCAGTTCCCATTCACCCGCCGACTCATAGCACAGGCCGAGGTTGCACAGCACGGCCGCATTGCCGGGTTGCAATTCCGCCGCCTTTTTCACCAGCAGGGTGCCGCTCAGGGCTTCGCCGCGGCGGACTGCGCACATCCCCACGAAATTGAGCGCTTCCGGCTCCTTGGGGGAGTGGGCGAGGGCCTGCAGATAGGCTTGTTCGGCCTGCGGCATCTGGCCGGCGCTGGCAAAGCCGCGCGCTCGTTCGATCCACATCGCGTGCGGAGCCGGCTCCGCATTGCTTGCGCTGCTCATGGCTGGAAAGTGGGGCAATTCGGGATATTGCAGGAGTGTAACCAAACCCAACCTCGTCGCAACGTCTTTCGCCGCGGGGATGGAGCGGCGGGCTTGAATCGCGCATGCTATTCGGCGATAACCAGCAATTACGTTGACCGGGTCTGCCGTGTCCAGGGACCAAACTACCAGCAGCGCCGCCGCTGTCGCCGCCCGTCATGAAGCCCTGAGTGCGCGCTTGGGCGCGGCCCTGCGCGCCGGTGCCGATCCGCAGCGGCTGCTGCACGATGCGCTGCAACAATTGCGTTCGGCGGCCCGCCCAAGGTGGCTGGATTATGCGCAGGCATTTTCGGCGCTGGGCGCACATCCGCTCGCCGCCGCCCTGCTTGGCCAGGCGGTAACGCGCTGGCCGCAGGACGCTGAGCTGCGCTTTCGCCTTGGCAACGCCCTGCGGCTGTCGCAGCGTCATTCCGAGGCCGAGAGGGAGTTCCGCGAAACCCTGCGCCTGAATCCCGGGCACGAGCCGGCGGCTTTGTCCCTGTCCTTTATGCTGCGCGACGCCGGCCGGATCGATGCCGCGTGTGCGGAAATGCTGGCGCTTTGGGGCCGGCAGGGGGGCGCGGCAGAGGCTGCGCTGAAAGCCGGCAGGTTTCTCGACGAGTGTGGCCGGCCGCAATGGGCGTCACGCGTCTACCGGGAAGCCCTGGCGCGTACGCCTCAGGACCCGCACCTGCTGGCAGCCGCCGGCGATATGGCGATGGTGCTGGGCGACTTCGATCGGGGACGTGAATGCCTGCTGGCTGCGCTCGACGGCGGGATCGATGCGCGGGACTGGTCCGGCATTTGCCTGCTGCTGGCCAACAATCAACGCTATGTCAGCGCCGATCATCCGGACTTCGTACGCTTTGCGCGGGCGTGGGACAGCGCCGCTTCCTTCCCGGATTCGCGCATCGCAGCGGGGTTTGCCCTGGGCAAGGCCAGGGCCGACGTTGGCGACTTCTCCGGCGCGGTGGAGGTGCTGCGCCAAGCCAATGCCCTGCAGCGCAATCGCCGGCCCTGGTCCGCGGCGGGATGGCGCAATACCGTGGAGGCGTTGATCGCGGCCCCGCCGACACCACAGGCGGCGGGCGACACCCGGCTTCCGGGAGCGCCGCTGTTTGTCGTCGGGTTACCCCGTACCGGAACCACGCTGGTCGCCGAGTTGCTTGGGCGTCATGCGCAGGTACGCAACCGCGGCGAGATGAACTGGCTGCCCTTCCTGGCGCAGGAATTGACAACGCAGCGTCGTCTGGATTCGCCACCCGCGCTGCGCCGGGCCGCCTCGATCTATCTGGCGCAACTGCGCCAGGATGACGCCGCGGCCACCTGGTACCTGGACAAGAATCCGCACAACTTCCGCCATCTCGGGCTCATTGCCGGCCTATTCCCCCAGGCGCGCATCATTCACTGTGTACGCGAGCGGCGCGACACGGCCCTTTCCATCTGGAGCCAGCTGTTCGCCCACCAGGACGTCGATTACGCCTACGATTTCGCCGACATCGCCGCTTTCGCGGACGGGCATGACCGCCTCATGCGCCACTGGCGCCAGAGCTTGCAACTCCCGGTTTTCGAGCTCGAGTACGAACAGTTGGTCGGACAAACCGAAGCCACACTGCGGCGGCTGGCGGATTTTCTCGGCCTGCCAGCCGAGGAGGTGTGCAATGCCCAACAGCGTGACAGCGTGATTTCCACCGCCAGCGTCTGGCAGGCCAGGCAGCCGGTACACCGTGCGGCGGTAGGGCGCTGGCGCCGTTACCTGCCATACCTGCCGGAGCTGTCCGAGCATTTCGCCGTCTGAAACCCGGATGCGGGTGCCGGCAGTACCGGATCGTGGCCTACCGCCCAAGCCGCGCCTCGATTCAGTTGGCGAGTTCGCGCAGCGGGGCGGGGACGGTTTCAGCGGCGCGGGCTGAAGCGTGGCCACAGGGTAAAAAATCCGCTAAAACCAGCCACAAAGCGCGCTACAAGCTAATTGTTGCAAGCTGTTGACGCTCCCTCGGCAGGCAGATATCCTCGGCTACGAAGCGGCACAAAATAACGCTGCTCAATGCAGTAGCGTTTTGCCTACGGGAATTTAGGGAGAAACTTAGATGAATTTGAGCGTAAACGGGCGTATCCGTCGTGCGATTGGCGTTGCCTTCGCCGCCGGTGTCGCCGGTGCCAGCGTGCTGCCAGCGCAGGCACAGGCGCAGGACAACACCACCAAGCTGCAAGGCGTCGAAGTCACGGGTTCGCGCATCCGTCGCGTCGATACGGAAACCTCCAATCTGGTCCAGGTGCTCGATCGCAAGCAGATCGAGGCCACCGGCGCCACCAGCATGGGCGAGCTGATCCAGGCCATTCCGTCGATTACCGGCGCGGCGGTCAACGCCTCGGCCAACAACAACCCCGTATCCGCCACCGGCGGCGGCGGCGGTTTCGCTGGTTCCACCGGCGTCGATATCCGTGGCCTGGGTCCGCAGCGTACCCTGCTGCTGCTCGATGGCCAGCGCATGAACCAGAAGGATCCCGATGCGATCCCGGCCAACATGATCGAGCGCATCGAAGTGCTGAAGGCGGGTGCCGGCGCCATCTACGGCACCGACGCCATCGGCGGCGTGGTCAACTTCATCACCCGCAAGAACTTCAGCGGCCTGGAAGCCACCGCCCAATACGGTGAAACCCAGCACGGCGACGGCGCCGCCTCCGGCGCGTCGGTTACCTGGGGCAGCACCGGCGCCAAGGGCAGCGCGGTGTTTGGCTTCAACTACAACAAGCAGGACGCCATCAAGGCCACGGATCGTGAAGCCACCGCCTTCCCGGCGGGCGTCACCGATCAGCTGGCGTTCTCGTCCAGCCGTGCTCCGGGTGGCAAGTTCGTGACCGGCACCGGGTCTTGCGCTTCCTATACCCTGATCACCGGCCACACGGGTACGAGCGCCGCGGATTTCCGTTGCTTCAACAACACCCACAACCCCGCGGTTTCCGATCGCTTCAATTACCAGCCCTACAACCTCGACCTGGATCCCACCCAGCGCGAGTCGATCTTCGGCAGCGGCACCTACAAGTTTTCCGACAGCGTCAAGTGGTACGGGCAGGGTTACTACACGCATATCCTGGCCCAGCAGCAGCTGGCGCCGGTGCCGTTCGACAACGGCACCATCCAGGCCGTGTATCCCCTGGCCGGATCGCCGACGATTTCGGCCAGCAACATCTATAACCCGTTCGGCGTCGACATCACCAGCTTCGCCAAGCGCGCCACGGCTGCCGGCGGGCGTGTCTTCGACCATCAGATCGACGAACTGCAGTTCACCACCGGCCTCAAGGGCACCATCCTTGACCGCTTCGAGTGGGATGCCGGCATCAACTACGGTCATTTCGATCTGACCAACATCAACAAGAACTACCTGGATTTCGCCAACGTCCTGCAGACGATCGGACCGTCCTATTACGCCGACCCCAATACCGGCGCCGACGTGACCGTCCGTACCCCGGGGCAGGCGGCCACCTCCAGCGTTGCCGGCGGTATCCCGACCTGCGGCACGCCGGGCAATCCGATCAAGAACTGCACGCCGCTGAACGTGTTCGGCACTACCGGCGTCGGTCTGGGTTCTCTGGCCGTCGCGGCCAACAACCAGAGCGTGCAGACCGAAACGGACATGTTCCTGAACCTGAACGGCGACCTGTTCAACCTGCCCGCCGGTCCGGTCGGCGCGGCGGCTGGCTTCGAATTCCGCAAGCTGGCCTTCACCTTCACCGCCGATGCGCTGGAGCAGAACTACCAGCTGGATGAGTCGAACACCAAGTCGACCGCCGGTGGCTACGAGGCGCGCGAATACTACGCCGAGTTGCACATCCCGGTGCTGGCCGGCCTGCCCGCCGTCAAGTCCCTGGACTTCAACATCGGTGGCCGCTACTCGGACTTCTCGAGCTTCGGCAGCCACACCGCCGGTTCGTACGCCATGGAGTACCGGCCGTACAACGACCTGCTGGTCCGCGCCACCTATGCGGATACGTTCCGCGCGCCGGACGTGACGGAGTTGTTCGCCGGCGCCGCCCAGTCCTCGCCGGGTTACACCGATCCCTGTCTGGATCCGACCACCGGCAAGGCCACCACGGCCACGATCACCGGGCACTCCAATGCCTGTCAGGGCGTTGTGGTGGGGGCCACGCAGCAGAACTCCCAGGCCAGCACCAACGTCGTCGGCAATCCCAAGCTGAAGCCGGAACATGGCTACTCGACCGACTTCGGCATGGTGTTCAATCCTTCGTTCTACAAGCCGCTGACCCTGACGGCGGACTTCTGGCACTACACCCTGAAGGACGGCATCACCGGCATTTCGCTGAATACCGTGCTGGCCGATTGCTACAACGACAACACCTCCGCGTTCTGCGGCAACGGCCCGACGGGGCAGCCATACTTCGTGCGCTCCAACACGGGTCTGGCCAGCGCGCCCACGACCAACATCATCAACGGCACCCTGCCGACTCTGAACAGCTTCTCGTTCTACGTCACCGGCTGGGACTACGCGGCCAAGCTGAGCTATCCGAAGACCGTGATCGGCGGCTACGCGCTGGGCAATTTCGATCTGGGTGTGGACCTGACGTATGTCGATCAGTACCGCATCACCAACTTCGATCCGGGCACCGGCGCCGTCGCGGCGATCTATTCCGATGCGGGCGTTCTGGACCCGAACACGGTGGTGCCGCTGCCGCGCTTCAAGGGCCTGGGCTACCTGTTCTGGTCCAAGGGGCCATTCAGCGCCTCGGTCGAGGATCGTTACGTCGGCAACGTGACCGTCGGCGACGCCAGCGGTGCGAAGGGCGGGGACTGCTATCACAAGAGCTTCGGCCAGACCTGCTACAGCACCGGCTATGCCAACTACGTCGATGTCTCCGGCACCTACAACGTGAAGGCGATCAACACCTCGTTCACGGTCGGCATCACCGACCTGTTCGACGACGGCATCCAGAAGGCCTACAGCACGGGTTATGCGGCGTCGCCGCTGTCGATCTACGACGTGCGTGGCCGCAGCTTCTACGGCAAGGTCAGCATGCGCTTCAAGTAACAACGTAACTGTAGTCGCGGTACTTCGAGCCCCCGTGCGCAAGCACGGGGGCTTTTTTACGCCCCGCCCTAGATGTGAAGGTTCGATAGGTTGTTCATCCGGCTGTATTGGTGGGAATCTGAGGTTGT
>CAYVKA010000068.1:0-24790 GCA_964451925.1 uncultured Nevskia sp. | reverse complement strand
GGCGGCGGTCCCGGCGCCGGCGGCAGCCAGCGGCGGCCACGGCCCGGGACAGGCCAGCGCCGCCTGGCGCGCCGCATTGGCGCTGGTGAAGATCCAGTGTTCCCAGTCGCGCGCCTGCCGCAGGCGCTGCGCCACGGCCGCGGCGTCGGCGGCCGGCTCGATGGCCTGCAACGGCAGGCGCCGCACCGTGGCGCCGGCCTGCTGCAGCAGCTCGCACAAGGCCTGTGCCTGATGCGCCGGCCGGGTGACCAGCACGCCGAGGCCGGCGAGACGGCTCACCCGCGCGGTTCCAGGTCTACGCCGAGCCCGGACAGGATGTCGTGCGCGCCGGCGGCGAGCAGGTGCTCGGCCAGGGCGGTACCGAGCGCCGCGGCATCCGCCGCCTTGCCCTCGAGCGCGGCGCGCACCACGCGGCTGCCATCCGGCGCCGCCACCAGGGCGTCGAGCCGCAGGCGCGTGCCGTGCAGTACGGCGTGACCGGCCACCGGAACGGTGCAGGCGCCGCCGAGGCGCGCATTGAGCGCGCGTTCGGCGGCGAGCCGGGTGGCGGAGGCGGGATGGTGCAGCGGCGCCAGGCATTGGCGCGTGGCGCTGTCGTCCTCGCGGCATTCGACGCCGATCACGCCCTGGGCAATGGCCGGCACGAACACCTCGACGGCGAAGCTCTCGCGGATGCGCGACTGCAGCCCCAGCCGCAGCAGGCCGGCGTGGGCCAGCAGGATGGCGTCGTACTGGCCCTCGTCCAGCTTGCGCAGACGGGTGCCGACATTGCCGCGCAGCTCCCGCAGCTGCAGGTCGGGCCGCTGCAGCCGCAGCTGGGCCTGGCGGCGCAGACTGGAGCTGCCGACCACGGCGCCGGCGGGCAGCGCGGCCAGGCTGTCGTAGCGGTTGGAAACCATGGCGTCGCGCGGATCCTCGCCGCGCAGGAAGGCGCTCAGGCACAGGCCGGGAGGCAGCTGCGCCGGCACGTCCTTCATCGAGTGCACGGCGATGTCGGCGCGGCCCTGCAGCAGCGCCGTTTCCAGCTCCTTGACGAACAACCCCTTGCCGCCGACCGTGGCCAGGCTGCGGTCCAGCAGCTGATCGCCGGCGGTGGTCATCGGCACCAGCTCCACGGCCAGGCCGGGGTGCGCGCGCTGCAACAGCGTCTGCACGTGACGGGCCTGCCAGAGGGCCAGCGGGCTCTCCCGGGTGGCGATGCGTAAGACGTTCAAGATCAGGACGTTATGCAGACGCGCGGCGGCGCGGAGTGGACGCCCAGTTTAACCGGGCGGGGTGCGGGGCGGGGCTATTCCGGCTCTTCCTCGCTGCCGTCATCGGTGAGGAAGCGGCGCACTTCCGCCAGGCGCCGGCGGCTCACCGGCAGCAGCGTCGGCGCATGGCGCACCCGCAACCAGTGCTGCGACTCGTCGGTCTTGCTGCGCTCCAGCCCGGCGATGAAACGGGTGGCGACCAGGGCCTTGCGGTGCACGCGCAGGAACCAGGGCGAGAAGTCGTCCTCCAGGGTCTTCAGCGACTCCTCGATCAGCACCTCGCCGTGCAGGTGGCAAACGGTGGTGTACTTCTGGTCGGCCAGGAAGTAGATGATGTCGTCCACCGGCACCCGCACCAGGCCCTCGCGGGTGGTGGCGAGCACGAATTCGCGCTTGGGCCGCGCCGTCGGCGCGGTGGTGACGGTGGGCTTCTGCGCCCGCGACAGCTTGCGCACGCGCTGCAGGGCCTCGCGCAGCTTTTCCTTGCGCACCGGCTTGAGCAGGTAGGCGTCGGCCTGGGCGTCGAACGCCGACAGCGCGTGCTCGGGATAGGCGGTGATGAAGATGATGGCCGGCGGCATCTCCTCCTCGGTGATGGCGCGCGCCACCTGCAGGCCGTCGACCATGCCCATGCGCACGTCCAGCAGCACCACGTCCGGTTCTTCCTCGCGGATGATCTCCAGCGCGGTTTCGCCGTCGCCCGCCTCGCCCACCACCTCGTACCCCGGGAACTCGGCAATCAGTCGGCGCAGGCGCTCGCGCGCCAGGGGTTCGTCATCGACAATGACCACTCTCATGCGGCTTCTCCTGGCTCTCCGCTGTGCTGCACGAATGGCAGCCTCAGCCGCGCGCGAAAGAACGGACCGAACTCGCCCTGATCCTGGCCCAGGATCAGTTTGGCACGGTCGCCGTAGATCAGCTTAATACGCTGCGCGATATTGTTCACGGCGGTCCCCGTCCCCTCCGTATGCGGCTGCGCCTCCTGCGGCGGCAGCGGGTTCTCCACATCGACCACCAGGTAGCTCCCCTCGCGGCGGCCGGTGACGTGCAGCATACCGCGCGCGCGCAGCCGGGAGACACCATGGTGCACCGCGTTTTCCACCAGCGGCTGCAGGATCAGGCGCGGCATCTCCGCGTCAAGCGCCTCGGAGGTCACTTCCCAGTTGATCAGCAGCTTGCCGCCGAGGCGTATTTCCTCGATGCGCAGGTAGCCCTTGACCACCTCGATCTCCTCGCGCATGGTCACCAGGCGCTGGCGCGAATCCAGGCTGACGCGGAACAGGTCGGCCAGGTCGACCACCATCTCCTCGGCCTTGTCCGGCTTGGTGCTGATCAGCTCGGCGATGCTGTTGAGCGAGTTGAACAGGAAGTGCGGGCGGATGCGCGCCTGCAGCGCCAGGTAGCGCGCCTCGAACTCGGCGCGCGACTGCTCCTGCCACTGGTGGCGCTCCCAGAAGTAGCGCAGCAGCAGCAGCGAGACGATGCCGCTGATCAGCAGGTTGCGGATGGCGAACGGCCACGGCGTGTCGCCCAGCGGCACGCCCAGGCTGAGCCACTGGTCCAGGTACCAGGCGATCAGGCTCAGCACCAGGGTCACCAGCAGCAGCAGGCCCCAGCAGGTGAAGAACACGATGCCCACCTGCGCCAGCTTGAGCCAGCGCCGCGCCGCGCACAGCACCGCCGCGCTGCACAACACGATCCATTGCAGGAACAGCGACAGTGAAACGAAACGCAGCTGCGCCGCCTCGCTCCCCGCGGTGCTGGCCAGCGACAGCACCACCACGATCAGCTCGATCACCGCCGCCAGCTGCACCAGGGCGCGCCCGGTACAGAAGTTGGGGATCAGCGTGGCATCGGACTGCGCTTTGACTTCATAGCGTTTCATTTGGCGCCCAGACTAGCCCAAGTCGGGGCCGCGGACCATTGCCCCGGCGGAAGCCTTACAATCCGTTTCCCGAGCGACAGCAACGGCGCCAGCGATCCCTCATGAGCCAGCCAGACCAGACCCCGTCCGCCGCCAAATCCAACCAGAAACTGTGGGGCGGGCGCTTCGCCGAATCCACCGACCAGCTGGTCGAGGCCTTCACCGAATCGGTCAGCTTCGACCGCCGCCTGTGGCGCCAGGACATCGCCGGCAGCCAGGCCCATGCGCGCATGCTGGCCAAGGTGGGGGTGCTGAGCGGCGCCGAAGCCGAGGCCATCGTCGGCGGGCTGGACGCGATCGGCGGCGAGATCGCAGCCGGTACCTTCCAGTGGCAGCAGGCCCTGGAAGACGTGCACATGAACATCGAGTCGGCGCTGACCGCGCGTATCGGCGAGGCCGGCAAGAAGCTGCACACCGGCCGCAGCCGCAACGACCAGGTCGCCACCGATCTGCGTCTCTACACCCGCGACGCCATCGACGAGCTGGCCGGCCTGATCGAAGCCCTCGCCTCCAGCCTGCTCGACCTGGCCGGGCGCGAGGCCGACAGCGTCATGCCCGGCTTCACCCACCTGCAGATCGCCCAGCCGGTGTCGTTCGGCCACCACATGCTGGCCTGGCGCGAGCAGATCCTGCGCGACCGCGCGCGCCTGCTGGATGCGCGCAAGAGAACCAATCTGCTGCCCCTGGGCAGCGCCGCGCTGGCCGGCACGGTCTACCCGATCGACCGCGCCTATGTTGCCGGGCTGCTCGGCTTCGACGGCCCCACCGAGAACTCGCTGGACTCGGTCAGCGACCGCGACTTCGCCATCGAATTCTGCGCCGCCGCCAGCCTGCTGATGGTGCACCTGTCGCGCTGGAGCGAGGAGCTGATCCTGTGGAGCAGCCCGATGTTCGGCTTCGTCAAGCTGCCGGACCGCTTCTGCACCGGCAGCTCGATCATGCCGCAGAAGAAGAACCCCGACGTGCCGGAGCTCATGCGCGGCAAGACCGGCCGCGTCATCGGCGACCTGCAGGCGCTGCTGGTGCTGATGAAAGGCCAGCCGCTGGCCTACAACCGCGACAACCAGGAAGACAAGCAGCCGCTGTTCGACGCGCACGACACCGTCGCCGCCTGCCTGCGCGTGTTCGGCGCCATGCTGCCCAATCTGACGGTGGAGCGTGCAGCCTGCCGCGCCGCGGCCGCCAAGGGCTTCTCCACCGCCACCGACCTGGCCGACTACCTGGTAAAGAAAGGACTGCCGTTCCGCGACGCGCATCACGCGGTCGGCTCCGCCGTCGCCTACGCGGCGGGCAAGGCCTGCGACCTGGCCGACCTGACGCTGGACGAACTGCGCCGGTTCTCGGCGCTGGTGGAGCAGGACGTGTATGAGCGCCTGACGCTGGAAGGCTCGTTGCGCGCGCGCAACCACTACGGCGCGACCTCGCCGGAACAGGTGCGGGCGGCGATTGCCCGGGCGCGCAGCGTCGGTTAACCGGGGCGCTTGCGCCCGCTGCCTCAGATCAGGTGCGCGGAATGTAGGAAGTGCACCACGAACCAGACCAGCGCCAGGAGCCCCATGGCGGAGAGCAGCAGGTTGCTGCCGTCCGGCGGTGCGGACTTTTCCCAGAAGCGGCCCTGCAGCCGCAGCGCCAGCCAGCCGCAGCCCACCGCGGTGGCCAGCAGCAGCGCCGTGAACACCGTCTCCGCCGCCGGGCTGCCTTCGATCTGCTCCCACACGAACATGCGGCCCAGATAGGCGAAGCCGAAAATGCCGCCGAACAGGCTGCCCAGTACGATACGCAAGGTCCGGTCGAGCAAGTCCGGTGGGCCGTTCGCCGCCATAGAGGTGCCTGTGCAAGACGCCGTTGGAGATGCTGTCTAGTATAGGGTGGCGCCAGCACAAGGTTCCGCTTACTGCGGCCGTGTCGGCTGCTCGAAATACCCACCCGGCTTCTGCTTGCGGATCAGCAGGTTCCTGATCTCCCACTCGGCCTTGGCGTCGAGCGGCTTGAGGTAGCGCACCTCGCCGCCGGCCTGCACCGCCACCGGCACGCCATTCTCGAACAGCACGCGGTTGCCGGGCAGGCGCGGCACCTTGTCGCCAGGGGTGAGGATGCCGACCAGGTTGAGCGGGTCGGCGGCGGAGATGGCGACGTGCTCATCGGCGGCTTCGGTGTTGGCCACCTTGCGCAGCAGCACGGCGGCGTCGTTCAGCGCGAACTGCTCGCCGGAAAAGCCGCTGACAAAGCGGCCGCCGCTGATTTCGCCGCGCGCCTCCAGCCGGCGGTAGACGTAGAACAGCTCGCGCCACGGCGGCAACCCGTCCTCGCGCTCCAGCAGCTTGCGGAACACCACGCCGTAGCGGCGCAGCAGCACGCGGGCGATGTGCTCGACGTGCGGCGCGGCCAGCGCGCCCGCGGCCTCCGCCCCGGGACGCGGGCGGCGCGTCAGCGACCAGCGGCCGGCCTCGTCGACATGGGCCGCGGCGCCGCGCAGGCGGCGGCGCAGACGGTTGCGCTTCTCCGCCGGCATGACCAGGGCGCGCAGGCCGGCAAAGGAATCGCAGGTGACCAGGCCGTTGCTGACCAGCTCGCCCAGCGCCAGTTCCAGCTCGGTCCGGATCAGGCCGGTGTCGTGCTGCAGGTCGCTGAAGAACGAGGCGCCGTGGCTGCGCAGGCTGTCGAGCGCCGCCTGCGCCCGGGACGACAGGGGCGGCGCCTCGGCGGGCGCCGCACCGGCATCCTGCCAGTGCGACCAGGTCTGCCGCTCGCACAACAGGATCGGCGTGCCGCGCACCGGCCCGGATTTGCGTTTGGCTTCCTCGCTCCCGCTCTGCGCGGTGGCGGGGCGGTACCAGGCGACGCGGCCGGCGGCGCAGAGCTTGTCGAGCATCGCCGGCAGGTACAGCTGCACCCGCGCCGGCAGCAGGTCTTCCTCCCAGGCGGCGGCCGGCAGGGCGCAGCCCTCGAGCTGGCGCAGCGCGATCAGCAGGCCCTCGTCGCCCTCGCGGCGCTCCTCGCCGGCCAGGCGGTGCCAGCGGAACAGGAAGCGCAGGTACTGCGCCGGCGCCACCGGCTGCACCGCGGCACGGCGCGTGTCGCGGGTATAGCGGTGGATGCGCGCCAGCAGGCGGCGCTCGCACCACTCCGCCGCGGTCGGCGCGGTGAAGCCGCCGCGCATGATCGCGCCTTCGGCTTCCAGGCCGAGCAGCGCGGCGCGCACTTCGTCGTTGTCCAGCGCCAGCGGCGCGGCGAGCTGGGTTTCGGTGACCGGGCCAAGCAGCTCCAGGCGGCTGCGCAGGATCTCGCGCAACGCCTCGTCGGCGGCGGGCTGGGCGGTGGACACGGCCTGGATCGGCGGCGTGGTCCTGAGTCCGGGGAACAGCGCCAGGAACTGGTGCAGGCGTTCGGCCGCCAGCCACAGCGGCTGGCGGTTGCCGAGCACGATGGAGGTGACGCGCTGTTGCTGCTGCAGCGCCGGCAGCCAGGCATCGCCGGCCAGGGCCAGTTCGTCGCGGGTCAGGAAGGCGTGCACCACCAGCGCATCGTGCAGTTCGTCGGCGCTGCCGATCTCCGGCCAGGCTTCGGCGCGCACCTGCGCGATCGCCTGCGCATCGAGGCGGCCGAGGTCGGCGGCGCTGCGCGCTTCGTGCAGCGGCAGGGTCTTCACCGCCATGGTGCGCCGCTCCTCGGCGGCGCCGTCGTCAAGGAAGGCGTAGGGGCGGGCATTGAGGATGGCGTGGGCCAGCGGCGAAGGCGCCGCCAGGTCGCGCGCGACGACGCGCACGGCGCCGCTTTCGACGTTGCGCAACAGCCGCTCCAGGCCGTCCACGTCCATGTTGAGGTGCAGGCAGTCGTCGATGGTCTGCTTCACCAAAGGGTGATCCGGGATTTCGCGCTCGCCGCTGAGGTTCTCGGCGCAGGCCAGCTGATCGGGGAACACCACGCTGAGCAGGTCCTCGGCGTCGGAGCGCTGGAACTGCGGCGGCATGCGCTTGCCGTTCTGCATGCGCTTCACCGCCAGGGCCACGCTGGCGTTCCAGCGCCAGCGCGTGCCGAACATCGGCGCGTCGAGCAGGGCCTGGATCAGGATATGGCGCACGCCGGCGGACTTGAGATAGTCCTTGACCTCCTCCAGCGGGAAGCTGTGGGTGGCGCCGAGCGACAGCACGATGCTGTCCTCCAGTGCGCTGGCCTGCAGCTCGAAGTTGAACTTGCGGCAGAAGCGCTTGCGCAGCGCCAGGCCCCAGGCCTTGTTGACGCGCGAGCCCAGTGGCGAGTGGATCACCAGGTGGGTGTCGCCGACCTCGTCGAAGAAGCGCTCGAAAACGATGGTGTCCTCGGTCGGCAGCACGCCCAGTGCCGCCTGCGAGGCGGCCAGGTACTCGGCCAGCTGCTTCGACGCCGCGGCGTCGAGCAGCAGGTCCTCGCGCAGCCAGCGCTCGCACTCCGCTTCGCCGTCGGCCAGGCGGCCTTCCGCCTCGCGGTTGAGGCGCGACACGGCGTGGCACAGCTCGTCGCTGCGGCCCGGCCGTTCGCCCAGCCAGAACGGCATGGTCGGCGGCTGGCCCTTGGCGTCCTCGACGTAGACCTTGCCGGTTTCGATCTTGGCGATGCGATAGGAGGTGTTGCCGAGCTGGAAGATGTCGCCGGGGATGCTCTCGAAGGCGAAGTCCTCGTTGAGCGTGCCGACGCGGTGGCCTTCCGGCACCAGCGTCACTTCATAGTCGAACTGGTCGGGGATCACGCCGGCATTGGTGACGGCGGTGAGCTTGGCGCCGCGGCGCGCGCGCAGCACGCGGTTGACCGCGTCGTAGTGCAGGTAAGCGCCGCGCCGGCCGCGGCGGGTGGTGTAGCCGTCGGCCAGCATCTGCACCACCTGCTCGAATTCGGACAGGCTCAGGCCACGGTACGGCGCGGCACGGCGCAGGCACTGGTACAACGCGTCCAGCTTCCACTCCTGGCAGCCGGTCTCGGCGACCAGATGCTGCGCCAGCACGTCCAGCGGCTTGTCCGGCACGCGGATGCGGTCCAGCTCGCCGCGGCGCACCGCGTCGAGCAGGGCGGTGCATTCGAGCAGATCGTCCAGCGACAGCGGGAACAGCCGTCCCTTGGGAACGGCGCCGATGGAGTGGCCGGCGCGGCCGACGCGCTGCAGCAGCGCGCTGACCGCGCCGGGCGTGCCGAGCTGGCACACCAGGTCGATCTGGCCGATGTCGATGCCCAGCTCCAGCGAGCTGGTGGCGACCAGCACCTGCAGCTGGCCGGACTTGAGACGCTGCTCCGCCTGCAGGCGATGCTCCTTCGACAGGCTGCCGTGATGCGCGGCGACGTGCTCTTCGCCCAGGCGCTCGGCCAGGTGGCGCGCGGCGCGCTCGGCCAGGCGACGCTGGTTGACGAAGATCAGCGTGGTGCGATGCTGGCGGATCAGCTCGGCCAGGCGGTCGTAGATCTCGCCCCACACCTCGTTGGCCATCACCGCGGTCAGCGGCGAGCGCGGCAATTCCAGCGCCAGGTCGCGCTCGCGGATGTGGCCGGCGTCGATGATCTCCACCGCCTCGTCGCGCTCGCCGAGGAGGAAGCGCGCCATCTCCTGCAGCGGCTTGACCGTGGCCGACAGGCCGATGCGGATCGGCGGGCGGGCGCACAACGCCTGCAGGCGCTCCAGCGTCAGCATCAGGTGCGAGCCGCGCTTGGAGCCGGCCACCGCGTGCAGCTCGTCGACGATCAGGCTGCGCGTGGACTTGAGCATGCGCCGGCCGGAGTCGGAGCTGAGCAGGATGAACAGCGACTCCGGCGTGGTCACCAGGATATGCGGCGGCGCGCGGCGCATGCGCTCGCGCTCGACCGTGCTGGTGTCGCCGGTGCGCAGCGCCACCTGGATGTCGACATCCGGGCAACCCAGCTCGACCAGCTGCTTACGGATGCCGGCCAGCGGTTCCTGCAGGTTTTTCTCGATGTCGTTGGACAGGGCCTTGAGCGGCGACACGTAGAGCACGTGCACCTCGTCGCGCAGGCCGCCGTTGAGGCCCTCGACCACCAGGTCGTTGATCGCGGACAGGAACGCCGCCAGCGTCTTGCCCGAGCCGGTGGGCGCGGTGACCAGCGCATGGCAATGCCGCGCCGTCACCTGCCAGGTGCGCGCCTGCACCTCGGTGGGCCGGCCGAAGCGCTGGCGCAGCCAGCCGGACACGGCGGGATGGAATGGTTCGCCATCCGCCACGCCCGCCACAGCGCCGCCGAAATCGAGTCGCTTCTGCATGGTCCTATTATGCGCCTACTGCACGGATGTGCAGCTGACCGCCAGTCAGCCACAACTGGCTGCAGGGTGAAACTGCGGTTGCCATCCGCACGGTTCAAGCACGGCCGGCTCACGCATTGTTACGGTGCAGTGCCCCCTACGACTAAAGTCGTAGGACGTCCCACTGGAGAAAATCGCGATTACCGGTAGAGTGCCGGTGCATGCCTAACGCCCAAATGCGCGACGGTGCGCAGCTGCACTACCTGAGTTTCGGACGCGGTGCGGAAACTTGCGTCCTCCTCCACGGCTTCGCCATGAATGCCGCCATGTGGGTGCCCTTCGTGGCGCCGCTGGCGCACCGGGTGCGCTTCATCATTCCGGACCTGCGCGGTTTCGGCCGCTCGCACCGGCTGCCGCTGCAGCAGCGCAGCATCCTCGACCAGCACGCCGACGACCTGCACGACCTGCTGCAGGCCCTGGACCTGCATGACGTGCACCTGGGCGGCCTGTCGATGGGCGCCTGCACCGCGCTGCAATACCAGCGCCGCTACGGTTTCGGCCGCATCCGCGCCTACCTGCACATGGATCAGGGCCCCTGCGTGCTCAACGGCCCCGACTGGCGCGAAGGCCTGCTCGGCGGCGACCAGGAAGTGCGGCTGGCCGAATGGCGCGGCCTGCTGCTGGAGCTGGACGCGCACCGCGGCAAGCCCTACGGCAAGCTGCCGCGCGAGCTGCGCCGCCGCATGTGGGGCGCGCTGGCGCAGTTCGTCGCCTACTCCTTCCATCACCGCGGCATGCGCCTCGTCGGCATGCTGTCGCGCCACGAGCGGCTGATCCGCCGCATCGCGCCCGTCGCCAACTGGCCGGTGTACCTCGACTGCCTGCGCTCCTACATGGAAGACGACTACGACTGGCGTCCCAGCCTGTCGCAGATCAAGACGCCGATGACGCTGCTGATCGGATTGCAGTCGCGCATGTATCCCGCCGCGGGGCAGTTCCACATCGCCGAGCACGTGCCGCAGGCGCGGCTGGTGCCGATCGACAACTGCGGGCATGTCATCCCGTTCGAAGCGCCGCGCCTGTTCCTGCGCGAACTGGGGCGTTTCCTCGCTCCCGTCCAGGCCCTAAGAGCGCCTATTCCTGCACCGGAATCACGCGCTGCACCGCAGCGATCAGCGTCTCCGGCTTGAATGGTTTGGCGACAAAGCCGGACACGCCCAGGGCGATCGCTTCCTTGACGTGTTCCCGCGTGGTCTCCGCGGTAAGCATGATCACCGGCAGGGCCTTCAGCGTCTCGCTGGCCCGCACCGCCTTGAGCAGCCCGAGGCCGTCCAGGTTGGGCATGTTCCAGTCGCTGATCAGCAGGTCGTAGGATTGGCCGTTCAGCTTGGCCAGCGCTTCCTGGCCGTCCGCAGCCTCATCGACCTCGGTCAGGCCCGATTCGGCGAGCACCGCGCGCGCGAAAGCCCGGATGCTCGGCATGTCATCGACAACCAGTGCACGCGACATGACCCCTCCCGTCCCTTCAAGCGCGGACCACTGGATGGTCGTCCGCCACGAACGCCGGGAAAACTGTAGCACAGCAAACAGGCGGCAAAAGCCCAGGCCCGGTCGCTGCTGCCGGAGGCAGCGAGCCGATCGCCGGGGAACACCCCCACGGTCGAACCCCGGCTAAAGCGGCATCGCCGCCAGATCCGTCACGCCCGGATCGAGCCCGAACTGCTTCAGCATCGTGGTGATCTGCCCGCGATGATGCGTCTGGTGGTTGAACATGTGCGTCACCAGCACCCAGGCCGGGCGTGTGACCGCCACGCCGTCCGCCTGGCGGGTATAGCTGAAATCGGCCGCCAGCCAGGGCTGGGCCACCTTGCCGGCCCAGTCGATGATTTCCTGGTCGAAGATGTCGCGCATGGCGCGCAAGGCGGACAGGTCCGGATGGAATTCCATGCGGGCGTGCAGGCCGTCGAGCGGGCGGCCGGTGAAGCGGCGCGTCCAGATGGTATCGGCATAGAGCAGATGGTTGAGCGTAGCCTGGATCGAGCCGAAGAAGGCGCCGACATCCTGCTTGCATTGGGCTTCGGTCAATTCGCCGCAGCTTTGGTAGAGCTTGCGGTTCATCCACTGGTTGTAACGGGCGAGCAGGCTGCAGTAGGCGGGGTCGATCATGTCAAATCCTTCCGGTCGGCGTCGCCTTCTGTGCCGTCGGCTACCGGCTCGGCCAATTTCCATAGGTGTGGCATCAGCTGATGCGACCTTCGATCGTTTGCACCAAGCGTCTTCCGTGATAGCCGGCAATGGCTTCAAGATCGTCGAGCGCTTCCTGCGACCAGACTACCGCTGCAGCCACTGGCTCAGGCGCCGCTTAGCCTCTTCCTGAGTGTAGCTGCGACCCGCCGCGATATCAGTGCGACCGCGCTTGATCTTCTCCAGTACATACAGGTGGTACTGGATGTCTTCCAGAGTGCTGTCGTCAGGCAGGTGATGGAGCAGTTGCTCGACTTCCTGCTTGGCGGTGGCAGGGGCGGTAGCCATCGAGATTCCGTCGTATGGACTTGGGTTGATTCTACTCCTCACCGTCCACTTTGAAAGTTGATGTCTCGCTCAAGACAGGTAGGTGTAACCCGACAGCCCGGCCTCCAGCTCGGCCAACAGGGCGGCGCGCTGGGCCGCGGGCAAATCGGCATTGGCGAATTTCTTGCGGTAGGTCTGGGCCAGCTCTTCCGGGGCGAAGTGGACGTAGCGCAGCAGCTCGTCGGTGCGGTCGCCATTCTCGGCGCCCTGTAGTTTCCAGCCGTCGCCCTCGACGACCACGTTGACGGCGTTGGTGTCGCCGAACAGGTTGTGCATGTCGCCGAGGATTTCCTGGTAGGCGCCGACCATGAAGAAGCCCAGCAGGTAAGGCTGGCCGGGCTGCAGCACGTGGGCCGGCAGGGTCGGCTCGAGGCCGCCGCGGTCGACGTACTGGTCGATGCGGCCGTCGGAGTCACAGGTCAGGTCGCACAGGGTGACGCGCAGCAACGGGTGCTCATCGAGGCGGTGGATCGGCAGGATCGGGAATACCTGGTCGATGGCCCAGGCGTCCGGCACGGACTGGAAGACCGAGAAGTTGCAGAAATACTTGTCCGCCAGCTTTTCGCGCAGCTCGTCGAGGGCCTCGCGGTGCGAGCGGATGGCCGGGTCGAGCCGCGGCACGGTGGCACGGCACACGGCGAAATAGGTCTTCTCGGCGTGGGCGCGCTGGGTCAGGCTGAGCACGCCGTGGGTGTATTGCGACTGCGCCTCGCCGAGGAAAGTGACGGCGTCGTGCAGGCATTCCAGCGGGCCGCGCGCGGCCACTTCGCCGAGCAGGTCGTGCAGCTCGTGCAGGATCGACGGCTCGTCCTGGGCCGGCGGCGGCGGCAGCGTGGCGGGGGCGGCCTCGTGGTCGATGACGCCGGTGACCAGCACGGCGTGGTGGGCGGTGAGGGCGCGGCCGGATTCGCTGATCAGGTTGGGCTCCGGCTGGCCGGACTCGGCGCACACTTCCTGCAGCGTGCGCACGATGTTGCGGGCGTATTCGCGCTGGCTGTAGTTCATCGAGCAGGAGGAGCGCGAACGGGTGCCTTCGTAGTCGACGCCGAGGCCGCCGCCGACATCGACCGTGTCGATCGGCGCGCCGAGCGCGCGCAGCTCGGCGTAGAAGCGCGCGGCCTCGCGCATGCCGCGCTGGATGTCCTGCACGTTGGCGATCTGCGAGCCGAGGTGGAAGTGGATCATGCGCAGCGCGTCGAGCGCGCCGGCCTGGCGCAGCAGCTCCAGCGATTCCAGCACCTGGCTGCAGGACAGGCCGAACTTGGACTTCTCGCCGCCGGTGTTCTGCCACTTGCCGGCGCCGATCGAAGCCAGGCGCACGCGCAGGCCGATCAGCGGCGCGACGTCCAGGTTTTTCGACTCCTCCAGCACCAGGGCCAGCTCGCCGGGCTTCTCCACCACGATATAGACACGGTGGCCGAGCTTCTGGCCGATCAGGGCGCGGCGGACGTAGCCACGGTCCTTGTAGCCGTTGCAGACGATGACGCTGCCGGAGGGCGCAACGCCCAGCACCGCCGCCAGCTCGGGCTTGCTGCCGGCTTCCAGGCCGACGCGGCTGCCGCCGTGGCGCACGATGGCTTCGACCACGTCGCGCTGCTGGTTGACCTTGATCGGGTAGACGGCGGTGTAGGCGCCGCGGTAGCCGTATTCGGCGATGACCGACGCGAAAGCGCCGGTGAGGGCGTCGACCCGGTCATGCAGGATGTCGGTGAAGCGCACCAGAACGGGCAGTTCCAGGCCCTCGCGCGGCAGGCGCTGGGCCAGCTCGTACAGGTCGATCTCCACCGGCGAGCGGTCGCGGTAGGGGCGCACGCGCAGGTGGCCGTCCGGCCCGACGCCGAAATAGCCCTCGCCCCATTGCGGGATATTGTAAAGCGCGGCGGCGTCCGCGGCGGTCCAGGAGGCGGTGCTGTTCAGGGAGTCATTCATTTCCAACATTTCACCTTTATACTGCGCGGCTCAATACAGCCGTATGACCAGGAGTTTCGCCCATGTCCCTCGATAACAGCTGGTTCACCGAGCCCGTCGACCAGACCGGGACGGCATTTTCGCTCAAGCTGGGCGAGCGCGTACATGCCGAACAGACGCCGTATCAGAAAATCGAGATCTACCGCACCGAGAGCTTCGGCTACCTGATGACCATCGACGGCTGCACCATGGTCTCGACCCGCGACAACTTCCTCTACCACGAGATGATGTCGCACCCGGCGCTGAACTCGCACCCCAATCCGCGCGACGTGGTGGTGGTGGGCGGCGGCGACTGCGGCACGCTGCGCGAGGTGCTGAAGCACCCGGAAGTGCAGCGCGCGGTGCAGGTGGAGATCGACGAACGCGTGACGCGCCTGTCGGAGCAGTATTTCCCGGAGCTGTGCGTGGCCAACGGCGACCCGCGCGCCACGCTGTTCTTCGGCGACGGCATCGCCTGGATGAAGGACGCCCCGGCGGAAAGCCTGGACCTCATCATCATCGACTCCACCGACCCGGTGGGGCCGGCGGAGGGCCTGTTCGGCCGCAAGTTCTACGGCGACTGCATCAAGGCGCTGCGTCCGGGCGGCCTGCTGGTGCAGCAGTCGGAGTCGCCGCTGCTGCACCTGCCGCTGATCGCCGAAATGCACCGCTTCATGCGCGAAGCCGGCTTCGCCCAGACGCGCCTGCTGCACTTCCCGCAGCCGATTTATCCTTCCGGCTGGTGGTCGGCCTCGGTGGCGCAGAAGACCGCCGGCGCGCTGGCGCAGCGGCTGGACGAGGCGGCGGTCGCAGCGCTCGGCACCAAGTTCTACAACGCCGAAACGCACCACGGCGCGTTCGCCACGCCGAATTTCGTCAAGCAGGCGCTGGCGCAGTAAGGCGGACCAGGCCGGCCGGGCGCAGCCCGGCCGGCGACCTCAGGACGACGACCTCAGTTGGAGCCGGGAGCGGCCGGGGCGGCGCAGTGCTCGTCGAGGTACTTCTGCGTGCGCGCCAGCAGCTGGTCCTTCTGCTCGGCGGTGTATTCGCGGCTGTTGCCGAGGGCGTCGGTCTCGGAGATGGTGGTGGCGGATTTGTAACGGTCCAGCTCGTCGCTCTTGTCCTTGCACGCCGCGGCCTGCTTGGCCGCCGCGGCGGCGTCGGCATCGCCACCCGAACTGGAAGCACCGCCGCCGCTCGGCTTGGGCGCGACCAGCTGCGCCTTGGCGTCGCCCGGCTGGTCGCCGTAATGCACGTGACCGTCCTTGTCCACCCAGCGATACAGCGTCGGGTCGGCAGCGGCGGCGGCACAGGCCAGCAAGGCCAGCAAGGCCGCCACGGCCAGCCCGGTCCGGGTCTTACCTGATGCGCTTGCTCGCATTTGACTCCCCGTGTTCCCTCGCATTCCCTTTTTGGGGCGCGGCGCCTGATTTCAGACCGCGCCGACGCCGGACTCGCCGGTGCGGATGCGCACCGCCTGGTTCAGATCGTAGACGAAAATCTTGCCGTCACCGATCTGGCCGGTCTTGGCCGCCTTCTGGATCGCGTCCACCGCCTTGTCCACGGTGTCCGGCGCCAGCGCCACCTCGATCTTGATCTTGGGCAGCAGGTCCACGGTGTATTCGGCGCCGCGGTACAGCTCGGTGTGGCCTTTCTGCCGGCCGAAGCCGCGCACCTCGGTCACCGTCATGCCTTGAACCCCGGCCTCGGCCAGGGCTTCGCGCACCGCGTCGAGGCGGAACGGCTTGATGATGGCGATCAGCATTTTCATTTCTGGTTCCTCAAGGCTCTCTCCCAAAGTCTAGCATTGTGGGCATGCCGCCCAAGAACTGCGGCATCGGTGGACGTTGCGGCCCACGCGACCCGTCACCCCCGCCGGGACTGTTGCAGCCAGGCGGAGGCCTGGATTGTCAGTCAAGAACCGCGCCGGATTGCGCACCGGATTCCGGGCAAAAAAATGGGCGGGCCGTTGCCGGCCCGCCCAGGTTACAACCCCTGTTAGGAAAGAATTGTCGCTGGCGGCTTAGTAGTTGTAAGCCTTCTCGCCGTGATCGGCCAGATCCAGACCTTCTTCCTGATCCGCATCGCTGGAGCGGATGCCGATGGTGAACTTCAGCAGCAGCAGCACGACCGCGGCGACGCTGCCGGACCATACCAGCGTGATGCCGATGTCCCACAGCTGCGAGATGATCTGCGCGCCGGCGTCGAAGTCGGCGGTCTTGTTGGCGACGTAGTCATACACGCCCTGGCCACCGAACTTCGGGTTGACGAAGATGCCGGTGCCGAGCGAGCCGATGATGCCGCCGACGCAGTGCACGCCGAAGGTGTCGAGGGCGTCGTCGTAGCCGAGCCAGCCCTTGACCTTGGTGGAGGCGATCAGGCAGACCACGCCGGCGACGGCGCAGGTGACCAGCGCGCCCAGCGGGCCGACGTAGCCGGCGGCCGGGGTGATGGCGACCAGGCCGGCGACGATGCCGGAGCACACGCCGAGCAGGCTGGGCTTGCCCTTCAGCACCCACTCGGTCAGGGCCCAGGCGCAACCGGCCACGGCGGTGCCGAACAGGGTGTTGAAGAAGGCCAGGCCGGCGGTGCCGGCGGCTTCCAGGGCGGAACCGGCGTTGAAGCCGAACCAGCCCATCCACAGCATGCCGGTGCCGATGGCGGTCATGGTGACGCTGTGCGGCGCCATGTGCACCTTGCCCAGGCCGTTGCGCTTGCCGAGCATCAGGGCGCAGACCAGGGCGGCGATGCCCGAGTTGATGTGCACCACGGTGCCGCCGGCGAAGTCCAGGGCGCCCTTGTTGAAGATGAAGCCGGCATGGCTGTTGGCGATGTCCGCGGCCTTGGCGTCGGTGTACGCATCCGGGCCATCCCAGTACCACACCATGTGCGCCACCGGCAGGTAGGCGAAGGTGAACCACAGGATGCTGAAGATGATCATGGCGCTGAACTTGAAGCGCTCGGCGTAGCCGCCGGAGATCAGGGCCACGGTGATGGCGGCGAAGGTCAGCTGGAACATGCAGTACACGTAATCGGGAATGTACTGGCCCTTGCTGAAGGTCGCGGCGACGGCGGTGGTCGGGTCGTCCCCGGCCATGAACAGCTTGTCGAGCGAGCCGATGAAGGGTTGGTACCAATGGCCGTCATGCCCGGCGGTGAAGGCCAGGCTGTAGCCGTACACCACCCACAGCACCGAAATCACGCAGAAAATGGCGAAGCTCTGCATGGTGGTGGACAGCGCGTTCTTGGTGCGCACCATGCCCATGTAGAACAGCGCCAGGCCCGGCACCGTCATGAACAGCACGAAGGCGGTGGAGGTCATCATCCACGACACGTCGCCCTTGTTGCAGTCGAAACCCTTGTCGCCGCACTTGGGCGTGGGCGGCGTGGCGTCGGCGGCGGCCGGAGCGGCGGCAGCAGCCGCAGCGGGAGCGGCGGCGGGAGCGGCAGGCGCAGCCGCGGCGGGAGCAGCGGTGGCGGCAGGTGCGGCGGCCGGCGCCGTGTCAGCCAGGGCCGAGGTGCCGAACGCCGCGACCGCGGCGAACAGCAGCACGCGGACCGTGCTGTGAACTGGACTTGTGAGGGAAAACATTTTTTGTGGACTCCTTGGGAAGCGTCTTTTAGAGCGCGTCTTTGCCGGTTTCACCGGTACGGATGCGGATGGCCTGATCCAGCGTCAGCACGAACACCTTGCCGTCGCCGATCTTGCCGGTGTGTGCCGCCTTGGTGATGACTTCGATCGCGGGGTCGAGCTTTTCGTCGGTGACCGCGACCTCGATCTTGACCTTCGGCAGGAAGTCGACCACGTATTCCGCACCGCGATACAGCTCGGTGTGGCCTTTCTGGCGGCCGAACCCTTTGACCTCCGTGACGGTGATGCCGGCGACGCCGATCTCCGAAAGCGCCTCACGCACCTCGTCAAGCTTGAACGGCTTGATGATGGCTGTGATTAATTTCATTGATGCAACTCCTCTTTCCTGCAGCGGTAGAACTGCCCTGTGAGCCGGCCGCGTAATGCCCCCTGCGGCTCAGCTAGCCGGTTGAAGCATGGAGCGTGCCAGCAACGCGCAGGCGCGGCCGGCGCGGCCCGCCGTGCGCCCCGATCGGCGGCCGGCTAGACTCCGCGCTGAATCCTCCACGGTGGAACAGGGCCGAACATGCTGGACCCCAAGCAACTCGAAGACCTGGCCGCGCGTCTGTCGCGCGTGCTGCCGCCCGGGCTCAAGGGCCTGCGCGCCGAGCTGGAGGACAATTTCCGCGCCGTGCTGCGCGCCAACCTGGACCGGCTGGAGCTGGTCAGCCGCGAGCGCTTCGACACCCAGGCCGAGCTGCTGGCCCGCACCCAGGCCAAGCTGGGCGGCCTGGAGAAGCGCCTGAAGACGCTGGAAAAGAAGCTGGCAGGTCACGAGTAGGCGGGATGGGCCTCGCCACGGTCCACAGCCGGGCCCAGAACGGGCTGCAGGCCGATGCGGTGACGGTGGAGGTGGACCTGTCGCCGGGACTGCCGGGGCTGTCGATCGTCGGCCTGCCGGAAGCGGCGGTACGCGAATCGCGCGACCGGGTGCGCGCCGCCATCCTCAACAGCGGCTACCAGTTCCCCAACCGCCGCATCACCGTCAACCTGGCGCCGGCCGACCTGCCCAAGGACGGAGCGCGCTTCGACCTGCCGATCGCGCTGGGCATCCTCGCCGCTTCCAGCCAGATCCCGGCGCAGGCGCTGGATGGCGTCGAGGTGCTGGGCGAGTTGTCGCTGACCGGGGAGATCCGCGCGGTGCATGGTGTGCTGCCGGCGGCGTTGAAATGCTCCAAAATGGGGCGCAAGCTGCTCGTTCCGGAGGCAAACCTGGATGAAGCAGCGCTCGCCGCCGACTGCGAGCTGAAAGTGGCGAACCAACTTGGTGCGTTATGCGCCATTTTGCACGGCGAGGGGCTGCCCAGTGTGCCGCGACGGCCGCGCACTCCCGCGGTGCAGCCGCTAGCCGACTTGTCCGAGGTGCGCGGCCAGTTCCAGGTCAAGCGCGCGCTGGAGATCGCCGCCGCCGGCGGCCATTCGCTGCTGATGTGCGGCCCGCCCGGTGCCGGCAAGAGCATGCTGGCGCTGCGCCTGCCCGGCATCCTGCCGCCGCTGCGCGAGGACGAGGCGATCGAGGTGGCGGCGGTCGCCTCGATCAGCGGCGCCGGCTTCGACCCGCAGAGCTGGGGACAGCGCCCGTACCGCGCGCCGCACCACACCGCCTCGGGCGTGGCCCTGGTCGGCGGCGGCGCCTTGCCGCGCCCGGGCGAGATCACGCTGGCCCACCACGGCGTGCTGTTTCTCGACGAACTGCCGGAGTTCGACCGCCATGTGCTGGAGGTGCTGCGCGAACCGCTGGAGAGCGGCCGCATCACCATCTCGCGGGCCGCGCGCCAGGTGGATTTCCCGGCGCGCTTCCAGCTGCTGGCGGCGATGAACCCCTGCCCCTGCGGCTATCAGGGCGACAGCGCCGGCCGCTGCCGCTGCACGCCGGACCAGGTGACACGCTACCGCAGCCGTCTGTCCGGCCCGTTGCTGGACCGCATCGACCTGCAGGTGTTCGTGCCGCGCCTGGAAGCAGCCGAGCTGACCGCGGAGCGGGCCCCGGCCGCGGAAAGCAGCGCCGTGGTGCGCGAGCGCGTGATGCGGGCGCGCGAACGTCAGCTGCGGCGCGCCGGCAAGCTCAATGCGGCCCTGGCGCCGAAGGAGCTGGAGCGCGACTGCGCGCTCGACGAGGCCACACGCCAGCTGCTCGGCACGGCGCTGACGCGCCTGGCGCTGTCGGCGCGCGGCTACCACCGGGTGCTGAAGGTGGCGCGCAGCATCGCCGACCTGGCCGGCGCCGAGGCGGTGGCCACGGCGCACGTGGCGGAGGCGCTGCGCCACCGGCAGCTGGAACCGGCGCCGCCGCCGCAGGCTCCTTAGAAATCGAAGTCCTTGCGCAGCCCGAACAGGAACTTGGGCTGCCCGTCACCGCCCTGCGCACCCCGCGCCAGGTGCAGATCGGTCCCCGCCACTTCCAGCCAGGCGCTCAGATCGTAGGGCAGTGACTTGCCCAGGCGCAGGCTGTAGTTCAAATAGTCGCGGCCGACGCCGTCGGCGCTCAGCGGAGCGGTCTGCCGGCGCAGGCCGGTGCCGCCGCTGTAAGCCAGCAGGGCCTTGACGCTGAAGCCGGCGCCGAGGGGGTACTTCAGCGTGCCCTGCAGGCTCCAGCCGGCGGCGCCACGCGCGGCATAGTCCGGCGCATAGCTGGCCTTGAACGCGGCGGGGCCGAGGCTGGCGCCGGCATACAGCTCGGCGAAATCCTGGTTGCCGCCGCCGAGCGCGGCGGCGCGCGCGCCGCTGTACAGGTAGCCGGTGACCCCGGCGTCGAGGGTGGCGCTAAGCACGCCGAACAGCGGCAGCGGGCGGGTGTAGCCGCTATACAGGTCGAGCTCGCCGCCGCTGCCGGCGCTGCGGTTGTTGCTGATCCAGCCGCCGCCGTAGAGGCCGCTGTGATGCACGTAATCCAGCTCGCCTTGCAGGGCCGGTCCGTTGGTCTGGTCGAGGCCGCGGAACAGGTAGTCGCTGGCGACGCCGGCGCTGCCGCTGAACCAGTCGGCGCCGGCGGCGCCGCAGCAGCAGGCCAGCACGCCGGCGGCAATCAGGCGCTTGGAGCGGGTCATGCGGATCGGGGCCTGCTGGAGCCGGCGCGGCACGGGCTTCCAGCATACAAAAAAGAAGGGCCGCCCTGCGGCGGCCCTTCGCTACAGCGTACGGCTCGGCCCGGACCTCAGGAGGACGGGACCGGCGTGCCGAACTTGTAGATCGCCTTGACCAACACCTCACCCTGGCTCTTCTGCGTGCCGGTGGTGGTGTTGTTGCTGTCCGGGAAGATCGGCTTGGTGGCGTAGTCTTCGCGGAATTCGCCCAGGATGTCGAAGCTCTTGGTGGCGGAGTAGTCGACGGTGGCGGTCAGCTCGTCGGCGTCGCCGGAGCTGTAGGCGGCAAAACCCACCAGCGGCTTCATGCGCGTCACTTCACCGCGCAGCGAGGCCTTCCAGTTGTCGTTGAACTGGTAGGTGGCATACAGCGCCAGGCCTTCCTTGTTGGCAGTCGAGCCGGCGACGCCGCTGGCGGCGCTGTGCACATAGTCGGCGTTGGCGGCCAGCAACAGGGCGGTGGTGGCCTGCCAGCTGGCGACCGCGTCCAGGTAGTTGGTCTTGACGTTGGTCAGGGTGACCGGGGCGCCGCTGCTGGTGAAGCCGACCACGTTGCCGCCATCGACGCCGTAGTAGTCGGTCAGCGCCAGGGTGATGGCGCTGTTGGGCGTCAGCGTGACGTTGGCTTCCACTGTCTTGTGCTTGTCCGAATCGCTGGACACGGCATACACCGAGCCGTAGGCGTCGCCGCCGGCGGAGTTGTTCAGGCCCAGGCTGCCGGTGAGCAGGTCGCTGAACTTGTAGGTGGCGCGCACGCCGGTGTGCACCAGCGGCTCCAGGTTGGTGAACAGCAGCGAACGCGAGATGTTGGCGTTCTTGGTGTCGTCGATCACTTCCTCACCGGCCAGCGTGACGAAGCGGCCGCCGATCACGGTCAGATTGCCCACTGCGTACTGGACATAGCCCTGGGTCAGCGAGAAGTCGTTCTTGCTGGCGCCGCCGGTAAAGGCGCCATTGATCACCTTGGCGTCCTCGCCGGCGATGACATTGACCATCGCACCGAAGCCGGAGGTCGGCAGGTAGGACAGGGTCAGCGCCGCCTGGTTGAGCTGGAAGCTGTTGGCGTCGTTGTCGAAAGCGTGCAGCGGCACCGCGCCGGCCGTCGTGCCGCTGGTGCTGTTGAAGGTTGCGTCGTACGACGCGCTGGCATAGCCGGCCGCCGTAATCCCCGTGTTGACCAGTACATCACTGAGCGACGGACCCGCCGCGCCCGCCATCATCGGCAGGCAGCAGCCCGCCGAGGCTAACAGCCCCACGTACTTCTTATTCATGACACTCCTTGCGTAGTAATTCGCTGAACGATGCAGCGACCTACCTTGTAGCATGTAGCGTGCCATCCGTGGCGGACGCGACCTGGTGCCCGGCCACGCGGCCGCTCCGCGTCCGGAGACGCGACGGTCAGCAATATCAATCAGTTAAGCCGCGCAGCCGGCGCGGCAGCGGACCAGGAAGGGCCGGCTCAGACGCCGGTCTGCTTCAGCATCTGCTGGATGGCGGCCTTCAGCTCGTCGTTGCTCAGGTCCGGATTGCCGCCGCGCGGCGGCATGGAGTTCTTGCCCTTGGTGGCGGAGGCGAGCAGGCCGTCGATGCCGCCGGCGGCCTTGAGGCGGGCGCCCCAGGCAGCCTTGTCGCCGATCTTCGGCGCGCCGAGCACGCCGCTGCCGTGGCAGGCGCTGCACACCTGCGACACCACCTGCTCGCCGGACAACGCCGCATGCGGCGCGGCGGCGCTGACCTTGAGCAGGGCCGCCGGATCGGTGACCACGCTGCCGATCGGCGCGATGCGCGACTCGATCGCCTTGCTCATGGCCGCCTGGTCGACGCTGGCGTCGCTGGAGGTGAGGAAGCGGGCAATAACGATAATGGCGAAGGTGAAGGCCACCAGAGCCCCGATCACGCCCAGAAAGCTGAATACGAACGACTTGTCGTTATTGCCACTCACAGTCTTTCTCCGGAAATTGCGGCTGTCGGTGCAGCGGAACGCGAATCGGTTTTATGGTGCGCCCGACTGGATTCGAACCAGTGACCCCTGCCTTCGGAGGGTACCCTCCGGTGTATGACACCTTTCAGGCACCATGTGACCCCACTCGGCTTTATCAGATATTTCAAGGGCTAAAGTTCAGGCTCTCGAATCTACCGATCAATGCCGCTTCACATGCACTTATCGTCCGGGCACGCTTTGGTAAAACACCGCAGGGGTTTTCCGACCCCCGCTTTTTGATCGTTTATGGCGGCAAAGAGTACGGCAAACTCAAGGTATCCGCAATTTCCCGCAAGATCATCCTGCGCTGCCCGGGCGCGCAGTGGAACGGTGAAATGGGTGGGTCTCTTTCAATCCCTTCGCTGCCTCGCGCTCCTTCGATTTTCTTCCGGGTCAGACCCCCGCCGTCAGTGGCCGGACAGCGGCGATGACGGCGGTCCGTGTGGCCGCGGCGCGGTTGCTAGTCTTCGATTTCGCACCGCCGCATCTTAGGGCGCATCGCGCGTGGTGCTTTCCCAATCAAGCCACAGGCGCCCATCCTTGTGGACGGTTCCGGCTTCAGCGGTCAGCCCGGTGCGCTCAAGGTCGATGGACCGGTAAACGTGCCGCATCGGCGCAAGCGGCGCGTCCCGGCCGTGCTCGAAGCTCTGCTCGCCCACCAGCACCATATAGGCCTTGTCCAGATCGAGCGCGCGGCGGCGCGAGGGCAGGATCAGATCGCGTATATCCCCGCTTCCGGCGGGGCCCGGGTGAAGCGCGCGCTCCTGGTTGAAGCCACCGGAAAAGAATCGCTGCATCATCTCGGCGTTTTCCCGGTATTCATCGCCGCCGCCGACGCGCTGCAGATATTGGAAATATTCCGGCGACGAGCTGCCGGCCTGCGGAACGTCGGGAATCCCGTCCAGCCGCTGATAGCCCCAGCCGACCGCCCCGGGCGGCTTGCGCGGCAGGCTGAAGCTGCCATCGACGGTTACGCCAATGCCGCTGTGGCAGCCCATGCAGTACAAATGCTCCTCGCGGGTCTGCAACCGCAAGCGGCCATCGGATTGTTCGATATAGGCCTGGAGCTGCCAGCCGTATTCGTCGAACAGCCCGCTGAACGGGTCTCCGCCGAAGTAGGGCCAGCCGCCGGTCTGCTGCTCCTGCGCGTCGCGCCGATACTGATAGTCAAGGTGGGCGTCATCCAGCTGGAAGATCTTGCGCGCATAGCGCAGCTCTTTCATGCGCACCGCGGCAAACCCCGCAGCGTCCGGGTCAAGGTAGCGGACGCTGTGCAGGAATTCGGTGCCGACCGGATAAGCGAAACGCCTGACCGGGATGCCGGCCGCAGCGCCGGCGAAATGCGGCGGCAGAACCCGGATCCGGCTGGCGCGGCCGATTTTGCCGTCGCCGTCCAGATCGAATCCGAGCAGCGCTTCGGACAGCGGCTCCACCGCGCGATCGAGCGCGTTGTCCGGCCGCGTATCCGGCTCGGCCACAGCGGCCTCCACGATCGCCAGATTGATGCGGTAGATTTCCGTGGATTCCTTGCCGTCGGCGGTTTCGCGGAAAGCCTCCGGCAGGCGGATCATCGCGTCATCCGCCGCGCCATTGGTGGGCCAGAACGTTCCGGGAAATGGCTTGTAGCGATACGCCCGCCAGCCACTGCCGTCGCGGGCGAATCCATCTGCTGCAAACCCAAGCCTGAAATCCAGATCCGGAATCCACCGAGGACGCCGATCCGCCGGCTCGCGCCGAAGCCGGGGGACAAGGCCGCTGTAGTTGTCCTGCCGTACATAGGCGAGGACTTTCGCATCGCTGATCGCGGCCACGGCGGGCCGCAAATCACGGAACAGGTTGCTCCAGTGGTTGTCGCGGCCGATCGCATTCAGCTGGTACTGCTGCTGAAGCTGCCAGTCATCCGCCCCGTTGCGGTTGTTGGCCGAGGTGTGGCACGTCCAGCAAGGATTGGACACGCCATCGGTGCGTGTATAGCACTGGGGCGGAATATGGGCGAGCACGTTCCCGATGCGCCCTCGCGCCTCCTCCTCCGCCGCTGCCGCCACCGGGTCATCGTTGGACGCGGCCGGACCATCCGCCCTCACGCCGATACACAGCAGCGAGGCCAGGGCCGCCAGCACGGCTCGCCGCAGCATGGCCATTATTTTGGTCTGGGGGGAAACACCGGCATGTTCTGGGTA
>CAYVKA010000067.1:0-24894 GCA_964451925.1 uncultured Nevskia sp. | reverse complement strand
CGCGATCTCGGTCTTGCCGACGCCGGTGGGGCCGATCATCAGGATGTTCTTCGGCGTGATTTCCGCGCGGATCGCGTCCGGCGTCTGCTGCCGGCGCCAGCGGTTGCGCAGGGCGATGGCCACGGCGCGCTTGGCCGCCTGCTGGCCGACGATGTGCCGGTCCAACTCCTGCACGATCTCGCGCGGAGTCATCGCCGCCGCGCCCTGGGCGGAGGCGGCGGGTGGGGGAGTGGAGAGTGCGTCGTTCATGCGTATTCCCGGATGGAGTGAGGGCGCCGCGGGCCGGTCAGGCGGCGGCGCCGGGTTCGATAGCCGGCGCGCCTTCAGGCGGTCGCCAGCGCCTCGATGGTCAGGTTGTGGTTGGTGTAGATGCAGATATCGGCGGCGATGTGCAGCGCCTTTTCCACGATCTGTTGCGCCGACAGCTCGCTGTTCTCCACCAGCGCGCGGGCGGCGGCGGCGGCGTAGGGGCCGCCCGAGCCGATGGCCATCACGCCATGCGCCTCGGGCTCCATCACGTCGCCGGTGCCGGTGATCATCAGCGAGGCCTCCTTATCCGCCACCAGCAGCAGCGCTTCCAGGCGGCGCAGGTAGCGGTCGGTGCGCCAGTCCTTGGCCATCTCCACCGCGGCGCGCGTCAGGTTGCCGGAATGCTTCTCCAGCTTGCCTTCGAAGCGCTCGAACAGGGTGAAGGCGTCGGCGGTGCCGCCGGCGAAGCCGGCGATGACGGTGTTGTTGTAGAGCCGGCGCACCTTGCGCGCGTTGCCCTTGACCATGGTGTTGCCCATCGAAACCTGGCCGTCGCCGCCGACACAGACCTGGCCGCCGCGGCGCACGGTGAGAATGGTGGTGCCGTCGAACTGTTGCAAAGCGCTTCTCCGTTGAACTCCGCGGTGCCGCGGACGCTGAGGCACTAAGTGTGGACCATCGCGGTGCATTTCAAGTTTCCGCCCAGCTCCGCGCCGCCCCGCGGCCAGGGCGGCGGATGGCGTGGATGGCGCGGCCGGCCGTGCGCCGCATCACATCCTGGCTTGACAATTGAACAATGCTCAATTAACTTCAACTAAACATCGTTCAGTTAAATGCAGCCGGGGAGACGCATATGGCAACAACGCTGTTATCCCGCATCCGCGGGCTGGTGGTGGCGCAGGCGCACCACGCCGTGGACCGGGTCGAAGACCCGCAGCTGATGTCGCACCAGCTGCTGCGCGACCTGGGCGCCGAACTGGCCGCCGCCAATCGCGGCCTGGTGGCGGCGCTGGGCGCCGAGCGGCAGTTGCAGCGCAGCCAGGAGCGCATGGGCCAGGAAGCCGCCGACTGGGAGCGCAGCGCCGAAAGCCTGCTGCGCCGCGGTGAGGACGGGCTGGCGCGCGAGGCGCTGGGGCGCGCGGTGGCGCTGCACCACGGCGCCGAGGGCTTGTCGCCGTTGCTGCGGCGGGCGGCCGCCGCGGTGGCGCGGCTGCGCGGCCAGGTCGGCCGCCTGCGCGCCGAGCTGGGGCGGGTGCGGCAGCGCGTGGCGGTGATCGATGTGCAGCAGGCGGCGGCGCAGGCGTTGCGCCGTGCCGGCCAGGCCGACGATGCCTACGGCAATGCGCTGGACCGGGCGCAGGCGCTGGAGCGCTACGAGCAGCAGGCCGAGTCCGCGGATTGCCAGGCCGAAGCCGCCGGCGAGCTGCTCGACGAGCAGGACCGGCTGGAGCGCAGCATCGCCCGGCTCAGCGCCGACAGCGCGGTGGACGAAGCCCTGGCCGCGCTGCGCGCCCGCATCGCCGCCGCCGAGGCGCCTGCCGGCCCCGCCGCGCTCTCCCAGGCCGGTGCCACGGAGAAGGCTTCATGAACCAACAACTGCTGGATAGCGCCGCCGCCACGCGCTACGACTCGCCGGGCTGGATCTTCTTCGTCAAGGCGTCCTTCGCCATCGCGCTCGGCGGCATGGTGTTCGGGGTTGCACTGATGCCGGTTGAAATCTGGGTGCGCGGCTACATGATCCTCGGCACGCTGTTCCTGGTCGGCTCCACCTTCACGCTGGCCAAGACCCTGCGCGACGAGTTCGAAGGCGCCAAGCTGATCAACCAGATCGCGCAGGCGCGGGCCGAGAAGCTGCTGCACGACTATGGCGTCAAGGAGTGATGCAATGGCCAGCCATCCGCCGCTGAAATCCGGCGACATCGTCTTCGTTGCCACCCCCAGTCCGCTGTACCGCCGGGTGGCCAGCGCCACCGGCACCAAAGCCTCGCATGTCGGCATCGTGTTCCACGATCCCGCCGTCGGCTGGGTGGTGGCAGAAAGCGCCGTGCCGGTGTGCCGCTACCGCCCGCTGGACAAATTCCTCGGCCGCTCGGACGACGATTGGTTCGTGGTGCGCCGCCTGCGGCAAGAGCTGTCGCCGTCGGCGGTGGAAGCGCTGCGCCGGGCCTGTGACGCGCGCATGGGCCGTTGGTATCACCTCGGCTTCAGGTACGAGTCGACGCGCATGTTCTGTTCGAAATTCGTGCATGAAGTCTATCGGGAAGCGCTGGGCATCGACATCGGCGTGGTCGAGACCTTCAGCGAACTGCTGCGGCGCAATCCGGGCGAGTCGCTGGGCTTCTGGAAACTGTGGTTCCTCGGGCGCATCCCGTGGCAGCGCAAGACCATCACCCCGGCCAGCCAGCTGCAGTCGGAGCGGCTGACCACGGTATGGCATTCCGGCAGCCCGGGCAGCGCTTAGCTAGCACCGCAGCTTGCTAGGAGCGCTCGTCCTTCAGCCCGTTGACGAAGGCGCGCACGATCAGGTCGGACAGCGGCCGCACGTCCTTGATGCCGCTCCAGTTGAGCTTGCCGGTGGTGGACAGCACGCACAGGCCGTGGACGCTGCTCCACAGCGCCGTGGCGGCGGTGTGCAGCTGTTTCTGTGAGGCCTGCGGCAGCAGCGGTTCCAGGTGCTCCTCGACGAACGCGAACAGCGCGCGCTGGCGCGCTTCCAGGCCGGGATGGTCCCATTGTTCCGGCGGCAGGTAGTGCTCGAACATCAGGCGCCAGCGGAAGGCCTGTTTCTGCGCGAAGCTGATGTAGCCGGCGGCGATGGCCTGCAGGCGTTCCAGCGGCGCCTTGGGTTTGGCCGCCACGCCGCGCAGGTATTCATACATGTCGTCGGCAGTGCGCAGCGACACCTCGGCCAGCAGATCGTCCTGGTTGCTGAACAGCAGGTAGAGGTTGCCGACGGTGTAGCCCATCGCCAGCGCCACCTTGCGCATGGAGAAGCCGGCCAGGCCCTCGGCGGCCACCAGCGCGTCGGCGGCTTCGAGCGCCATGCGCCGCTGCTCTTCACGGCTGTGCTGGTTCCTGCGTCCCATGGTGCATTCTAGCCGCGATCGGGCCGCGATTTGAACGCTGATCATTTCCTGTGGCTCAGGCCCGTGTGTTCGACACGATTGCGCCCCAGCAGATGTGGGTCAGGGTGTCGGCCAGCTTTTCCAGTTGCGCCCCGCGCAGCCGCCGGCCGTACTGCAGGGCACAGTGGTTCACGCTCCAGGTCAGCACGTCCGCCAGCAGCGGCGTGGCCGCCTCGCCGGCGCGGCCGGCCTGGCGCAGGCTGAGCACCGCGCGCCGGCTTTCCGCGCACAGCGCCTCCAGGGTTTCGCGCCACAGCCGTGCCACCTCGGCGTCGCGCGACGCGGTTTCGACCACCGCGTCGATGATCACATGGTGCTTCTGGTACACGCCCAGGATGCCGCGCAGCGCCCGGTGCATATCCTCGCGCTGCGCCAGCTCGGCGTGCTCGAACCACAATCCGGCGGAGGCCACGATCTCCTGCCGCACCCGTCCCATCAGGCGCGTGACCAGTTCGCCTTTGTCGCGGAAATGCAGGTAGAAGGTGGCGCGGGCGATGCCGGCGGCGCTGGTCAGCTGCTCGATGCTGACGGCGGAGAAGCTGAGCCCTTGGGCCAGCAGTTTTTCCATCGCTTCCAGCAGCTTGTCCTCGATCCTGGGACGGTCGGCGGCTGGCTTGGCGCGGCTGCGGCGGGTGGGCATGGAGCGGGTCGGGTCGGGGATCGGGCCTGGGTGCAACTCTAGCGGTTCGCTGCGACGGCGGTCGATTGCGCGTGGTCATGCTTGTGAAAAATAGACACGATGTCTATTTTTTGTAGACATACTGTCTATTAAGTGCTACTACTGCGACGCGGCGACAGTTCACAACACGCCGTGCAGGAGGAGTCGCATGGACAGTCTCAACCCCGTTGCGGGATTTCCGCTTCCCGGTTCGCCGGCCGAAGCGGCCAGGGGCTTCAATGCGCCGTCCGCGGCGGTCGCCCAGATCGCCGTGCGCGATGCCCTCGACGGACCACTGTCGACGGTGCGGCAGCGCCGCACGCTGCTGGGATATGTGGCCCTGGCGCTGGCCGGCTTCGCCCTGGCGCTGTCCGCCGCGCCGGGGCTGCAGGCCTTCGGTCTGGGCCTGATGCTGCCCGGCGGCGGCTTCCTGGGTCATTTCGGCGCCGGGTTATGGCCGTCGCTGGGCGCCGCCGCCAGCCTGCTGCTGAGCCTGTTGCTGTTCGGCGCCGCGCTGTTCGCGTGGTTCGGCAGCGGCAACATCCTGGCGCCGATCGCGGTCTGGCTCGGCTCCGCCCTGCTGGCCGCCGCCACGGCGCCCGCGTCCGCATGGGCTGGCGCGCCCTGGCTGCTGGCCGCCGCCATCGCCGCGGCCGCGGTGGTGACATCGCGCAGCCGTGCCCGTTCCCGCGCGCGCGCCATCGCCGACCGCGACCGGCGCAACGCCCACCTGGCCAGACTCGCCGCGCAGGCGCCGCCCGCAGCGGCGCGCGCGGACGCTGGCGGCATGCCGGAAGAGGCCGCCGGCTACCTGCGCCACGTGCTCGACCGCGCTCTGCAACCGCTGCCGCGTTTTGACGGCTTCGACCAGATCGACCAGTTCCAGACCGCTTCGGTGCGCTACCAGGTGTGCAACTTCGGCTATGCCCTGGCGGCCGTGCAATACGAGCACCTGCCGGCGTTTCGAGGTTACTTGTCGCAGGCGCAGCAGAACCTGCATCAGAAGATGCTCGACCACCGGAACTGGAAGTACTGGGCGCTGGAAAACGCCTGGGGCAACCTCAGCCTCGACCCCGATCCGGTGCCGCGCGACAACATCATGTACTCGGGCTGGTTCGGGGCGCTGCTGGCGGAATACATCTCCAACACCGGCGACAGCCGCTACAACGACCAGCCGCTGCTGCTGCGCCATCCCGACGGCCGCGAGTGGCGCTACACCTTCTCGCAGCTGGCCGGGGCGGTATACCGCAACTTCAAGCGCAGCCGCTTCACCCTGTTTCCGTGCGAGCCGAACTGGATCTATCCGCTGTGCAACAACTTCGGCGGCATCGCGCTGAAGATCCACGATCGCCTCTATGGCACCCGCTGGTGGGCGGAGATCGAAGCCGACTACCGCCGCCACTTCGACAACGAATTCACCACCCTGGACGGGCGCACCCTGGCGATCCGCTCCAGCCGCACCGGGCTGACCATCGCCGCGCTGACCTCGGTGATGGCGGACTGCGTCACCGCTTACTTCCTGCACGGCATCCTGCCCGACCTGGCGCGGCGCGCCTGGGAGATCGCGCGGCTCGACTTCATCCGGGTGGCGCACGGCAAGGTCGATCTGCTGACCCGCGGCTGGGATGCGATCGACACCGGCAACTACCGCAAGTCGATGATCACCACCTACGCCCAGGTCGGAGCCGCGGCGGGGGAGATGGGCGACAGCGAAGTGCTGGAACTGCTGCGCCAGCGCGTGCGCGCCGAGTTCCCGCGCGGCGAGGACGACGGCGTCGTGGTGCACCAGGGCGTATCGAACTTCGCCCACGCCAGCCTGCTCGGCCTGTTCAGCCAGGGCGCCGGGACGCGCCGCGACATCCATGCACGCGGCATGGCGGCGGAAACCTTGAGCGGGCCGCTGCTCAGCGCGGCGCCGTACCCCGATGTGCTGGTAAGCCGCGCCCGCAACGACGGCGGCGAACTGGATTGTGTGCTGCGCCCGGGCCGTCCCGCCGCCGCGGGCGGCACCTATCCGCTGCAATTGAGCCAGCTCCGTCCCGGGGTCAGCTACCGCTGCGAGGGCTTGCGCGAAGCGTCGGTCACCGCCGATGCGCGCGGCGTGGCGACCGTACATGCGCACTTGCCGGCGCGGCTGGCGTTCCGCGTGCGTCCGGCGGACTGAGCCGTGGCCTGCTGCGCCTTTCTCGCGTTCGTCATCGGCCAGTGCCTGGCCCTGGCCGGGGCTTGGCGTCGGCGCATCGCCCTGGCGTTGCGCCTGGGCCAGCCGCCGCGCGCACCCGCTGCCGCGGGCGTGCGCCGCCTGCCGTGGAGAAAGGGCCTGCTGGTCGCGCTGGTGCTGGAACTCGGCTGCGCCGCCGGCGCTGCCGGCGGCGCCTGGCTGGCCGAGGGCTCCGCGGCGCCGGGCGGGGCGCTGCTTGCGCTGTGCGGGATCAGCCAGCCGGCCGGGACCCGCTAATCCAGCCGGCAGGCCTGCAGCAGCCAGCGGTTCTTAGGAGGAAGAGCCGCGCTTGGCCCGCGGATGCGCCTCGTCGTACACCTTGGCCAGCCGCTTCCAGTCAAGCTGCGTGTAGATCTGCGTGGTGGCGAGGTTGGCGTGGCCGAGCAGTTCCTGCACCGCGCGCAGGTCGCCGCTCGACTCCAGCAGATGGGTGGCGAACGAGTGGCGCAGCTTGTGCGGATGCAGGTGTGCCGGCAGTCCGACCGCGCGGGCCCAGGCGGCCAGGCGCAGCTGGATCGAGCGCTGGCCCAGGCGCTTGCCGTTGCGGCCCACGAACAGCGCCGGCTCGTCCGCGGCGGCGATGCCGCGGCGCTCGGACAGCCAGGCGTCGAGCGCCGCGCGGGCCTTGCTGCCGACCGGCACGATGCGTTCCTTGCGGCCCTTGCCGAGCACGCGCAATTCGTCCGGAAAGCGGCCGCCGGGCGGCACGTCGAGCCCGTGCAGTTCCGCCAGGCGCAAGCCGGCGGAGTAGAGCAGCTCGATCATGGCCAGGTCGCGCACGCCCTGCGCGCCTTCCGCGGCGCGATCCAGGGCATTGCCCAGGTCCTCGGCGGCGATCACCTTGGGCAGCAGGCGTTTGCCCTTGGGTGCACGCACCCCTGCCGTGGGGTTGTGCCCGGTCAGCCCCTCGCGCAAGGCGTGGCGGAACAGGCCGCGCAGGCTCGACAGGTAGCGGCGCAGGCTCGACGGCTGCTGGCCCTTGCGGTGCAGGCGGGTGACGAAACCGCGCACGGTATGCACATCGACGCGTGCCGGCTCGCCGATGCCGCACTCCGCGCAATAGGCGATGAACGCCTTGCCGTCGCGCTGCGCCGCGTCGAGCGTGTGCGGCGAGGCGCGCTGGTCGATGCGCAGATGCTGCAGATAGCCGGCCAGCAGCTGTTCGAGCGCGCCGGCCGCCGGGTTCATGTCAGGCGCGCGCGGATCGCGGCGGCGACCAGCTCGGCGGTGATTTCCAGGAACAGCTTGCCCTGGCGCGGCTGGAAGCGTTCCGCGTCGCGCGAGCCCAGGGCCAGCATGCCGAGGTTCTTTTCCTTTTCCAGCGGCACTACCGCGGCCGAACGCACCGGCTGCTCGGCTTTCGGAAACAGCAGCCTGGCCCGCTCCTCGCTAATCGGCCCGCACTCGATCAGGCGCGTGCGGATGAAATTGTCGTAGGCGCGCGCGATGGCGCCGCCGGCCTCGATCGGCACGATGCCGTCGATGTCGTGGCGCTTGTAGGCGCCGCCGTTGAGCCCGACGAACACCTCGTCGATGCCGAAATCCTCGCGCATCGAAGCGCGCAGTCCGACCACGATGTTGGCCAGGGAGGGGGCGCGGATCAGCGTGCGCGCCAGGCGCAGCACGTTCTCGGCGCGCGTCTCGTTCTCCCGCGCGGTGTCGATCAGCCGGTTGAGGCGCGCTTCCAGCCGCGCATTCTTGCCGCGCAGCAGCTCCACCTGGCGCTCGATCAGGGATACCGCCGAGCCGGCGGCGTGGGTCAGCTCCAGCGTTTCGAGCAGCTGCGGATGGTCCGTCAGCAGCTGCGGATGGGCCTTCAGATAGGCCACCACCTGCGCTTCGCTGGCGCTGTCTTGCGGCACCGGCGCTTCCGCCACCGGCTCCTGCGGTTCGCTCACTTCGGCCACACCAGACTCCCTTCGAATACGGTTTCCGCCGGGCCGGTCATCCACACCGGCTGTCCCTCGCCCGCCCATTCCAGCTGCAGCGTGCCGCCGCGCACCTGGATGGCGGCGCGCGCGCCCAGCTTGCCCCAGACCCGCCCCACCACCATCGCGGCACAGGCGCCGCTGCCGCAGGCCAGAGTCTCGCCGGCGCCGCGCTCGTGCACGCGCAGCCGCGCGTGGCCGCTGTCGACGAATTGCACGAAGCCGGCATTGACCCGCTGCGGGAAGGCCGGATGATGCTGCAGCTCCTCGCCCACCTCCGCCACCGGCGCGTGGTCCACGTCGGCCACCTCGATCACTGCGTGCGGATTGCCCATGCTCACCGCGCCGCAGGCCAGCGCCGTGCCGTCGGCCAGTGTCAGGCTGTATTCAGGGGAGCGGCTGCCGTTGCCGTGCACGATCATCGGAATCTCCGCCGGCTCGAAGCGCGGCGCGCCCATGTTGACGCGCACCTGGCCGTCGTCCAGCAGGTGCAGCTCGAGCAGGCTGGTGGAGGTCTTGACACGCAGGTCGCGCTTGCGGCTGAGGCCGTGGTCGTGGACGTAGCGCGCCAGGCAGCGCGAGCCGTTGCCGCACTGGCCCACTTCGGAGCCGTCGGCGTTGAAGATGCGGTAGCCGAAGTCGACTGTCGCGTCCGGCGCCGGCTCGATCAGCAGCACCTGGTCGCAACCCACGCCGAAGCGGCGGTCGGTGAGCAGGCGCAGCAGAGCAGGCGGTGGCGCCTGCAGCAGGCTGTGCACCGGCTCGCGCGTGGCGTCGAAGACGACAAAGTCGTTGCCGAGGCCGTGCATCTTGGCGAAGGGCAGATTCATGGGCGCTGATTATCGGCCCGAATGCGTGCCGTTGAAACAATTTTCTGCATGCGCCGGTGTTCGCGGCCGCCGCCGTGCCGGAGCCGCGCGCCGAGCCGGGCGCCAGAGAGGATTGGCGCCCCACTTGTTAATACGAATCTTTCTCATTAATATCTAGATCATTGACAAGAACCAGCGCCGCGCGCGGCGCGCCAACCAGGAACAGACCGGGGATGAGGCACAGCGTAAGGGGTGTTCGATGGCGGCCGTGGGCGGCGCCGCTGCTGTGCGCGGCCCTGGCGGCCTGCGGCGGCGGTGGCACGGGCGGTGGTGTGCAGGGCCTGTCGCCGGCGGCGCAGCTGGGTCAGAAGATATTTTCCGACACCGCCCTGTCCGCCTCCGGCCGGCAGTCCTGCGCCACCTGTCATGTGGCCAGCTTCGCCTTCGCCAACGATTCCAGCGCAAGCGGTCCGGACCACGGCCTGCCGGTGGCGCTGGGCGGTCCCAACATGGACCTGCCCGGTTTCCGCAACACGCCCTCGCTGATGTACGCCGCCTACACCCCGGCGTTCTCGGTGCGCGCCGACGGCACGCCGGTCGGCGGCTTTTTCCGCGACGGCCGCGTCGCCTCGCTGGCCGAACAGGCGCAGAAGCCCTTCGTCACCGCGTTCGAGATGGCCAATGCCGACGCCAGCGAGCTGCTGGGGCGGCTCAAGACGCGCCCCTACGCGCAGGATTTCGCCGCGCTGTACGGCGCGGCCGCGCTGAGCGACCCGGACACCGCCCTGCAGCGCCTGGGCGCCGCGCTGGCGGCGTTCGAGCAGGAGAACACCGCGTTCCGCCCGTTTAGCAGCAAGTACGACTGGTGGCAGAAGGGCCAGGCCCAGCTCAGCGCGCAGGAGTTGCGCGGGCTGGCGCTGTTTACCAGTCCGGCCAAGGGCAACTGCGCCGCCTGCCATCCGAGCAGTTCCGCCGACGGCGTGACGCCGGCGCTGTTCACCGACTTCACTTACGACAACATCGGCCTGCCGCGCAACGCCGCCATCCCGGCCAACGACGACGCCACCACGCTGACCTACGTGCCGCAGAACAGCAGCGACGGCGTGCACCGCTACTACGATATCGGCATCTGCGGACCGTTCCGCAGCGACCTCGGACAAACCATCCCGGCGTCCGGCTTCTGCGGCAAGTTCAAGGTGCCGACGCTGCGCAACATCGCGCTGACCGCGCCGTATTTCCACAATGGCCGCTTTGGCACGTTGCAGGACGCGCTCGGCTTCTATGTGCGCCGCGACACCAGTCCGCAGCAGTGGTATCCCGCCGCCGCCGACGGCAGCGTCACCAAGTTCGACGACCTGCCGGCGATCTACGGCGGGCTGTTCACCGTCAACATCAACGATCCGGCCAGTGATGCCGGCTACGTCGGCAACGTCAACGTGGCGGAGATCCCCTACAACCGCCGGCTCGGCGGCGACCCGGCGCTGGCGCCGGCGGAGATCAACGACCTCATCGCCTTCCTCTGCACCCTCACCGACGGCTACGACCCGGCCAACCTGGCCGCCCTGGTCCTGCCGGCGCAATGCCAGTCCGTTGTCACACCGTGAAAGCCCAGCCCATGACCCGCTCCGCAAAACAACCGTTCGCCCTCAGCCTGATCGCCGCCGCCCTGCTTGCCGCCGGCGCCGCCCGCGCCGCCGACCCGGCGCCGGTCGATGCCGCCACCGCGCAGAAGCTGGAGCAGCAGATCGAGCTGATGCAACAGCAGCTCGAAGCGATGAAAGCCCAGCTCGGCCAGCTCAAGGCGCAGAACGAGGCGCTGGCCTCGCAGCAACAGCAGCAGGCGGCGCAGGTTCAGCAGGTGGCTGAAACCGCCAAGCCGCACAGCGGCATTCCGGAAAACCTGAGCCTGTGGGGCTACGGCGAGATTTACTACGCGCACCCGGTACATGTGCCGGAGCTGACCGAGGCCGACCTGGCGCGCGCGGTGTTCGGCATCGGCTACCGCTTCGACGACCGCACCGTGTTCAACTCCGAATTCGAGATCGAGCACGCCGTCACCTCGTCTTCCGACAAGGGCGAGTTCGAGGTCGAGCAGTTCTATGTCGACCACCAGCTGGCCAACTGGGCCTCGGTCAAGGGCGGCCTGTTCCTGATGCCGTTCGGCCTGATCAACGAGCATCACGAACCGACCAACTTCTTCGGTGTGCAGCGCAATTTCGTCGAGACGCTGATCATCCCCAGCACCTGGCGCGAAGGCGGCTTTGCCTTCCACGGCGATACCGACGTCGGCCTCACCTGGGATGTCGGCCTGACCACCGGCGTCAACCTGGCGAACCGCAACATCAACCCGGAAAACCCGCAGTACCGCACGGCGCTCGACCTGATCAACAACAGCGTGGCGCCGCTGCAATCCAGCCACCAGGAGTTGTCGCTGGCCAACGCGCAGCACCTGTCGCAGTACGTCTCGCTCAACTACAAGGGCATCCCCGGCCTGCTCGCCGGCGCGGCCGTGTTCACCGGCAATGCCGCGGTGCCGACCGTGCCGGCGGGGTTGCCGCAGCAGCGCGTCACCTTGTGGGAAACGCATGCGCGCTGGACGCCGGGCGCGGCCGACCTGTCCGCGGTCTACGCCCGCGGCAGCATCAGCAACACCGCCGCCTACAACCTGGCCAACGCCGGCGCTTCCAACCCGGTGCCGTCCAGTTTCTACGGCTACTACCTGCAGGGCGCCTACACCGTGTGGCAGCACGAAGGCTACCGCCTGGCCCCGTTCGTGCGCTGGGAGCGGTACGATATGGGGGCCGGCTACGAAGGCATCGCCCCCGGTTTCAGCCCGGTGCCGACGGGCCTGGCCGCGGACGGCAAGCCGTGGCCGCAGCCGTTCGACCGCGTCTGGACCTACGGCGCCAACTTCTACATCAATCCGCAGGTGGTGTTGAAAGCGGATTATCAGTCCTTCGGTACCAACAGTGATCTCACCCGCTTCGATCTGGGACTTGGCCTGGCCTTCTGAGCCGGAGGTGCAAATCGGCCTGAGTGCCATTTGCGGGTGCGCGGCGTGACGCCGGGGCGCCTTCTGTGGCTGCCGCTGGCGGCGGTGGCGGTGTGCGCGCCGGCCCACGCCATGGTCTACCTCAGCGTGGAGGAAGCGCAGAAGCTGATGTTCGGCGACCAGGCGCTGACGCCGCTGCCGCTGGCGCTGAGCACCGAGCAGACTGCGGCCATCGAGCGCGACTCCGGCGTCAAGGTGTTCGCCGGCGCGCTGCGCGCCTGGAGGGCGGCCGACGGCTACTTCTTCGTCGACGCGGTGATCGGCAAGCACGACCTCATCACCTATGCCGTGGCGCTGGGCGCCGACGGCAAGGTGCGCCAGGTGGAAATCCTCGAATACCGTGAGGCCTACGGCGGCGATGTGCGCAACCCGCGCTGGCGCGCGCAGTTCCAGGGCAAGCAGCACGGCGACGCCGTGCGCATCGGCCAGGGCATCCAGAACATCAGCGGCGCCACGCTGTCCTGCGAGCATGTCACCGACGGCATACGCCGCCTGCTGGCCACTTATGCCGTCGCCATCGCCGGCCGCTGAGGTGCGCCGCGCCCGCCCGCTGCTGGGCACGCGGGTGGAAATCAGCGCCGCCGCGGCGCTGCCGCCGGCGCAGCTGCACGCGGCGGTCGACGCCGCGTTCGCCGCGGTGCAGCGGGTGCAGGCGCTGATGAGCTTCCATGATCCGGCCAGCGAGCTGTCAGCGCTCAACCGCGAGGCGTCACGCCAGCCGTGGCCGGTCGGGACGCAGACCTGGTTCGTGCTGAGTGCCGCGCAGCGGCTGTCGCAGCTCAGCCAGGGCGCGTTCGACGTGGCGGTCGGCGCCACCCTGCAGCATTGGGGTTATCTGCCGGGCGCCGCCGGCGCCGGATGCACCGGGGACTGGCGCGATATCGAGCTGCTGCCGGATCGCCGGGTGCGCTTCCATCGCCTGTTGCGGATCGACCTGGGCGGCATCGCCAAGGGCTATGCGGTGGACTGCGCCATCGAGGCCTTGCGCGGCGCCGGCGTGACGTCGGCGCTGGTCAACGCCGGCGGCGACCTGCGCCTGTTCGGCGCGCAGCCGCAAACGGTGCTGCTGCGCCATCCGCAGGCGCCGCTGCGCCTGGCGCATGCACTGAGCCTTGCCGAAGGGGCGGTGGCCACGTCGGCCGGCTACTTCTCGCGCCGCCGGCAGGGAGCCGGCGAGGTGTCGCCCTTGCTCGATCCGCGCAGCCGCCAGCCCTGGCTCGGCGCCGCCAGCGTCAGCGTGCAGGCCGCCGACTGCCTCAGCGCCGACGCGCTGACCAAGGTCGCGCTGTTTGCCGCGCCGGCCCTGGCGCAGCGAGTGCTGCGCCGGCACGGCGCTTGCGCCTACCTGCTGGATTCCGCGGAGGCCGCGGCCTAGGGCCGCGTTGCGCCGGTGCTCAGCCTGATCCATCGCCGCTGCGCCTATGCCGTGCTGCTGCTGCTGTTCGGCAGCGGCCTGGCGCATTACATGCTGCAGCGCTGGTTCACGGGGCAGGGCGATTTCGGGCCGGAGCCCAATCCGCTGCAGCCCTGGATGCTGCGCCTGCACGGCGCCGCGGCGATGCTGTCGTTGCTGCTGCTGGGCAGCCTGCTGGCCGGCCATGTCGACCGCTTCTGGCGATTGCGCCGCAACCGCAGCGCCGGCGCGATGTTCCTGGCCTGCGCCGTGCTGCTGATCGGCAGCGGCTACGGGCTGTATTACTTCAGCGGCGAAACCGCCCGCGCGCTGAGCCGGCAGCTGCACATCGTCATCGGCCTGCTGGCGCTGCCGGCGTTCGCTTTGCACCTGTGGCGCGGGCGCGCGCAGCGCCGCCATCCCCGCGTCAACGGGCTGAGGGCCTGAACCGGTGATGCGCCAGCGCAGCCATCGCGGCCGCTCCGGCGGCACATGCGCCACGGCGCTGCGGGGCGTGTTGCCCAAGGCGCTGCTGGCGTTGGCGCTGCTGGCTGGCGGCAGCGCCCCGGCGGCGGCGATCGAGGCCGGCAAGCCAGCGCCGCTGCTGCAGGCGCAGCTGCTCGACGGCGACAGTTACGATCTGGCCGCGCACCGCGGCGAGGTGGTCGTCCTCAACTTCTGGGCCACCTGGTGCGTGCCCTGCCGTGCCGAGCTGCCGGCGTTCTCCGACTACTTCCGGCAGCATCGCGACGAGGGGCTCAGCGTGCTGGCGGTCAGCATGGACGATCCGGAGGACATGGCCAAGGTGCGGCACGTTGCCGCAACGCTGCCGTTCCCGGTGGCGATGTACGGCGCCGCCCAGGCCGGCGACTACGGCCGCATCTGGCGCCTGCCCATCACCTTCGTCATCGACCGCCGCGGCGTGCTGCGCGTCGACGGCGGGCGCGGCGAACTCACCACCTTCGATCCGGCCCTGCTGGACCGGACCGTCGGCCCGCTGCTGCGCGAGCCGCGGCCCGGCCCTAATAGCCGTTAGAAGCCGTAGCTCAGGCCGGCCGTCGCCGTGAAATGCGGCGCCAGCTGCAGGCCGGTGTAGTACTGGTACAGCGGGATCTGCACGAAGCCGTAGGCGTGCAGCGGCCGCAGCAGCCGCAGCGTCAGGCCCGGGCTGACATAGGCGGCGCGGCTGCCGCTGTTCAGGTAGTCGGCCTGCGCCCCGGTTTCGCGGCCTTCCCACTTCAGGTTGAGCTGCAGCTGCGGCACCACCGCCGCATGGGCCACGTAGCGCACGCCGAAATTGGCGGTGACCTGGGTGCTGGGGCGGAACTGCTCCTTCGAGTCGATGGCCTGCTTCAGCTGCAGCTGCTCGAAGCGGTCCCAGTCGCGGCTCATCGCGCTGTAGTGGTAGATGCCCAGCAGCAGGTCGGTGGTGCCGCTGCCGGGTTGCAGGCCGCGGTCCACTTCGGCGCCGGCCTCGGGGCCGGAGTTGAAGTTGTTGTGGAAGGCGCCGCTGGGCAGCTTCACGCCGAACTGCACGCCTAGTGTGCGGTCCTCGAAAAAGCCCTGGTAGCGCGCCAGCAGGCGCAGGTCGCCGATGCCGGAATAGTGCGAGCCGGACTCGGGATCGCCGGCGCTGCCGATGGTCTGGTGCTCGCGGTCGAGCACCGGCAGCTGCACATTCAGCGCCCAGTCGCGGTTGAAGCTGTAGTCGGCGCCGAAGCTGTAGAAGCGGCTCAGCGTGCCCTGCTGGATTTCCTGGCCGGGATCGGCCGGTACGTAGCGGGTCTTGTCCACCACGTGCGTGCCCTGGCGCAGCTGGTCCTGGTCGACGTAGTCGTAGCGCAGGTCCAGGCGCAGGCCGGAGGCGGTGGAATAGCCCTGGCCGGCCCATTCGGTGCCGACGGTGCAGCCGCAGCTGCTGCAGGCCAGGGAGGGCAGGGGGGTGGTGCTCAAGGCGGCGGCCAGCAGGCCCAGTGCCGCGCGATGTGACGATTGCATGATTTCTCCACGGATTCATTGGATAGGCGCGGCAAACGCGCCGATGCCGCAGCGGTGTGCGGCCAGGTCAACGGCTCGGTGAAACTTCAGGCGAGCGGCGGACCACGCGGCGGCGGCAGGGCCAGCTGCGCCGCGGCGACATCATGACTTTGAGGAGAAACGGTGAAGAACGCGGCGGCGGCGCCTGCCGGCAGCGGCAGGCCGGCAGGCGGCAGCGCCGGCGCCGCGGCCACGGCGAAGGCGCACTCGCCATAGGCATGGGCGCCGGGCCGGGCGGGCGCGGCGCTGTCGGCCTTGAGCAGGCTGCCGGAGCACAGCACCAGCACCGCGCCGGTGCGCGCCTGCCCGGCCGCGGCCGGCATGAAGCCGGCGGGAATCAGCGCCCGATAGAACACCGCGGCCAGCGCCAGCCAAAGCGCCCACTGCTGTCTGCGGTTGCGCAACACGTTCATTTCAGGCAGAACCCCGATGATGGCGCGATTGTAGCGGCAGCCCGGGCAGCCCCGCCATGACCGCCGCCGACAAGTTCCAAGCTTGTTCCCACAAGGCCTGCCGCTGCGGCGCGGCGCCCGGCCCGGCGCCGGTTTTGACCGTGCCCGGCCCCCATGCTACAACCCGCGCCAACACTACAGCAGGGCAGGGAGTTTGCGCATGCGCATTTTGGCCGCGGATATCGGCTTCGGCTACACCAAGGCCACGGATGGCCGCCAGTTCCAGGTGTTCAAATCCATCGTCGGTGAAGCCAACCCGATCCAGTTCGCCGAGGCGCTGCTGCCCTCGCAGGCGGCCCAGCCGCGTCATTTCTCGATCGGCGGCGAGGACGTGTTCGTCGGCGAGCTGGCCGAGACGCAGTCGCGCGGGCGCGGGTTCACACTCGACCATGCGCAGTTCATCGCCAAGTACGCCAAGGTGCTGGGCCTGGCCGCGCTGACCCCTTATGTCGAGCACGGCGATCCGGTGCGCCTGGTCACCGGCCTGCCGATCAGCTTCTTCCGCAAGTACCGCGACGCCCTCACCACGCTGCTGCAGCAGCGTCATACGGTGACCGTGGTGCAGGCCAACGGCACGCGCGAGGACAAGACCGTCTACATCGAGAAGGTGCGCGTGGTGCCGCAGCCGTTCGGCTCGCTGTTCAACCAGATGCTCGACGGTCAGGGCAAGGCGCTCAACCAGCGCTTCATCTCCGAGAAGATCGGCGTCATCGACATCGGCTTCCGCACCACCGATTTCACCATCAGCGACAAGACGCGCTACTCCGAGCGTGGCAGCCTGTCCACCGATTCCGGCATGTCGGTGGCCTACAACGCCATCGCCAACCTGCTGCACGAAAAGAGCGGCACCCAGGTCGAGCTGTACCGCCTGTACGAAGCGGTGACGCGCGGCGTGATCAAGATCAAGGGCCAGAAGTACGACCTCACCACGCTGGCGCAGCAGGCGTATACCCAGCTCGCCGCGCGCATCGCCACCGAGGCCAACCGCCTGTGGGCCGACGACTGGGACCTGGACGCCATCATCGTCACCGGCGGCGGCGGCCTGACACTGGCGCCCTACCTGCAGCAGCAGATCGAGGGCGAGGTGCTGCCGATGCCGACCGATACCGACGCGCGCTTCAACAACGTCGCCGGCTACTGGAAGTACGGCGTGCACATCTGGGGCGGCGGCACGGTCGCGCAGGCCTCGGCCTGAACCGAGGGGCCTGAAGCGGTCGGCCGCGGGGCCGCGGCCGGCGAAACCGGGGCCAGCCAAGGCCCGGAGCGCTGAACGGCGTGGGTGCGGCTTCAACAGCTAACATTTCAGCGGTGGCGCGTCAGCGGCTTTTTGCTTAAGCTCGGACGGTCGTTCAATAGGCGGCGCGGGCGCCTGCGCCGCAAAGCTTGCCAGAGGAACTCCCCATGAGCACTGTCGTTTCCTATCTGCCGTCCGCCGTCGCGCAACAGAGCCTCGACAGCGAGATCCAGCGCGTGTTCGAGCGCCAGCGCCTCGCTGCCCTGCGCCTGCGCAGTTCCACCTTCGAAGAGCGCAAGGCCAAGATCAACAAGCTCAAGGATGCGGTGATCGCGCACACCGAGGACTTCTACAAGGCAGGCTATGCCGACTTCAAGAAGCCGCCGGCGGAAGTCGACATCACCGAGATCCTCAGCGTGGTGCTCGAGGCCAAGGAAACCGTGCGCCATCTGCGCAAGTGGATGAAGCCGGCGCGGGTCATGCCGACGCGCGCCACGCTCGGCCTCAAGGGCTGGGTGCAGTACCAGCCTAAGGGGCGCTGCCTCATCATCTCGCCGTGGAACTACCCGGTGAACCTGACGTTCGGCCCGCTGGTCTCCGCCATCGCCGCCGGCAACACCGCCATTCTCAAGCCGTCGGAAATGACGCCGAACCTGTCGGCGGTGATGGTCAAGATCGTGCGCGACGTGTTCCCCGAGGACGAGGTCGCCATCTTCGAAGGCGACGTGGCCGTGTCCACCGCGCTGCTGGCGCTGCCTTTCGACCACATCTTCTTCACCGGCGCGCCTTCCATCGGCAAGGTGGTGATGGCCGCCGCCGCCAAGCACCTGACCAGCGTCACCCTCGAACTGGGCGGCAAGTCGCCGACCATCATCGATGCCAGCGCCAACCTCAAGGAAGCGGCGCGCAACCTGATGTGGTCCAAGTACACCAACAACGGCCAGACCTGCATCGCGCCGGACCACCTCTACGTCCACGCCTCGGTCAAGGACGAGTTCGTGCGCCTTTGCCGCGAAACCCTGAGCACCGCCTACGGCGCCGACGCCGCCGCGCAGAAGGCCAGCCCGTTCCTGGCGCGCGTGGTCAACCAGCGCCACACCGGCCGCATCAAGGCCCTGCTCGACGATGCCAAGGCGCGCGGCGCCCGCGCCCTGACCGGCGGCGACGTCGACGAACAGAATTGCTACATCGCGCCGACCCTGCTCGACAACATCCCCGACGACGCCAAGATCATGCAGGAGGAGATTTTCGGCCCGCTGCTGCCGGTCCTGTCCTACACCGATCTCGACGACGTGATCCGCCGCATCAACGCCGACCCGAAGCCGCTGGCCCTGTACGTGTGGAGCAAGACCGAGGCGAACATCCAGAAGGTGATGCAGCAGACCTCCTCCGGCGGCGCCTGCATCAACAACTCGGTGGTGCAGTTCCTGCACGGCAACCTGCCCTTCGGCGGCGTCAACAATTCCGGCATCGGCAGCGGCCACGGCCACTACGGCTTCAAGGCCTTCTCGCACGAGCGTGCCGTGGTGCGCACGCAGATTTCCAGCAACTGGATGTTCTACCCGCCGTATACGAACTTCACGCAAAAGATCGCCAAGTTCCTGCTCAAGGCGGTGTAGCGCTTGTTTCAAACGGGCCGCGCCGGCGAAATCCGGCGCGGCTTTTTTTGTGCGTGGAGGCTGGCTCTGGCCAGCTTGTATGGCGAGAAGTCCGCGTTATTTTTCAGCTGACGCCCACAACTGCCGCTTGCGAAGGCAGCTCTCGGGCGGTGTGATTTCCCGGCCCTATGGACGTGGGCCTTGATTGCCGATGATCAACAGCGCCCACCACCGAGTTGGCACAACGTTATGAGTTCACGAGTTTCTGACCGCCGACCGAAGCTCACCCCTTAACCGCCGCTACCTGATCGTGACACCCCGCGCCTTCGTGCGCCGCGCAGACTTCGCGTTCCAGCTGCACCGTCGCGTGGACCACGCCGAAGCGCTCACTCAAGCGCTTCTGGATCGCTGCCAGCACCGCGTCCTGGTTGGTGTTTTCGCCGATCACGGCATGCAGGGTCATCATCGGTTTGGCGTCGGTCAGCGACCATACGTGCAGGTGGTGCACGCCGCTGACGCCGGGGACGCCGCTGATCAGGTCGGCGCTGACTTCCTGCGTTTCGATGCCCGGCGGGGTGCCTTCGAGCAGGATGTGCGCGGACTCGCGCGTGACGCGCCAGCCGCCGCGCAGGATCAGCAGCGACACCAGCGCCGACAGCAGCGGGTCGATCGGCATCCATTTGGTGTAGATGATCACCACGGCGGCGATCATCGCCGCCACCGAGGCCAGCAGGTCGCCGAGCACATGCAGCACGGCGCTGCGCATGTTGAGGTTGTCCTCGCCGTCGCGCAGCACCAGGAAGGCGGCGATGTTGGCCAGCAGGCCGAGGCCGGCGACGACCAGCATCACCGGGCCCTGCACGGTCTGCGGCTCGAACAGGCGGCGCGCCGACTCGATCAGGATCCACACGCTCAGCGCCAGCAGCACCAGGCCGTTGACGAAGGCGGCCAGCACTTCGTAGCGCTGCCGGCCGTAGGAATACAGCGAGTCCGCCGGGCGCTTGCCGACGCGCAGCGCGAACAGCGCCAGCACCAGCGAGGCCGAATCGGTCAGCATGTGGCCGGCGTCGGCGATCAGCGCCAGCGAGTGGGCGATGATGCCGCCGGCCACTTCCACCAGCATGAACACGCCGACGAGGATCAGCGCCCAGATCAACCGCTGTTCATTGCTGGAGCCGTGGGAGTGCCCGTGATGATGGCCGTGACCATGTCCATGGTCGTGCCCTTTCTTCTTCTGCGGTTTGTGACCATGGTCATGATCATGGGCGTGATCGTGGCCGTGGGCATGATCGTCGTGGCTGTGGGCGTGCGCGCTCATGCTGGCCTCAGAGTTCCCCGCCGATACGCACCAGGGTGCGGCCTAGCACCTGGCTGGCGATCAGTTCGGCGCAGACCGCCGGCACTTCCTCCAGTGCGACGGTGCGATTGGCGATGTCCTTGAGCTGCGCCGGCTTCCAGTCGCTGGCCAGCCGCTGCCACAGCTCCAGGCGCCAGGCGCGCGGCATTTCCACCGAGTGGATGCCGAGCAGGCTGACGCCGCGCAGGATGAAGGGCATCACCGTGGTATTCAGCGCGAAGCTTTGCGCCAGGCCGACGCTGCCGATGTTGCCCCAGGGTTTCACCGTGCGCGTCAGGTAGGCGAGCGTGTCGCCGCCGAGGTTGTCCACCGCGCCGCCCCAGCGCGCGGTTTCCATCGGCTTGCTGCCCAGGTCCAGCGTATTGCGGTCGACGATCTCGTCGGCGCCGAGCAGGCGCAGGTATTTTTCCGATTCCGGGGTGGTCTTGCCGGTGATCGCCGCGACCTGGAAACCGGCGCGCTTGAACAGGCTGATGGCAACGCTGCCGACGCCGCCGGTGGGGCCGGTGACGGCGATCGGGCCGTGCTCCGGCGCCTGGTGGTTTTCCAGCATGCGGCGCAGCGCCATGGCGGCGGTGAAGCCGGCGGTGCCCAGCGCCATGGCTTCGGACAGGCTCAGACCCTGCGGCAGGGGCACCACCGCGCTGGCCGGCACGCGGGCGAACTCGGCCAGGCCGCCGTCGAGCAGCTCGCCGAGGTTGCAGCCGGTCACCAGCACCCTGTCGCCCGGCTGGTATTGCGCATCGCTGCTGCTTTCCACCACGCCCGACAGGTCGATGCCGGCGACGCGCGGCATGTTGCGCATGATGCGGCTCTTGCCGGTCACCGCCAGCGCATCCTTGTAGTTGAGGCAGGAGTAGGCAACGCGGATCACCACCTCGCCCGGGGTCAGGTCGGACAGCTGGATCCGCTCCAGGCGTGCCTGGAAGGACTTGTCCACCTGATGGACGCGCAGTGCATTGAAGGAGGTCATTGCGTAGTTCCGGCCGCATTCGGTATAGAAGACGCTCATTTTGCCTCAAGATAGGCTTTGCCATGCCGCAGTACGACCGCAATCCCCCCCTCACCGAAGCCGATGTGCTCCCCGATCCGCTGGCGCAGTTCGAGCGCTGGCTGGCGGATGCCGGCGCCGCCGGCCTGATCGAGCCCACCGCCATGTCCCTCGGCACGGTTTCCGCGGCCGGCAAGCCGTCGGTGCGCATCGTGCTGTTCAAGGGCTTCCATGAGGGCGGCTTTTGCTTCTACACCAACTACGAGTCGCGCAAGGGCGAGGACCTGGCGGCCACGCCGTTTGCCGCGCTCACCTTCTGGTGGGACAAGCTGGAACGCCAGGTGCGCGTCGAAGGGCCGGTGGAAAGGGTGCCGCAGGAGCTGTCCGACCTGTATTTCCACCAGCGTCCGCGCGGCTCGCAGATCGGTGCCTACACCTCGCGCCAGAGCCGCGTGATCGGGCAGCGCGCCGAGCTGGATGCGCGCCTGGCCGCTTCCGAGCAGCGCTTCTCCGGCCAGGAAATCCCGCTGCCGCACTACTGGGGCGGCTACCGCGTGGTGCCGGAGACGATCGAGTTCTGGCAGGGGCGCCCCAACCGCGTCCACGACCGCCTGCGCTATGTGCGCGAGGGCGCCGACTGGCGGATCGAACGGCTGGAGCCGTGAGCGGGCCGGACTGGGTTGCCAGGCTGGCCCTGGAACTCCACCCCGAGGGCGGCTACTTCAGGCGCATCTATACCGCCGCGGCGACCCTGGCCACCGCTTCGGGCGAACGGCCGCTTGCCAGTTCGATCTATTACCTGCTCGACCGCGGCCAGCCGCTGGGCCGTCTGCACCGCAACCGCAGCGACATCCTGCATTTCCTGCTTGACGGCGGCCCGGTCGAATACCTGCTGCTGGCCGCGGACGGCGAACTGCGCCGTGTGCGCCTGAATGGCGGCAACCGCTACCTGCCGGTGCCCGGCGGCTGCTGGAAGGCCTCGCAGCTGGTCGGCGGTGCTACGCACGCCCTGGTGGCCGAGGTGGTGACGCCCGGCTTCGACTACGCCGACCACCAGTTCTGCGACGAAGCGCTGCTGCGCGGCGAGCACCCGCAGCATGTGCCGGCGCTGCGGCCGTTCCTGGCGCCGCCAGCAGGTTAGCGTTTCCGGTTGGCGCGCTCAGCTTCTCAGGCTGATGACGGCCCAGCCGCGCTTGCGCGCCTCGCCGTGCAGCGTGGGGTCCGGGTCCACCGCCACCGCGGTATCGGCGAACTCCAGCAGCGGCAGGTCGTTGTGCGAGTCGCTGTAGCAGGTGGCGTGGCCGTACTGCAGGCTGTGGTGCTCCAGCCAGGCGCGCAGGCGCAGCACCTTGCCTTCGCGGAAGTTGGCGTGGCCGGTGATGCGGCCGGTATAGCGCCCGCCGATCATTTCCGGATCGGTGGCCAGCAAGTGCGGCACGCCCAGCAGCGTGGCGATCGGCTCGGTGATGAAGCGGTTGGTGGCGGTGGTGATGAGCAGGGTGTCGCCTTGCTCGCGGTGCCGCTGTAGCAGCGCGGGCGCGCCTTTGGCGATGCGCGGCTCGATGCGGTCGCACACGAAGCGCTGGCGCAGCGCATACAGATCCTGCGTCTCGTGAGCCGCCAGCGGCGCCAGCGAAAAATTGGCAAACGCGTCGATATCCAGGGTTCCGGCCTGATACTGCTGGTAAAACTCCCGGTTCTGGCGCTCATAGCTCTCGCCGTCGACGCGCCCTTCCTCGACCAGGAACTGGCCCCAGAGATAGTCGCTGTCGCCGTCGAGCAGGGTGTGGTCGAGGTCAAATATGGCCAGGTTGGTCACGGGGGCGGTGCATCTCGGGATGGAAAAAGCGGGGCATGGCGGGGCTGTTCCGTGATCCGCTTCCAGGCTTTGCCGGAATGCCGACCAGTAGTGACAGACCACGCGGCAATTATTGCCGGACCTGAGCCGCCTATGAAAGAATCATCTTCAATACCGACTTAAATCTGTCATAAACAAGTGATTGACGCGGATGGGTTTCGTCCCAACGTGGGCATCATCCTGGCCAATGCCTCCGCCCAGGTGCTCTGGGCCAAGCGCATTCGCCAGGACGCTTGGCAGTTCCCGCAAGGTGGCATCCAGCGCAACGAAACACCCGAGCAGGCTTTGTACCGCGAGCTGGAGGAGGAGCTTGGGCTGAGGCCCGAGCACGTCAGCATGCTCGGCGTCACCCGTGACTGGCTGCGCTACCGCCTGCCCAGCCGCCTGATCCGGCGCGGCCGGCATCCGGTGTGCATCGGCCAGAAGCAGAAGTGGTTTCTGTTGCGCATGAACTGCGAGGAATGCCTGGTCCACTTCAACTCCACCGGCCACCCGGAATTCGACGGCTGGCGCTGGGTCGACTTCTGGCAGCCGCTGCAGGAGGTGGTGGCGTTCAAGCGCGGGGTCTACCAGGAGGCGCTCAACCAGCTGGCGCCGCTGCTGGGCCTGGCGCCGCGCGACCACAGCGCCCTGGCGCAGACACCCGCCGCTCCGCCCTGAAATCCGGGCCGTGTATCGGCCACGCCCGGTTGGCGGCTGATTGTTGATTGACAATCATTATCATTCGCGATCAAATAGCGGCGTCGCCATTGCAGGTGCCACGATGTACGTCTGTGTTTGCCGCGCCGTATCCGACCGCAAGATCCGCCAGGCCGTGGAGCAGGGCGCCTGCAGCGTGCGGGCGCTGAAAGACCAGCTGGGTGTGGGCAGCGTCTGCGGGCGCTGCGTGCCGGAAGCGCGTCAGCTGATCCACCAGTGCCGCGGCCAGTCGCAACCCTTGCGCCTGGAGCCGCCCGGCAGCCTGAACGCCGCCGCCTGAACCAACGCCCGCCGCTGCCCGCGCAGCGCGGGGCGGGGTAGACTCCACGCCTATCAATCTCCAAGGAGCGGCAGATGCGTGGCGATCCCAAGATGCTGGACTATCTGAACCAGGCCCTGCGCAACGAACTGACCTCGATCAACCAGTATTTCCTGCATGCGCGCATGCTGAAGAACTGGGGGCTGGAGCATCTGGCCGAGCACGAGTACGAGGAGTCGATCGACGAGATGAAGCACGCCGATCGCCTGATCAAGCGCATCCTGTTCCTCGAGGGGCTGCCCAATCTGCAGGATCTGGGCAAGCTGTACATCGGCGAGGACATCGGCGAGGTACTGCAATGCGACCTGCGGCGCGAGCGCGAGGCGCATCCGCTGTACAAGGAAGCCATCGCCTACGCCGAGTCGATCCAGGACTACGTCACCCGCGAGCTGCTGGTCGAGATCCAGGAGAGCGAGGAGGAGCACATCGACTTCATCGAAACCCAGCTGGGCCTGCTCGAGCGCGTCGGCCTGCAGAACTACCAGCAGTCGCAGATGAAGCCGGAAGAGGGCTCCTGAAGTTGCCGGGAATCGTACGCGCTCCTACGACTCCCGATTCTCCATTCCCGATTCCCGTTCTCAGAACGGCCTCACCACCACCAGAATCACGATCGCGATCAGGAACAGCGCCGGCACTTCGTTGACGATGCGCCAGTAGCGGTGGCTGCGCGTATTCTGGCGCGCCGCGAAACGGCGCACCTGCGCCTTGAGCCAGCCCTGGTAGCCGCTGAGCAGCAGCACCAGGGTGAGCTTGGCGTGCAGCCAATGGGCCTGCAGCAGCCCTGGCTCCAGCAACAGCAGCCAGATGCCGAAACCCCAAGTGCCGAGCATGGCGATCAGGCCGATGCCGTAGAGCTTGCGCTCCATGGTGGCGAAGCGCGCATGGCCGGCTTCGTCCGTCACCTCGCAGTGATA
>CAYVKA010000066.1:0-25006 GCA_964451925.1 uncultured Nevskia sp. | reverse complement strand
CCGGGAGGCGCGCGGCGCGGACTTGCCCGCTGCGGGCGCGGCGGCGGAGACCGGCGCGGCGGGCCGGTAAGGCCCGCGGCAAGCTCGCAGTCGGGCAGCCGTACCGGCCAATTGCTCCCCGCGCCCGGCTTCAGGCAATAAAAAAGCCGCCCCGGCAAGGGGCGGCTTCCTGGGTGCAGCCGTACCGCTTTATTCCACTACGAAGGAGCGCAGGTGGTTGGCGCGGCTCGGGTGGCGCAGCTTGCGCAGCGCCTTGGCCTCGATCTGGCGGATGCGCTCGCGCGTCACATCGAACTGTTTGCCGACCTCTTCCAGCGTGTGGTCGGTATTCATGTCGATGCCGAAGCGCATGCGCAGCACCTTGGCCTCGCGCGGCGTCAGGCTGGCCAGGATCTGGTGCGTGGTTTCGGCCAGCGCCTGGGCGGTGGCGGATTCCAGCGGCGAAGCGGTGGCATGGTCGGGGATGAAGTCTCCCAGGTGCGAGTCGCCGTCGTCGCCGATCGGCGTTTCCATCGAGATCGGCTCGCGCGCGATGCTCAGCGCCTTGCGCACCTTGTCCTCCGGCATCTCCATGCGCTGCGCCAGTTCCTCGGCGGTGGGCTCGCGGCCCATCTCCTGCAGCAGCTGGCGGCTCATGCGGTTGACCTTGTTGCTGCTCTCGATCATGTGCACCGGGATGCGGATGGTGCGCGCCTGGTCGGCGATCGAGCGGGTGATGGCCTGGCGGATCCACCAGGTGGCATAAGTGGAAAACTTGAAGCCGCGGCGGTACTCGAACTTGTCCACCGCCTTCATCAGGCCGATGTTGCCTTCCTGGATCAGGTCGAGGAACTGCAGGCCGCGGTTGGTGTACTTCTTGGCGATGGAGATCACCAGGCGCAGGTTGGCCTCGACCATCTCCTTCTTGGCGCGGCGGGCCTTGGCCTCGCCCAGCGTCATGCGGCGGTAGATGTCCTTGATCTCGTCGATCGACAGCAGGTTGTCGCCCTCGATCTGCTTGAGCTGCGCCACCAGCTGCTCGATGTCGCCCTTGCGCGAGGCCAGCGTGGCCGAGTACTTGCGCTTGGCGCGCACCGCCTTTTCCACCCAGGCGGCGCTGGTGGGGCCGTCCTCGCGGAACTTGACCAGGAATTCCTCGCGGCTCATGCCGGCGTCGGTAACGGCCACGCGCATGATGGCGCGCTCCAGCGAGCGGATCTGTTCCAGCTTGTTGCGCAGGTTGAGGGTGATCTCCTCCACCACCTTCGGCGACAGGCGGAAGGTCATGATCAGGTTGGCCACCGCCTCGCGGCGCTGCTGGGTCTTCTTGCTGGAGCTGCCCAGGCGCAGCAGGGAATCCCAGGCCTGGTCGTAGAGGCCCTGCAATTCCTCGAAATTCTTGGCGGCCTCGACCGGATCGGGGCCGGTTTCGACCGCCTCCTCATCCTCGCCGTCCTCTTTTTCCTTCTCGTCCTCGTCCTCTTCCTCCTCGACCTCTTCCTCCGGCGGCAGCTCCTCGGCCAGCGGCGGCTCGGCATTGGGGTCGAAGAAGCCCACCACCACTTCGGCCAGGCGTTTCTTGCCTTCCTTGGCGGCGTCGTAGGCTTCCAGCAGGATGGCGACCGTCTCCGGGTAGATCGCCATGGCGTAGAGCGCCTCGTTGAGGCCCTCCTCGATGCGCTTGGCGATGCGGATCTCGCCCTCGCGGTCGAGCAGCTCGACGCTGCCCATCTCGCGCATGTACATGCGCACCGGGTCGGTGGTGCGGCCGAACTCGGAGCCAGCGGCGGCCAGCGCGGCGGCGGCTTCCTCGGCGGCTTCCTCGTCGTCCTCGGCGGCGGCCACCGTGGGCTCGCTGAACAGGCGCGATTCCTCGTCCGGCGCTTCGTCATGGACCGGAATGCCCATGCCCTGGATCATGATGATGACGTCGTCGACCTGGTCGGCATCGACCACTTCGGTCAGGTGATCGGAGACCTCGGCGGTGGTGAGGAAGCCTTTTTCCTTGCCGAGGGCGATCAGGATCTTGATCTGGGACTGCTGGTCGGAAGCGCTCATCAATCTTGGGTCTCGTACAGGTTGCCGGGAATGCTGCCGGGCACGAAAAGTCAAAAATAGACGGGGGAACCGTATATTTTACCTGAAACTCCGCCGAAAATCAGGTCGGCCTGCCTGCGCCGCCCGGCGCCAGCCGTTCCGGGGTGGAAAACGGCCGCCGGGGCGGCTTGCGGCGGCCCGCGATGCGGGTCCTAATAGGCGCCCGTAGGCGGCCCGATCCGGCCGCTTGCAAGGCCGCCGCCGCGGCCCACCCACAGGGAGGCAGGCTGTGACGCCCACCGCTGATGCGCCGCCGGACGAGAAGCACAATGGCGCCGCCGCCCCTGATTTCAATGGCCAGGCGCTGATCCTGCCGCGTCTGTCGGCCGCCGCGCGCATCCTGCACCCGCCGCAGCGGCCGCGGCCACCCGGCGCCCCGGCGCCGTTCGTGGTCGACGACGGCGTCATGCGCAGCCTGCATTTCAGCCCCTGGTACGTGCAGAGCGAGATGAACCTGGACGCGCCGCACGCGCTGCAGCTGGCCTACACCCGGCAGATGATGGCCTTCCTGCTGTTCCTGCCGCGCCCGCGCCACATCACCATCGTCGGCCTCGGCGGCGGCTCGCTGACCAAGTTCTGCCACCGCGAGCTGCCGCAGGCGCGCGTCACCACGGTGGAGATCGACGCCGGCGTGATCGACTGTGCGCCGTATTTTCAGGTGCCCGTCGAGGATCCGCGCCTGCGCATCGTCAACGCCGATGCGGTCGACCACTTCGCCGCCCTGCCGGAACGCTCCGACGTGATCCTGGTCGATGGCTGCGACGGCGCCGGCATCGTGCCGGCCTTCAACGACGTGCGCTTCTACCGCAACCTCTACGCCGCGCTGCATCCGGGCGGCGTGCTGGTCCTCAACCTGATCGGGCCGGAAGCGGTGGTGGAGGCGCACCGCCGCCTGGCCGATGAGACTTTCGACGGCCGCGTGCTGCTGCAGGACGTGCCGCAGGAAGGCAACCGCATCGCTTTCGCCCTGGCGCCGCCGCGGCGCGCGCCCGACTGGGCCGCCACCGAGCGCGAGGCGCGCCGGCTGCAGCGGCGCCATGGGCTGGACTTTCCGGCGTTCGCCAGGCGCTTGCGGCGCGGCCAGGACGAGCCGATACGCTAGCGTCCCGGATTGGAAGTGCGCTCCATCGATACGCCCGGCGTAGCCGAGCTGCTCGGGACATTCGGTGAGACCCCGCGCTGCGCGCGGCACCCGGGGCGGACGGATTCTTCGCTAGGCCTCGGGCGGCTGGATGCGCTTGTCGCGCAGTGTCTGCTTGGTCCGTTCCAGGCGCTTGAGCAGCGCCGGGCCCAGCGACAGCGCCAGGCCGACGCACAGCACGTCGATGATCGCCAGGTGCGCCAGGCGCGAGATCATCGGCGCGTAGATGTCCGGGTCCTCCGGCACGTCGGCGTACAGCGCCACGCTGGCCAGCCGCGCCAGCGGCGAGCCGCCGGCGGTGATGGCGATCACCTCGGCGCCGGATTCCAGCGCGATCTCCACGCTGGCCAGCATGTCGGTGGTGCGGCCGCTGGCGGAGATGGCCACCACCGCGTCGCCGCGCCGGAGCACGGTCGCCGCCATCGCCATGGTGTGCGTGTCGGTGTAGGACACCGCCGGCACGCCGAAGCGGAACAGCTTGTGCTGCGCATCGAGCGCGACGATGCCGGAGTTGCCCACGCCATAGCACTCGATGCGCCGCGCCCTGGCCAGGGTCTGCACCGCGCGCGCCAGCTGCGCCGTGTCCAGGTGGTTGCGCACGTTGATCAGCGCGCCGATGGTGCGGTCGAACACCTTCGGCGCCACCAGTTCCAGCGCGTCGTCCGGGCCCACGTCCTGGTGCACGAAGGGCACGCCGCTGGCCAGGCTCTGCGTCAGACGCAGCTTGAATTCCTTGTAGCCGGAGAAGCCCAGCGCCGCGGCGAAGCGCGCCACCGTGGGCTGGCTCACGCCGACGCGCAGCGCCAGCTCGGCGATGGACAGGTGCAGCACTTCGCCGGGCTGCGTCAGCACCCACTCGGCCACCGCGCGCTCGGACTTGCGCAGCTCCGCCAGGCTGGCGGCGATGCGTGCCAGCAGCGGGCTGTGCTGCACCAGCGCGGCGCTGCCCGCGCTGACTTCCACCGCGTCCGCCTGCGCCTTCACGGGCTGTAATAGAGCCGTACCGGCACCGCCTGCTGCTGCAGCACGGCGGCGATCGGGTAGTGCGCCGGCGTGCCGCGCGCGGCGCGCTCGATCACCGCACGCTTGTCCTCGCCGGCGATATGGATCAGCAGCAGCCGCGCATCCAGCAGCGCGCGCAGTGTCAGGCTGATGCGGCGGTGCGGCGCGGTGGCCGGCGTCACCGCGGCCACACGCTGCGGCTGCCGCAGGTCCATCGCCCCGGCCGTGCCCGGCGCCCCGGGAAACAGCGAGGCGGTATGGCCGTCGTCGCCCATGCCCAGCACCAGCGCATCGAAAGGGCGGGGCAGTTGCGCCAGCGCCCGCTCGGCGGCGGCCAGGTGCTGCTGCGGCGTTTGCGCAGCATCCACCAGCGGCACGAAGCGCGCCGCCGCGGCGGCACCGCGCAGCAGGTGGGTTCGCACCAGGCGTTCGTTGCTGTCGGCATGGTCGGCGGGCACCCAGCGGTCGTCGGCCAGGCTGACCGTCACGCCGCTCCAGTCCAGCGCCATCGAAGACAGCGCCTCGAAGAACGGGATCGGCGTGCGTCCGCCGGAAACGATCAGCGAGGCCGCGCCGCGCCGGCGCAGGCCGTCGCGCAGCGCTTCCGCCGCCGCCCCGGCCAGGGCCTGCGCGCAGCGCGCGGCATCGGTGTAGCGGAGCTGTTGCACCGCCTCCGGCAGATCCAGGGGCCCCGGGGCCGGCATCAGCTTTCCTCGCGCCAGGCGTGGCCGTCTCGCGCGATCAGCGCGCTGGAGGCGGTCGGCCCCCAGGTGCCCGCGGGGTAGGACTTCAGCGGCTGGCCGCCCCGCTCCCAGGCGTTGAGGATCGGCTCCAGCCACTGCCAGGCCGCGTCCAGCTCGTCGCGGCGCATGAATAGCGTCAGCTTGCCGTTGATCACGTCCATGATCAGGCGCTCGTAGGCGTCCCACTGGCGTGTCTGGTAAGTCTCGGACAAGGCCACGTCGAGCGAGATCGGCTGCAGGTTGATGCTCTCCCCCGGCACCTTGGCCATCAGGTCCAGGCGCAGGCCCTCGTCCGGCTGCAGGCTGATCACCAGCCGGTTGTAGGACTCGCCGCTGACCGGGCGCAGCATCGGGTGCGGCACGCCGCGGAAGTTGATCACGATCTCCGCCAGACGCTCCTGCATGCGCTTGCCGGTGCGCAGGTAGAACGGCACGCCGGCCCAGCGCCAGTTGCCCAGCTCGGCCTTGATGGCGACGAAGGTTTCGGTGCGGCTGCCGGACGGGATGCCCGGCTCCTCCTGGTAGGCCGGCACCGGCTTGTTGCCGATGGCGCCGGCGCGGTACTGGCCGCGCACCGTGCACGCCGCCACCTCCTCGCCCGTGATCGGCTTGAGCGCGCGCAGCACCTTGAGCTTCTCGTCGCGCATGGTGTCGGCCTCGATGTTGGCCGGAGGCTCCATCGCCACGATGCACAGCAGCTGCAGCAGGTGGTTCTGCATCATGTCGCGCAGCGCGCCGGTGCTGTCGTAGAACTCGCCGCGACCTTCCACGCCGACCGTCTCGGCGATGGTGATCTGCACGTCGCGCACCCAGGAGCGGTTCCACAGCGGCTCGAACAGCGCAGCGCGAACAGGTTCTGCACCGCCTCCTTGCCCAGGTAATGGTCGATGCGGAAGATCTGCTGCTCGGCGAAGATCGCGCCCACTTCCTCGTTGATGCGCCGCGCCGAGGCCACGTCGCGGCCCAGCGGCTTCTCCAGCACCACGCGGCTGTCCGGCGTCACCAGCCCGGCGCGGCCGAGGCCGGCGCAGATGGTGGCGAACAGCCCCGGCGCGGTGGCCAGGTAGAACACGCGGACGCGCGAGCCGGCGTCCTGCAGCTTGCCCGCCAGTGCCTGGAAGTCCTGCTCGCGCCTGGCGTCGAGCTGCAGGTAGTCCAGCCGCTGCGCGAAGCTGCTCCAGGTGCCGTCGTTGAAATACTTGGCCGGCACGTGCATGCGGCAATGTTCCAGCGCCTGCGCCAGGTATTCCTCGCGCGCCAGCGGCTGGCGGCCGGTGCCGATGATGCGCCAGGCCGCGCTGCTGCCACCGCCGTCGGCGTGGCGGTGATACAGCGCCGGCAGCAGCTTGCGCATCGCCAGGTCGCCGCTGCCGCCGAACAGGATGAAATCGAATGCCTCGAGCGCCGCCATGTCCGCCTCGCCTTTCGCCGGAAGCGCCGCGCTCCCCGGCTGATCTGCAGTTAATTGTATTAATACTACACAATTGCGCGGCACTGCGCAGCCGCGCGCCTGAAACGCTGCGACGAGACGTTCCCGAATTTTCGGCGAATTGCCAAGGAAAATTTAAAGCCGTCCCGAACACCGTCGCGCGGCTGAACTCCCGTTAGGAAAAAATCATGTAGTATTAATACAGAATTCATCCGCCGACCGGCGCCACGGCCGGCCGGCCGCAGAGGCAGGCCCATGACACTCCACCCGGTTGTTTCCGCCGTCACCCGCCGTATCCGCGAGCGCAGCGCCGCCAGCCGCGCCAGCTATCTGCGGCATGTCGAGGCGGCGCGGCAGGCGGGCACCGTGCGCAGCCACGTTTCCTGTACCAACCTGGCGCATGCCTTCGCTGCTTTTCCGCCGGACGACAAGCAGGCCCTGCGCGCCGCGCGCTGGCCCAGCATCGCCATCGTCTCCGCCTACAATGACATGCTGTCGGCGCACCAGCCGCTGGGGCGCTTTCCCGACATCATCAAGGACGCCGCGCGCAAGGCTGGTGCCGTGGCGCAGTTCGCCGGCGGCGTGCCAGCCATGTGCGACGGCGTGACCCAGGGCCAGACCGGTATGGAGCTGTCGCTGTTCTCGCGCGACGTCATCGCCATGGCCACCGCCATCGCCCTGTCGCACAACGTGTTCGACGCCGTGCTGTGCCTGGGCGTGTGCGACAAGATCGTGCCCGGCCTGCTCATCGGCGCTTTGCAGTTCGGCCATCTGCCCACGGTGTTCGTGCCCGGCGGGCCGATGAGTTCGGGCCTGCCCAATGCCGAGAAGTCGCGCATCCGCCAGCTGCACGCCGAGGGCAAGCTCAGCCGCGAGCAATTGCTCGAAGCGGAGATGAAGTCCTACCACGGCCCCGGCACCTGCACTTTCTACGGCACCGCCAACAGCAACCAGATGTTGATGGAAGTGATGGGCCTGCATCTGCCCGGCGCCGCCTTCGTCCATCCCAACACGCCGTTGCGCGACGCCCTCACCGCCGCCGCCGCGCAGCGCGCCGCACGCATCAGCGCCCCGGGCGGCGAGTACACCCCCATCGCACAGGTGATCGACGAGCGCGCCATCGTCAACGGCATCGTCGGCCTGCTCGCCACCGGCGGCAGCACCAACCACACCATCCATCTCATCGCCATCGCCCGCGCCGCCGGCATCGTCATCGACTGGACCGACTTTGACCGCCTGTCCGCCGTTGTGCCGCTGCTGGCGCGCATCTACCCCAACGGCAGCGCCGACGTGAACCAGTTCCATGAGGCCGGCGGCATGGGCCTGCTGATCCGCGAACTGCTCGACGAGCAACTGCTGCACGCCGACGTCAACACCGTCGACGGTCCCGGGCTGCGGCGCTACACGCGCGAGCCTTTCCTCTACAACGGCACGCTGCGCTGGCGCCCGGCCGGCGCCTGCAGCCTGGCGCCGCAGATCCTGGCCGAAGCGGCGCAGCCGTTCAGCGCCGATGGGGGGCTGCGGCTGCTCACCGGCAACCTCGGCCGCGCCGTGATCAAGGTCTCCGCCGTCAAGCCGCAGCATCAGGTGGTGGAAGCCCCGGCGCTGGTGTTCGACGACCAGGACGCCGTGCTCGCCGCCTTCAAGCGCGGCGAACTGCAGCGCGACTTCGTCGCCGTGGTGCGTTACCAGGGCCCGCGCGCCAACGGCATGCCCGAGCTGCACAAGCTCACGCCGGCGCTGGGCGTGCTGCAGGACCAGGGCCACAAGGTCGCCCTGGTCACCGACGGCCGCATGTCCGGCGCCTCCGGCAAGGTTCCCGCCGCCATCCACGTCACTCCCGAATGCCTCTGCGACGGCCCGCTGGCCAAAGTGCGCAGCGGCGACCTGATCCGCCTCGACGCCGTCAGCGGCACGCTCGAAGCCCTGGTCGACGCCGCCGAATGGGCGCAACGCGAGGCGATCGCGCCTTCGCTGGAGCACAACCAGCACGGCATCGGCCGCGAACTGTTCGCCAACGCGCGCGCCATGGCATCCGGGGCGGAGCAGGGCGGCATCACCTTCAATGCGGCGATGGCGGCGGCCTGATGTTTTCGGCTTCCGTCGTGAATGCAGAAGCGCGCACCAGAATCCGGTTCAGTCCAGGTGCCAGCACGGCACTCATCACGAGCGGGTGTCGCGGTACGCTAGGTGCGGGGCGCGCCCATTCCGCGCCGCCCACCACGAGGCTCGCATGTTGACCGTACTCGAACTCCTCCGCGCCGGCCCGGTCATGCCGGTCATCGTCATCGAAGACGCCGCGTTGGCCGTGCCGCTGGCTCGGGCGCTGGTGGAGGGCGGGGTGCGCGTGCTGGAAGTCACGCTGCGCACGCCCGCCGCGGTCGATGCCATCCGCGCCATCGCGCGCGACGTGCCGCAGGCCATCGTCGGCGCCGGCACCATTCTCAACCCGCTGGATCTGCTGCAAGCGCGCGAAGCCGGCGCCCGCTTCGGCGTCAGTCCCGGCGCTACCCACGAGCTGCTGGCCGCCGCGCTCGGCTGGCCGTTCCTGCCCGGCGTGGCCACGCCTTCCGAGGCCATGGCCGCGCTGGCGGCCGGCTACAACGCGCTGAAGTTCTTCCCCGCCGCCCAAGCCGGCGGCGTGGCCATGCTCAAGGCCTTCGCCGGCCCTCTGCCGCAGCTCACCTTCTGCCCCACCGGCGGCATCACCTCCGCCACCGCGCCGGAATACCTGGCGCTGCCCAACGTCGCCTGCGTCGGCGGCTCCTGGCTGACGCCGGCCACGCTGCTGCGCGCCCGCGACTGGGCCGGCATCACCAGGCTGGCCGCACAGGCCGCGGCGTTGCGCCCGCCGCAGTAAGCGGGCACTCCGTTCTCCAGCCGCGCTTTTGCGGGGGCCGCGCCAACCGGGGCGAGGGTTGCAGATGCTCAGCGCCCGCTGACGCAAGGAGCGGGGCAGGCCGCCCCGCGAGCGCCATATTCCCGCGCGATCCATCCTTCTAATCTCTCTACTCCCTCCGGATGAATCCGCCGCATGCCGCTTCCGATACCGTAAATTCGCAGGCGTGGCACGGCGCCGCCGGGCCGCGGTCCGCAGCGGCGGCACACCCATAAAAGCACAGCGGGGCAGGGCGATGAAGCGAATCGATTGGCGCGGCCATGGGGCGCGCCTGCTGTGCGTAGCGGCGCTCGCCGGCGTGCTGCAAAGCGGCTGCGGCGGCTCCAGCCCCGCCGGCGGCGCGGCCACGGGCGCGGCCGCCAGCACCAGCCGCAGCCGGCCCAACGTGCTGCTGATCCTGGTGGACGACCTGGGCTACTCCGACCTCGGCGCCTTCGGCAGCGAAATCGCCACGCCCAACATCGACCAACTCGCGCAACAGGGCCGCATTCTCACCAACTTCCACGCCACGCCGCTGTGCGCCACCTCGCGCGCCGAGTTGCTCACCGGCGCCGACCATCACCTGGTCGGCATGGGCACGCTGCCGGAGAGCAACTACTTCTACCCGGACGACGCCAGCTACCAGGGCAATCTCGACACGCACGCCCGCACCGTGGCGCAGTTGCTGCACGACAGCGGCTATCACACCTACATGGCCGGCAAGTGGCACCTGGGCGGCGGCGGGCCGGTGAAGTGGGGCTTTGAACAGTCCTTCTCCATGGACTACGCCTCGGCCTTCGGCAGCAACTACGCCGCCAGCGCCGCCCGGCCGGAATCGGCCGCGCGCACTTATTACGAAAACGGCGTGGCGGCCACGCTGCCGGCGGACTTCTACTCCAGCGACTATTTCGCGCAGCGCCTGCAAGGCTACATCGGCGCCGACCACGGCGACGGCAAGCCGTTCTTCGCCTACCTCGCTTTCCAGGCGGTGCACTTCCCGCTGCAGGTGCCGGACGCCTACCTCGGGCTGTACAAGGGCAAGTACGACGCCGGCTATGACGCCATCCGCGGCGCGCGCCTGCAGAAGCAAAAGGCGCTGGGCATCGTGCAGCCGGATTTCAAGCCCAACCCCGGCGACGAGGCGCCGATGGTGCGCTTCGGCCAGCCCGGCCCGCTCACCAACCAGGCCTGGAACACGCTGCTGCCGACGCAGCAGCAGAGCGAGGCGCGCATCATGGAGGTGTTCGCCGGCATGCTCAGCAACCTCGACGACGATGTCGGCAAGCTGTTCGCCTATCTCAAGCAGATCGGCGAGTACGACAACACGCTGATCATCTTCGTCTCGGACAACGGCGCCGACGGCATGGGCTACGGCTTCATCCCCTACGTGGACAGCACCGGCAACCTGGATATCGACAATACCCTGGCCAACTACGGCCGGCCCGGCTCCTTCCTGTTCCGCAGCACGCGCTGGGCCGAAGCCGGCACCGCGCCGCTGCGCCTGTTCAAGGGCTTCACCGCCGAGGGCGGCATCTCGGTGCCGGCCATCGTGCGCCTGCCGGGGCAGAACGCGGCGCTGCCGCCGAGCGCCGCGCTGGCCTCGCTGCTGGACGTGGCGCCCACCATACTCGCCGCCGCCGGCGTGCCCACACCAGGCACGCAGTACCAGGGCCGCAGCGTGGCGCCACTGGAAGGGCAGTCCCTGCTGCCGGTGCTGAACGGGCAGGCGAGCGGGATCTACGGTCCGGACGACGTCATCGTCGATGAAGTCAACGACATCCGCTACGTGCGCAAAGGGCCGTGGAAAATGACGCGCGTGGTCAACTACCTGCTACCTTCATCGGCGCTGCTGATCAATCACGAGTGGCAGTTGTACAACATGGACAGCGACCGCGGCGAAACCTCTGATGTGGCCGCGGCGAACCCGCAGATCGTGGCCGAGCTGACCGCCGACTGGGACGCCTATGTCAGCCGTGTCGGCGTGGCGCAACCCATATTGCCGCCGCTGCTGCCGCCGATCACGCAATGAGCCGCAAGCGGGCCGCTCACGGCCCGCAACTGTTTATGTTTACAGTATGTGCGCGACGACCGCGCCAAGGACAATGCCGGCGAGGAACGCCCAGAACGCCCAGGTGTAGCGGCGCTTGATGCGGTCACGGCCCAGCCTTTGATCGAAATAAGTCAGCATGTTGTATCCCGTGCAATCCCAAGTTACCCGAAGCTTGAGTGGCTTGGCCCGAGCCGGCCGGCGCGGCATGGCCGCGTCTCCCCCAACCGGTCACAGATCCCCTACTTCAGCCCACACCGGTCACTGTCACTGGTGTCCAGGTATGCGCTTGATACCCGTGGCTGGAAAAGGACGCCGCTTTGGCTTGGGAGACTAGCAAAACCGGATATCCAGGGAAGTGCCAGACAGGTGGCTGGCGCTGCCGGCAGTGCAACCGGGATTGCTGCACACCTGAAAGTTATTATCAATCAAAATGATACGGGCATGTACTCGTTGCATCTCGCATGGCGGCGAAGCGCCATAGTAACTATTTACCACAGCCCGCCGGGGTGGCGGAGGCGTCCGCGCGGTCCGCTGGCGCGTAGGGTTTCCGGCTCAGAGAAAGTGCAGCATCAGGCCCACGGCAAAACCGGCCAGAAAGGCCCACAGGGCCCATTGCACATCCACATCGATGGTGCGCGGCGCGCTGCGCCGCGAACGCGTTGACTGCATGATTGGATCCCCTTCCCGGATCGTTGCGCGCCTTGCCTGGCGCGGCGGCTCCGCTGGACGGTCCCGGATCTATCCGTGGTGTCGGGCCGGCTATGGCGGATGCGGGGAAATCATACCCACGATTACGGCATCTTGTCGCGCCGGCCGCCCTGACCGCGGCTTTTTGGGCGCAATCGCAGCGTCATTCCGTCGCCGGCCCGCAAGGGGGCACGGGCGGCGCCGGAATGACGCTGCCGCAACGATCCGGCCGCCGACTCAGCGCGCCTTGCCCGCCATCGCCTTGAGCACTTCCGGCGGCGCGTGCATGCCCAACTCCATCTTGCCGATCTGGTTGCGGTGCACTTCATCCGGCCCGTCCGCCAGGCGCAGCGTGCGCGCCTGGGCGTAGGCGTAGGACAGGCCGAAATCGTCGGTCACGCCGCCGCCGCCGTGCGCCTGGATCGCCCAGTCGATCACCTGGCAAGCCATGTTCGGCGCCGCCACCTTGATCATGGCGATCTCCTTCGCCGCGATCTTGTTGCCCACCGTGTCCATCATGTACGCCGCCTTCAGCGTCAGCAGGCGTGCCGAGTCGATCAGGATGCGCGCCTCGGCGATGCGCTCCAGCGTCACCGTCTGCGCCGCCACCGGTTTGCCGAAGGCCACGCGGCTCAGCGTGCGCTGGCACATCTTCTCCAGTGCGCGCTCCGCCAGGCCGATCAGCCGCATGCAGTGATGGATGCGCCCCGGCCCCAGCCGGCCCTGCGCGATCTCGAAGCCGCGGCCTTCGCCCAGCAGCATGTTGGAGGCTGGCACCCGCACGTTCTCGAACAGCACCTCGGCATGGCCGTGCGGCGCATCGTCGTAGCCGAACACCGGCAGGTGCCGCAGCACCTTCACCCCGGGCGCATCGCGCGGCACCAGGATCATCGACTGCTGGCTGTGCCGGCTGGGGTGATCCGGGTCGGTCTTGCCCATGAAGATGAACAGCTTGCAACGCGGATCATTGGCGCCGGAGGACCACCACTTGCGGCCGTTGATGACGTACTCATCGCCATCCCGCTTGATCAGGCTGGAGATATTGGTGGCGTCGCTGGAAGCCACCGCCGGTTCGGTCATGGCGAAGCACGAGCGGATCCTGCCGGCCAGCAGCGGCTCCAGCCACTGCTGCTTCTGCGCCTCCGTGCCGTAACGCACCAGCACCTCCATGTTGCCCGTATCCGGCGCTGAGCAGTTGAAGATCTCCGGCGCCCAGATCACCCGCCCCATGATCTCGCACAGCGGCGCGTACTCCAGATTGCTCAGCCCCGCGCCGAGCGAAGACTCCGGCAGGAACAGGTTCCACAGGCCCTGCGCTTTGGCCTTCTCCTTCATCACCTCCATGATCTGCGTGGGCTGCCAGCGGTCCCCTTCCGCCACCTCCTCGTGGAAGCGCTTCTCGTTGGGATACACATGCTCATCCATGAAGGCCTTGAGCCGGCCCATCAGCTGCCGGGTCTTGTCCGAGTACTCGAAATCCATGATCTGCTCCTCCAGCGTTGCGCAGCCCGAAAGGCCGCTCGATATCCAGTGCCTCTCCGAGTGGGGAGAGGGTCAGGGTGATGGGCCTGCTTCAAGCAGTGCCACGCTCACCGAAGGGGGCGAGCACCGAAGGCGCCGGTGCGCGCGGGCCTCGCCTCAACCCCGCGCCAGAATCTTCTGCACCAGCTTCCAACCCTGTTCGCCCAGCGGCTGCACCGCCGAGCCCATCATCGCCGCCTGCGGGCTGGCCGCGGTGCCATCCTTCACCCGCCCGGCGATGCCCTGCAGGATCGCCCCCAGCCGGAACAGGTTGTAGGCGATATAGAAATCCCAGTGATTCGGGTCGATGCCGTCGCGCCCCACGCGCTTGCAGTAGGCCGCCACGTACTCCTGCTCGCTGGGGATGCCCAGCGCCTTCAGGTCCACCCCCGCCAACCCGCGGAACACCCCCTTAGGGATGTGCCAGGTCATGCAGTGATAGGCGAAGTCCGCCAGCGGATGCCCCAGCGTGGACAACTCCCAGTCCAGCACCGCCAGCATGCGCGGCTCCGTGGCGTGGAACATCAGGTTGTCCAGCCGGTAGTCGCCGTGCACGATGCTGGTCTCGTCGCCGGGCGGGATGTGCTGCGGCAGCCACTCGATCAGCTTCTCCATCGCTTCGATCTTCTGCGTCTCCGAGGCGCGGTACTGCTTGCTCCAGCGGTCGATCTGGCGCGCGAAATAGTTACCCGGCTTGCCGTAGTCGCCCAGGCCCACCGCCTGGTAATCCACCTTGTGCAGCTCGGCGATGACGCGGTTCATCTCGTCGAAGATCGCCGCCCGCTGCGCCGGCTCCAGGCCGGGCAGGGCGGGGTCCCACAGCACCCGGCCATCCACCCAGTCCATCACGTAGAACGCCGTGCCGATGACGCTGTCGTCCTCGCACAGGCACCAGGTCTTCGCCACCGGCACCGCCGTGCCATGCAGCGCTGTGATCACCTTGTACTCCCGGTCCACCGCATGGGCCGAGGGCAGCAGCTTGCCCGGCGGCTTGCGCCGCAGCACGTAGCGCCTGCTCCCCGCGATCAGCCCGAAAGTGGGATTGGACTGCCCGCCCTTGAACTGCACCACCTTCAGCGGCCCCTCGTACCCCGCCACGTGCGCGCGCAGATACTCCTCCAGCCGCGCCTCGTCAAAGCGATGCTTCTCCCGCACCTCGGTGGTCCCCGCGAATTCCTGGCTCATGCTGTGTGTTCTCTGTTCCGTTTCCGCGAATTCATGATCCCTTTCCCGTATGCGGGAGAGGGCAGGGGGAGGGGTGTGCTACCGCAGAAGGCCAATATCAACCCATTTGCGCCGCCCCGCGTTTCCTGACCGTGCAACAAAGCTCCGTTCGTCCCGAGTCGCGCAGCAAAGCGGCGCATATCGGGGGAGGGGCCAGCGCCAAGACCGGCCAATATCCGTTTCGCCATCAACAACCCAGAAGCCCGAAGAAAGGGACAGCGGGGCCGACCCGCTGGCCAGCCCCGCCCCCGTGCTCCTCCGAGCACCTATTTGCCCCAGCCTATCCCCCCACTTAAGCTGGTTCAAATGAAACCCCTGCATTCCCGGCCATAAGCCCCGTGCATCCCGTTCCACAGACCTGAAACCCATGCACCTCAACCGGGTCGATCTCAACCTCCTCGTGGTGCTGGACGCCATCTACACCGAAGGCGGCATCACCAAGGCCGCGCGCAAGCTGCACCTCACCCAGCCCGCCATCAGCCACGCCCTGTCGCGCCTGCGTGAGATGTTCGGAGACCCCCTGTTCGAGCGCCAGGGCCAGGCCATGGCCCCGACGCCCCTGGCCCGCGGCATCATCGAGCCCGTGCGCCGTTCCCTGCGCGACCTGGAAATCACCCTCAACCAGGTCGCCCGCTTCGACCCCGCCACCAGCCAGGCCAGGTTCACCATCGCCGTGCGCGACGTGCTCGAAGCCACCCTCCTGCCCGCGCTGATGGAGCGTGTGGCCCGGGAGGCCCCGCAGATCGAGATCGCCGCCGTCCGCGCCGACCGCCGCGAGCTCGAGTCCGAACTGGCCATGGGCACGCTGGACGCCGCCATCGACGTGCTGCTGCCCCTGTCCGAGCAGATCCGCCACAGCCGCATCGGCATCGACCCCATGGTCGTCATGGCGCGCAAGGGCCATCCCGCCGTGGGCGGGGGCCTGGACCTGCCCACCTACCTGCGGCAGGACCACATCCTGGTCAGCTCGCGCCGCGCCGGCCCCGGCCTGGAAGACGTGGAACTCAGCCGCCACGGCCACCAGCGCCGCATCCGCCTGCGTTGCCAGCACTACTTCGCCGCCTGCAGCGTGGTCAGCCGCACCGACCTGATCCTGACCATGCCGGAAACCTACGCCCGCATCGCCAGCCAGCAGTTCGGCAACCAGATCCTGCCCTTCCCCCTGCCCATGCCCACCCTGGACGCGCACCTCTACTGGCACGCCAACGTGGAAGATGAGCCGGCCAACCGCTGGTTGCGGGAGAGGGTGGTGGAGGTCTTCAAAGGCTGACCCCGCCGTTGTTCCCATGCAAGCGGGGGGCTGTTTCCACACGGCAATTGCCGTTGCTTCAAAGTCGGGGCTCTAAGCTGAGACCATTCACGCACTCCGTCGTCCTGAGTGCCTGGCGAGGCAAGGCGCGTCGTTCGGAGGTCCCGACTGCGGCGAGCCGGCATATACAGAGGGAGGGCCAAGGGGGGGGCGGTGGGTGACCCGCCCGTTGTCCAACGTGAAGTGACCTCGTATCTACAGATGCATATACTATTCATGCTTTCATATGCATGAGGCGCCAGCATGAGAACCACCCTCAACATCGACGACGACCTCTACCGCCGAGCCAAAGCCCTTACCCGGCTCGATGAAAAGACAGCCGTCGTGCGCGAAGGTCTCAAGGCCTTGATTGAGCGCGAAAGCGCCCGCCAGCTTGCCGCTCTCGGTGGTTCCCAGCCGCGACTGAAGCCGGTTCGTCGCCGCCAAGCCGCCGCATGATCCTGGCCGATACCTCGGTCTGGATCGATCACCTGCGCAAAGGCGACAAGATTCTCGTTGGCCTGCTCGAAAAGGGCGGGGTGGCGATGCACCCCATGATCGTCGGTGAATTGGCCTGCGGCAGCCTGCGTGACCGTAGCATACTGCTGCGCCTGTGGCGCAACCTGCCTGCGCTGGCAGCTGTCGACGACGAAGCCGCGCTCGCGTTCATCGAGGCGAAGAAGTTGATGGGCAAAGGCATCGGCTTTGTGGATGTGCATTTGCTTGCCGCCGTGGCTGCGGAGCCGGGTGCGCGGCTATGGACACGCGACAAGCGACTGGCCCGCGTCGCCGAGTTGTTAAAACTCGGTTTGGAGCAGAAGGCGTAGTCAGGTAGCTACCTGCTCCTTCATCAACTGATCGAACGTCTGCGCAAACGTATAAACATCCCCCGGCCATCGAGCCGAAACATAGTTTCCGTCGCGCACCACCCAAGCCGGCTTCGGGTTGCTGGCCGAATCCCGCACCACCCCGCTGGTCTTGGCAAACCGGTTCGGCGCATCGCGCGGCACGTCGATGAAATCCTCCGGCCGCGCCAGTGCCCGCGTCACCTCGGCCTGCACGCTCATGTATCCCGCCGGCTGGCCTTGGGTCTCGCCGTAGGTGCGGTAGTAATCCGGGTCCCAGAAGCGGGCCAGGAATTTGCTCAGCAGCCAGCCGGATTTCTCCAGCTTCCAGGTCAGCGCCGTGGTCTTGCGGCCGTGCAGGACGGACTGGCCGGTCTTCTTGCTGATGCTGCGCGCGGCCAGCACCACACCGTGGCACACCGCGCCCACCGGCTTGCCGCTGTCGAAGAAGTCGGCGACGAAGCCTTGCAGCAGGGTGCTCTCCAGGTATTCGCGCATGCGCTTGGCGTGGCCGCCCGGCAGCACCAGTGCGTCGTAGTCCTCCACGCGCAGCTCGTCATAGCGCAGCGGCTTGAGGAAGTGCGGGTCCTGCTCCAGCTCGCGGTAGGCGCGCCGGGCGCCGCCCTGGGCGCGCAGGCTCAGTCCGATCAGGCGGATCTTGCGCAAGCCCGGGATGAAGCCCCAGGGGTCCAGCCCTTCGCCGCTGATCATGATCGCGTCGGCGTGGCCGCGCTGCCCGTCGGGCGAGGCGAAGTGCAGCTCGTGCCCGGCCTGCTTCAGCACCTGCCAGGTCACGGCCACCTCGGTGGGGTCGAAGTCCTGGCTGGGGATGGGGATGATCACGTTCATGGCCGGCGGCGCTCGTTTCCGGGGTGCTGGGCAAGGGCAGGCGATTGTATCGCTCGCCATGCCCGATTCCACGCCCACGGTGCCGCGGGGTCAGCCCGTCGCCGGCCAGCGCAGGTGGTGGAGTCAAAGCCCTGAGGCGCGCCTCAGAGCACGTGCCCCGCCATGATGCCGAGCAGCGTGCCGGTGATGAAGGCGTAGAACGCCCAGACATAGCGCCGCTTGATGCGTTCGCGGCCGAGGGCGTGATCGTAGTAACGGATAGGCATGGTTCACCTGAGTCTGAAGAAGCCTGAGAAATGTCGATCCGCGCCGATGACGTTAATGTAAGCACGGACCATGACAGGACGCTCCTATCCGCACCCTGCCTTCGGACGAAAGGTAGACGGAGCCTGCCCGGCGGCGTGCCGTGGCGCATCCCTCCCACGGCGCCGCCCATCAGCGGTGCGGAGAGGCCGGAATCGGGCCCCAATTCCGCGCGCCGCCGCCCCGGTCGCCGCTTTTCGCCGCGGCTTTCCGAAGGGGGGCCGTTGATCGGGGGTTGACGGCCGCACCGTTTCGCTGCACAAATGGCGCATAAAGAGGCCAGGGCAGCTCAAGGAATGAGCGTTCAGGGGCGATCCATGATTGCGTTGTCAGCGTCGCGCGCGGGCGTCAGCTCCGCAGCAGCTTGCTTTGCGCCGGCGCACCGCCGTGCGCCGGCCCCGTGCCGCTTCCAGCCCCGATCTGGCGTCGCGCCGCTTCCATGCGGCGTCTGGCGCATCAGCGCCCGTGCGCGGCGCGCCGCGATCAGTTGCGAATTCTGGTGTTCCACCAGCTCACAAGGAGAGGAAAAAACATGCTTCCCACACGGCTCGAAGGATCAGTGGTATCAAGGATCGGCATAGGCCTCGGCTTGGCCGCGCTGACGCTGTCCACCACCGCGCAGGCCGCCTGGCACGGCACCGCCTCCCACGCCCAGGTGCTGCAAAACGCCACCCAGCTCGGCGCCATGCCGGACACGGCGCCGATGCGCGTCACCATCAGTCTCAAGCTGCAAAACAAGGCCGCGCTTGACAGCTTCGTTGAAGCCAGCCATAGCCTGGTCAGCCGCGACTACGGCCGCGTGCTCAGCGACGAGGAGTTCAACGCCGGTTACGCGCCGAGCAGCCGCCAGGTGCAGGCTGTCACCGACTACCTTGGCCGTGCCGGCTTCAGCAACATCCAGGCGGCGCCGAACAACCTGCTGGTCACCGCCGAGGGCAGGCGTTCGCTGGTGGAGGCCGCGTTCAACACCCGCATCATGCAGTTCCAGTATCTCGGCCAGGTGGTCCACGCCAACGTCCAGGACGCGCAAGTGCCGGACGAGCTGGACGGCATCGTGCTCGCCGTCACCGGCCTGCAGAACGCCAATACCGCGCGCCCGCTGATCCAGCACCTCGGCGCAGCCAACGCCGCAACGAACACCGCGCGCCCGCTGGCCGGCACCGCCACTGGCCACGTGCCGGTGCAGTTTCCTGCCATCTATGACGCCGCCGGCACCGCCGCCGGCACCGGCACCAACATCGGCATCATCGCCGAGGGCGACCTGACCCAGGTGCTCACCGACCTGCGCACCTACGAGAGCCAGAACAAGCTGGCTCAGGTGCCGGTGAGCTTCGTCCCCGGCATCACCAACGGCACCGACACCAGCGGCCTCGACGAGTGGGATCTCGACAGCCAGAGCTCCACCTCCATTGCCGGCGGCGTGAAGAACCTGACCTTCTACAACGCCGCCTCGCTCAACGATGCCGACCTGGAAGTGGCCTACAACCTGGCCGTGTCGGCCAACGTGGTCAAGGCCGTCAACGTTTCCCTCGGCGGCTGCGAAAGCTCGGAGAACAGCAGTGGCGGCATGGCCGCCGCCGACCAGATCTTCGAAGCGGCGATGGCCAAGGGCATCACCTTCTTCGTCTCCTCCGGCGACGGCGGCGCCTACACCGGCTGCTCCGCGCAGGAAGGCATCTTCACCGCCGTCAGCTATCCCGCCAGCTCGCCCTACGTGGTGGCGGTGGGCGGCACCACGCTGAACACCAACAGCGACGGCAGCTACGCCGGCGAGACCACCTGGGCCGGCGGCGGCGGCGGCGTGAGCAAGTACGAGGCCGCGCCCACCTGGCAGAAGAAGATCACCGGCAGCACGGCGCGTGAAGTGCCGGACATCTCGATGGACGCCGATCCCAACTCCGGCGCGCTGATCATCGTCAGCGGCAGCTCGCTGCAGGTCGGCGGCACCAGCCTGGCCGCGCCGCTGTCCACCGGCACCTGGGCGCGCGCCGAATCGGCCAGCGGCAACACCCTCGGCTTCGCCGCTCCGGTGATCTACAGCGCCGCGTCCACCTTCCACGACATCACCTCCGGCTGCAACAGCGGCAGCAACTCCGTCGACGCCCTGCTCAGCGCCCTGCTGCTGCAGAAGGACTACTGCGCCGGCACCGGCTACGACGCAGCCACCGGCCTGGGCAGCTTCGACATCGCCAAGTTCATCGCCGCCGCCGGCTGAGCGCGCGCGATGATCGGCCCCGCCGGCGGGTGCCGGCGGGGCCTTATGCCGCCCAGGAAGACGTCCCGCGGCGATCCCCCCGCAGTGGTGGTCCCGCTCCCGGGAGACCATCATCCGGGCGATGCCACTGCTCTGCGCCGGCCACCTCGCGCGCATAGTCCGCTTGGCGTACGTCCGCCGGGGCCCTGCTTGCTAGGCTGGGTTCAAATCAAAGGCATGCCGAGGAGAACCGCATGAGCACCGTCGCCGATCTGGAACAGCGCCTGCGCGCGCTGGAAGACATCAACGCCATCCGCGAGCTGAAGGCCCGCTACCTGCGCGCCTGCGACCGCAAGCAGCCGGAGGTGATGCGCGACTGCTTCGTCGAGCACGGCGCGGTGATCGAGGCCGACGGCTTCCCCTCCTTCAACGACCGCGAAGGCTGGGTGCGCGTGTTTACCGAGCTGGCCGTGAACAACCCCAACGTGATGGACACCCATCACGGCCAGAACCCGCAGATCAGCCTCACCGGCCCGGACAGCGCCAGCGCCGTGTGGGACCTGCAGTTCACCCAGGTCAACCTGAAGGAGCGCACCGTGGTCAACCTCGCCGGCGAGTACCGCGACGAGTACGTGCGCCGCGCCGGCCGCTGGTGGATCAGCTCGCAGAAATTCCGTCAGACCTCGTTCCTGATGCGCCACGTCGCCGAGGACGGCCAGGAAAAAGTGCTGGCCCTGGGCAAGCCCCCCGCCACCGGGTTCATCGAAAACACCTGAGCGGCTCCACGTCGCCGGCTTCCGTCGAAGCCGGGGGCGCCGCCGGCCAACGCCCGGCGTGCGGGAAATGAAAACGCCGCGCCCGGGACCGGAGCAAGCGCGCTCGGTTATGCGCCTGAGCGCTCTCCGCGCATCGGCTCCGGGAGCGGCAGTCGCCCCCGGACAATCCCGCGCAATCCTTACATAAGCCTTACAGAAACGGCCGGTTTGTCTTCGACAATGGCGGCGATTTTCGGTCTGCGTGCCCGCCAAAGGTAAAATTTCGAAAATTCTTTACATTTCCCCTTGCCTGCGGCGCCCGCCTCTTACTATATTCCGACCACTATCGGCCACGCCGGGGGCGTGCAATAGGGCTAAATGCGGAGCCAGATTTTCCGCGGGAGTGGAGGGGGGCGAAAGGCAAGAGATCGCATACGCGGCCGACCTGGAGCAGCACTGGCAAGGCGCACGCAGCAGGCGCAGCCGGCAATGAATGAGGCTGTAATTAAGGCGTCGCGGTGTCAGGCCGTGCCGCCTTTTTTTTCGCCGGCGCGGCCGCCCCGGCGCGGGGATCTTCAAAAGGCGGTCAGGGAATTCCGGCAGCCGCGGAATTCCCACGATGGCCCCGCTCAGGCCGTATAAGCCGCAATCAAGGTCCGCGCCGCCTTGGCCGCGTTGTGCGCCGGCCCATGCTGGCACTGGAAGGTGAGGCGGGTCAGGTAGCTGCCTTCCCACAGCAGCATCAGCGCATCACCCAGCACATCGGCCTCGTGCGCGCCCATATCGCGCGCCAGCTTGCGGAAGCGGCGGCGCATCTCGGCCTTGTAGTGCTCCACCACCGTGCGCGCCGGATGCTCCGGCTCGGTGATTTCCACGGCGGCGTTGGCCAGGGCGCAACCACGCGAGTCCATCTTGCAGGTCTCTTTGACGTGCGCGTCGAACAGCACTTCCACTTGCTTGCGCGGGTCGCCGGGGTGGGCGGCCATGATCTCGTCCCACCACACCCAGCCTTCGCGTTCCTCGTTGTGCAGGTATTCCGCCACCAGTTCGTCCTTCGACGGCCAGCTGCGGTAGAAACTCATCTTGTTGGTGCCCGCTTCCGAGGCGATCGTGTCCACGCCCACGGCGCGGATGCCGTGGCGATAGAACAGGTCGCAGGCTGTCTCGAAGATCCGGTCGCGCACGCGCGGTTTCGGATGCTCGGAAATATTTTCTTTATCTACAGCGGCTTGAACCGCCTTCGATGCGTTCATGACACACCTCCACTTGACATGTTACTTACCGGTAACTAACTTAGCGCTCCAATGTGACTTACCGGTAACACACGGCGCGTAGCATCGGAGTGTTATAGCGATATGTCAAGTCCACCGGGTACCCCCGGACTGACGGTGGATCTGACAGCCCGCACGGCAGGTCCCGACGCCCCCGGATGGTCCGGTGGCGGCTCATTCAAAGGAATGACGGGAGTTCGCAAATGCCTTTCCAGAAACTCGTTTCCAACAAGAAGTTTTCCACCGCGGCGCTGTTCGGCCTGCCGCTGCTCACGGCGGTGGTGCTGTTTGCCGGCCTGGGCCGCAGCGAAGCCAAGCCGCAGCCTGCAGCCGCCGCCCTGACCGAAGTAACCGTGGCCGAGGTGATCCACAAGCCGCTGCACGAGTGGCAGGAGTTCAGCGGCCGCCTGCAGGCGGTGGACACGGTGGAGGTGCGGCCGCGCGTCAGCGGCTACATCGACCGTGTCGCATTCCCCGACGGCGCCCGGGTCAAGAAGGGGCAGCTGCTGTTCCAGATCGACCCGCGGCCGTTCCAGGCCGAGGTCGACCGCCTCACCTCGGAGCGCGGCCGCGCCGAGTCGGACCTGGAACTGGCCCGCGCCAACCGCGCCCGCGCCGAACGGCTGATCGGCGCCAACGCCATCTCGCGCGAGGACTACGACCGCCAGGTGGCGGCGGAGACCTCGGCCAAGGGTGAAGTGGGCTCGGTCACCGGCTCGCTCGACAACGCCCGCCTCAACCTGGAGTTCACCCAGGTGCGCGCACCGATCGACGGCCATGTGTCCCGCGCCATCATTACCGCCGGCAACCTGGTGACCAGCGCCAGCCTGCTGACCACGGTGGTGTCGGACGATCCGGTCTACGCCTACTTCGACGCCGACGAGCAGACCTTCCTGCGCTACTCCAAGCTCGCCCGCAGCGGCAATCAGGACGGCGCCAGCGGCGTCTTCATGGGCCTGGTGGACGAGGATGGCTATCCGCACCAGGGCAGGCTCGACTTCGTCGACAACCAGGTTGACGCCACCACCGGCACCATCCGCGCCCGCGCCGTGTTCTCCAACCCGGACGGCCGCTACACGCCGGGCCTGTTCACCCGCATCCGCTTGGTCGGCGGCATCGACAACGACGCCGTGCTGATCGAGGACCGCGCCGTCGGCACCGACCTCGGCAAGAAGTTCGTGCTGACGCTGAAGACCGACAACAGCATCGAGTACCGCATCGTCGAGCTGGGACCGGAAATCGACGGCCTGCGGGTGGTCAAGCAGGGCCTGCAGCCGGGCGACGTCATCGTGGTCAACGGCCTACAGCACGTGAAGCCGGGGCAGACGGTGGCGCCGACCCGCGTGGCCATGAATGAAGACAACGCCGGCCTGCGCCAGGTCGCCATCAATCCGGTGCCGCAGAGCGTGGCGCGCGACGGCGTCGCCACCAAGGTGGCGCGTTCGCAGCCGTAAGCCGGCAGTCCGCAGCACGCTGAACAGTGGTCGCTCTCCCTTCTCCCTCCAGGAGAAGGGCGGGGGATGAGGGAACGCCGGTTGGCCGCATCGTGCCGCCGCCGGCGTCCCTCACCCCAACCCCGCTCCCGATGGGAGAGGGGCTTCAAAGGGGTACAAGGATTCAAGCCATGAAACTCTCGCAATTCTTCATCAGCCGGCCGATTTTCGCCGGCGTGCTTTCAACCCTGATCTTCCTCGCCGGCCTGCTGGCCCTGCCGTCGCTGCCGATCAGCGAGTACCCGGAGGTGGTCCCGCCCACCGTGGTGGTGAAGGCCAACTATCCCGGGGCCAACCCGCGCGTCATCGCCGAAACCGTGGCCAGCCCGCTGGAGCAGTCGATCAACGGCGTCGAGGGCATGCTGTACCAGTTCTCGCAGGCCACCGCCGACGGCGTGATGACGCTGACCATCACCTTCGCCCTCGGTACCGACATCGACAAGGCCCAGGTGCAGGTGCAGAACCGCGTGGCACAGGCCCTGCCCAAGCTGCCGGACGAGGTGCAGCGCCTCGGCGTGGTCACCAACAAGGCCTCGCCCGACCTGACCCTGGTGGTGCACCTGCTGTCGCCTGACAACCGCTACGACACGCTGTACCTGTCCAACTACGCCCTGCTCAAGGTCAAGGACGAGCTGGCCCGCCTCGACGGTGTCGGCGACGTGCAGGTGTTCGGCGCCGGCAACTACTCGATGCGCGTCTGGCTCGACCCGGAGAAGGTTGCCAGCCGCAACATGACCGCCGGCGACGTGGTCCGGGCGATCCGCGAGCAGAACGTGCAGGTCGCCGCCGGCCAGCTCGGCGCGCCGCCGCTGCCCAATGCCACCGACTTCCAGGTGTCGATCAACACCAAGGGCCGCCTCAGCACCGAGGAGGACTTCCGCAACATCATCATCAAGACCGGTGATTACGGCCAGGTCACGCGGCTGCGCGACGTGGCGCGGGTCGAGCTGGGCGCCGACACCTATGCCCTGCGCGCGCTGCTCGACAACAAGGCCGCCGCCGCCATCCCCATCTTCCAGCGTCCGGGCAGCAATGCCATCGACATCTCCAACCGCGTGCGCGCCAAGATGGAGGAGCTGAAGAAGGATTTCCCCGAGGGCGTGGACTACCACATCGTCTATGACCCCACCATTTTCGTGCGCGGCTCGATCCACGCCGTGGTGCACACCCTGGCCGAAGCGATCCTGCTGGTGGTGCTGGTGGTGATCCTGTTCCTGCAGACCTGGCGCGCTTCGATCATTCCGCTGATCGCGGTGC
>CAYVKA010000065.1:0-25973 GCA_964451925.1 uncultured Nevskia sp. | reverse complement strand
TACCCAGAACATGCCGGTGTTTCCCCCCAGACCAAAATAATGGCCATGCTGCGGCAGCGGCAGCGGCGCGAGGACGCATCGGGAAAGCGCCGTGCGCGATGCGCCCCAAGATGCAGCCGTATCAAATTAAAGGGATTAAAACGAAGTTGGCCCCATGGGGACGGACCGTACCGTCACAGTCGGCGCTTGGCCTCCAAGGGTCCTTCTTGGTGGGATGTGACTAAACAAGCAAGTCGAAGGAACGTGAGGCCACCAGTGCTTTGGAAGACGTCCACTCTATTCATAGTCATATTATTTTGCGCGGGCAGCGCAGGATGTTCGAACTCCCCTGCAGGGGAACCTGGCAACACCATCACCGTGAGTCCTTCGGTGATATCACCCGGGGGTGTGGCGACGCTCACTTGGTCAAGTAACAACGTTGTCGACTGCAGTGCGAGCGGGGCGTGGAGCGGCGAGCAGAAGACATCCGGTTCTATTCAAGTCGATCCTATAGCCGCCGGCAACTACAACTATCACTTGATCTGCAACGGCGAAGGGGGCAGTTCGGCTGCCGATGCTGTCCTAGTCGTGGCAGTGCCGATGCAGCAGCGTATTGCCGCAGCCCAACAAGCTGCCAGTGATACATCGGCGGGCTCTCCCTGCGGCGCTGTTAGTCAAAATGTCAGTGGCGGGAACGGTTTCTATTGGGAGATTGGCGCGGCGGATGGAATTGCCAAAGACACGACAAGCGGCACCCAAGCCTCAGGATCTGTCCATGCCGGCATGGCCGTTCCCTACACCCGCAGCACACCATTGATGATCGCCTCGGCGAGTAAGTGGATATACGGCGCCTACGTCCTGGAAACGCAGGCGATGGTGCAAGATGAGAAGTGGACAATTCCTGCGGCCGAAGCACCGTTTCTGAACTTTACTAGCGGTTACAGCAACATGGCAGATGATTGCTCCGCGGCGGAGACTCCGACCGTGCAGAGTTGCCTGAATCATTCAAACGGGATGAGCCTGTTATTCACAGCGAACAAGATCAGGTCGACTGACTCTGTCGGGCGATTCTATTACAACTCTGGCCATTTGGAGGTTCTGGAAGGTGGCGCTGATCCATCCATCGCGACGGTAATAAACGGCTCTGCAGAAAATGATGCAGGCTTGACAACCGCATTGCTAGCTGCATTTTCCGCGCGAGGGCTGGCCCTTAATCTATCGTTTACAAATCCAATAGTCGCTGGCGGTATTGTGACAACGTCGGCGGATTACGCCACTTTCCTGCAAGGCATGCTCAGGAAAGACAATCCTCTAGTTATGTCTCATTTCCTGCATCCGACTGCAGACGATTCCTACGCAGTATGCACAAGCACGTCCGATCCTGCTTGTGTCGATGGCGCCGGGAAAGCATTGTCCCTTTATACACCAACCCCCGATGCAGTCAGTTGGCACTACTCCATCACGCATTGGATCGAAGACGACCCGACAAGCGGTGACGGGGCCTACAGCAGCCCTGGCAAATTCGGCTTCTATCCATGGATCGACGCAAGCAAAACCTACTACGGCATCGTTGCGCGTTACGATGCTGCTATCTCGATCAATAAGAGCGACACGCCCTACTACAAGTCGGTGCTTTGCGGCGAGGCGATTCGTAAGGCCTTTATGTTGGGAACCGCGCCGTGAATGGCCGGGCAATTTGACATATATTGGAGTTGAGATTGATGCATTGTGATTGCGCACCACAATCAATAGCTCGGCTGGGACCATCATCGAACACAGCAGAACTGGATTTTCTACTCGCCGGCGCTATTAGGCATCTGATTCCTTAATTCATATAAATCAAATAGTTGTGCCGATCAGGCAAGCGTCGGTGCCGACAGTCCCGGGGCTTGTACAGTGGCTTCGCTTGGCGGCTGGCCGACGTGGCTGATGACGGCGAGCACCTGCCGCACGATCGCCCGTAGCACATCATCCTGTTCTGCGCCTACGGCGAACTCGATGGTGATCGTGGAGTAGTTCCAGTTGTCCTGGCATAGAGGCAGGGTGCGCTTCGCTAGCCCGCGACACGCTCAGTCTGTCAGGGCTGTGAGCAAACTCCCGATCTTTCCCTGAACCCAGGCCGGCGCATTTCTCTGCGTATGCAACAAAAAATGACCTCACGTCGCGTTCCTGATTCGGCAGGCGATGAAACTCAAGCCATTGGCATTGTTGATTCCAACATACTTGACCCGCCCCATCGAACAACCACACCTCAAAACCCGCCGCAACTCTCCAACGGCCGATATTGCCGGTCCAAATATTTAAAAGCACATCGGGAGCAGTACAAGACAATCTCTTGTTTACCTTGAAATGCAAAAGCATCATGCCGGTCATTATTGTTTTCCACACGGCAAAAATTTCCATACCTCCGCGACACCTCAAAGTGATTCCGTATGTTATGAACTCTAACAAAGCATCTCACGAATAAATTCTTGCCGTGGCAGCGGCATCGCAGGAATTGGAAAGTAGCTCGACTTCACGGACGAAGGATTCCGCGTATCAAGGTGTCGTGCCCAGGTTTACTGGTGTCATGCCGACTCTACCAAAGCAATCGGCTGATCAATTTCATAACGCACTCCATGATTGGCAAGGGCATCGAGAAACCGGCGTGAATCAAAAGCCTCTGCTGCGCTCAGCGTCCCGCTACGCACGCCTCCCGAACCGAGCAGCCTCATCGCCGCCTCTGCGATGATGATGGCACTAATGCCGTAGATGTCCGCTCCGAAGATTGTCCCGCGACGCGTAGCCCGTGTGCTCCGAACGCGTATCTCAATTACGAAATCGGACCCTGCAATCTGCTCGGGTCGGGGGTTGCGTCGACGTCGCATTACCCAACGCAGTAGAGGGGCCAACAGGGGAATGGAACTGCCAAGGGCGACGACCAGTCTGATGTAGAAGCCATCGGCAAATGCCTCTTCCGACATCAAGCAGGTCACTTTTTTTGTATCAGTATGCCTCGGGACCGTGATCGGTTCACCCAATGGGTAGTCCACAATGACACGTTTGCGACCCAGAGGGTGAGGAAACTCAAAACGGGTGAACTTTGGAATTGTCGATAGGCGGTGCTGTCGCCCGTCAGAGAAGCCGATTCGATCACGCATGAAGTTGACCGCAGTTACTCTCGAACCACGAGTCATGTTCCATCCTCGGACACCGTAGGCCGATGTGACCTCTTCAAGTGCGCCCATTTCCGCACTAACCGCATGTGCCATCAAGTCGCCAAGGGCGTTGTAAAATGCTGCTGCTGGCAGCAGCGTCACTCCCGCCTGACGCGCGGGCCCGTCGTGGACTTCAAACATCCTTCGCGCGTGCGGCTGTTCGGCGCTGGTATCCAGGTAATGAACACCCACTGCAATAGCAGCCGATACCAGCGGATCAGCGGTCTCCGAAAACGGCCCCGCGCAATTGATCACTGCTGAGCAGCCTCTCAACACCGCACGCAGCGAAGCGGGCTCGTTCAATTCTACTGCTCGCACCTCGCTTATACCGTCTAGTTCGGCAGAGATTTGATGCAATGCAGCCTCTGAACGGCCAGAAAGCACGACCTTGAAGCCGCGCCTCAATAGTTCTTTCGCAACCAAGCTCCCGGTATAGCCACTGGCCCCGTAAACAACAATCGGATGTATGTCAGCAATGCTTTTGTTCATATCAAATGTTCTCGACGAACGCCTGCCCTTCGCGTGCGTGCAGAATAACGATCCATTTCGAGGAATCGCTATCGAAATCTTTATTGAGTTGTCTTGTCCGAAGGCACCTGGAGTAATTGGCGTCAGGCCCTGTTTCGCTTTGGTGAGAGACTCGTTAGTTTCAATCGCGGCCAAATCGATACTTCAGCCATCCCAGCCACAGCCGTGGATGTCTACAGACCTCGATCAGTAGACGCCATTGGTCGAAGTAGACTGCTCGTTCGATTCCCAGCCCGCTCTTTATAGTGAAGCGATCGACGGCAGGCATCGACACCATCGCCTTTCCCATTGGGACTTTCATGCGCCATTCGATGAATACCGTGGAATCATCTCCGAACGATCTCTCAACTTCGCCATGGAGGTGGGCAACCATCGGAACGGTCGAGGACCGCTTTTCCAGCCCCACCGCACCCTTCGAAGCCCTGCTGCCACCGGCGCGGCGCATCGATGGCGTGGTGGCGCGCAACATCATGCAGACCGCGGGCGAGCCGGCGGACGTGCATTGCTACTACCGGTCGATGGAAAACCCGGCCGGAGCGTGGCGCTGGATCCGGCCGACGGCCGTTATCAACGACGGCAACCGCTGGCATGTGCGGGCGTATTGCCATGAGCGCCGCGGCTTCCGCGACTTTCTGCTCAGCCGCATCGAGACCATCGGCGAGACACGCCCGCCGTTCGAAGCGATCCCGGAGGATCCGCTGTGGGCCAACGTTGTGTCCTTCGAGGTCATGCCTCACCCCAAGCTCAAGCCCGAGCAGCAGTCCCTGATTGCCTACGACTACGCGATGACGGACGCGCGATTGCAGGTGCAAGTCCGGGAAGCCCTCGTCAAGTATGTGCTGATCAACCTCGGCTTGGACCGGGAACTGTCGCCGCCCCGGCAGGTGCTTGAGTTGTGTGATCCGACCGTGCGGCGGTACCTGCAATTTTGAGCCGACTCTAAACTAAGTCAGGCCTTCGCAGCGCGCTTAGTCGGCTTCGTGCCGGCCTCCGAAGGCGAGAAGGGCGTGACTGCGACAATCACGTAGTTGAAGTCGATTTGAGCTTCCTGCGCATTCTTCGGCTGCAGCGCCAAAGCATCGCCGTTCCACACAAAGCGATTCCAGTCGAACGCGGTTTCGTTCGTCTGGACGATGACGTAGGAACCGTAGGCTAGGCGCGCCGAAGTCGCGCCGCCGGCGAAATCGAGACCAAGGTTGAAGCAGTGGACGGTCGCATTCTTGCTCCTCGAGCAGATCCCCTCCACGGCCGCCTTGGCCAGGCTGGAAAACGGCTTCAGCGCAGGCTGCGCGGTGTTGAGCAGCGCCAGGCCGTTCTTGAAGGCGGGGGAATCGAGCGTGGCCAAGATCTTCTCGTCATCGCTGCTGGACACGTTGACGGTGCGACCTTCGAAGGAGATGCCATCCGGACCGACCGTCACCCCCATGAAGATCGGCGCGCCGGCAACGCCGGCGCCGTCCTTGTCGTTAGCCTCGAAGCGCAGCGCGAAACGCAGCTCCTCGGTCTCACCGGAGACCTGATTTTTTCCCGCGAACTCGCACAGAACCTGGTGCTTGCCGCGTCCCGGAAACTCGTGCACATAGACCTTATCCAGCGTGATCTTGATCCGCTTGCCGATCAAGCCATCGTCGGACTTGATAGAGGTGATGCCCTGCACCGCCAAGGTGCCGTTCGAGTTGCCCGCGGTGGGCGGGATGTAGCCCATCACCAAGCCGGTGCGGGTATACGCCTTCGACGACCACAAGGCCGACTGGCCGCCGGCCGCTGCCCTCGCGAATTCGGCGGCGCCGTCCAGATCCTTGATCTTCGTCAGGTACTCGGCGATCTGAGGCCCCGAGCGGGCGCCGAGGCAAATAGCCGGATCAAATTCAGGCATAGTGACTCCGTTCTGCGACGTTAGGTGCGCACTCGGCCGCGGATCGCGGTGCGGATTTCCGTGTACAAGTTGGTCTTCTGGGATTGTGCCATTTCGAGCGTGATGGCGAGAGCATACGGCACGTACGCCCTGCCAAACTCCTTGCGACCGGCGGTGGCCTGGACGCAAATCACCAATTGGCCGTCCGTAGTCGGCATTTTCCGCGTCCCTTCAAGCACCATGTGCACCAGCGTACCGCGCGCAGCCGTGGTGGCGTTGGGTTGATAGATCTCCTTGCGCTCAACGCCTTCCCAGAAACCGGTCTTGCCGTGCTGGTCGCAGAGCTTAAGGGCGACCCCTCGGTAATCTACGGATAGGTTGGTCACCGGGCAGGTCCAGGCTAACGTCAGGCTGAGCGACCTCACATCCTTGGTGCCGATCATCGCAGCTGGAATCGGCAAACGATACTCGTGGCGCTCCTCGGGATAGATCACATCTTCGGCCAGCAGCGTAATGCGATTTTCCCCGCCGCTGATCACCCGCTCGCGATCCGGCCGGCCATAACCGAGGAAGCGACTGATCGTATCGCGCCGCTTTAGCGCCGTGTAAGGCCCCTGTGGCGGATAGTTTTCGTGCAGGAACGCTCCGGTAGCCCTCCAAGCGCAACTGTGAGCCAGCAGCGCCTTCGGCAGAACGGCACGGGTTACCAGGCCAGTCCAATCGATCCCATCGGCCGCAAACGACTCATCGAGGGCATCGGCAATGAAATGGCAGGATCGCGTCACCATCGCCGCGGCATTGCTGGTACCGGAGGTTCGTAGCACCACCGTATTGTCACCGGTCGCCGACGGTGCCGCGACCAGCTGCCCCACATGCGGGGATGCTGCGCCGTGTACGTCGACGACATCGTTCTTTGCGACGGAAGGCGCCGCGAGGAAGCGCCCACCGTGCTCGACCAGGTCTGGCTTGACGCTACGGTTGGTGCCCAGGCCCACAGCGGACACCAGGCTGGCCATGCCGTCAAGGTTCGGAAATGGATCGACGCCGGCCGGGGGCATCCTCGGGGCAAAATCCGCATGAATCGCGCCGACCGTCAGGGCGTTGACCGACTCCGCCGGAGACAACAGCCCGCGCGTCCCCTTGGCCGCCTCCACCGCCAGCACGATCGCCGCCTCCCGTTCCACGACGTCGGCATCCTGGAACTCGGCGATCGAAGCGTATTCTGGTACCGAAAACGATTTGAAGATGTTGCCGGCGCTGACCACGAACAGCAGGCTGTAGGTGTAACTGAAGTGATCCAGCAACGTCGCCCAGGGCGACAGGCGCCGCACGTAGGGGTGGAACTCGTCACAGAGCGAGTGGTTGATGACCACAATACGGCCGAAATCGGGATCGTTCGTCTGGCGGGCTTCGATCACCTTGCGCAGCGCGCGGTAAATCACTCCAACGGCCAGCTTTCCAGGCGGCGTTGACTCCTGCGGGCCACCGGCACCTGTCAGCACCGGAATGACCCCCACCGGCCGCTCCAGCATGTTTTCGACCTCATGAAGATCCCCGTGCACGACCAGCGACGCCATTGCCGTGCCGTGGAATCGCGCGGAGACCGGCACGCTGCCGCCACTGACGTCCACTTCCATGACCCGCAAGCGGCCATCCAGTGCCTTGTGCTGCACTACGGGATAACCGTCGAGCAGTACTGCCAAGCACGGCCCACTCGGCTTCTTGCCTTCACTCAGGTCCCGCATCTCCGGGGGCTCGGCAACGATGTGCGAATGGTAAGCCGATTGCGGCCGGATGCTCATGATGTCGTCGAAGTGCGGGATATCCCCCTCGCCCTGGGCCAACCGCCGCGCCACATTCGATGGCAACCGGACCAGCGCGCCCTGGTAGCGGATCTCCTCGATGTCGACCAAATCCAGCAGCTCGCCGCCCACTTCCTGGAGCAGCGAGGTCAGGGTTGAGATCGATTTGTCCCGGCGTTCCTTCTCGTTGCGGTACCACAAGTCGATCTCGACCGAGACGTCCCGCACCGTGTCGTCGCTCAGCACCGCGCTGATGTACTCTGAGATATGGGCATCCAGCCGGTCCTGAACCGACCAGCCGCGCAAGTCGGCCAGGTAACCGAAGATCGCCCACAGCGAGCCGTAACCATACTGGGGCTTCTCGCCTGCCATGTACTTGTTCCACTGCGCCAGCAGCCTGCTCAGCGCCTGGGGAGAAGGCATCGTGAGATAGAGAAGCTTGGGTCGCAGATCGTCATCATCTGCGGTCGCTGCATTACCGGCCTCTTCGTCGTCGGCGGCGGCATCGTCCGTCAGCGGATCGGTGCGCAGCCAATCCAGCCCCAGCGCCAGCGCGGCCACGTTGAAGTCGTAAACCGGACCGATCAGCTCGAACACCAAGCAGCGCTCGGGCACGACGGCGGCAGGATCTGCCGCGACCTCGATGCCCCTCTCGAAATCGAGCAGCACAGCGGCCGCCCGGTCGAACACCTGCCCTAAACGGCTGGCCTGAGCTTGATATGGAATTTTTGCTGGAGGCTTGATCCGCCTACTGCTCTTGATCTTCGGCCCAACGGTTTCAATCCGTTTGAGACGGACTATTGGGTACTCGCTCACTATGCTTCTCCCTAAGGTCGCCTATGAGGCGCGGACGGCCGCGCTTCATGACAAGTTCTATTGCCCCAGCGGGGGACAATACACCTTTGGAGAGCACGAGTTTGCGACGTACGTCTAAAGTAAAAGCCTCAACTTCGGACATGTTCTGCCCGTGCATGAATTCGGCGAACTGATCGGCAGTGATACCGGCCGGTTCTCCATTTAACGATCGCTCAAATCGATCGAACCAAGTCTGGAGCTGCTCGCGGCCCGGACGGTCGATCTCCAGGACCATCTCGAACCGGCGCCAGACGGCACGGTCGAGCAACTCCGGGTGGTTGGTCGCACAGACCACGAGTGTGTGACTGGGCAGCTGGTCCATCTGGACCAGCAGGGACGACACGACGCGCTTGATCTCGCCGGTTTCCTGGGCATCGCTGCGCTCTTTACCAACGGCATCGAACTCGTCGAAGAACAGTACGCAGGGATGCTGGGAGGCATAATCGATCAGCTTGCGCAGACGATTCGAGGTCTCGCCCAGATAGCTGTCGACAATGGCGTCATAACGCAAAGAAAGCAGCGGCAACGACAGCTCGGCAGCCATGGCCTCGGCCAGGCTGGTCTTGCCGTTGCCCGGCGGGCCAACCAGCAGCATGGTGTGCCGCGGCTCCAGCGAGTTCGAGCGCAACAGCGCCGCCTGGGTGAACTCGTCGAGGAATTCCTTGATTTCCTCGACGACTTCCCCCGTCAGCACCAAATCGGCAAGCCGCCGCCGCACCGGGATCACATGCACTAGCTCGGCAATGCGTTCCGGCAGATGCGGAATGGTGGCGGCAGCGGACGCAGCGTGCGCCTTGGCAGCAGCAGCCTGGGTCTTGGCCCGCGACGCGGCCGGCTTATCCAGCCCGGGCAGCACGGCCTGGGCGGAGTTACGGCGGGATTCGGCGATGATTGCATCCATCGTCCGCTGCAGCGCCCTCCTGTCACCCCGGGTGTTGGCCATGGCTAATTTCTACCCACCTGCAGGCTGTTGCGCCTGCGTTTCGGAACCGTTCGCGACGTCCGCCCCATGGGGAGCTTGTCGCCGCAACTCCAGTGAATCCAAAAGTTTCAGCACACTCTCACAAAACTGCCGTACCTGACGCAAGTCCGCTGACGCCAACTGCATCTCTAATGGCGACATCTCATTGATCGGCGGACTCATTAAATTTGGGGGAGTCCCCCCCACTGTTCTACTCGCGACCTGGTCCAGGCCTGCCCGGATCCTTTCCCGGGTTCCGCGAACCGTTTTTCCGGTCCTGCAAAAGCGGTAGAACGTCAGCCGATCCACCTCCAGGAAACGAGCGGCGGCCGCGTACCCGAGCTTGGCGCCAAAAGCCTCAGCTCGCGCCTGAAGTACCGGGTCTCCATCCACTCGGGGCATAAGACCCGTCACCTACCTGTAATAGTATCGTTTCTTATTCTAAAACGCAAGATATCCTATATCAAATGGTTTCTTTTGTATCTTATGTAAAACTCTATGACCATTTTCTAGAGCTATTTTGTATCTCTATTTTTTTCCAGAATGCTCGAATGGCCCCTTTCCGTAGCCATTTGATGCGCTTGTGTCCGCAAGGTAGATCGCAGATCGACCGATCGCGCGGCGATGAATACATTCGTCTCGGTCGAACAAGGCATGTTTGATTGAAGCACGCATCCTCTCGCCGATGGGCAATGTATACGCAAGTTATTGATTTGAATAGCTGTATACCACTTTCACAAAATTTTGTGAAAGTATACAAAACAGGTATACCGGCAACCATTCGATTGCATTTTGTCCGTCCTCTTGCAGCGCTTGAGGATTGACTTCAATACGAGCGGCGTCACGGCTTTGCTGTGGCGCGCAAGGTGCGGCATCAACACATTTGATGCCCGTGGACATTTCTGACTCGCCATCGGATCTATTTGCTCGTCAACTTGTGCAGATCCCGCTTATTCATTTGACGCACTTTGCCAACATATTGCTTGCCATCCTTGGGGCTCATTCCCGGATCTCCGAATGCTTTGCGCGAGGACAGAGCTGAGTCATCTGTGGTTATGCGTAATTTCACCTTGGCCTGAGCGCGTTCGCGGCGGTGCTCGGCTTTCTTGAAGGGCTTGTCGCTTTCGTGCAACGTCATCGCAATGATCAATGATCTGCGCTTGCTACGGCTCATATTCGTTCATCCTGGGCAATTTCCGGAACAAGTCGAAAGCCGCAAGGGCAATTTCTCTATGCACGCATACTGTGATTGATCCGTACAGGGTACATGGCAAAGAATGGCATCGCAGAACCCATGGAGGCATCGGCCCGATGTCGGCGGCAGGCGCTTATGGGGCAGGCGCCGGCGCAATTCCCATCACCCTACGCCTCGACTATCCTATACCTCACTCCACGCAGGCAAATGTTGACCCAGTTCGCCCGATTTCTGGTGCCCTGTGCATTGGCCAGACACGGGTGTCCACCTTGCCCAGACAGTTGTCACGCTTCAGCTTGTCGCGAAATTCCTGGTTGCTCATGGGTGGCTCGCAGTGGTCATACGCGACTATCGCCCCTCGGATGAGGCCATACCGACCTTGTATAGCGATGCCGGCGGTCGCTCAGTCCTCGGAACGCCGCCCACGTCGCTTCGCCGATGGGCGCGGCTCAAGCTCGGGCGCCAGCACCGGCAGGCCGGAGTGAACCTGCTTGAATTTCTTCGACGCAACCACAAACCCGGATAGGTCCGGCTCTATCCGCGGACGTCTCTTGGCCGACATGGCAGCCAACTGCTCCCGCATTGGCAAGCGGTGCCGAGCAGCCTTGGCCGTGAGCTCGCTCCACCGCTCGTCCTGCCTGAGCAGCACTCGCGCGGCATCGATCGCCACCGGCGCATCGGCCGTGAAGGCTTGCTTCTTCGCCCAGGCCTGGAAATCCATCCTGTATCGTTCAATCTCCTTCACTAGGCTGGGGGTCTTCGCCCAGAGGGCTTGCCGTTCCTCCTCGATGTCCCCGGCAGTCGGCCAGGTCGATTTTGGCGGCGGAGCGGTTCCAAATCGCCGGACCATCGGCGGCGTTGAAGGGCGGGGCGATGTCGTGTCGCCGAACAGGCCATCAGCCAGGTCGGGCTTGGGCGGATATGGAGTCGACGTCCGGGGTGGCTTGATTTCCTGGAGATTGACCATTCCGTGGAACTCGACCACTTCGCGACTGCCTTCCAGGGTGTTGATGCGCTCAACCTGGCGGTCCAGCACATGCTCGTAGAGCCGATCCCGCTGAGCCCAGTTGCCCGCCACGTCCGCTTCCCTGGCCAACGCTAGTACCAGCGCCGCCGCGTCCAGCGGATTGGGCATCGCCTCCGTGAGCTCGGCCAGACTTTCGGTGTAGGGGTCCTCCGCCGAATCCAGACCACGCACGGCGTAGAGCTCTTTGAGCTCGTCGGGGAAAACCTGTTCCATCTTCGAGGTCGGTCGCGCCAGGCCAAGCTGCTGCAGGCAGTCAGCGACCATCTGCCGCACTGACTCCGCCGCCAGGTACCTGTTGTCCAGCACCATCCATAGCGGCGAGCGGAAATACTGCGCCGTGCCGCGCAGGTTGACGCCTTCCTGGTCGAAGTCGTCGACACGCTGGATCAGCGCCTCGAGCGAATCCTCGAAGGCTCCCACCCGCGCGGTCCCTCGGCCCTTCCACCCCGTGACATTGGCCACGCCACGTTGCCGGATACGCCCGAACAGGCGCTTGCGCTTATCGGCTTTGTCCGGAGGCGTCTCCCTCGGGCGGGCCAGCTTCAAATCGAGCCAATACTCGTTTTTTCCCTTCGCGCGCGCCATGACCACCCGCGCCCAGAACCTCAGCCGCAAGGTTTCGATCTCGCTCTTCCGCGGTCGCCTTTTCTTCTTCGGCGGCGCGGGGACTTCGCCCGCGATCGTCGGGCCGGGTGGCTCGTTCGCCATGGTATCCGTTAAGAGATCTTTCTTCCTCCTATCGGACACTAGCAGATTCTGATCGAATAACAACGGAAATCACCGGTACTCGCCTCCGCAAGCCATGTCACAGGATCTCGAAGCCAAGCTATTGGAGCTCTACGGCCCGCTAATCGGAGGGTCGGATCTTTGGAAAGCCCTTGGCTTCAAGAGCCAAGCCGCACTGGCACGCGCGATCCGCCTCAAGACGGTTGGCGTCGACACCTGGGAGATTCCAGGCCGAAAGGGGCGCTTCGCCAATACGCTGGACGTCGCTCGCTGGATTGCGGCCCAGCAGCAAAACCCGCGCCCGCAACCGAACCGCGGACGCTATCCCACAGAAGAAGGAGAACCCGATGAATCCGTAGATAAGGGCGTGAAGTGATCTGCGCCGGAGTTATTCTAATTTCGACACAAAATCAACAACTTAGGGGCGCTGAGCTTCATATACAACAAAGGCCGCTTAAGGGTGACAGCCCTCGCGGCCTTTTTGCGCAAATGAGAAGAGCGCACAGTTAGTATACGGAACTCCATTGGCGGCCGCAAGGCTGCGCGCCTCCTCGAACGCCCCAACTGGGGCATTTCAAGGAGAAGAAGATGTCCACCGATGTCATCCAAGGCTCGGCCCACCGGCCGGCCACCGAGTTGCAGTCGCTGTCTTCTGGGAGAGGTGCAATGCCCCCTCCAGGCATCTACTCCGTGTCCACGCTGACTGTCGATGAACTGGTCGCCCTGATGCGCCAGATCATCCGGCGCCAGAACCGCCGGTCGCGGCGGTGGGCACCGCCCGCCCGGCGTATCCACTAAACGCTACCGCAACGGCCTCGATGCGAGCTGACTGCCGGGCGCGTCCGCGCCTGACGGTCCAGCTTCACCGCGCCCCTGCCTGCACCTGGCGCTCTATGAGCCAGGCCAGATGGGTCGTGGACCGAGGCCTTTGACATCGGCGCGCCCGTCGCGCCAAGGAGAACGAAATGCAACAACAAAATTCCGCCGTTCGCGGCGGCGTCAGTCCGTCGAAACCCCATTCCAAAACGAATGCCGCAGGAGCCGCGATGCGGCGCCTTCGCGTCGACCAGGTCATCGACGGGGCTTCGCCGAACCAGGAATGGGATTTGCCTGGCCTCGCTATCAACGAGGCCACCGGGGCCCTGACGATCCTCGACGACGAGATCGTGAGGGTCACTGCTTCCTCGGTGGGCTGGCCGGATCACTGGCGCCAGTTGCACTGAACGTTCGCGGTGCGGCCGCGGCTAGCGGCCGCACCGCACCGCCTCTCCCCCTTTTCTTTAAATCCAGTGGTGCACACTCGCTGCGCGCCGCAAGGAGTTCGTATGCGCGATTTTATCTTGCCCCAATCGGATACTGGCGCCGATGCGCTTCGTATCAACGGAATTCCCGTCGAAGTCGAGCCGTCTGTTCTCGCGTACCTCAGGCACGAACCGCTGGAGGAATTCGAGCCGTCGATCAACGATGTCTTCAAAGCGCTATCGGAGCGGCTGCGCTCACCCACAAACCGCGCGGATACGCTGACCGGAGAACGGCGGTTGCCGCGGGGTGCTGTCGGCAAGCGCATTATTTATTTTCCGAGCGCAAAGGTCGGCGGTGCAATCCCGTGCGAGAGCCGGCTTGAGGCGGCCTTCGCCCTGCACCTGGAGCATCATTCCGCCGTCGAAACCTTCCGCGGACAGCCGATCACGCTCGTGTTCGGTGATTCCTGCTACACGCCGGATTTCCTGGCGCGTTTCCACGATGGGCGGCTCTGCCTGTATGAGGTCAAGCCGGCCGGGCGGTTGGGTGATCTCAAGGTGCAGCGTCGGTTGCTCACGGTTCAACGCTGGCTCGCTCGGGCCGAGATCAGCTTTTCGGTAGTCACCGAGCCGGCGCTGGTGGGCTTTGCGCACAGCAATCTTCAATACCTCTACCGCCGCTCGACTCGCACCTACGGATCGGAGCTCACCCTGCGGCTCAAGCAACGGCTGGCCGAGAGCGCCGGACAGATCAGCTTGCATGATCTTCGCGCCTTTGTGACCGCGCAGGGTTGGCCGGCCACCGCCGCCGAAGGGCTGATCTGGAACGGGCAGCTGACTTTCGACCGGTCCCGACCGCTACTTCCACAGACGGTCCTCTCGAGGGGCTCGGAATGAGCGACTGCGAACAGCAGATCCAGGTCGGGATGCTCTTCAAGATCCACGGCGCAGAAATGGAGGTGACCTACGAGGATCCCGACTTCGTCCGCTATAGCGCGCGCGCCGGCGGTGATCCAGGCAAAGTGCCTCGCGCGCGCCTCATCGAAAAGCTGAGTTCCGGGGCCTGGGAGGTCGTCTTCCGCCCGCCCGCCAAGAATGGCCCCAATCGCAGCGCAATGACCTTGTCGGAAGCGGAGCTTGCCGCCTCGGCACGACGGCGGAAATACATCCTTGGCGTGCGCAGGCGGCTGGGAAACCGCTGGCCCAACAGGGCACTCCGCGAGGTGATTGCCACGATTGCCACCGAGCTCGAAGACCTGTCGCCGCCTCACCCTTCAACCGTCCGCGAGTGGGTAAAGCTTTCGATCGTGGTAGGCAACGACACCGCTACGCTGGCAGGTGAGAATCACAAGAAAGGGTGCTACTCCCGCTTTACCGTGGAGGCCGAGCGGGCGATCTCGAACGCACTGCAGAAGTGGTACCTGACGTCGGAGCGCCTGAGCGTGAAAGACGTCCGGGACTTCATGATTGCTGAGCTGGCCAATAGCGACCGGCTGGAGCGCCTCTTTCCGCGCGGCGTGCCCAGCGTGCGTACGCTGCAGCACCGCGCCGAGAAGCTCGACGGCTTCGAGAAGGTGGCGACCCGTTACGGCATGCGCAAAGCACGCCGCATGTTCCGCGCGAGCGGTCAATCCGAATGGGTCACCCACCCGCTGGCGCTGGTCCAGGCAGACGGGCAGCTCGGAGACATCCTCGTGGTGCCAGAGGATGCGGATGGCAAGCCGATCATGGAGCCCGCGCCCGAAGATACGACCACCTACAGGCCTTACATCACGGTTCTGTTTGATTGTTACGCCCGCGCGGTGCTGGCGTGCGTGATCACGGCCGCGCCGTTTTCCACCTGCACCGTGCTCTTGGCCCTGAAGGCTGCCGTCGTGAAGGATGGCGATAAGCCGCGCGGCGTGCCGGAAGTCCTTTCGATTGATAACGGCAGCGACTACATCTCGGACGGCATCAAGCGCGCCGCTCGCAGATTCGGCATCGAGATCATCTACTCGGAGCCCTACCGGCCCGACGGGAAGGCATTCGTCGAGCGCTTCATCCAGGAGCTGACCCGCTTTATCCACACCATTCCCGGGACTACGTTCAGCAGCCCGGCCGAGCGCGGTGAGTACAAGTCCGAGCAATTGGCATGCGTCACCCTGACGCGGTTGCGCGAGTTGGTCACGGAGTTCATCGAGATCTATCACCTGCGGGTCCACGGCACCACCAAGAGGGCGCCGCGAGAGCTCTGGCTCGAAGCCACCGTCCAGCATCCGCCTCGGGTCGTGCCAGCCGAAGAGGCAGACGCCGTGGCGCGCGTGCCGCATCGCGCGGTGATTTGCAGTGGCCGGGTAACCGTCAACGAGCTGGAATGGTACTCGCACGCAGCGACTTTTCACGAACAATCGCTGCGCGCGAAGGGGCTCCAGCCCCTGGTCGATGTGATGATCGACGACTTCAACCTCGGGACCGTCAACATCCAGACCCTCGACGGCGAGCACAACACCTTCCTGGCCAAGTCGACCAAGCCACGCTACGCGGACGGGTTGACGATGTTTGAGCACCAGCGCATCAGGGCGGAGCTCAAGACCGCCGGCAAGCGCGACGTGACCCGTATCGGCGAGATCGAACTGGCCAAGCGCAAGCTGGCGCTGCGCGAGTCGATCCGGGAGCTGGCGAAGCAGGGCAAGCGCGCGGCCCGCAAAGCTGCCCGGCTGCGGGAGGCCGTCGCCAAGGATCGTCCGTCGAAACTGGCTATTCCTGATGCGCTGGCCCGACTCGACGATTTGCCTGAACGGATCGACCTGTCTCGGATACGGGCAGCGGATGCGCCGGCTCCTCCGCCCCCGTCCGAGATGCCTTGCCAGGAAGTTGCCGCGCAGCCCATCGACCAACCGCGGCCCACTCCTATGCCGCCAGTTACCCTGCCGGCACCGCCACCTCCGTCCCCGCGTCGCGCGCTTCGCACCATGACCGTGTTGTCCAATCCGTAGGAGATCCAGATGGAAGAACTCACTCCCTTTGCCCGGCTCGCCCAGCTCGAGGCCATCACTGTCGGTCACGGCGGCTATGCAGAAGTCATGCATGGCATCACGCGCAATATCGAATTCGCCAAGTACACACGCACGCCGGCCTGCAGCTTGCTCACGGGTGAGGCCGGCGTTGGAAAAACCAACCTCTGCCGTGCCATCGTCAACCATTACCGGGCGGATACCGACCGGTCCGCAGCCTACGTGTCCACCAAGGTCGGCGCCTACTATCTGCAGATCCCTTCTCCCGTGACCATCAGGAGCCTTGCGTCGGTGATGCTCGACGAGATGGGCGATCCCAAGCCCCAGTACGGCACCGCGCTGGGCATGACCCGCCGGCTGGTCAAACTGTCCAGCAAGACCAGCATCCGGGCCAAGTTTCTCGACGAGTTTCAGCACCTGTGGAGCGCCACCTCGCGCGGGCCCGGCGGAGATACCGCGCGCGACAATGTGCGCAACTGGATCAAGACATTGATCGAGCATGTGAAGGTTCCGATCATTCTGGTCGGCATGCCGTCCTGTGAGGAGCTCATCGACGCTGACAAGCAGCTCTCGCGCCGCTTTCCATATCGCTTCCGCCTGTTCGACATCCCGCTGGAGCGCGACAAGGAGCCGGAGTTTCAGACCTACCTGGCGCTGTATGCCAGCGAGGCGGCGCGGCTGCTGAGGGTGAAGCTGCCTGGGTTCGAGAACCGCGACGACGCGCTGCGCGTCTATGCGACCACGCGCGGCAACCCCAGCTGTGTTCACGAGCTTTTCAAGTGCGCCGTCCTCGAGGCGATGCATGCCGACCTGCCGCAGGAGGGCCTCACGCTCCGTTACGACATCCAGCCTCAGCGCACACTGAAGGATGTCGAGCTCGCGCACTTCCGGAAAGCGGCCGATCTGCCTTACTTCGTCGGGAGCCGCTTCACTCAGAAAAATCCTTTCGAGTTGGAAATCAACGCTCTGTCCCAAGAGATCACCGCAAACGAGGGGAGACGCTAATGCTGGCCATTCGTCCTGTTGCACTGCCCAGGGAATCTCCGGGCAGCCTGTTCCTGCGCGCCGCGTCGGCCAACGGCTGGACGCCATCCAGCCTGCTGCAGGCTTACCCGGACCAGGAAAAGGTCCGAAAGGACTTTGGCGTGGTGATCGGCTCGGCCGCGGCCAGCCACGATCTGGCGCACAAGCTCGGAATCGACTCGGCCTCGATCAACGCGGTGACGTATCGTCAAATTGGCCCGACGAAGGGGCAGATCTATGCCTGGATGGGCGTCGCGGTCAAAGCATCCCATCTGCGCCTCCACACGCCTCAGGTTTGCCCGGCATGCCTTGCGGCGGACGAGTTTCCGTATGCCCGCGCTGTCTGGGACCATCGCCTAGTCTCCTCCTGCAAAACCCACATGTGCGCACTGGTCGATACGTGCCCGTCCTGCGCCAAGCCGCTATCCTGGAACCGGCCCGAAGTCGAGGCCTGTCATTGTGGGTTTGACCTTCGCATGGCGCCGCTGATCCCAGCCGACGGGGCCGAGCACCAGATTGTCGATACTGCGGTAGCTGCTGCTGACGACGTCACGCTGGACCGAGCCACCATCGTTCTCGATATGCTTCATGAGCTCGCCCGCGCGGGCGCCTTGGCTTCCTCGGTGACGTCGCTGCCGGCCGTCCTGGGCCGGCTCGTCGAGCAACCGGAGACCTTGCCGCTGTTCCTCACCGGCGGCGTAGGAGGAGCCGGCCTGTCGCCTCGCGTGGCCCTGCGCCGGCTGCTATCCATGCCGCACTGGCTGTTCGCCGAACGGATGCTCGCTGCGCTCGACCTGCACAGCTACCAGAACATTCCGGGAAACTGGGACGCACTGCTGGCGGAGACGTTATCCTATCAGTCCGCCGCGGTGCTCACGGGTCAGGCGGAGATCACAATCACCCAGTTTTTCCGCAAGCAGAAGAAGGACGGTACCGGACCGGGCATCCCCACGGTGGAAGCCGTCAACACCTTGTTGCGCAAGTTCTCGAACCTCGTGGAGGAAGTTCCGGAAGGCTACGGCCGGCCGCGCCCGCTCCACGGCCTGGCCATGCACGCTGTGGTCAGCGCCGTTGAAGATGGACTCGCGTCAATCGTCGCTTACCAGCATCGTCAGGGATTGCCTTCGGTTCGGGTGGCGCTCAGGATCCGCGAGGCCGCCTCTCCGGATATTGAGCGTATGAACCTCCGCGAGGTCGCGCGAGCCGCGCAGGTGAACTACGAAATCATTCGTGGCCTTGCGCATTCGGGCTTCTTGAAACTGGCATCGCCGCTGCCGGGCAAGAAGATCTTCTCCGTACTGCGCAGGGATGGCGAGGCCTTTCTCAAAGACTACTGCTTTGCCGGCCCTCTTGCCCGGACTGTCGGGGCGAACACAACCACTTTCTCCGAAAAGCTGATGGCGGCAGGGGTCAAGCCGGCCGCAGGCCCTACGGTGGATGGCAGCCTGACTTACGTTTTCAGGAGAGACGAGGTCGCCAAGGTGGATTTGTATGCTGTTGCGAATATCGACAGCTACCCCACGCGGGCGGGGCGGCCGAAGTCAGGTGTTGCCCGGCAGGTCTTCTTTGGGGTGAGCTATTCTGATGCCGCGGAAGAGCTCGGCACGCTGCCGTGTCGCATCAGGCAGCTGATCAACGTGCAGCTCCTGGCACGCGACGCGAGTAGCCGGGGCCGTCCCGCTGTGACCCGGACCAGCCTGACCTTGTTCCGGGCAATGCTGAGGTCAAGCGAGCATGTTTCCGTGGAGGATGCCGCAAAGGAAATTGGGGAAAGCGCTCACCAGTTCCGCAGGCGCTGGGTTCATACCGGCCTTGTTCAGGAGCGCAATTTGCTGCTCGTTCGCCAGATCCCGCGCGACGACCTGAAGAAAATCCAGCTCATCAAAGGCGACTACATGACGCGCGATGAGATGGGCGCCAGGGTCAACAAAGACCGTACCCACGTCGCCAACCGGATCAAGATCGGGCAGCTGGCCAGCGATGGCATCCTGGTGGGCGGCGCATCCAAAATCTGGCTGCACCCGCGCAGCGCGATCTCCGATGCTTACAACGGCGGCCTGGGACCTGACCCCAATGGCTGATTGGAGGGATTCGCTAAAAATCCTTCGCGAATACTTGCCCCGGCCAAGGCTTCAGCTCCTCCGTCGCCTCGCAAATCAACGAGACAATTCGGATGCGCAATGCCAACGCCAAGGGAGGGTCCTCAACGCTCTCGCCAAACTCAGGCCCTCCGCCGGCGCCCTGACCAAGCCAAGCTGACTGGAACAGAGGCCTCTTTACGCCTAAATGCCTTTAGAGGTGATCCCCGGTGCAGGTTGAAGCTAAGCTTCCCTCAACCACTTTTCGCACTCGGCCGAAAAAACTTACCCCGGGAGGATACCGATGAAAGCTGGCATAGCCTGGTCCGGGGTCTACGGGGTGAAGAGTATCGACGGCACGAGAGGATGTCAATATTCTAGGGCATATCAAGTATCTGCTTTTATTGAAGTTTCGGAACAATGTTCCTAGTTAGGCACTGCATAGCTAATTAGCTATTTTGTGATAATTCCAGCCAACCCGGTCGGCAGTGCTCTGGTTGGCCGAGTCAGCGGAATGGCGGCGGCGCATCGACGATGATCCTGTTTCTCGACACAGAATTTACGCGGACTGATCTCGGTCTGACCTTGCTGTCGCTCGGGCTGGTTGGCGATACCGGCGTCGAGTTCTACTGCGAGAGAAACGACGTCCCCAGCGCATGCTTCAGCTCGTTTGTTGCTTCGAAGGTCGCACCACACCTGGGGCTATTTCCGTATCGGATCGGTGACAAGCGGTGGTGCAAAACCGAGTTGGAACTATTCCTTGGTGCGCTCGGCGCCCGGAACGAAGTGGCGTGTGACCGACCGGAGGATGTGGAGCTTTTGATCGACCTACACGGCAGCTGGCCCACAAACCTCCTGGCTCCGCGCATTCCCATCGAACAGATCAGCAATGAAGAGTTTTTTGACGCGCAAAGCGAGTACTTCAGCGCACCTGAAAGACCTCGGCATCACGCCCTTTCCGATGCACGGGCGTTGCATTACGCATGGACAAGCATCGGCGGATTGACACACCGACCGAGCTGATCTGCACGTGCGCCCCCCGCGCTATGCCACCAATCCCGCGATCCACATCCGACACCACTCCTGCCCGCTTCGCCGTGTCGTCACCCCCGACTCCAGGGCCGCGAGGGCGGCAAGAGCACGCGTACTGCACCTTTCTCAGCCACGGCTTGGCATCAGAAGATATTTGCTTGTGCGGCTATTCGCCTTTTTATGTTCAACGGGCTAGCCCAGTCGCCTTTTTCGGCTCCACGCCTAGTGCCTAGTCGCGCTTCTTGATTCGCGGTCGCAAGCCGGTCGCCTTTTTCAATGCGCACAAGCCCCGCAGTTCGCGATTCTTAGTGCGCCGGGGTCTTGCAAGTCGCATTTCTTGATGCGAAAGCCAACGCCCAGTGCTTCCACCGAATGGTCGCATTTTTCAGTGCCGAAACCACCGCTAATCGCATTTGTCCGTGCATTTCTAGACGACTGGATTTGCACAAGCGGCCGGAAATCATTGATTCCTCAAGATGGCCGGATGAGTTTTTCGCTTCGCGGAAGGTCAGCCGTCCTTTTTTTTGGGGAGTGACATATAGATGCCGCTACTACAGATTTTCAGCAAAAGTCCAGAACAAGTTTTTCAACTTGGACTACCTCAAGTGATCGCCCTTTGTGGAAGCGGACAACTCTCTGATGGAAGTGCATGCGCCGAGGAATTAAGGACATTCTTACGACAAGCGCCCAGCGCAAAATTGTTTACCTACGCGGAGGCCTGCCTTGCAAAGAGCTTTGACAAGAGCGGCCTGGCGCTCCAGGACATAGTCAACGAACTTGGCAGGCGCCTAGATTATCAAGTCACAAATGGTTTGTATCAAGGTCGCTCAAATGCCATTGGCTTTGATGGCATATGGAAGGCACCAGATGGGAAGAGCCTTGTCGTTGAGGTTAAGACAACAGATGCCTATCGCATTAATTTGGATAGCATCGCGGCTTACAGGCACCGACTTATAAGCTCCAACGAGGTTGCCAACAATGCATCGATTCTCATTGTTGTAGGCAGACAAGACACAGGCGATCTGGAAGCTCAAGTCCGCGGGTCTAGGCACGCTTGGGATATTCGCCTAATTAGCGTCGACGGCCTCACAAAATTGGTCAAACTAAAAGAAGAGACGGAAGAGGATACTGTCCTAAAGATCAGAGAGCTATTAACCCCGTTTGAGTACACCCGAGTCGACAAAATCATTGAGATTGCATTTACAGCAACTGTTGAAGCAACAGCCAGCGAGTCGGAACCAGCACCTTCCCCTGACTCCAGCTCTCAACACGAGCACGACGAAGAAGGCCAATCCACTCAAGACCACACACCTCGTTCGGATATAGAACAGAAACGAGAGGAAGCTTTAGCAGCGCTAGCCTTGCGAGAGAAGAACAACTTGGTGAAACGCAGTCGAGCCACGTTCTGGAGTCCTGATGACGAGCACAGACTAAGAGCCGCTTGCTCCATTTCAAAACGCCATAAATCCGGGCACTACTGGTATGCCTACCATCCCGCATGGGATGATTTTCTAAAGGGAGCATCCGAAGGATCAGGCTACTTTATCCTTGGATGTATTGATAGTGATGTTGCTTTTGCTATCCCAAGAAACTGGTTAATCGAACGACTCCCATTTCTCAATCGTACAGAAGTCAGTGAGTCAAAATTTTACTGGCACATTCATCTGGAAGAAGATGAGCAAGGGATTGTCGGTCTAAAAATACACAAGAAATCGATTGTTGAGCCAATGACTGCCTTTGCATTACAACTCAGCTAGCGTAGCGGAGCAAAAGCCGCAGGCTATGCTCGCACTGATAGGCATGGGCAGAAAAGCTACTCACCCGAAAAATGCGAATTGGTGGAAATCAAATTGCGGGCGACAATTCGCATCTTGGCTAGTTGATGGGCCAACTGCAATTTCGCGCTAACTACACTCCGAGGCCGAGGGCAGCTTGCGCACACGCCAAGGAGCCAGTCGCACAAGGTCCGTCGCTAGCCCCCCTTACGCTCACTTTCAATCATTAACGCCGAATTTACTTTAACCTTTATAAGAGGAATACGAAGATCTTGTTCGTATCGCGACGCAATATCCGTCAACAATCGGGTATTAACTAAGCGCCAATACACCCTTGTCATCTCCCGATAGATTATTGGCTCTAAATATTTATCCGGAACAAACCAAAAACCAAGCGCCATAACTCCGCCGGCCAAGAGCGCACTAACAATAGGGCCCATGGCCCCCATAAAAGGAAATGAGTCAGTGCCAATGTACACCACGCCGGCGCTAATCACTCCAAACAACAGCACGAAATAGAAATGTAGCCTCTTCCCATGACGAAATGCCAAGTCTGCACACATCTGGAGTTTCGATGTTTCATCGCGCTGATTCAGCAAAATTTGACGTTGCATTTCTTCTCTAATTTCCGACAACTCCTTCTCCGCATTTTCCTTTGCTAGCTGCTCCTTGAACGCCTCGGTCGTCGCAGCAAGCGCACGTTCTTCAGCCAAGCGACGACTTTTCTCTACTGCGTCCATTGTCGCCAGAGCCTGCTTTTCCGCTTCAATTCGCGCGCGTTCTGCTGCACTTACTACTTTTTCATGTTCAGTATGCAGGGCACGGATTGCTTGTTCGTTATTTTTCCTTTCCAGCTCAATGGCCTCTTCCTTTTCACGTATATGTTTCTCTTCGAACTTAGCGGTCAATTGACCCAATATTTTTTCAGCATCATCCGTCGTCTTAATTAGCAACGGATCACCCAACGTCAACTGCATTAAGTGCTGCCCACCGCGTTCTACGGTCATAATGGCTCTAAACTGCGCGGCCATTGTTTCGTCCATTTCACTCAAGAAATGAACCATTTTTGCCTGAACATCGCTACGCGCCTCAAGTGCTGCAGTGCAATTTGCCAGCAATTGATACTGTGTAATTTCATCCGCCTTACCACCGAACAGCACCCACATAAGTCCTGCCAAATAGCGATCTGTAACCGCTGGTGGCACCTCGTCGTTGCGAATCATTCGCCTCTCAACCGCAAAGTTCTTCGCTACTTCAACGATGTAGGGATTTTCTGTAACAAACAAGTATTGAGATTTGTAGATTGAACTCATGCGAGCGGTGGTGCCCTTCCTCAAACGCATTGTTCCTGTAATTGAATGAGCATCCCTAGCCTGCGCCAAAGGGTTCTGGAAAAACCCAAGCGCACGATTAAATGCTCTCTCATCTTCCTCGGAAAAATACTGATAAGAAGATTGCACGTTCGGGACATCGATGATTCTTATCTTATGTCTCTTTAATAGATCATCGGTCGCGAGCATTACAGAATCCACATACGCTGCGAATACAGGCTCCCTTAGTCGCCGCGCCGTTGGACCAAACCCAGTACCGGCCTTAACCCCCAACCTAACCGCTTTTAGGTTCTCACGAAGCTCATCAACGGAATGTCGAAATACCTCAATTACCGCGCCGTTATCCAAGAGAATCCGCACTAATTCCCTGGCATAATTGCAAGAATCAACCCCAGAAAGATTCAAATAAGACATTAAGAATGGCGCATCAACAATAATTCTTAATGTAAGCAATGAGACCGTCTTTCCAGGGTCTTGCACATTCATTACCACTTCAGCCAGCAGGGCTCCAGTGGCAACCTTTACTATCACGTCATATAACGGCCTATCGTTATGGTATACATCCAGGATAAAAGCAGAGCACAAAACATCAAGTTTTGCCTTTTCTGATATTTCTTTTTGAATATCGTCAGTACCCTCAGATTTTGGAAGAGTTAAAGTTTTTTCACCTTTCTCCTTCTCCAAAATCTTGTGCGGTTTTATCAAAATCGCATGAAAATCCAAGTTTACAAGCTGATCGAAAAACGCTTTCTCAATTTTCGCGTTATCTAACTGCAACCCATTTGCAGACAGAAGAGGGGTCGCAAACTCCACAAATCGGCGAACTATGAGCTTTATTTGGGCTTCTGAAACGGGATCACCTACATCATCTACATTGTTGTAGACATACCTAGTAATATCAGAAGTGACCGCATGCCTTGAAACAAGCCCAGCTTTCTCCAATCTTGGAGCCAGATCGTCTACAGCCCAGGGATTTATTTTAATTCCGTATAACTTGGAGACAGCCGTTGAAAATTCCTTCGAATCAAAATCACGCCCCGCTCTCTCTCTAACAATTGGTTTAAATATGGGAACCAATCCACTGAGAAGATCCCCCTCGACGTGAGTCGCTTGTGCAAGGAATGCATACGCAATTAGAGGCCGATCAACAACCGTCGGGCGCTGAGCAGGAAATAAGTTCCCCGAAACCATACTGTTGTCTCTCCAGGATTAGTGCAACGCCACTAACGCAACGCACGAAACAATACAGTTCCCCTCGCATCATTTTCTCGCGCTGATTGATCAACGGTGAGCGCAGCCAACCGTGCTGTACCCAGCATTGATTCAACTAAGTCATGTCGTCTGCATGCCACTTTTCAAATCGCGCATTTCCGAACCAAGCCACCTTACACCCGTGATCTCGGCTTAGAAAATCAATCACGTCAGGCCAGTCCTTGTGGGGCCGCTGCCGCGCAGGGGTTTTAGAGTCTGTTCTCCACCACCGATTGACCACGGTGACCGGATGCGAAGGGGGGGGTTAATTCGCTTCTTCTTATTTAGTGGCAATTCTAGAAAGTAAGCCAAGGCCCATTCAGCGAGATCAATCTGAGTGTTAGTGACTTTGGCCTTCTTGCCAGGGATGCCTACAGACGCTACCTCTCCGAGCCAGATTTTTCTGTCTCGCGAAACTCCCTGAACGCCCGCGGAAGAATACATCCGAGCAGACAGATCCTTCGCGATGCCAACATACTGCAACGATGCTGGTTTTTTTTGATGCCTTATCTTTCCAATAACTAAATATAACCCAGCATCATATTCACTCCTCGCTTTGCTGGCAGCAGCTTTGACGTTTAAGTATGGGCCAAACCAGTCGACTACAACTGCGATATGTTTCATTGGAACCTTGTGTCGCAGACAAACCATATGGACGACAGTCATGGATAGATCGCAATTTGAATTTCCGTCAGATCGGCCCTAACTGATTCGCAACTTCGTTAATAGCCCCCTCGATCCTGCCCGAAAATCGCGACTCCCTCACCGAAGTGATTACTAGCCGCTCCGTCGCTCGCGTCATCGCCACGTAGAGCAGACGCGCCTCGTCCGCTTCATCCTCCGCTGCCTTCGGCAGTTCACACAACCTGGGAATAAAGATCGCACCGAACTCTAGCCCCTTGCTGCTGTGCATACTGACGATCTTCACCGAAGGCTCGCCCTCGAACAGTGCGCGCTTGTCTTCCTGCCCCTTACCGACGCGATATCCGACTCCTAGGCGATCGAGCTGGCGAGTGATGAGGTCTGCCTGTTGGGAGTAGCGCACCAGCACGGCCATGTCCGACAGGGACCGTCCCTGCCTGCCCTCATCCTCGATGCGCTCGGCGATGAGGCGTGCCTCGTCC
>CAYVKA010000064.1:0-26136 GCA_964451925.1 uncultured Nevskia sp. | reverse complement strand
TGGCGCAAAATGGGGGGCAACGGCAGGGCAGGGACTTGTTCAGAGGTTCCCTAGGCCTGCGCTCCACGGCGGCGTCCGCGCATGATGCGGGCCCTGCTGGCTTTCGTCGTGGCACTGGGCTATGGACTGGCGCGTCCGCTGCTGCGGCCGTTCATCGCCTCGATGCGCTACCGCGTGGCGCCCGAAGCGCCCGCCGCGACGCTCAAGCTCGATCCGCTCAAGCCGGTGTGCTACGTGCTGCCGCAGCGCAGCTGGATCGACCTGTTCGCGCTCGACCGCATCTGCCGCGAGCAGGGCCTGCCGCGTCCGCAGCGCTCCGAGCGCGCCCTGCCCAGCGCCAGCCGCGCCGCGGTGCTGTACCTGCCGGCCCTGCTGGAAGCCTTCGTCCTGCGCGGCCGCTCCGGCTCATCGGAGTTGTCCGCCTTGCTGGCCAAGGCCGCGCGCACCGTCGACTACGACGTGCAGATCGTGCCGCTGTCGATCTTCTGGGGGCGCAACCCGGGCCAGGAGACCTCGCTGTTCCGGCTGATCTTCGCCGACAGCATCCAGGCCGGGCGCCTGCACAAGTTCTTCATCATGCTGGCCAACGGCCGCAACGTGCTGGCCAACTTCGGCGTGCCGCTGTCCTACCGCAACTACCTGGCCGAGATTCCCGACCCCAGCCGCGCCGAACGCAAGCTGGCGCGCGCGCTGCATTTCCACTTCCTGCGCGCCCGCACCGCGGTGCTGGGGCCGACGCTGCTGCGCCGTTCGGTGATGATCCAGGGCGTGCTCAACTCGCCGGAGGTGAAGCGCGCGGTGGAGCGCGAGGCCAAGGCCAGGCAGATCACCATGGCCCACGCCGAGGCGCGCGCGCGCCGCTGCGCCGAGGAGATCGCGGCCAACTATTCCTCCACCACCATCCGCGTGTTGGAGCGTCTGCTGCACTACGTGTGGAACCGCATCTACAAGGGCATCCAGGTGCAGGGCATCGAGCGTCTGCGCCATGTCGCCCAGGCGCACGAGGTCATCTACCTGCCCTCGCACCGCAGCCACGCCGACTACCTGCTGCTGTCCTACACGCTGTACCAGTATGGTTTGGTGCCGCCGCACATCGCCGCCGGCATCAACCTGAATTTCTGGCCGGTGGGCGGCTTGCTGCGCCGCGGCGGCGCCTTCTACATCCGCCGCCGTTTCGGCAATGACGTGCTGTACACCGCGGTATTCCGCTCCTACGTCGACGGCCTGATCCGCCGCGGCTATGCCATGGAGTTCTTTCCCGAGGGCGGCCGCTCGCGCACCGGACGCCTGCTGCCGCCGAAGACCGGCATGCTCGCCATGGTGGCCGAGTCGGCACTGCGCCAGCGCGTGCGCAAGGTGGCGCTGGTGCCGGTGTTCATCGGCTACGACAAGGTGATGGAGGTCAACAGCTACTTCAAGGAGCTGCGCGGCGCCGGCAAGCAGAAGGAATCGGCCGAGGGACTGCTCAAGGCCACCACCGTGCTGACCAAGTCCTACGGCAAGGTCTATGTCAATTTCGGCGAGCCGATCATCCTGCAGGATGCGGCCGATGCCGCCCTGCCCGGTTGGCGCGAGCAGCTGACGCCGGAGGGCGAGGACCGCCCGGAGGGCTTCAACGCCTGGGTGCGCAAGCTGGGCTGGGAGCACATGCGGCGCATCAACGCCGCCGCCGTGGCCGGCCCGGTGGGCCTGGCCGCCTGCGCATTGCTGGCGGCACCGCTGCGCGCCGCCGCCGAGGACGAACTGGCCGACCAGATCGGCCACCTGATCGACCTGCTCGAGGCCTGGCCCGGCAGGGTGGAACTGCTGGTGCCCGAGCGCGACGCCCGCGCGGCGCTGGACTGGGCCACGCCGGTGGCGCGCATCCAGCGTGTGGCGCATCCCTGGGGCGATCTGCTGGTGGCGGCCGGCAAGGACGGCACGCTGCTGACCTACAACCGCAACATGATCCAGCACCTGTTCGCTGTGCCGGGCCTCATCGCCAGCCTGTTCCGCACCCGCGGCATCCTGTCCGAGGAGGCCATCCTCACCGGGTGCCGCGCGCTATACCCGTTCCTGCGCACCGAATTCTTCCTGCCCTGGCCGACCTCGGAGAGCGAGGTGGTGGCGCGCGGCTGCATCGAGCGCATGCTCGCCTCGGGCCTGCTGGTGCGCGAGGGCGACGACCGCCTCAGGCGCCCGGAAGTGGGCAGCCAGGCGTTCTCCAGCTTCGCCGTGCTCGGCCGGGTCCTCGGCGAGACCCTCGAACGGCAGGCGATGACCGTGCTGCTGCTGGCCGACGAGCGCCGCAACGGGCAGCCGCTGCAGCGCGGCAGGTTCGAGAACGACTGCCGCCTGCTGGCCGAGCGCATTGCCGTTCTGACCGGGCGCGAAGCACCGGAATTCTTCGACAAGGCCTTGTTTTCGGGCTATCTGGACACCTTGATCGAAGTCGGCATCGTGGCCGAGGACCCGCAGCGCGGGCTGGTCACGGACGAGCGGGTGGAGCGCATCGCCGAGCGCTCGATGGAACTTTTGTCCGACGAAAGCCGTCAGATGCTGCGCCAGCTGCTGGCCCGCCGGCGTCCGGCTGCATCCCAGGCCGGGGTTCAGGCCAAAGCCGGGCCCCCGGCTAGTGGGCTGTAACGACTTGGTTATAATCCGGGCGCTACTCTTATAGACGGGCCGGGATAGCCCGCCTGTCCAGTGCACTCAAAATTTTTCCATCTTTAAGGAATTCACCCATGTTCAAACTTTCCCGCGCGCTGCTCGCGCTGGCCTGCGCCACTTTTGTCGTGGCCTGCAACAAGCCGGCCGGCGGCGATAGCAAGGACGCCAAGGCTGCGTCGGCGGACGCCAGCACGCCGTCGGATCTGACCAGCGATCCGCAGAAGTTCAGCTACTCCATCGGCTTCGACATCGGCCACTCGCTGTCGCAGATCAAGGAAAACGTCGACGTCCCATCGCTGGAGAAGGGCATCGAGGAAGCCGTCGCCGGCAAGACCGCGCGCCTCACCGATCAGCAGCGCGAGGAGATCAAGAACGCGGTCGCCAAGAAGATCCAGGAGAAGCAGATCGCCGAACGCACCGCCGCGGCGACAAAGAACAAGGAAGACGGCGAGAAGTTCCTGGCCGACAACGGCAAGAAGCCGGGCGTCAAGACCACCGCTTCCGGCCTCGAGTATGAAGTGCTGACCGAAGGCAAGGGCGATCATCCCAAGTCCAGCGACAAGGTCACCGTCAACTACAAGGGCACCCTGCTCGACGGCACCGTGTTCGACAGCTCCTACGATCGCGGTCAGCCGGTCAGCTTCCCGCTGGCCAACGTCATCCCGGGCTGGACCGAGGGCGTGCAGCTGATGACCCCGGGCTCCAAGTACAAGTTCTACATCCCGTCGGGGCTGGCCTACGGCGAACGCGGCGCGCCGCCGAAGATCGGCCCGAACTCGACGCTGGTGTTCGAAGTGGAGCTGATGAGCATCGACAAGGATGCCCCGGCTGCGGCGGCTCCGGCCGCTCCGAAGTCCAAGTAAGACGTCTGCGGCAAGGAAAAGGCCCGGCAATTGCCGGGCCTTTTTTTGTGTCCGTTGCTGGTTTCAACAGCCCCGACCGCGATGCCGGGTCGCCGGGACCCCAGGGAGGTCCGTTTCTTTAGCTGCAGTATTTGGAAGCGGCGTCCTGCGCGTCCTGCAACTGCTGGTTGAATTGCTCGTCGGTCATGCGCGACGGCTGGCCGTCGTCGCCGGTGACGAACAGGCGGTGCGCGGTCTTCTCCTGCAGGAAGCTGATGCGCTCGCGCGCCTTGGCGCAGCGTTCCTCGTTGTCGGCCTTGGCCTGCAGCGCCTGCTGCTGCGCCGCGTCGCCGCCGCTGCTGCCGGAAGCGGCACTGCGCGGGTGCTTGGCGGGTGCGCTGGTGCTGGTGCCGGAAACCGGCAGCTCCGGCGTCACGTCCTGGTAGTTGCCCTGCGCCGGCGGGTTCTGGCTGAAATGCACCTGGCCCTTGTCGTCGGTCCACTTGTAGATCTGCGCCGACGCGGCCAGCGGCAGGCTGCACAGCAAGAGGGCGATGGTGCGGTTCATGGCGTTGGAGTTTAGCAAGGGCCGGTATGAATACCCGCTGAATTTACTCTTTCGGCGCCACCGCGCCCAGACTCTTGGCCCAGCGCGCCATTTCGTCCGGATCGAAGGCGTCCGCGGGCGCCGTGTCGAAGCTGGTTTCCGGCGCCTGGTTGTTCATGCCGCGGGCCAGATAGCGGCCGCCGGCCAGGTCATAGACCGTTTCCAGCGCCGGCAGCAGCAGGGGTTGGTCGTACGCCATCAGCGTATGCACTTCCTGCACCGCCAGCAGTTGGTCGGCGGCGTCGTACAGCTCGGCCAGCAGCACCTGCCAGGAGTCCTCGTCCAGGTAAAGCGTGCGGTGCGGCCAGGCGCAGGACTGGCCCGCCCGGCACTTGCCCTGCAGCACCCAGACCCGGTGCAGCTCGTAGCGGGCGGCGTCGGGATTGAGATGGTGCGGCGCCAGCAGGTCGGGATAGCTGAGCGCGGCGTCATGCAGGCGGTAACTGTTGTAGGGCACGTACAGCTCGCGTTTGCCTTCCAGTTTCCACTCGTAACGCGCCGCCGAGCCGCTGTAGCCTTCCAGCTGGTCCTCGTGCAGCAGGCCGTTGGCGCCCAGCACCGGCGTGTCGCCGCCGGCCTCGCTGGTGGCGGCGATGAAGCGCTGCCCCGGGCTGCGCTGCCAGGCGCGCTGCGGCGGCAGCAGGGTGTCGTAGACCAGCTTGAGCGTGCCGGCCAGCTTGGCCGGCTCGAACACGGCGCTGGCGCTGTAGCCGAGCACCGCGCCGATGCGTTTGCGCGGCGCAGCGTCGATGGCCTCATAGCGGGCGCGCTCGGCCAGCCGCACCAGGCTGGCGGCGCCGTCCGGTGAGACGCTGATCTGCACATAGGTGCGCTCGCGGCCGCTGCCGCGCCAGCGCAGGCGCTCGTTCCAGATCGCTTCCGCGCCGTTGGCCGGCACCGGGAAGGGAATGCCGCCCACCGCGTGCTGCGGGGTGCCGCCGGGCGTGTCGGCGGAATCGTCGAGGAAGGCCTGGGTCGCGTTGCGGTAGGTGCCGGCGTAAAAAGCCTCCGGCGCCGCATAGCTGCGGTGGCTGGGATAGACCAGCAGGCGGTAGCTGTCCGGATAGCGGGCGAACAGCGCCAGCTGGCCGGGACTGAGGCGCGCGGCGGAGCCTGCCAGGTTGTCCTTGCCGATGCTCAGCAGCGGCTTTTCGTCGGCGTAGGGGTCGATATAGCGGCTGCCGGCCTGCCACTGCGGCGGCCGGCGCTGCGCCGTCAGGCCGCCATCCCAGGCTGGAATGCTGTTGTCGGCGTTGCCGGCGCGTTCACCGCCCAGCGGCATCAGGCGCCCTGCCAGCTGCCCGGCGACGGCCGGCCCGACACTGGCGTCGGCGGCGCCCGCCAGCAGGCACAGCAGCGCGGCGATCCAGCGGTATCGGTACCGGTATCGATTGTTGCGATGCGTACCCAAGCTGCTCCCCAAGCCGTTCATTCGAAATATATTCTCCGCGCAGGCGCCGCAAACGATAACCGAATCAGCCCGGTCCGGCTGCGGTTTGCGCAACCGCGCCGCTGCTACTAGAGTGGTCCCGGAAACATAGCGCAGGGGCCGCCACGGCCGTAAGTGTTTTGAAAAACATGGGTGAAAACAACAGCGAGAGCGTCTCGCGGCAAAGTCTCAGCGCCGAGCACTGGGCCGAGGCGGCGCTCGAGGCGATGGCCAGCGGTGGCCTCGAGGCGGTGGCGGTGGAGCCGCTGGCGCGGCGCCTGGGTGTGACCAAGGGCAGCTTCTACTGGCATTTCGCCAACCGCGACGCGCTGGTCCATGCCGCGCTGCAGTTGTGGGAAAAGCGCGAGACCGAGGACGTGCTGATCGGCGTTGAGGAGGAGGCCGACCCGTACGAGCGCATCGTCAAGCTGTTCAAGCGCGGCAATTCCAGCCATCGCGCCGGGCGCCTGTACCTGGCTCTGGCCGCCGCTTCCGACGACCCGGCGGTGGGCCAGGTGGTGAAGCGCGTGTCGGCGCGGCGCCTGGCCTATCTGTACAAGTGCTACCTGGGGCTGGGCCTGAGCGAGCGCGATGCGCACCTGTGGTCTACGTTCGCCTACGCCACCTTCATCGGCAACCAGCAGGTGCACCGCGACACGCCGGACGAGTTTCCCGCCGGCGCCGAGTTCCGCGAGTACTTCAAGCTGATGCTGCGCAGCCTGATTCCGCGGCCGCGCTCCAGCGACCCGGAGCACCCGCACGTGGTCAAGCTGCATCCGGGCGCGGACTGAAGAGCCGGCGCCCGCCGCTTGACGGCGCCAGGCGGGAGGTTCACAAGATGCCGCCTGGATCCTTTGCGGAGAGGCGCGCATGAAAGTCGGAATCCTCGGTTCGGGCCTGGTGGCGCAGACGCTGGGCAGCGGTTTTCTCAAGTACGGCCATGAGGTCACGCTCGGCACGCGCGAGCCGGACAAGCTCAAGGACTGGGCCGACAAGAACCCCAAGGGCCGCGTCGACGGCGTTGCCGAAGCGGCGGCCTTCGGCACGCTGCTGGTGCTGGCGGTACGCGGCAGCGCCGCGGCCGCGGTGCTGCGCAGCGCCGGGGCCGACAATCTTGCCGGCAAGACGCTGATCGACACCAACAATCCACTGGCCGACACTCCGCCGGTGAACGGTGTGCTGCCGTTCTTCAGCAACATCAACTTTTCGCTGATGGAACAGTTGCAGCGCGAATTCCCCGAGGCGAATCTGGTCAAGGCCTTCAGCTCGGTGGGCGCCGGGCGTATGGTCAACCCGCAGTTCGTGGACGGCAAGCCGACCATGTTCATCTGCGGCAACGACGACGCCGCCAGGCGCGCGGTGACGGCGGTGCTCGACCAGTTTGGCTGGGAGACGGCGGACATGGGCAAGGCCGAGGCGGCGCGGGCGATCGAGCCGCTGTGCATGCTGTGGTGCATCCCCGGCTTCCTCGGCCATGGCTGGGGCCACGCCTTCAAGCTGCTGCATTGAGGCGCCGCCGGCGGGGTTGAAGCAGCGCGGGGCGGTGCGCGGCAAGGCGCACCGCCCCGCAAGCCGGGTGCGGCCCCGGCTCAGGGTGAGGTCAACTCGATCTGGCTTTCCTGGGCGGCCTGGATCTCGGCCGGGTGGAACGGGAAGCGGTACCACTGCTTCTGCCCGTACGCCTGGGTGAAATCCGAATAGTGCGGGTTGGCCGGGTCGGTCGACTGCGAATAGGTGAGGAAGCCCTCGGCGTGCACACCGCCGCTGTCCCAGGTGACGGTCTGGATGTAGCTGTTGCCGAAGTTGATGTCGTAACCGTCCTTGGTCAGCGCGTCGGCGTAGGCGGTGGTGAAGATGCCGACCGGATCGCCGATGCCGCCGAACACCGGGATCTTCGAGCCGTCCGCGGCGACGTTGACTCCGGACTGCTGGATCTGGCCCAGCGGCTTGATGAAGAACGCGCTGCTGGCCGCCTGCACGGCGGTCTGCGCGTCGGACAGCGCCTTCTGCACGCTGGCGTTGGAGGTGTCCAGCGTGTTCGGCGTGTTGACCGGATCGTTGACGTTGAACGGCACCTTCCAGTAGTTGCCGCTGATGGCGCTGACGCCGGTCCAGAACTGCTGCCACACCGGCATGCCGATCGAGCCCAGGCTGGCGGTCTTGTCCCATTGCCCGAGCGAGGCGCAGGCGGCGGTGGTGTCGTAGCTGCCGGCCTTGGGGCACAGGTTGGCAAGCACGCTGCCCAGCGCCAGCTCGCCGCTGTAGACGCGGCTGGACAAGGCGACCTGCTGCAGGTTCTGCAGGTTGAACTTGGTGCCACCGAGGTTATCGCTGCCGTCCAGGCGCTGCTGGATCTGGCGGATGCCCAGGCGCGTGCGCAGGGTGCGCGCGGTGCCCTCCGCGCCGATGATGCGGGCGTAACCGGTGACCGGCTGGTTGGGGTTGGTCAGCCAGTAGCTGTCGTTCATGTTGGACACGTAGTCGGTGCGGTCCAGCGTCGGCAGGTGCGACGGGCCGAAGATGCCGGGCGCCGCCGCATCGGCGTCGGTCAGCCACTGGCAGTCGGTGCGGTTGCCGTAGAGGATCGGCAGGCCCGGCTGCAACTGCTCCACCAGCGCGCCGGTGATCGGCGGCGTGCACGACTTGACCAGGCTGTCCGGCGTGTTCGGCACCACGCTGATGTCGCCGTAGTAGGCGTCGCCGCCCGGCCCGGAAGCGACGGTGTTGACCCAGGGCGTGCCCAGTACCGACTTGTGCAGGGCCTTGAACTGGTCGAGGCTCTGCGCCAGGTTCCAGGAGAAGAACTGGTTGATCAGGCGGGTGTTCTCCAGGTTCGCGTCGCGCATGGTGAAGCCGGTGGTCTGGCTCCAGCTCAGCACCGGGATGCCGGACACGGTGATGTTGAGCATCGGCCCATACTGGTTGGTGTACAGCGTGCGCGTCTGCGCCTTGACCGTCTTGCCGTCGCTCTGCAGCACGTTCACCGACAGCGGCACTGCGGTCATGTCCACCAGTTTGCCGTTGTAGAAGTACTGCTTGGGATTGAGCGGATTCAGCGGCAGCTGGTAGAACGTGAAGCGGAAGGCGGTGGAGACCGTATGGCTCCAGGCCAAATGGTCATTGAAGCCGATCAGGATCACCGGCACGCCGTAAAGCGAGACCCCCTCGATGTCCATCTGCCCGGGCAGCGTCAGGTGCGCCAGGTACAGGCGCTCGGTGCCCTGCCAGGGGAAATGCGGGTTGCCGTAGACGATCGGCGTGCCGTTCTGCGTGGCGTCGGCGCCCAGCGCGTACATGTTGCTGCCGAACTTCTTCTCGCGCAGGCGTGCGAACGGCTGCTGGTCCGGCGTGACCCGGGCCAGGGCCTTCATCTGGCGGTCGTAGCCCTGGCTGCTGCCGAGGCTGATCGGCGGCGGCTGGGCGGTGGCGATCTCGGTTTCCAGCACCGAGGAACTGGCGATCACCGCCAGGCGGATGAAGCGGCGGTAGACGTCGGATTCGCTGATGTTCTGCAGGTACGCGGCATTGGCGCAGGCGGCCTGCCGGCCCGGATGCTGGCCGGCCTTGAGCTCGTTCATCCAGCGGTTGAAACCGTCGACATAGCCGGTCACCGCCAGCGCTACGCGCGGGTCGGCGGCCGCCCTGAAGCGGGCCACGCTGGCGTCGCTGGCGATCAGTTTCCAGAAGAAATCGCTGTCGACGTTGTTGGTGGTGACCGGCACCGCGGGAATCGAATAGGTGCCGGTGCCGCCCCAGTACTGGGAACGCTGGCCGCGGATGGCGAGGTAGTCCTCCATCATGGTGCACAGGTTGTCCTCGGCGAAGGCGTAGCCGTAGCCGTAGCCCAGGCTGCCGAAATCATTGGCCTTGATGTGCGGGATGCCGTAGGTGGTGCGGGTGACGGTGACGTCGTACTTGGACGTACCCGAGCCGGAGCTGGAGCCGCTGCTGGAGCTGGAGGCGGCGCCGGAGCTCGAACTGGAGGCGGTGCCGCCCGAGCTGGAGGAGCCGGATGAGCCGGATGAACTGGAGGAGCCGGATGAGGCGCCGGAGCTGCTTGCCCCGGAGCTGGAGCTGCCGCCGGCCGGGTCGGTATTCGATCCGGTGCAGGCGGCCAACAAGGTCAGTGCCAGCGCGGCGCCGGCGTGCAGCGGGAATTTCATGGTTTCCTCCGAGAACCTGAATGCGGTGCCGGATCTTCGGCCCGGTGCTTGTGTAGGACTTTAGCATCCGCCCGCGCGCAAATGCAGTTCCGGGCGGTACATCGCGGCGTCACTGTTTTGCGTAAGGCCCCAGGTGCAGCCGCTGCAGATAGCGGTCGCGCAGCTCGGTCTGCCGGCTGCGCGCCGGCGCTTCCTCGCCTTCGATGAATACGCTGCGCGGGTAGCTGGTGGTTTCCAGCGGGTCGCCGTCCCACAACACCACGTCGGCGATCTTGCCGGCCTCCAGGCTACCCAGGGTGCTGTCGACGCCGTAGATGCGCGCCGGGTTGAGCGTCACCGCGGCCAGCGCCGCCTCGTGCTCCAGGCCCTGTGCCGCGGCATTGCCGGCCAGCTGGCGCAGGTTGCGCGCGTTGTGCGTGTTGAACTCGTCGTCCAGCGCGAAGGCCAGCAGCACGCCGGCCTTGTGCAGCAGCACGGCGGCGTCGGCGCGCGCGGCCAGCGACTCGAAGCGCTGCGGCAGGTCCAGCCGCGGATCGAGAATCACCGGTACCTGGTGCTCCGCCAGCGGCGCCGCCACCAGCCAAGCTTCGGCGCCGCCGCGCACCACCAGTCTGACGCCGCTGTCCTCGGCGAAGCGCAGCGCGGTGAGGATGTCGCTGGCGCGGTTGAGGTACAGCACCAGCGGTGTCTCGCCGGCCAGCACCGGGCGCAGCGCGTCGATGTCGGCGGGCGTGAGCTGGCTCGGGTGCTCGGGATTGACGCGCGGCGTGCCGGCGCGGCGCACCTCGTCGAAGGCCTCGCGCAGCGCTGCCCAGGCGGCGGCGCGCGAGCCGCCGCTGAGCCTGGCGCCGTCTTCGCCCAGCTCGGCGTACATCGCCGCCCTGGGCTTGACCAGCCATTGCGACAGGCTGCCGAGCGAGACCACCGCACCCTGGCCGGCGAACAGGCTGTCGCCGCCGGCTTCCGGCGCGGTGACCGCGCGCGTCAGGCCCTCGACGCGGCTGACCGGGATCAGCGTGCTGCGCGGGTTGAAGGCATCGGTGACATCGAGCGCGGCGCTGTAGCGCGCTTTCCTCGCGGCGCTGTCGTTGGACTCCTCGACGCCGTCGATCTCCTTGATCCCCAGGCTGGTGTAAGCGTCGAACAGGCCCGGCGTCAGCGGCTTGCCGCCGGCGTCGATGACGCGGGCGCCCGCGGGCGGCGGCAGGTTTTCACCCACCGCCTCGATGCGGTGGTCGCGGATCACCAGGGTGCCGTGCGCGATCACCCCGGCGGGTCCGAGCGTGTGGATCTCGGCGTTGGTGATGGCGACGCTGCCGCTGCCGCTGCCGCTGCCGGCGGCGGCGGCGAGGCCGGGCATCAGGGCGAGCAGCGCGAAGGCGAGCTGGTTCATGGCATCTCCTCCTCGCTGCCCATCAGGCCCAGCTTGAAATCGCTGTCCGGCTGCGGCGGCGGGTGGGCGTGGTCGTAGCGCAGCACGCCGTCGATGTAGACCAGCTCGGCATGGCTGTAGACCGAGAACGGATCGGTGCTCCACACCACCACGTCGCCGTCCTTGCCGCTTTCCAGCGTGCCGACGCGGTCGGCCACGCCCAGGGCCCTGGCCGGGTTGGCGGTGATCCAGCGGATGGCGCGCTCGCGCGGGATGTCGAGGCCGGCGCGCCAGCCCGCCGCCATGGCCTTGCCCGCCTCCTGGTTGAGGCGCTGGACGCCGATGGGGTCGTCCGAGTGCACCGTGGCGCAGGCGCCGGCGGCGTCGACCATGGCGATGTTCTCGCGGATGCCGTCGTAGGCTTCCATCTTGAAGCCCCACCAGTCGGCCCACATCACCGCGCAGGTATCGCTGGCCTTGAGCAGCGGCGCGACCTTGTAGGCCTCGACCGCGTGGTGGAAGGCGCTGATCTTGAACTTGAACTCCTGCGCCACGTCAAGCATGGTCGCCATCTGGTCGGCGCGGTAGCAGTGCATCTCCACCAGGATCTTGCCGTCCAGCACGTCGGCCAGGGTTTCCATGCCGATGTCGCGGTCGGGCGACTTGTCACCCTTCTTCTCGGCCGCATCGCGCTTGGCCTTGTATTCGGCGGCCTTGGCGAAGGCTTCACGGTAGCCGGCCACGTCGCCCATCCAGGTCGAGGGGAAGCGGTGCTGGTCCTTGCCGTAGACGCGCTTGGGATTCTCGCCGCAGGCCATTTTCAGCACCTGCGGCGCGCCCGGGAACTTCATCTCCTGGTAGGTGGTGGCGGGCACGTTCTTGAGCAGGGTGCCGCGGCCGCCGATCAGGTTGGCCGAGCCGGGCAGGATCAGCATCGAGGTGACGCCGCCGATGCGCGCCTGCTCGAACCCGGGGTCCTGCGGCCACACCGAGTGTTCCGACCACACGTCCGGCGTGGTCGGGCTGGTGGCTTCATTGCCGTCGGACAGGGCCCACACCTCGGGAGAGGCGTAGACGCCGAGGTGCGAATGCGGGTCGATGATGCCGGGCGTGACCCAGCGGCCCTGTGCATCCACCACCACCGCCCCGGCCGGGGCGGCGAGGCCCTTGCCGACCTCGGCCACCTTGTGATCCTGCAGCAGCACGTCGCCGTCGTCGAGGCGGCTGCCGGTGCCGGTGAGGACAGTGGCGTGGCGGATCAGCACCGGCGCCGCGGCGGGGGGCGCATAAGTGGAAGCGTAGGGCTCGTGTGGAGCGGCGCCCTGTTTGGCGCCGCCACAGGCGCACACCAACAGCGCCGCGGCGGCGGCGGTGAACATCTGCCGATACATGGATCGGACTCCCGGGCAAGTTTTCCCCAGATTAGCAGGCGGGAAGCGCGGCTGGCGCAAATGCCCGGCCGCGGGCGTGCCGCCGCCAGGGCGGCCCGCGCTATACTGCGCGCCATTTTTCGGCAATCTCCAGCACGGGTTCCTGAGAGCGCATGAGCGCCCACGCCCCAACCATTGAATCGCGCATTGAATCGCGCGGCGCCACCCGTCCCGGGCCGGATGCCGTCCTGTTCCAGGCGATGGAGCACCGCATCGGCCGCCGCCGCACGTTGGTGGTCTAGGACCGGCATGGAGCGCCAGGCGGTGGATGCGCTCCGCGCCTCGCTGGAAGCGGGGCTCGCGGCGCTGGCCCTGCCGGCGACGCTGTCGGTCGCGCTGCTGGCGTATCTGGACGAATTGCAGAAATGGAATGCCGCCTACAACCTGACCGCGGTGCGCGAGCCGGGGGAGATGGTGACGCGGCACCTGCTCGACAGCCTGGTGATGCACCCCTATGCCGCGGGTCCGCTGCTCGATGTCGGCAGCGGCGCCGGCCTGCCGGGGATTCCACTGGCCATCGCCCGGCCGGAGCTGCAGGTGACGGTGCTGGACAGCAACGGCAAGAAGGCGCGCTTCCTGCGCCATGCGGTGCGCGCGCTGAAACTGGCCAATGTCGAGGTGGTGGAAGCGCGGGTGGAGGACTACCAGCCGGCGCGGCCGTTTGCGGCGGTGACCTCGCGCGCCTTCGCCTCGCTGCGGGATTTCTTCAGTCTCACCGCCCACTTGCTCGCCGCCGATGGCCAGTGGCTGGCAATGAAAGGTAAGCTCGACCCCCAGGAAACGCAGGATCTGCCCGCTGGAGTCGGGATCGTGGACATCAAACCCTTACACGTACCGGGGCTCGCCGAAGCGCGCCATCTGGTCATTGCGGCGCGCACATGAGGCGGCCGGTTCCGATTTCCGCACGGGATGGACGGCGCCGGCACCGGCGCGCCATGTGCCGTTTCTGCGCGCCCGCGACGCCATGAGCCGCATCATCGCCGTCGCCAACCAGAAGGGCGGGGTGGGCAAGACCACCACCGCCATCAACCTGGCCGCCTCGCTGGCAGCGACCAAGCGCCGCGTGCTGCTGATCGACCTGGACGCGCAGGGCAACGCCACCATGGGCGTGGGGGTGGACAAGTACAAGCTCGGCAAGACCGTGCGCGACGTGTTGCTGGAGCAGGCCAAGCCGGCGGAGGTGGTGCAGTTCCTGCCCGCCCTGGGCTTCTCCGTCATGCCGGCCAACAGCGACATGACCGAGGCCGAGATCAAGCTGCGCGAGGTTGCCGCCGGCGATTTCGCGCTGAAGCTGGCGCTGGAACAGATCGCCGGCGACTACGACTATATGTTTCTCGACTGCCCGCCGGCGCTGTCCAAGCTCACGGTCAACGCCTTCGTCGCCGCCGACGGCGTGCTGATCCCGATGCAGTGCGAGTACTACGCGCTGGAAGGCCTGACCGCCCTGGTCGACACCATCAACAAGATCCGGCGGGTGATCAACCCCAGGCTGGAGATCGAGGGCCTGCTGCGCACCATGTACGATCCGCGCAACAACCTGGCCAACGACGTCTCGGCACAGTTGCTGGAGCATTTCGGCGACAAGGTCTACCGCACCATGGTGCCGCGCAACGTGCGCCTGGCCGAGGCCCCCAGCCACGGCCTGCCGGTGATCGGTTACGACCCGGCTTCGAGCGGCGCCAAGGCCTACCTGGCGCTGGCCGGCGAGGTGCTGCGGCGGCATGATGGCGGGCAGTTGCCGCTGAGCTGAGCGGGCGGCTGGTTTGGGGCGCCTGCCTGGGTGCGGCTAGACTAGCCGCATGTCTTACGTCGAAAAGAACCTGCTGCCCGGCGAAACCATCAGCTGCACCGGCCGGCTGCACTGGGTCATCTATCTCAAGCCGATGGTGCTGATCGCCTTCGGCCTGCTGTTCCTGCTGCTGTCGCCGTTCACGCCCAACCTGCCCAACCTGTGGATCTGGGGCGCGGTGGCGGTGGCGGTCGGCCTGCTGGCGGCGATGCCGGCGCTGCTCACGGCCTGGTCGACCGAGCTGGTGGTGACTTCGTTGCGCATCGTCGCCAAGCACGGCCTGGTGCGGCGCAGCACCACCGAGATGCTGCACCGGAAGATCGAGAGCCTGTCGGTGCAGCAGAGTATTGCCGGGCGCCTGCTGGGCTACGGCACGCTGGTGATCCATGGCACCGGCGGCGGCCTGGAGTCGATACCGAATATCGCGCGGCCGCTGCAGTTCCGCAATGCCGCCATGGCGGCGCAGTCGGGCCAGGCCTGACGATGAGCCAGAACAGCACACGGGGGAAGCAGTGAGCGCGAAGAAGAGGGGTTTGGGACGCGGGCTGGATGCCCTGCTGGGCAGCGTGGCGCCGCCGGTGCAGGCGGAAGTCGGCGAGGAGTTGCGCGAGCTCGAACTGGAACTGCTGGCGCCGGGCCGGCACCAGCCGCGCCGCAAGTTCGATCCCGAGGCGCTGCAGTCGCTGGCCGACTCGATCCGCTCGCAAGGCGTGGTGCAGCCGATCGTGGCGCGCCCCGCCGGCAACGGCCGTTTCGAGATCGTCGCCGGCGAGCGGCGCTGGCGCGCAGCGAAGATGGCGGGCCTGAAGACCGTGCCGACGGTGGTGCGGCAGATTCCGGACCGCACGGCGATGGCGGTGGCGCTGGTGGAGAACATCCAGCGCTCGGACCTGAATCCGCTGGAAGAGGCCGAGGCGCTGCGCCGCCTGATCGACGAGTGCGGCCTAACCCACGAGCTGACCGCCGAGGCGGTGGGCCGTTCCCGCGCCGCGGTGAGCAACCTGCTGCGCCTGCTCGACCTGGAGGCCGAGGTGCAGGCCCTGGTGCGTGACGACAAGCTGTCGCTGGGCCACGCCAAGGTGCTGCTGGCCGTCGATGGCCAGCGCCAGGTGGCGCTGGCGCGGCAGGTGGTGGAGCAGCAGCTGTCGGTACGCCAGACCGAGCAGCTGGTGGCGCACAAGGCGGCAGACAAGACGCCGGCGCGCGCCGCCGCGGCCAAAGGTGCGCGCAGCCCGCTGGAACTGCAGCTGAGCGAGCGTGTCGGCCTGCCCGTGCATCTGAAGCAGAGCCGTACCGGCCGCGGTCAGCTGACCATCGGCTTCGGCGACAAGAGCGAACTGGAGCGGTTGCTGAAGCTGTTCGGTTGAGCGGTGCGGCGCGTGCAGCCGCCGGCCTGTTTCCCAATCCACGTCGCTGCGAGGCCAAGGCCATGGGCTTTCCTTATAAAACCGCGCTGATCACCGGCGCTTCCAGCGGCATCGGCGCCGCCTTCGCCGAGGCGCTGGCGGCGCAAGGCTGCGCGCTGGTACTGGTGGCGCGCTCGGCCGACAAGCTGCGGGCGCTGGCGCAGCGCCTGTCGCAACAGCACGGCCAGCGCGTCGAGGTGGTGGCGATGGATCTGGCCACGGCTTCGCCGGGCGCGGCCTTGAGCCAGGCGGTCGAGCGGCTCGGCCTGCAGGTGGACCTGCTGGTGAACAATGCCGGCTTCGGCAGTACCGGTTCGTTCGAGACGCTGGAGCCGCTGCGCGAGCAACAGGAGATCCTGCTCAACGTCGGCGCGGTGGTGGATCTGGCACGCACCTTCCTGCCGGCGATGCTGCAGGCCGGGCGCGGCGGCATCATCAATGTCGCCTCGATGGCGGCGTTCCAGCCCTTGCCCTACATGGCGGTGTATGGCGCCAGCAAGGCTTTCGTCTGGTCGTTCAGCGACGCGCTGTGGGGCGAGTGCCGCGGCCGCGGCGTGCACGTCATGGCGGTCTGTCCGGGTCCGGTGGACACCGCGTTCTTCGAAGCCACCGGCAACAGCAGCCTGCGCCAGACGGTACCGAGCAGCAGCATGATGAGCGCGCAGCGCGTGGTGCAGGAAACCCTGCGCGGCCTGCGCCGGCGCTCGCGCCTGGTGATACCCGGCGGGCTGGGCAAGGTCAGTTCGGTATTCACGCGGCTGGCGCCGCGGCCCTGGCTGACCGTGGCGGTGAGCAAATTCATGAAGCATTGAAAAATGCCCGTGCGCGTTGGCTTGTCGCGTAATTGACACGGCGGCTGCGACAGTCGCGGATTCGGTACAAAGTTTGACCACCCTTGTTCCGACCCGTTAAAATCGCAGTCCCGCTGGTGACTTCGCCGACTGCGAGGTAATCAAATCGTCACCACGGACGGATGAAGATGCGGACCCAATTGCGCGGTGCAGCAATCGCACGAGCGGTATGCTTGGTGCAACTGGGGATTCTGGCGCTCTCCGTCTTGTTGACTGGCGGGTTGTGGGGCAGGCCACAAGCAGTTGCTGCACTCTTTGGCGGGCTTGTAGCCATCATTCCGACCGCATGGTTTGCGTTTCGCGTATTTCGGCGCGAGGCGTCGGACGCGAGGACCGTGGTGGGTGCGTTTTACCAGGGGGAGATCGGCAAGTTCGCATTGACCGCGCTGCTGTTCGGGCTGGGCGCGAAGTTGTTTGCACAGCAGTTTCTGGCCCTGTTGGTGACCTATGTGGCATGCCTGCTGGCCTATTGGCTGGTTTTGGCGCGCATGGGGTTCGACTTCAAAACGAGTTCCTAGACACGAGTTCCGAATATGGCGGCAGCAGAAGAGCACGAAGGTTCAGGCGCCTACGTTCTGCACCACTTGACCAACCTCAAGCTGGACCTGCAGAGCATGACGATCCTGGATCCGAACGCCGCGGATTACGCCGTGCGTTCAAAGGCGTTCTGGGTGCTCAATCTCGACAGCACCATCTTCTCGCTGCTGCTGGGCTCGCTGGTGATGTTCCTGTTCCTCAAGGCCGCCGGCGCCGCCAAGTCCGGCCAGTCCAGCGGCCTGCTGAACTTCATCGAAGCGGTGCTGGAGCAGACCGAAAAGCAGGTCAAGGAAGTTTTCCCGCACGCCAATGCGCTGGTGGTTCCGCTGGCGCTGACGATCTTCGTCTGGGTGCTGTTCATGAACCTGATGGACATCGTGCCGGTGGACCTGTTCCCGCAGCTGGCAAAAGCGCTGGGCGTGGCGCATCTGCGCATCGTGCCGACCACCGACGTCAACATCACCTTCGGTCTGGCGCTGGCGGTGTTCGTGCTGATCATCGTCTACAACATCGTGTTCAAGGGCCCGCTCGGCTTCCTCAAGGAAGTGCTGACCCACCCGTTCGGTCCGTGGCTGGCGCCGGTCAACCTGGTGCTGCGCATCGTCGAGGAAATCGCCCGCCCGGTGTCGCTGGCGCTGCGACTGTTCGGCAACCTGTTCGCCGGCGAACTGATCTTCGTGCTGATCGCCCTGCTGCTGGCGCAGCTGCGCACCGGCATCGGCGGCGCATTCCTGTCGCTGGTGGTCGGCTTCCTTTCCAATCTCGCCTGGACGTTCTTCCACGTCCTGGTCATTCCGTTGCAGGCCTTCGTGTTCGCCGTGCTGACCGTGGTGTACCTGTCCACGGCCGCCACCAGCCATAGCGAAGATCACTGAGTTCCTTGACCTCTTTCACCGCAGCAAGCACAAGCATCCTCTAGGAGACGTTTCATGCAAGAGATTCTGAGTCACACCGCGCTGGCCGTCGGCCTCATCCTCGGTCTGGGCGGCGCTGGCACCGCTATCGGCTTCGGCCTGCTCGGCGGCAAGCTGATCGAGGGCACCGCGCGTCAGCCGGAACTGGGCGGCATGCTGCTGGGCCGCATGTTCCTGGTCGCCGGTCTGCTCGACGCCGTGACGTTCGTCGGTATCGGTATCGGCATGTTCTTCGTGTTCGCCAACCCGTTCGTTGGCCAGCTGGCTGCCGCCGCGCACTAAGAACTGACCCGCACCACCCGTAACGCGGGGTAATTCGATGGATATCAACGCAACGTTGCTCTTGCAGATGGTCGCTTTCGCGATCTTCGTGTGGGTGATGATGAAGGCGGCGCTGCCGCCGATCGTCAAGAACATGAAGGCCCGTGAAGCGCGCATCGCCGACGGCCTGGCCGCCGCCGAGCGCGGCAGCAAGGCCCTGCAGGACGCTTCCGCCAAGAGCGAGGAGGCCCTCAAGGCCGCCCGCGCCCAGGCGCAGGAGATCGTCGGCGCGGCCAACAAGCAGGCCAGCCAGATCGTCGAGCAGGCCAAGGTCGACGCCGAGTCGGAGAAGGCGCGCATCGTCGCCTCCGGCCGCTCCGAGGTGGAGCGCGAGGTGACGCAGGCGAAGGATGCCCTGCGCAAGCAGGTGGGCGACCTGGCGGTTGCCGGCGCCACCAGGATCCTCAAGCGCGAGATCGACGCCAAGGCCCACGCCGACGTGCTGAACGAACTGGCGGCGCAGGTCTAAGCCCATGGCCGAGCTGCATACGCTGGCACGTCCCTACGCCAAGGCCGCTTTCGAGCTGGCCCATGAGGCCCGTTCGCTCGGGCAGTGGTCGCAGACGCTGCAGACGCTGGCCGGCGCCGTCGCCGACGCCAAGGTCGCCGCGCTGCTGGCCAGCCCGCGCCTGTCACGCAGCGACGTGGCGGCGGTGCTGACCGCGGCGCTCGGCGACAGGCTCGACGCGCAGGCGCGCAACTTCGTCAAGCTGCTGGCGGAGAACAACCGCCTGGCGGCGCTGCCCGCCATCGCCGACGGCTTCGAGGCGCTGCGGGCCGAGGCCGAGAAGCGCGTCGAGGTGGAGATCACCACGGCGGCCGCGGTGGCCGATGCGGAGGCCCAGGCCCTGCTGGGTGCGCTGCGCAAGCGGCTGGCGCGCGAGCTGGAAGTGTCCTGGAAGACCGATCCGGCGCTGGTGGCGGGTGCGGTGATCCGCGCCGGTGACCTGGTGATCGACGGTTCCGTGTCGGGCGAACTGGCGCAGCTGCGCCAGGCCGTGATTGCGAGCTAGAAGAAAAGTGCAGAAGCCGGACAACCTTGAAGTACGGGGCGCGCGGCGCTCCGCTCAGCAGCAATAACAGGTAAATACCCATGCAACTGAATCCTTCCGAGATCAGCGAGCTGATCAAGGCCCGCATCCAGAACTTCGAGGCCGGCGCCGAGGCGCGCAACACCGGCATCATCGTCTCGCTGCAGGACGGCATCGTCCGCATCCACGGCCTGTCCGACGCGCTGCAGGGCGAAATGCTCGAGTTCCCGGCCAATGCCGGCGGCGAAGTCACCTATGGCCTGGCGCTGAACCTGGAGCGCGACTCGGTCGGCGCCGTGGTGCTGGGCGACTACAAGCACCTGAAGGAAGGCGACACGGTGAAGACCACCGGCCGCATCCTGGAAGTGCCGGTGGGCGAAGGCCTGCTCGGCCGTGTGGTCGATGCGCTGGGCCGTCCGATCGACGGCAAGGGCCCGGTCAAGTCGACCGGCACCAGCCCGATCGAAAAGGTCGCGCCGGGCGTCATCACCCGCCAGTCCGTGAGCCAGCCGGTGCAGACCGGTTACAAGTCGGTGGACTCGATGGTGCCGATCGGCCGCGGCCAGCGCGAGCTGATCATCGGCGACCGCCAGACCGGCAAGACCGCGCTCGCGGTTGACGCGATCATCAATCAGAAGACCACCGGCATCAAGTGCATCTACGTCGCGATCGGCCAGAAGGCCAGCTCCATCGCCAACGTGGTGCGCAAGCTGGAAGAGCACGGCGCCATGGCTCACACCATCATCGTCGCCGCCTCCGCTTCGGAAGCCGCCGCGCTGCAGTTCATCGCGCCGTACTCCGGCTGCACCATGGGCGAGTACTTCCGCGACAAGGGCGAAGATGCGCTGATCATCTACGACGACCTGTCCAAGCAGGCCGTGGCCTACCGCCAGGTGTCGCTGCTGCTGCGCCGCCCGCCGGGCCGCGAAGCGTTCCCCGGCGACGTGTTCTATCTCCACTCCCGCCTGCTGGAGCGCGCCGCGCGCGTCAACGAGGAATACGTGGAGAAGTTCACCAACGGCGCCGTCAAGGGCAAGACCGGCTCGCTCACCGCGCTGCCGATCATCGAGACCCAGGCCGGTGACGTGTCGGCCTTCGTGCCGACCAACGTGATCTCCATCACCGACGGCCAGATCTTCCTCGAAACCGACCTGTTCAACGCCGGTATCCGCCCTGCCATGAACGCCGGTATCTCGGTGTCGCGCGTCGGTGGCGCGGCCCAGACCAAGGTGGTGAAGAAGCTCGGCGGCGGCGTGCGTCTGGCGCTGGCGCAGTACCGCGAGCTGGCGGCTTTCGCGCAGTTCGCCTCGGACCTGGACGAAGCCACCCGCAAGCAGCTCGAGCGCGGCCAGCGCGTCACCGAGCTGATGAAGCAGAAGCAGTATGCGCCGCTGTCCGTCGGCCAGATGGCCGCCACGCTGTACGCGGTGGAAAAGGGCTACATCGACAAGGTTCCGGTGGACAAGGTGCTGGCCTGGGAATCCGGCCTGCATCAGTTCCTGGCCAGCAGCCACAAGGCGACGCTGGACAAGGTCAACACCGGCGATTGGGACGGTGCCATCGAGGGCGAGCTGAAGGCCGCGATGGACGCCTACGTCAAGCAAAGCGCGATCTGACGATCACGCGTGAATCGGGAATCGAGAATGGGGAATCGTAGAAGCGGGCACTCGGGAAATGTTGGCTTTTGCCATTCCCGATTCCCGATTCCCGATTCCCGGAGCTTCTAAATGGCCGGCGCAAAGGAAATCCGCACCAAGATCAAGAGCGTGAAGAACACGCAGAAGATCACCCGTGCGATGGAAAAAGTGGCGATGTCGAAGATGCGCAAGGCACAGGAGCGCATGGTCAACGCGCGCCCCTATGCCGAGAAGATCCTGCGCACGGTCGGCCACCTGGCGCAGGCCAACCCGGAATACAAGCATCCGTTCCTGGTCGACCGCGCGGTCAAGCGCATCGCCTTCATCGTGGTGTCGAGCGACCGCGGCCTGTGCGGCGGCCTCAACACCAACCTGTTCCGCGCCGCGGTGCGTTCCATCCGCGAGTGGAAGGACAAGGGCGTCGAGGCCGAGTACGCGCTGTTCGGCAACAAGGCGGTGGCGTTCTTCAAGCGCGTCGGCGGCAAGGTGGTGGCGCAGACTTCGCACCTGGGCGACAAGCCGCACCTGGAGCAGCTGCTCGGCACCATCAAGGTGGTGACCGAGGCCTACCGCTCCGGCGAGGTGGATCGCGTGTTCCTGGTGTCGAACCAGTTCGTCAACACCATGACGCAGAAGCCGACCGTGCGTCAGCTGCTGCCGCTGGCGGTGACGGCGGGCGAGGAGAACGGCAAGACGGGCAGTGCGTTCCCCTGGGACTACATCTACGAGCCGGATGCGCGCGAGCTGCTGGACACGGTGCTGAACCGCTATCTCGAATCGCAGATTTACCAGGCGGTGGTGGAAAATGCCGCCTCCGAGCAGTCCGCGCGCATGGTGGCGATGAAAGCCGCCACCGACAACGCCGGCAAGATCATCAACAGTCTGCAGCTTGCCTACAACAAGGCCCGCCAGGCCAGCATCACCAAGGAACTGGCGGAAATTGTCGGCGGCGCAGCGGCGGTTTAACGATACATACGCAACAGAATTCGGTAAGAGGATAAGCGATGAGCACCGGCAAGATTGTTCAGATCATCGGCGCGGTTATTGACGTCGAATTTCCGCGGGACGCGATCCCCAAGATTTACGACGCGCTGAAGATCGACGGCACTGCGCTGACGCTGGAAGTGCAGCAGCAGCTGGGCGACGGCGTCGTGCGCACCATCGCGCTCGGTTCCTCCGACGGCCTCAAGCGCGGCCTGGTGGCGCACAACACCGGCGCGCCGATCTCGGTGCCGGTGGGCAAGGCCACCCTGGGCCGCATCATGAACGTGCTGGGCGAGCCGATCGACGAGGCCGGTGAGGTCAAGTCCGAGCAGCACTGGGCCATCCACCGCGAAGCGCCGAGCTACGAGGACCAGTCCGGCTCGACCGACCTGCTCGAAACCGGCATCAAGGTGATCGACCTGCTGTGCCCGTTCGCCAAGGGCGGCAAAGTCGGCCTGTTCGGCGGCGCCGGCGTGGGCAAGACCGTGAACATGCTGGAGCTGATCAACAACATCGCCACCGAGCACTCGGGCCTGTCGGTGTTCGCCGGCGTGGGCGAGCGTACCCGCGAGGGCAACGACTTCTACCACGAAATGTCCGACGCCAAGGTCATCGTGCGCGACAACCTGCCGGAATCGAAAGTGGCGATGGTCTACGGCCAGATGAACGAGCCGCCCGGCAACCGCCTGCGCGTGGCGCTGACCGGCCTGACCATGGCCGAGTACTTCCGCGACGAAGGCCGCGACGTGCTGTTCTTCGTCGACAACATCTACCGCTACACCCTGGCCGGCACCGAAGTGTCCGCGCTGCTCGGCCGTATGCCGTCGGCGGTGGGTTACCAGCCGACCCTGGCCGAGGAAATGGGCGTGCTGCAGGAGCGCATCACCTCCACCAAGAAGGGCTCGATCACCTCGATCCAGGCCGTGTACGTGCCGGCGGACGACCTGACCGACCCGAGCCCGGCCACCACCTTCGCCCATCTGGATGCGACCGTGGTGCTGTCGCGCGACATCGCGGCCCTGGGTATCTATCCGGCCGTGGACCCGCTCGACTCGACCAGCCGCCAGCTGGACCCGAACGTGCTGGGCAGCGAGCACTACAACACCGCCCGCGACGTGCAGGGCGTGCTGCAGCGCTACAAGGAGTTGAAGGACATCATCGCCATCCTGGGCATGGACGAGCTGTCGGAAGACGACAAGCGCGTCGTGGCCCGCGCGCGCAAGATCCAGCGCTTCCTGTCGCAGCCGTTCCACGTCGCCGAAGTGTTCACCGGCTCGCCGGGCAAGTACGTCTCGCTGAAGGAGACCATCCGCGGCTTCCGCGAGATCGTCGACGGCAAGCATGACGCGCTGCCGGAGCAGGCGTTCTACATGGTCGGCGGCATCGACGAAGCGGTCGAGAAGGCCAAGAAGGTTTGATGAGGCCGGGAATTGGGAATGGAGAATAGGGAATCGTAGAAGCATAGGTACACGATCTCCTCTTAACTTTCCCACTCCCGATTCCCGATACCCGATACCCGGAAGCAAACATGAGCAGCATCCACGTCGATATCGTCAGCGCCGAAGGCCAGATCCACCAGGGCGAAGCCAGCATGGTATTCGCCCCGGCGGAAATGGGTGAAGTCGGCATCGCGCCGCGTCATGCGCCGCTGCTGACCCGGCTCAAGGCCGGCGCGGTGCGGGTCAAGCAGGAAAGCGGCGAGGAACTGGCGTTCTTCGTCGGCGGCGGCATCCTCGAGGTGCAGCCGCACCTGGTGACGGTGCTGGCCGATACCGCGCTGCGCGCCAAGGACGTGGACGAGGCCGCCGCGCTCCAGGCCAGGCAGCGCGCCGAAGAGGCCATGAGCAACGCCAAGAGCGACATCGACCTGGCGCGGGCGCAGGCCGAGCTGGCGCAGGCCGCCGCGCTGGTGCAGTTCCTGGACAAAATCAAGAAAGGGCACTAAGCCCGCACAGCGCCGCTCTTTCGAGCGGCAATGATTGCTTCAACGCCGCCTTCGGGCGGCGTTTTTATTGGCGCACTTCCTGGATCGCCAGCAGCCAGGCGCTGCGGCAGCCGGACAGCAGCATCAGGATCACGCCGCTGAACAGCAGGCTGCCAATAAGGTCGGAATTGCTGCTGCCGCGTATCAGCCCGATACCGGCCACCGCCAGCATCAGGTGCGCCATGCCCGACAGCAGGAAGCGCTGCAGGACCTCCCAGGTTGCTGACGGGCCGCGCAGATGCCGGCGCAAACGGATCAGGGTGCGCCCCAGGCGGATGGCGTCGATGGCGCCGAAGCCGAGCAGGATCACGCCGACGTTGGCGCCACTGGTATGCGGTACCAGCATGAGCAGCGAAACCAGCAGCAGGATCACGAAGTCGCCGAAAGTCTGGCGCGCCAGGGCGCCGAGCAAGGGGTCGCCGCCGACGCCGAGCGCGCGCACATTGAAAGTGAGCGCGACGAACACCAGGCCGACCAGGCCGCCGCTGACCTGCGCCAGGGCGCTGAAGAAGCCGGCCCAGTCCTGCGCCATCTGGCTGAAGGTCTCCAACCCCGTCTCCCGCTGCGGGCAGGCCCCAATCCTTGCAGCCGCGCGCCGCGCAGGCAAGCGGCCTGGCCGCGGAACAGGCGGTTTGGAGCGTGGCCCACTATCATGTCGCGGTCAATCTGAAGGACCCCCGGTATGAAGATCCACGCCGTCATACTCGCCGCAGGCCAGGGTACGCGCATGAAATCGGCCCTGCCCAAGGTGCTGCATCCCGTCGGCGGCACGCCGATGCTGGGACATGTGCTGGCCGCGGCCCGCGCGGCTGAGGTGAGTGCCTGTCACGTGGTGCTGGGGCACGGTGCGGGCCGGGTGCAGGACTGGCTGCGGCAGGCCGGCGGCGACAGCGTCGACATGGTCCTGCAGGAGCAGCAACTCGGCACCGCCCACGCCGTGCAGCAGGCCCTGCCGCTGGTGCCGGACAACGCGCTGGTGCTGGTGCTGTATGGCGACGTGCCGCTGGTCCGCGCCGACACCATCCGCCGGCTGGCGGCGGCGGCCAAGGACGGCATGGCGGTGCTGACCGCCACGGTGCCCGACCCCGCCGGGTACGGGCGCATGCTGCGCGATGCCAAAGGCCGCATCGTCGGGATCGTCGAGGAAAAGGATGCGACGCCGCAGCAGCGTGCCATCAGCGAGATCAATACCGGCCTGATCGCGGCACAGGCGCGGCGGCTGAAACGCTGGCTGTCGCACGTGAAGAACGACAATGCCAAAGGCGAGTTCTACCTGACCGACGCGGTGGCGCTGGCGGTGAAGGACGGCGTCGAGGTGCAAGGCGTGTCCGCCGCCAGCTTCGAGGAGGTGGAGGGCATCAACGACCGCGCGCAGCTGGCGCAGGCCGAGCGCCGCTTCCAGCGCGCCCAGGTGGAGCGGCTGCAGCGCGACGGCTTGCAGCTGGGCGACCCGGCGCGCTTCGACCTGCGCGGCAGCCTGAGCTTCGGCCGCGACGTGTTCATCGACGTCGGCTGCGTGCTGGAAGGGACCGTCGAGCTGGGAGACGACGTCAGCATCGGCCCTTACTGCGTGTTGCGCGACGTCAAGCTGCAGGCCGGCACCCGCGTCGACGCGCATTCGGTGCTGGATTCGGCCGAGGCCGGCCGCGACTGCCGCATCGGCCCGTTCGCGCGGCTGCGCCCCGGCGCGCAGCTGGCCGACCAGGTGCACATCGGCAACTTCGTCGAGATCAAGAAGAGCACGCTGGGCGAGGCGACCAAGGCCAACCACCTGGCCTACATCGGCGACGCCACGGTCGGCGCCCGGGTCAATATCGGCGCCGGCGTCATCACCTGCAACTACGACGGAGCCAACAAGCACGCCACCATCATCGGCGACGACGCCTTCATCGGCACCGACAGCCAGCTGGTGGCGCCGCTGATCGTCGGCCGCGGCGCCTACATCGCCGCCGGCAGCACCATTGCCAAGGATGCGCCGGAAGACGCGCTGACGGTGTGCAGGGCGCGCGAGCAGAAGTCCTTCCCGGGCTGGAAAAAGCCGCTGAAGAAGGACTAGGGTCTGTTGACAATCATTGGGTCGCTGCGACGGAGGTCATTTTTGCGCAGCGCCTAGCTGGACAGGACGCGGCATGGTCATTCCATGCAAGTCCTGGCCGGCGTAGCGATGCGCAAAAATGGCCCCGTCCCTCC
>CAYVKA010000063.1:0-27615 GCA_964451925.1 uncultured Nevskia sp. | reverse complement strand
AGGCCTTGCTCATGTCGCCGCTGGCGATCAGCGGCCACAGCGGCGCCAGCACTCCAGCGCCAGCGCCCAGCGCCGCCTTCTGCAGCAGCGCGCGACGGCCGTAATTGAAATCGAATTGACGTATGCGCATCAGCATCTCCTCCAGGCAAACCAACAGGGGCTGTTTCTTGTTGTTGTTCCACCCGTGTGTACGCCTTTTCAGAGCGCAGCGATGCGCCGGCCTGACGAACGGCAATATCCTGATTTGAGGGCACTTCCGATGCGCCGCGACCTACCCGCACGGGTAGGAAGAGGCGCGTTGGCGCGGCAGCCGGGCGGCCATCCGGGCGGCTGATGGCAGCGACCGGTCGCGGCGGGCGTCAGCGGCCCGAGCCGCACCAGAGTGCCGTCGAAAAAAGCGAGCGAACCAGCTTACGAGGGGAGCTTACGTCGCTCATCTCTGCAATGATGGCCCAAACCGGTCGTGGCGTGACCGCCCGACCGGCCGCTTCGTGCCAGAAGCGGAAGTTCGACCGATCAAATTCGCCGCCGGAAAGCGGCCGGATAGACGGTCACCTTCGCCTGGCACCGATCCGCTGATGCGAATGAGCACCTAACGTCGTGGCTGCCTGGCAATCAACAGGTTTCTCTGCGCTGCCCCATAAGAGTCGCTCTCAGCGGGGATTTGCTCGTAGATCGCGATCGCCTCGTCGTAGCGCTCTTGATCAAGCAGGCTATTCGCAAGATTGAATCGGATGGCATTCCGGTTTTTATCGTTGCAATACATCAAGGCGCGCCGGAAACTGCGCTCCGCGCTCTTCGGCCTGCCTAACTCGTCTTCGCAGTTGCCCAGCGCCGTCCATGCTTGAGAATCCTTTGGCCAGTAGCTCAGCGCCTCTTCAAAGGCCAACTTCGCCTTTCGGAAGTCACGGCCTTGGAAGAGGGCATAGCCGCGTTTATAAGCCTCATGGTTCAGGCCCGGCGAGTCTGGATGGAGCGACTTCGTTGTGTACTTCTTCATGTGGGCCACAACTCTCGCCATCGCCCCCCTGAGACGTCCAACTTGCTAACGCTGCGAAGGCACCCTAACACCCGTTCCCCAACGACAAAAACTAAATAGTGATGCTCAGCATTGCCGCTAACTCGAATCCACTGACCAGTTTCACCTGAATGAGTTCCAGCAGAGCAGCAGACAGATTGATCACAGGTGGCCTCCAGCGGCTAGCCTACCCCAAACCTGTCTTTCACGGCCGTCCGCTCGGGGCCGCAAGGCGCCGAAGCCTTCATGCTTCCATCTTGGGCAAAGGTATCCGCTCGCCCTGGCGGCGACGCAAGCGGCGCCCGGGCACCCCCACGTACTGGTCTACGGAGTGCTTGCCGTGCGTATTCTCCACCATAACCGTGTAATGCCGACCGGCGGCTGCGTCCATCTCAAACCGCGCCTTTATGGTCTTTACCTCGTTCAAATCAACACCGTGCTTGGTACACAAGGCGGGAAGCGCCTCGCTTCTGTAGAGGGCAACCGCTCCACGAAGGTTGGGAGACGACGTGCTTCCTGTTGTTGTGCCGCGTACAAAGTCCACTTCAATGTAACCACTTGCGCCGGCAGATGCTTCGCCGAATACATCAATGTTGTAAATCCCAATCATCAGCCCGATCCCACTCGCGAAGGAGTCCGCAATGTTGTGCCCGAGAGACTTCAGTGCGCTGAATTTCATACGTGACAGCCTACCGGAAAGCTGCCGCTGGCGAGCGGCAGGTGTGGGCCGTCAGGCGCCCACCTGCCGGTTGGCTGGTACATAGGCGTTCCACGCACGCTGAAACTCCCCGGCTGTAATCTGTGAACATGGGAATCCTTCCGCGTCGAAGGGCCGATCGGTTAGCATTCCGAATCGGTCATCAACGTGCCGCTGATCGTACTGAAGTTACGTAGGTTGGGCTGAGCTTGCGAAGCCCAACATCCACTCCGGCCAGGCAAGCGTTGGGGTTCGCAAGCTCACCCCAACCTACGGGCTGCTCAGGGCCGGCCGCAGCCCGCTATCGCTTCTTGTTGAGCCAGTACTTCTGAACCTCCGTCATTTCAATCTCCGGCGGTACATCAGGCGGTCCGTTAAAGCGCCACTGGATAGCCTCCTCAAGCGTGAGCTTACGAACACCGCACTGCGGCACGCCGCACTGGCGGGGGAATGATCCATCGACGAGCGATATACCCTCAACCATTCCCATGCACGTTCCCGTGCAAAGACACGGGTGATAGGCACAATCCTCGTAAAAATCGCCAGGGTGCAGTTCCTCAGCATTGCGCAGTGCAGTCGGCATGGCTACTTAGTACTCGGCTTCGTTTCAGCCCCAGTCTACTTCCCGATACCGGTCGTCCGCGACCGTCCGCAGTGGGCCGGAAGGGCGCCTTACGAGCCCACTCAATTGCGCCCCGACACGAGGTGGGGCAGCACGGACCTGAGCTTCATTTCAGGGATTCCCGATTTCGAAAGAGTTCTTTGACCATACCGTTGAACTGGGAACTCCCGACATTCCCTTCGACGAAGTGCTCCGCCGCCTCCACCAACATACGGAGGGATATCAGTCCCCCGACTCGGCGCTCAAGATCAGTCCTCAATCGCTGGTCGTGACCCGGAAGGAAATTGCCGTTGGCAGGCACTATTCCACAACCGCACGCGCATTCCATGTGGCCTCCGTCGATTCCTGCCGCTGATGCGCAATGCCACGTGAACTGCGCCAGTGCCTAAATGTCCTCCCGGCGCGTGTAGTTCGCGGTGCACGGCGGACCACGCAGCCCTGCGGGTAGCCTACCGCAAAGCGGCCGTCGGTGAAGGGCCGCAACGGGCCGGCTGCCGCCAATTCTAACGCCAAGCATGAGACAGTGATCTCGCCCCTATTGCGAGATGGCTTGGCGAATGGTGGACCACAGTCTGATCACGGGATATTGATAGGCGACAAACGCGTCGTGAATCGGCGCAACGTCAACCACATGATTGTTCGCGTACTTGGGGCCAATCCAATAGCGGCTGTTGTCCCCATAGGGCTCGTGTACAACCCACTCTTCACCATCGTACCGGAAGAGTAAGCGGTCCTCGTTCCAGAATTGCCGCTTCAACGACGTGGCGCCTAGATTTTTTAGTATGCGCTTTATCGTTCCCATCGAAATCAGGACGTTGCCGATCTCAAAGCCGTGCAAGGAGCCGTCAGCTCGCTTTATCGGGTAGGTTTTCATTGAATCCATAGTACCGAACGGCGGTCAACCGTGATCAATCGGCAGAGGTCGCTATCTGTACACCGTTGTCTTGCCCAATAGCGGTCATCGGCGACCGTCTGCTCCGGGCCGTGACACGTCTTAGCGCACCCGATCAATCATAAGGTTGTCGCTGTGTGCCGCCAGTTCATACGTTACCTTGCCCAGAACACGTACAAATAAAGTACCCCCCAAGGAACCCAGGACACGAACAAATGGGCCTTCCTCTTGGATAAGGGCACATTCGACGCGTTCGCCTGATTCCCGATCCTGAAGTGTCACCTCATAACCCTCTCCATTTATGAACTCCGGCCACTGCCGCATTGCAGCAGCCAAATCCGTGGGGAGTGAGAAATACGAGGTGATGTGCACTTCCGCTGTCATTGTAAATCCCCTCTGCGGGGTGAGACGGAGCGCCCTGAAGCGGTCATCCGCGACCGGCAGAAATGGGCCGCCAGGGAGCATACCTCACCCCCGCAGAGCCGAAGGCTCCTTTCTGATCGTATCCTGCCCAAACCGATCCCCACGAATATTGTCCTGGTGGGTATCCGCGATTCTTCAACCAGCCCCCAATACTGGCGGCCCGCAATTGCTCCTGCTCTTCAGACCAATCGTTCCAGCTTGACCCGAATTTCGAACTCGCATCAGAAAGGCTGATCTGCTCTAGCGTCCCCCGATGAAAACCCAGGGAGGCTGCGACGAGCACGTCGCCATCCTGAAACGCCGGCAAACGGACCCACACCCAGCCGGTACCCATATCATCGTGCGGAAGATCGTGCCCGGAAGCCGAAGCAAGAAGAGCCGCATGGGTCAGACCGCGTGCAATTCGAATTCCAACCGGGTGAATTAGCTCAAAGTCTTGTTGCATATTGCCACTAGGCTACCGCAAAGCCGCCGTTGGCGAAGGACCGCAATGGGCCGTCAGGATTCGTTCAAAGTTCTTCTATTCCACCCGTTGGTAAAGGATCACGACGCGGTCTAGATAAAGCTCGTCAGTAACCACATTTACTGTCCTTACGAGTTGATGTCCGATCCTGCGGACGGCATCCGAAATCTTCGTATCACCATCATCATATCGAAGGACAGCAGTCCCGTAACGCCCGCTGACAGGGGTCGCCCACTTTGGGATGCTGGCGGGACAAAGGTATGAAGCCTGTTCGGTATCCACGACCATGCCACTAAAGGGGGTAACTTCTTCTTGAAGCACCCCTTCCTCATCGAACCAATACACGGCCGGAGTTCCACTCAGTCGCTCTACGAATTGTCCGTCGGGCTTAATCGTCATGGTCAAACCTGAAGTCGGCTTCGCATTGGCGACAAGCTCGTCATCGAAGCCGTTGAGCCAGTTGAATACGCCAGAGGGGTCAGGTTCCTCATCATTGATGAAGGGAATCTCCGATCGGACAGAACAAGCGGCGATCAAGCTCCAGTCGCCTTTAAGCTCTCCTTGGGTCATTGATCTCCTCCTAAGGCGTTAACTGGCGGCCGGAAGCTGTCCGGCCGACAATGTCGCGCTCCGATTTTCCGATGCCCTGAAGTCGCCGCTCGCGACTGTCCGGAGTGGGCCGCTTGCCATCACCGCGCCCGAACTACTCAATTCGATCACGCCAAAGGCTCTTTCCCTGGGCGCGGCGTTCAAAAACGGTCAACCCGACAGCAAGTACCGCAAATGCAATAAAACCAGTCATTAGTCTGCGCAGGACCTGAGATTGCGGCTCGCTGATGTATGCATGCTTACCGTGGTTGTCAATCCGGACCGTACAGCTTGGGGGCGCTGGTTCGGCGCAGCCAGAATGCATGTATTGAAAGAATAGGCAGGCATTTGCGGCGAACGCAACGACGGCCAATGACGCTGATACCACCGCGAGGGCTTTAAGCTTTTTTGCCGTGTCACCCATAACTTCATTGTATTGCCGCAGAGCGGTCGTACGCCACAGGCCGCTCTGGGCCGACTAAGGCATCAGATACCTAATAGCGACGGCCAACAAAGAGCCCCCGCCGACGCTGCGGTCGGCGGGGGCTGCAAAACCTGGCGGACGAAGGTCCGCTCAGTGCCCCGGATCGGGCACCGTGCCCACGCCCTGGCTGCTCTTGCAGGCGCTGAATACCGCCGCCGCGCCGGCGGCGAGGTTGGAGGAGAAGGTGCTGTTGGTGCAATAGGTGCTGTCCGGGTAATAGACGCCCATGGTCAGGCTGGGCAGCACCGAAAGGCTGTTGTTGTTGATCGACTGGCTGAACGAGGGCGAGGCCAGCAGCTGGCGGTAGATCGGCTCGCCGAAGGCGTCGGCGCCCCAGGACAGGTAGTTGAATTGCGCCTGGTAGCCGGATGGCGGCGTGTTCACCGCGATGATGACGTTGTAGTAGCCGTCGGCGCCGATGATCGCGTCCTTGTCTGGCATGCACTCCACCACGCGGCGCGGTGCGTGGAACTCGTCGCTGCAGATCGACCAGTAGCGCACCTGCGGCGAGCTGCTGCCGCTGGCGAAGGTGGGCGCCTTGCCGCGGATGATCAGCATGTCGCCGAGCGTGTCGTTGGTCTTCTCGTTCATGTAGCGCACGTCCAGGTTCTGGAAGCGGCCCAGCGTGAGCGGGTAGATGGTCATGCTCGGCGGCTTCACCGCCGGCGCCGGCGACAGGCCGCCGGAGCTGCTGGAGCTGGAGCCGGAAGCGGAGGCCGACAGCAGGGCGTGGATGTTGTTGAGGATGGTGTTGCAGGAGGCTTGGTCCGGCGTGTTGGCCAGCGGGATGCGCGTGCCGCTCTTGGCGACATAGGTCAGCACCGGCAGGTTGCCGAAGTCGGCCGAGCCGTTGGTGGGCAGGTACTGGCGGTACAGCATGAACTTGTGGAACGGGTGGCGCGTGCTGATGTCGGTGGGGTTGGCCACCAGCGTGGTGCCGGAGCTGCTGGTGACGGCGCTGTAGATCACCGACAGGGTATAGGGCTGGCCGGGCTGCACCAGGTTGGCCGGCGTGGCGCTGGCGCCGAAGATCTCGGCATCGTAGGCGCTGGACTCGGCCTTGCCGTTCTCGTTGTAGATCGAGAAGGAGAAGTAACGCGCGGCGGCGGAGTTGCTGGCGATCTCGATCTTGTCGCCGGAGGGGATCGAATCCGGCAGCGCCGTGACCCAGTACACGGCGTTGGTGTCCGGGTAGGCCACGTTGGCGGTCTGCGAGTCGGACTCGAACAGCCAGTTGCAGCCGTAGACCAGGTCTGCGGTGCTGGTGCCGCCGCTGCTGCCGCCGCCACCCGAGCCGGAGCCGCCATCCACCGGCGACGAGGGGCCACCGCAGCCGGTGAGCAGCGCAACCAGTCCCAGCGCCGCCAGCGGCAGCGCGATGTCATGTTTCTTCATCGATTGAACACCCTGAGTAATCCGCGGCGCCGGAGGAACGCCCACCGCTCCACTGCTGCGCCGGCCGAACGCACCGTCACAGTATAGGCAATACCAGTCCGCAGTTGCCTGCTCGGTGATGCGGCGGCGGCGAAAAAACTTCCATATGAACAAGGCGTCACGTCGGCCGCGGGCAAAAAGCCGCTGCGGTGGCGGCCCTGGCTTACACCTGTCTTACTAAAGACGCCACGGCCGGCGCGCCGCCACCGTGGCGGCGCGCCCCGCCCTGTTGCTCAACCGCCGGGCTGACCCTTGAGGATGCGCTCCACCGCCTGCTGGGCGATGGGGTTGTAGCCGGACTTGACCTTGGCGTAGGTCTGCTCGGCGTAGGCCTTGCCCTCGGGCGTCTTGACCAGCTCGCGGTACAGCGGCCCGATCAGGCGCATGCGGCCGACGCCGCCGAGGTAGTGCCGCGCCGCCGGCCATACCGCCTTGTCGCCGTGGGCGATGGCGGTGCGGAACCAGGCGCTGGCGATGATGGCGTTGTGCGAGCGGCTCAGCTGGTAGCGCGCGTCGAGCGCCTGCAGCTGCGGCAGCGTGGCGCTGGCCGGCATGTTGTCGAAGAAGTGCTGCCACTGGTGCACGTTCCACTGCGCCGCCGGCAGCGCCTCCAGCGTGCCCTGGCCGGACAGCCAGGCGTCGCGCGCCTGGTCCACCCCGGTCAGCGCGTCGGAGTGCGGCAGCACGGCGAAGTCCGGCAGCTGCGGCTGGTACAGCCAGGCGTCGATCTGTGCCGGCGTCACCTTGCCCGGCTGCTGCGCCATCAGCTTGTCCTGCAGGTAGGCGACGAACTGCGCGCTGGTGGCGCTCTGGAAGGCATGGTCGTCGAACCAGCCGCGCAGGAAGGCGTCGAAGGCGGGGCGGCCGAACTGCACCTCCAGCCAGGTCAGGAACAGGTTGCCGCGCTCGTAGGGCACGCTGCTGTACACCGCGTCGGGGTCCTTGGCCGGGGTGGCGCGCACCAGCGGCCAGTCCTGCTGGTCGAGATGGCTCATCGAATCCTTCAGGTCGGCCAGGCCCAGCACGCGCTCCATGTCGCCGCGCGCCTGGCCGAACTGCAGGTCGAGCAGGCGGTAGGTGAGGTATTCGGTGAAACCCTCGTTGAGCCAGAAGTCGTTCCAGCTGGCGTTGGTGACGAGGTTGCCGGACCAGCTGTGGGCCAGCTCGTGGCTGACCAGGGACACCAGCATGCGGTCGCCGGTGATCACCGTCGGCGTGGCGAAGGTCAGGCGCGGGTTTTCCATGCCGCCGAAGGGGAAACTGGGCGGCAGCACCAGGATGTCGTAGCGGCCCCAGCGGTAGGGTCCGAAAGCCTGCTCCATCAGCTGCAGCGTGCGCTCGGTCTCGGCGAATTCGTAGGCAGCCTTCTTCAGCATGGCCGGCTCGGCGTAGACGCCGGTGCGCGCGCCGGTGGCCTGGAAGGCGATATCGCCCACCGCCAGCGCGATGAGGTAGCCGGGCACGGCCTGCGGCATCCTGAACACCCAGGCGCCGGAGGCGTCGGGATGGTCCTGCATCTCGGCGCTCATCACCGCGCGCAGGCCCTTGGGCGCGTGGATGCGCGCCTCGTAGGTGGCGCGCACGCTGGGCGTGTCCTGCAGCGGAATCCAGGAGCGGGCGTGGATCGCCTCGGACTGGCTGAACAGGAAGGGGTGCTTGCGGCCCAGCGTCTGCGCCGGCGGCAGCCATTGCAGGCCGGAGGCCTGCGGCCGGCTGGAATAGCTGACGCGCACCCAGCGCGCATCGGCCGGCAGCGGGATGCTCAGCGGCGCGCCCAGCACCTCGTCGCTGGCGCCGAGGGTGTAGTCGGCCTTGAGCCAGACCTCGCCGTCGGCGCTGGTCTCGGCCTTGCTGATGTCCAGGTCCTGCGTATCCAGCACCACCTGGGTGGCGGCGGGGTCGATGCGTTCCAGCTGCAGCGTGGCGCTGCCGGACAAGGTGCTCTTGCGGAAGTCCACCGCCAGGTCCAGCGCGATGTGGCTGGTGCGCACCTGCTGCGCGTTGGCGTAGCTGTTCGCCGCGATGCTGGCGGCGGCGTCCGGCGGCGCGGCGTGGGCGGGAACAAGGGTGGCGACGAGCATGGCGAGAGCGGCGATACGGTGTCGAGTGGTCATGGCCCGGGTGGGAAAAAGATCAGGCGGCATGATACATCCGCCGCCCACAACACGATCGGGACCGGTGGCGCGGGTGACGGCGCCGGGCCTCCCTGCTCGCAGGCGGCGGCGCGGCCGCCGCGGCTCAGACGCCGGAGATCGACGGCACCGCCTGGCGGCGCCGCTCCCGCGGGTTGTCCTGCGGCGGCGGCGGGGCCGCCGGCGCGCCCAGCTCGGCGCCGAGCTGGCTGAAGAACACCTGGTAGGGCGCGACGCTGTCCACCGGCTGCGGCGCCGCGCCGTCCTGCGGCGCGAACAGGCGCAGCCGCACCTCGGCGCCGGTGTCCTGCTGCGCCAGCGGCGTGATCTCCACCTGCGCCGTCATCAGCGGCGCCGCGCCATACTGCTTCAGGTTCTTGCGGAACAGCTCGTCGAACTGGCCCTTGTGCACCGGCGCCGCGGCCACGTACTCGCCGCTGACGCGGTGGTTGCGGTCGTCGCGCTCGGCCTCGAAGTTCAGGTCGCCCAGGGCGCGGCTGGCCGCCACCACCAGCTGGTCGACGCGGAACGTCGGATAGCGCACCACCTGGAAGCGCTCGCGCGCCGCCGCGCACTCGGCCGAGTCCGGCGCGACGCACTGGCTGGCGTCGTCGCGGTGCGCGCCGCGCTCCGGGGCATGGCCGCAAGCGGCCAGCAGCAGCGCAGCCATCCACCCGGCCAGCAGTCCGGCCGGCAGCGCGGGCCGGCCGTACCGCTTCGTACCACCGATGCGGCGCAAGCGGCCGCGGCGTCGCTCAAGGGTGCGCAACAGCATCGCTCCACACAGGCCGGAGCCGCATCATAGCCGGCGCGCGCGCCGCATGCAGGCGCGGTTCGCTGCTGCGGCCCTGGCGGCCCGGCGGCCCGGGGGGCCGGGGGGCCGGGGGGGCCGGTCAGAGGCTGCCCAGGTGCCGGCCCTCGCGCAGCAGCTGGGCGAACTCGTCCGCCGGCAGGCCCTTGCTGAACAGGAAGCCCTGCATCTCGTCGCAGCGCAGCAGCCGCAGGAATTTGAGCTGCTCGGGCGTATCGACGCCTTCCGCCACCACTTTCAGGTTCATCGAACGCGACAGCGAAATGATGGTGGAGACGATATTCATGGTGCTGGCGCTGTCGCTCATGCCGGCGACGAAGGACTGGTCGATCTTCACCTCGTCCACCGGCAGGGTGGACAGGCGCGACAGCGAGGAATAGCCGGTGCCGAAATCGTCGATCGAGACGGTCACGCCCAGCTCGCGCAGCTGTTGCAGCTTGGCGATGTGCTGCTCCATGTCCGGCAGCAGCACCGATTCGGTCACTTCCAGGCCGATGCCGACCGCCTGGCGCTCCTGGCCGGCGATGGCGGCGCGCACGTCGTCGACGAATCCGGGCTGGCGCAGCTGCAGCGGCGACACGTTCACCGCGACGCGCGGCGCCTTCAGGCCGGCCGCGCTCCAGGCCTGGCGGTCGGCGCTGGCCTGGTGCAGCAGCCAGCGCCCGACCTTGACGATCAGGCCGGTCTCCTCCAGCAAGGGGATGAAGCGCGCCGGCGGCACCAGGCCCAGCTCGGGGCTGTTCCAGCGCAGCAGGGCCTCGGCGCCGCTGACGGCGCCGGTGCGCAAGTCCACTTTGGGCTGGTAGTACAGCTCGAACTCCGATTCCTCGACGGCGTGCCGCAGCTGCCCTTCCAGGTGCAGCCGCTCCTTCAGCGCGGCGCTCATCTGCTGGGTGTAGAACAGCACGTTCTCGCTCGACGCCTTGGCCTTCTTGAGCGCCGCCTCGGCGTTCTGGATCAGGCTTTCGGCGTCGTCGCCATCCTCCGGGAACACGGCGATGCCGATGCGCGCCGAAACCCGCACCCACTCGCCGTGCAGCTGATAGGGCCGGTTCATGCCTTCCCAGATCCGCTCGCGCAGCACGATGCCGGTCGGGTTCTGCACGTGGAAGTCCGGCACCACCGCGGCGAAACGGTCGCCGCCGATGCGCGCCAGCCGGCTGGCGCGGCCGGCGTAATGGGTCAGGCGCCGCGCCACGCGCCGCAGCAGCAGGTCGCCGGCGGGCATGCCCAGGGTGTCGTTGACGCTCTTGAAGTTGACCAGGTCGAGCATGATCACGGCGAACTGCTCGCCGTCCTTGTGGGCCGCCTGCACCGCCTGGCTGAGCCGGTCGCTGAACAGGCGGCGGTTGGCCAGCCCGGTGAGCGCATCGTAGTAGGCCAGGTACTCCAGCTCGTCGGCGCGCGCGATGAATTCCAGCGCGTGGGAAATGTCCCCGGCCAGCTGCCGCAACAGGCGCAATTCCTCGTCGTCGAAGAACTGCGCCTCGGCCGCGTACAGGCACAGGCAGCCGACCAGCTTGCTGCCGGAGCGCAGCGGCAGGGCCGCGGAGGAGCGGAAGCCGCGCGCCAGGGCGGCGTCGCGCCAGGGCGCGAAGTCGGGGTCGGTGGCGATGTCGTTGCACACCCGCGGCCGCAGCTCGCGCAGGGCGCTGGCGGTCGGGCCGCGCCCGCGCGGGTCGCGGCCGCTCAGGCTGATGTTGACGTTGTTTTCGATATAGCCGTCGTTGCGGCCGCACTGGGCCACCGGCCTGACGCGGTCGCCGTCGACCATGCCGATCCAGGCCAGCAGGAAATCCCCCTGCCCCACCGCCACCTGGCAGGAGCCGTCAAACAGCTCCTGCTGGCCCTTGGCGCGCACGATCAGGCCGTCGATGCCGGACAGCACCGCCTGCACGCGGTTGAGCCTGGCGATCCTGTGGTCGCGCTCCTTGCGCTCGGAAATGTCGCGGATGAACGCCGCGAACAGGTGCTGGCCCTCCAGCTCGATCTCGCTGAACGACATCTCCAGCGGGATCTCGCGGCCGTCACGCCTCAGGCCCGGCAGCTCGATGATGCGCCAGTCGAACTCGCGCCGGTGTGTTTCCAGGTAGCGCCGGAACCCCTGCAGGTACTTCTGGCGCAGGCGCCCGGGCTGCAGCATCAGCAGGGGCTGGCCGATCACCTCCCGCGGCCGGTGGCCGAACACCTTCTCCACCGTGGTGTTGGCATAGCGGATGACGCCGTCCTGGTCCACCAGCAGCACGGCGTCGGTGGAGGTGTTGAGCAGGGTGCGGTAGCGCTCCGCGCTTTCGCGCAGCTGCGACAGCAGCACGGCGGTGCGCGACTCCAGCCGGGCATCGAACAGCGAGGCCAGCAGGGTCAGCGACAGCATCACCAGGATCATGGCGCCGATACCGTAGCCGAGGTAGCTGCTGTCGGCGGGCAGGCGGAAGGCCGCGGTGCAGACGCTGCCGGGGGCGAAGCGCGCCGCCTCCATGCCGGTGTAGTGCATGCCGCTGATGGCGATGCCCATGATCACCGCGGACAGCACCTTGAGCAGCGACAGCCGCGGCGTCGCCGCGGTGCGCAGCGTGAACGCCAGCCACAGCGCCGCCAGCGAGGCGGCGACGGCGATCAGCACCGACGTGGCGAACAGCGGCGCGTCGTAGCGCACGGCCGGAGCCATCTGCATGGCAGCCATGCCGGTGTAGTGCATGCCGCAGATGCCGGCGCCCATGATCAGGGCGCCGATCGCCAGAGGCGCCGCGCCGAGGGTCTTGCGGCTGACCAGGGCCAGGGCAAAGCCCGAGGTCATCACCGCGATCAGCAGCGAGGCGGCGGTCAGCGCCGGGTCGTATCCGAGCGGGATCGGCATCCTCACCGCCAGCATGCCGATGAAGTGCATCGACCAGATGCCGGCCCCCATCGCCACCGCGCCGCCAAGCAGCCAGTAGCGCGCGGCGCGCCCTTCGGTCAGCGTCACCCGGCCCGCCAGGTCGAGCGCGATATAGGAAGCCATCACCGCGACGATGACGGACAACGGCACCAGATTGAAGTCGTAGGAAAACCCCATGCGTCAACGCGCCCGGCATTGGTGACCCGGAGTTTACGCCAGGGTGCGGCGCCCATGACGTACCTGAGGATACGCCGTGACACGGGGCAGCGATGACCAGGAACGCCGCGGACCTCCCGACCGGGGCCCGCGCCGGCGCCAGCCTCAGCCGGCCTGCTCCAGCAGCCGCATCAGCTTGCGCAGCTCGCCGCGCAGGCTGACGAACTGCTCCTCGCCCATGCCGATGCGGCAGCCCATGGCGCCCGGCACGCCGAGGGCGCGCTTCTTCAAGGCCTGGCCGTGCGCTGTCAGCGACACCTCGACGCGCCGCTCGTCCTCCGCCGAGCGCTGGCGCCGCACCAGCCCGGCGGCCTCCAGCCGCTTCAGCAGCGGCGTCAGCGTGCCGCTGTCCAGGTGCAGCTTCTGGCTCAGCTCGCCGACGCCGGCCGGGGCCTGCTCCCACAGCACCAGCATCACCAGGTACTGCGGGTAAGTCAGGCCGAGCTCGTCGAGCAGCGGCCGGTAGAGGCGCGTGAGCAGGTTGGACGCCGCGTACAGCGGGAAACACAGTTGCGCATCCAGCCGCAACGCCTGCTCGTCTTTCTTGCTCATCGCTCCCCTACCGGTGTGTGGCTTGCCGCTCAGCGCGTGTGCACGCTCAGCGCCACGTTGATGTTACCGCGGGTGGCGTTGGAATACGGGCACACCTGGTGCGCCGTCTCCACCAGCTTCTCGGCGCTGGCCTGGTCCAGGCCGGTGATGATGGTGTTCAGCGCCACCTCGAGCTGGAAGCCGCCCTCGGCGCGGGGGCCGATGCCGACTTCGGCGTCGACTTCCACGTCGGCGTCCTTCAGCGCGATCTTCTGCAGGCGCGCCACGTGCAGCACCGCATTGCCGAAGCAGGCGGCGTAGCCGGAAGCAAACAGCTGCTCCGGATTGGTGGCGTCTTCCTTGCCGCCGAGGGCCTTGGGCAGAGCCAGGCGGGCGGAGAACAGGTTGTCTTCGGTATGGACGCTGCCGTTGCGGCCGCCGACGGCGATGGCTTTGGTCTTGTAGAGGGTGCTCATGACGGGAACTCCTGTGGGTGAATTGAACGTGACGCAATTATATTGCGTGCAATTTAATTTGCAAGTGTTTCCGACCAACGGCGGATGGCGGGAGCCAGGCCCGAGCGCCGCCTCAAACGGGCGCCTCTCCGCTGCTTCAGCCGCCCGCTTCAGTCCGCCGGCGTTTCATGCCCCACATAAGCGAAGCGCGGCTGCGGCCGGCCGCCGGGCTCGGCCGTCACCGTCTCGTTCCAGACGCTCAGCCGCCGCGTGCTCATCGGCAGCCCCTGGCGTGGATACAGCCGGGTGTAGACCACCACCGTCGCCCCGCTCTCGTCCTCGCGCGCCAGCCCCAGCGCCAGGTAGTAGCGGCCTTTGTAGTGGCGGTAGACGCCGGGCTTGAACTCGGATGGACTCATCGGATGCGCGGTGGCGGCGGAGAAGGCGGCATTGTCCGCAATGCGCCGCCGCTTTGCAGCGCGGCCCGGCTCAGGGCTGCTGCGGACTGAAGGCGCAGAGCAGGTGTCCGGCGGGCACCCTCGGCGACACCCGCCTGCCCTACGCCGCCGGCTCCCAAGGGAACCGCGGCAGCGCGCGCAGCGCGGCGATCTGCTGCCGGTTCCAGGCTTCCTTGGCGGTGACGTAATACGGCGCGTCCACTTCCAGGCGCAGGTGGGTGAGCTTGAGCGCGTTGCGCGGCAGGAACGACAGGTCCAGCGGCGGGCCCACCGACAGGTTGCTCTTGATGGTGGCGTCGAGCGAGACCATGGCGCAGCGCGCGGCGTCGTTGAGGCCGAGGCTGGAGTTGATGGCGCGGTCGAGGATCGGCTTGCCGTATTTCACTTCGCCGATCTGCAGGAACGGCGTCTCCGGCGAGGAGCTGATGCAGTTGCCTTCCGGGTAGATCATGTAGATCTCCGGGTCCTGGCCGGCGATCTGGCCGCCGAGGATCAGGGAGACGCGGAAGTCGGCGCTGCTCTGCGACAGCGCCACGCTGGAGCGGGCGATGCCGACCGCGGTGGCGCCGACGTACTCGGCGGCGGTGAACAGGTTGCGGGCGTTGCGCAGGTTCAGCGACGCGCCGGTCTCCACGTCCAGGTTGAGGCGGTGCACCAGCGACTGGGTGGTGGCCAGGTTGCCGGCCGAGAGCATCACCAGCACGCGCTCGCCGGGGAAGTCGAAGGCGTGGGACTTGTTGTAGGTGCGCACATCGTCCACCGCGGCGCTGGTGCGGGTGTCCGAGCCGAACACCAGCCCTTCGTCCACCTTGATTGCAAGGCAGTAGGTCACAGCCTTCCCCCCCAGGACGTTCGAGGGGCCGATTCTGCGTGGCGCCGGCGCCGCGCGTCAAACCCCTGAACGCGGCGCGCGTTGCGTTTCAGTGCAGCGTGTCGAGCCGCTCGCGCATGGCGCGGATGGTGGCGTGGCGCAGGCGCGCGCCGTCGCGCTGGCGTTCGAGCATGGAGTGGATTTCCGGCGGCGTCTCCCAGCGGCTGACGGCGTCGTCGAAGCTCAGGTCGGCCTCGTGCTCGTCGCTTTCCACGGCGTCCAGGATCAGCGCCTCGTCGCGGCCCTCGATCAGCGCCCGCAGGTGCAGCAGCGTGCGATGCAGCGTGTTGCCGAAGGTGCCGATGCCCCTGGGATGACCGCCGAGCTTGTGCACCACGTCCTGCATCTCGTGCGCGGCGTCGCCGAAGAAGTGCGAGTACTCCATCAGCGACTGCTTCAGCTCGGCGTGATGCACTTCGGAAGCTGCCGCGCGCAGGGCGCTCTCGCCGTTCTTCGAGGTGACAATCAGGCGGTTGAGCAGCGTGATGGTGTCTAAATCGTTCATGACATGTCCTCCAGACCAGACCGGTTTGGCCGTCCGGCACATGCCCGTTCCGCCACCTTTGCGGATTTCAACCTTGCGCGTCGGAGCGGCATGGCAGGCGGCTGCACCAGCCTAGCGCGGAGCCGGCGCCGCGGCTAGAGGGCGGCAACACCCCCCGGGCGGCTGCCGCGGCAACCCGGCGGACCGATAAAGCGCTTTCAATTCAGGTCTTTGGATCGGTTAAGTTTTGTTAAGCCGCGGTTCATGCACGGCCGCCTACCCTGTTTGCACACGGCAGGAACGCCGCAGGGATGCCAAGGAGGCAGGTGTCATGAAGCACATGAAACGCAGTGCGCTGTTGGGCCTGGGGCTGCTGGCCCTGCTGCCGCTGGCGGCGTCGGCCCACACCGATGTGCAGATCGGCATCGGCATTCCGCTGGAGGGCTACGCGCCGCCGCCGGTGTATTACGCCCCGCCGCCGGTGGTGTATGCCCCGCCGCCCGTGGTCTACGGCTACCCCGACGGGGACTGGCGCTGGCACCACCACCACCACGAGGACTGGGACGAGGGCCGCTGGCACGGCGAGCGCGAGTGGCACCACCACCATCACCACCACGGCGATGACGATTGACCGAACCCGCACCAGGAACAACGCCATGAAACGGATCACAAAAATTGCGCTGAGCGCGGCGCTGCTGCTCGGCACGGCCGCCAGCCAGGCCGAGGTCTACACCAACTCCAACGGCGAGAAGATGGAGTGCCACAAGGTGCGCGTGGTGCACCACAAGCAATGGGGCACCGGCGGCGTCGCCGGCACGGCCATTGGCGGCGCGGCCGGCGGCCTGCTCGGCAACCAGTTCGGCAGGGGCTCGGGCAACGCGGCGATGACCGCGGCCGGCGCCCTCGGCGGCGCGGTGGTCGGCCACGAGATCGGCAAGTCGCACGACACCACCGTCACCTACGAGCAGCGCTGCAAGCCGGTGGCCGGCTAGCAGGCGGCCAGCCAGCAGACGGCCAGCTCGCAGGCGGCGGCCGGCTCAGCCGCGCCGCGCGCTTGCGGCGGCGTCGCGGGCCTCGCGGGTCAGGCGCTGCAGTTCGCGCTCCAGCACCGAGGTGTCGCCGGCCGACAGGCGCAGCTGCGGCGGACGCTGCGGCGGCAGCGCCAGGTGGCGCTGGCCGTCGAGGAAGAACTGGATCGGCTCGTCGCCGCGCGCCAGCCGGGTAAAGTGCACGTCGCCCGGCCCCAGCGCGAAGTGGTTGATGGCCGAGCCGGCACCGCGGCCGCGGCGCGTGCCGTCGGGCGACACCACCATCAGCTGCGGGTCCTCGCCGTCGGGCTTGCGCGTCGGCACATAGTCGCCCCAGCCGCGGAAGAAGAACGGCGTGCCGTGCCGCGCGCAGGCGTCGCGCACCGCGCGCACCCAGTCCGGGTGCGGCGGCCGCGACTGCTGGCCGCGCTCGCCGCCGACGATGACCCAGTCCAGCGGCGGCAGCCGGCGCAGCGGGTCGTCCGGCGGCAGCCACTGCGGCCGGTGTTGCGCGTCCAGCCCCAGGTACTGCTGCACGATGCCGCGCAGCGGCCACAGCAGGTCGCGCGTGGGCAGCTCGATGCGCTCCACCTCCACCGCCGCCAGCAGCGGCTCCAGCAGCAGGTGGCGCCAGCGCGCCTCGATGTCGAACAGGTACGGCAGGCGCTCGGCCAGCGTGGCCGGGTCTTCGGCGGACACGCCGATGCCCAGGTTGGGCGGCGCCGGATGGGCCTTGAGCAGCTCGCGCATGCGCCGCGGGTGGCGCGTGGTGACCAGGAACACGTGCTGCGGGTGCGCCGCAATCACCTTGAGCACGCGCTCGATGAACAGCGCGCTGACCGTGGGCTGGAACAGGTCGGACAGCGGCGCCACCAGCACGCGCTGCGGCGTGCTCCAGGCCGCCGGCTCGGTCAGCGCCTGCTCCAGCTCGGTGGCCATGCCGCGCCGCGACCAGTCCACGGTCTGGCCGGCGTTGGCGTTGTGCACGTCCAGCCGCGCTTGCGCCAGGCAGCCGCGGCAGCCCTCGGACACCGGCTGGCAGCCGAGCACCACGTTCCACGGCCGCTCGCTGTGCGACAGGCTTTCCTCGCGGCGGCGCAGCAGCTCGCGGTCGGTGACGCGCACTTCCGGCAGAAACAGGTTCCCTGGCAGGCCCAAAGCTCGATCCCGGCTGGCGGCCCGGCATGGCAGGTCCGGCTGCCGCCGTGGACGCTTTAGTTATCCAGGCCGATCCCTGCCCTGCACTACGATACGCAAGGGCGGGGCCAAAGGGGGAGGTAAAAACGGCCCAAGCGGCGCCGCCGCCACCCGCTTTTCAATACCGGGCGGTACGGCGTCCGGGCGCGCACGACGCCGCGGCGGCGCGCCCGGCCGGCCGCCCCGGCGGCAGCGGCGGACGCCCGCGGCGGAGGCCGCGCCGCGAGGCCGGCGCCGGCGCTGACACTTTGTGCGGCACGACTGACACGGCGCGGCACTTTCTGGCACGGGCGATGCCGCCCGCGCGGTATGATCCGCCGTATCCGGCGCGCCCGCGCCTGCGTCCGTTTAGCGGCCGGCGCGCGGCGCCCGCCCCCGCCAGCCGGCCAGAGCCATGAAGCAAGTGCTGTTCCTGTGTACCGGAAACTACTACCGCAGCCGCTATGCCGAGCTGCTGTTCAACGCCCTGGCCCCGGCGGCGGGGCTGCCGGGGTGGCAGGCCGAATCGCGCGGGCTCGACGTCAGCGCCGGCAGCGGCAACGTCGGCCCGATGTCGTACTTCGTCATCGCCCGGCTCGGCCGCCAGGGCATCGAGGCGCCGGCCGAGCCGCGCCCGCCGCTGCAGGCGGCCGGGGAGGATCTGGCCGCGGCCGACCTGGTGATCGCGCTGAAGGAGGCGGAGCACCGGCCGATGATCGACGCGCGCTTCGAGCGCTGGGCGCACCGGGTCGAATACTGGCAGGTGCACGATATCGACCTGGCTTCGCCGCCGGTGGCGCTGGCGCTGATCGAGGAACAGGTGGACGCCCTGCTGCGGCGGCTGGCGGCGGGCTGAGCCGCGCCCGGCGAAGCCGCCGGTACCGCCTTGCCACCCGCCGGCACGCCGTTGCCGCGCCGGAGCGGCTGCTACCCCGGGTTACAGGCGCCAACCCCGCCACTGATGGCGGCGATGCGGGTTTCGCGCGGCAGCGGTCGCGGCGGGGCCGGCGACCTTGCCGCAGGATTGGCCAAAACCTACCGGCCGTCGCCGCCGGGTCGAATTGCCATACCCCGGCAAGGGCAAACTCCCCCGATGCCTGAGATGATCCACCATTCATGCCTGTGCCGCCGTCCTGCGCCTTCCGGCGCCGGTGGGGGCTGCGGCGGCCCGCCATGAGCGCCGCGGTGCGGCCGGCCGGCCCCGCGCGTGGCTGGCTGCGCAACTTGTCGATCCGCAACAAGATCCGCGCCATCGTGGTGGTGTTCAGCGTCGCCATCGTCTGCCTGGTGGTGGTGATCGCCTTGACCTTCAACGTCGCCGCCGGGGTGCGCGGCTACATCCGCGGCGAGGGACTGTGGTCGAAAGGCCAGAAGGACGGCGTCTACTGGCTGATGCGCTACGTCCGCACCCAGGACGAGCAGGACTACGAGCGCTACCTGGAATCGATGCGCCTGCCGCTGGGCGACCGCGACGCGCGCATCGAGCTGTCGAAGCGGGAGTACGACCCGGCGCTGGTGCAGCGCGGCTTCCTCGAGGGCGGCAACTCGCCCGAGGACATCCCGTTCATGATCACCCTGTTCCGCCGCTTCGGCGGCACCTCGCCCTTCACCCCGGCGCTGGAGATCTGGTCCGAGGCCGACCGCTACCTGCTGCTGCTGCGCGACTGCGGCGACGAGGTGCACCGGGCGATCCGCTCCGGTGTGACGCCGGCGCAGCAGGAGCAGCTGCTGCAACGCCTGGACCAGCTCAACATCAACCTCACCCGCCTGGAAACCGAGTTTTCCGCCGACTTCGGCAACGCCGCGCACGCCCTGCGCAGCATCATGGCCCGGGTGATCCTGGTCGCGGCCGGGCTGCTGCTGTTCGGCGGCCTAGTGGTGTCCTGGGCCATCTGGCGCGGCATGGAGGCGGCGATCCAGGGCTTGCGCGACGGCGCGCTGCGCGTGGCCGCCGGCGACCTGACGCACCAGATCCCGGTGGGCGGCGGCGACGAGCTGGGGCAGCTGGCGGGCATCTTCAACGACATGGTGCGGCAGCGCCACCAGGTCGAGGACGCGCTGCGCGGCGCCACCGAATTCCAGGCGCTGGTGATGCAGAGCGCCACCAACGCGATCTACGTGCTGGACCGCAACGGCTGCTTCACCATGGCCAACCAGCGCACCAGCGAGGTGACCGGCTACAGCGCCGAGCAGCTGCTCGGCATGCCCTACACCTCGCTGGTGGCGCCGGAGCAGGCGGACGACATGGCGGCCAAGTTCAGCGACATCCTGATCAACGGCAACTCGCTGCGCCACGACGAGGCCACCGTGGTGCGCGCCGACGGCACGCGCGTGATCATTTCCTACAGCGCAGGCCCGCTGTACCGCGACGGCGTGATTTCCGCCGTGGTCGGCACCGCCGAGGACATCACCGAGCGCAAGCGGGTCGAGGCTTTCATCCGCCACAGCGCGCAGCACGACGCGCTCACCGGCCTGCCCAACCGCGCGCTGCTGCTCGACCGCCTGGACATGGCGATGCGCCAGTCGCGGCGCCACGACAGCCGCGTGGCGGTGCTGATGATCGACCTGGACCACTTCAAGCAGATCAACGACACCCTCGGCCACCAGTTCGGCGACCGCCTGCTGCTCGAAGTGTCCGAGCGGCTGAAGCAGGCGATCCGCGACGTCGACACCGTGTCGCGCCTCGGCGGCGACGAATTCGTCATCGTCCTCACCGAGGTGGAGTCACGCGGGCAGCTGGAGCCGCTGGTGGCCAAGATCACCGAGGCGGTGGCCACGCCGGTGACCATCGACGGCCACGAACTGCTGGTCACGGCGAGCATCGGCGGCTGCTTCTACCCGGAGGACGGCGGCGACACCGGCGCCCTGCTCAAGCACGCCGACGCCGCCATGTACCAGGCCAAGGCCGCCGGCCGCAGCAACATCCAATGGTTCACCCACGCCATGCTGCAGGACACGGTGGAGCGCCTGGCCCTGGGCAGCGCGCTGCGCCGCGCGGTGGAAAACCGCGAGCTGACGCTGCACTACCAGCCGGAGATCTGCCTGAAGTCCGGGCGCATGGTCGGCATGGAGGCGCTGACGCGCTGGAAGCACCCGGAGCGCGGCTATATCGCACCGTCGCGCTTCATCTCGGTGGCCGAGGACACCGGCCAGATCATCCCGCTGGGCGAATGGGTGCTGCACACCGCCTGCAGCGAGGCGGTGCGCATCCAGCGCCATACCGGGCGGCCGCTGGTGATGGCGGTGAATGTGTCGCCGCGCCAGTTCCAGCAGCCGGAGTGGCTGCAGGTGGTGCAGTCGGCGCTGCAGCAGAGCGGGCTGGCGCCGCAGCACCTGGAGCTGGAGATCACCGAGGGCATGCTGATGCGCAACCCCGAGGAGAGCGCGGCGCTGCTGCGGCGCCTGCGCGCCTTGGGGGTGACGGTGGTGATCGACGACTTCGGCACCGGCTACTCCAGCCTGGCCTACCTGACGCGCTTCCCCATCGACAAGATCAAGATCGACCGCAGCTTCGTGCGCGACCTGGCCAGCGACGCCGCCGACGCCGCGGTGGTCAAGGCCATCATCGCCATGGCGCGCAGCCTCAACATCCGCGTCATCGCCGAGGGCGTGGAAACCCAGGCGCAGCAGGTGTTCCTGCGCGAGCGCGGCTGCGACGAGGCGCAGGGCTTCTACTACAGCGCCGCGGTGCCGATCGAGCACTTCATGTCGCTGGCGGCCTGAGCCGCCGCCGGCGCGATGCAATGCGCCGGCGGCCGGCGCATCAGCCCGCCGGCTTGCTCAGCTGGCTGCCGGCATAGACCCCTGGGGTGAAGATCGGCAATTCCACGTCGCTGGCGCTGACGCTGTAGGGATCGACGTAGAGCAGGCCCAGCACCGGGTTGAGCGCCGAGGTGACCGGCGGGATCGACACGCCGAACAGCGTGTCGATGATGCCGGTGGAGCCGCCCAGGCCGACCGCGCTGAGGACGGCGGCGTACTGGATGTGCTGCGGGTAGAACAGCAGGCCCACCTGGTCGCCGTCCTGCAGCTGCGCGCCCACCGCCGGCAGCAGGATCGCCGGGTCCTCGCCGACGTTGTCGTTGGCGGTGTGGGTGCCTTCGGTGAAGGCCGTCACCTGGTCGTGCACCAGGATGGTCTGGCCGCCGCGCAGGATGCCGACGCCGACGAAGGCGTTGGTGCTCTGCGTCGGCACCGCGCCGGTGCCGCGCGTCACCACCAGCTTGCCGATGGTGGGCGCGCCGGCCAGCACCTGGCCGCTGCCGCTGATGGTGGTCACCGGCACGAACACCGGGTTGATGGTCAGGTCGGTCAGTGTCGCGCTGAGCGTGGCCGCCTTGGCCGGCACCGCGCCGCTGCCGGACAGCGAGCCCACCGGGAAGCTGCCCAGGGTGACGCCGACGGCGGGCACGCTGGGCGCGCCCACGGTGTCGTCCACCATCAGGCAGATGCGCGGGATGGCGGCGAAGTCCGCGGTATTGAGCCCTTTCAGGTAGTGGTCGAACCAGGCCAGCGCGGCGTTGACGCCGATGGCCGCGCCGCAATTGCCGGTCCCCTCGGTCTGGTTGGCCAGCGGGTTCATGTGGCCGCCCTCGGTGGAGAGCAGGCGCACGTCGCCGCCGGCGCTGGCGAAGTAGCGGTAGTTCCAGTACGCCTCGGTCAGATTGAACAGGTTGTCGCGTCCGCCCTGGATGAACAGCGCCGGCACCGGCCGCAGCACCGCGCTGCCCTCGCCGAAACCCCAGGGCTGCCCGGCCTGCTGCTGCGCCTCGAAGTAGTTCATGCCGTGCTGGTTGAAGAAGGTGATCAGCTCGGTCTCGCTCACCGCGCGCGGCTTGGCGGTGCTGGCCGAGGTGGCCGCGGCCAGGTCGCCGCGCGAGCGCAGGTTGAAGGCCTGCGGCCCCTGCACGCCGACCTGGTTGCACAGCGTCTGCACCAGCGGCGTGTCGGAGACCTTGCCCACCGCGCCGCCCAGGCACAGCAGCGCGTCCCAGCCCAGCTTGACCGAGTTGCCCGGCAGCAGGCTGTAGAGCAGGTCGTGCCAGGTGCCGACCGGCACGATGGCGTCGATGCGCGGGTCCAGCGCCGCCAGCGGCAGCTGATAGCCGCCGCCGTAGCTGCCGCCGATGCTGCCCACCACCAGGTCCTTGGCGATGCCGCTGCCGGGCTGGGTCTGCAGCTGCAGCGCGGCGGCGTGGTCGTAGGCCCAGTCGAGAATGGCGCGCGCATCCTGCGTCTCCGCCGCCGGGTCGATGATGCGGGCATAGCCGCCGCCGTTCGCCGGCACGCTCTGGCCGTGGCCGCGCTCGTCGAAGCTGATCACCACGTAGCCGTGGAACGGCAGCGCCTGCGGCAGCTCGCTGGTGATGGCGCTGAACATCGGGTCGTTGGGCTTGAGCGTGCCGTCGGCCGCCTCGCTGGTCAGGCGCGAGCCGCCGTAGCCGTGGCTGTGCAGCACCAGCGGGAAAGTGTCGCCGGGGCAACGCGGCGGCAGCAGCACGGTGAAGTACACCGTGGTGGTGGCCGCCGGGCTGACACTGGCGTCGAAGTCCTGCGGCACGTTGTCCACCAGCGAGCCGTTCAGGGTGCCGGCCGGCGTGGGGCTGGCGCAGCTGGCGCTGCCGCCGCTGCTCGATGCACCGGAGCCCGAGCTGGAGCCGGAGCCGGAGCCGGAACTCGAACCGGAAGCGGCGCCGGAACTGCCGCCAGAACTGCCGCCGGATGAGCCGGCAGCCACCGCCTGCGAACCGGATGAACCGCAGGCCGCCAGCAGCAGGCCGAGCAACAGGCACAGACACGCGGCCGGCAGGCCGGCGCGCAACCCTCTTGTATTCACGCTGAATCTCCTCTGAGCACCCACGACGACGACGACGTGCTGCGTTCTGTAATATTTATGTCATCAGTATAGAGCGAAGGCCGCGCCGTGGGGGAGAGGTCGCCCGGGCGCGCCCCGCGCAGCTGCGCGCCGGCCCCGCCTGCGCGCGGCGCCGCTGGCGCACAGTGAAGATGCGCCGCGAGCGGCTCTAACTGCCACCGCCGTCGAGCAGCGCGCGGAAGCGCGGTTCCTGGCGCAGCGAGTCCCAGTAGGGATTGAGCCGCAGGTCCGCCAGCGTCACTCCCGCCGGCTCGTGCAACAGGCGCGGCAGCACCGCCAGGGCGTTGTCGCGGTCGCCGAGCCAGGCCTGCACCATGGCCTGCGAAATCTCCACCTCGGTGCGCCCCAGCGCATCGCTGGCATTGAGCGCCACCGCCATGCTGGCGTAGCGCAGGGCCTCGGCGCGGTTGCCGAGGCAGGCGTAGGCGGCCGAATACGGCTCGGCCAGCTGCACGTCGTCGGCATCCGATTTGCGCATGTGGTTGAGCTTGTCCAGCGCCGTGGCGCACGGCGCATGGGCAGACTCGGGATGGCCGGCCCAGATCTGCAGAAAGCCGAGGCGGAAATCGTTCCAGGGGTCGGGCGCGACCGGGCTGTCGGCCGTGCGGCGGCTGCGTGACTGGAGCAGCTCGATGGCGTCCTGATAGCGCCGCTGCAGCCACAGCTGCTGCAGCCTGATCTCCAGCACCTGGGGATTGTCCTGCCCTGCCGGCAGCTGCGCCAACACCCGGTCGGCGGCGTCGAGGTCGCCCATCTTCTGGTAGACCATGGCCTTGTCGGCCAGCAGCTCGGGGTCCTGCGGCGTCACCGCCAGGGCGCGGTCATCCACTTCCAGGGCCTGGGGAAACTGCCGCAGCGAGATGTAGTTGGAGGCCAGGCCGCTGAGCTTGCCGATGTTGAGCGGGTCCAGGCGCGTCGCCTGCTCCAGGTGCTCGGTCGATTCGCGCCACTTGCCCTGCCGCCGCTCGATATAGGCGATGGCGGCGAGCACGTCGGCGCTGTTGGGCAGGCGCTGCAGGGCCTGGTGAAAATATTCCAGGCCGCCTTCATAGTCGCGCAGGCCCCAGTAGCGGTAGTAGCCCTGGGCCAGGTAGGCCTCGCCCAGGTCCGCGTGCAGCTTCAGCGCGGTATCCGCCGCCTGGCGTGCGGCCTCGAGCAGCTCCGGAGAGCGATCCAGCAGGTTGAAATAGGCGTAGCTGCGCATGATCGACAGGTGCGCCCAGGCCAGCGCGAAATCCGGATCGAGCCGCACCGCCTCGGCGTAGGCGTCCACCGCCTGCTGCACCGGCTCGTGCACCGCGGCATTGAAGGCGCGCGCTTCGTGGCCCAGCCCGCGCAGGTAGGCTTCATAGGCCGCGGCGTTGGCGGTGGCGCGGGCCGCGACGCTCTGCTGCTCGCCGCCGCTGAGCTGCGCCTGCAGGGCCTGGGCGATGGCCTGCGCCACCTCGCTCTCCACGCCGAAGACGTTGTCGAGCTTGCGGTCGTAGGTCTCGGCCCACAGGTGATCGCCGCTGGCGGCGCGGATCAGCTGCACGTTGATGTGCACCGCGTCGCCGGCCTTCTGCACGCTGCCTTCCAGCACGTTGGCCACGCCGAGCCGGCGCGCGATCTCGGTCAGATCGGCCGGGTGGGCGGCGTACTGCTGGGTGGAGCTGCGCGCGATCACGCGCAGGGCGCCGACCTTGGCCAGCTTGGTCAGGATCTCGTCCTGGATGCCCTCGGCGAAATAGGCATTGGCCTTGTCGTCGGACAGGTTCTCGAACGGCAGCACCGCCACCGACTTGTCGCCCGCCGCCACCGCCGGCGCGCCGGCGCCGCCGGGACGCAGCCACAGCCGTTCCGCCACCAGGTAGGCGCCGGCCAGCAGCAGCAGGCCGCCGAGCACGTAGTTGAGCCGGCGGTCGAGCCGCGGGTTGGCGCTCGCCGCGGCGGCGGCCGGCGGCGGCTCGGCGGCGGTGCGCACGATGCCCTGCGGCGTCAGGTCGAACACCCAGGCCAGCACCAGGGCCAGCGGGAAGCCGGCGACGATGGCCAGCACGATGACGCGCTGCATCAGCGGCGAAACGTCGAACACCGGCAGCACCTGCGTCACCACCTGCACCAGCAGCCAGCCGGCGACGGCGTACATGGCGCCGACCTTGTAGACGTGGCGCCGCTGCAGTTCTGCGAAAAAGGACGACATTCCCTGGCGCGAGCTGACGGAGGTGGAGCGCCCTACTTTACCGGGAAATCCCCGGCCATTTCGCTCTCCGCGGCCGCGCCCGGGCGCAACTGCCGGCGCAGCTGCGCCAGCTCCAGCTGGATCTGGGCGATGCCGACCTCGTTCTTCAGATTGACCCGGTAGTCGGTTTCGGCGTGCAGCCGCTCCTTCTGCGACTGCCGGTTCTGGCTCATCATGATCAGCGGCCCCTGCAGCGCCACCAGCACCGCCAGGAACAGGTTGAAGAACTGGTAGGGATAGGGGTCGAACGCCAGCCGCTGCGCCGCGTTGACGGCGCACCAGGCCCCGCTCAGGCCGAGCAGCAGGGCCACGAACGACCAGCTGCCGTTGAGCTGCGCCGCGCGGTCCGCCAGGCGCTGGCCCCAGGTCAGCTTGTCGTCCGCCTCGCGGTTGACGTCGCGCGCGGCGGGCGCCTCCAGCAGCCGCGTGGTGGCGCTGAGCCGTTCCGACATCTCGCCGAGCATGGCCATGATCGCCTCGCTCGAAGTCTGCAGGAATTCGACAAAGCCTTCGCGCGACAGCTCGCCCAGCAGCGCGTCGCCGACGGCCGCCGCGCTGGCGTTGCGGGGCTGGCGTTCGAGCAGCGCCATCTCGCCGAAGAAAGCGCCGCGCCGCAGCTCCTTGAGCACGATCGGCTCCTCGTCCTGCCGCCGCGGCGGCAGGAAGATGCGCACCGCGCCCTCCAGCACCACGAACAGGGAGGCGCCGGCATCGCCGCGGGCGAAGACCACCTGCCCGGCGGGCACCCGCCGCAGCGCCAGGCGCGCCGACAGCGCCTCGATGTCGCGATCGGACAGTCCGGAGAACAACGGCACCTTGCGCAACTCGGAACGGATCTGCATGGCCATCAATCGCAATGTCCTGACCTGCCCGGGGCGCCGGGCGACCACCGACCCACGCATCATCCTGAGCATGAAGCGGACCGCACCACGCTGCCGGCGCAGCCACCGGCGTCCGGGCGGCGGCGCACCGCGGCCGCCCGCCAGCGATCCTACAACAGCGTGCGCCCGCGCATCAGCCGGAAACTGTGCGCCGGCTCACCATCATCCCTGGAAACGCGGGTCATCCGGTACCAGTTCACGCCCCATGGCGCAGATCCGCGCCCAGGCCTCGGGGCTGAGCGAGGGGCGCAGCGGCGGCGCGATCTGGGCGAAGGTGCGCCCGTCGCCGGCCTTGTGCAGGCGCTGCGCCAGGCGGTAGCGGATGTCGGAGCGGAACGGGTAATGGTCCAGCACTTCGCGCAGGCGCTTGATGCGCAGCTTCTCGGTCACCGCCCCTTGCGACAGGCCGCGCCGCGGCGGCGGCGCCGGGATGACGATGCGGCGGATCTTGCGCACCTGCACCGCGGACATCGGCACGTAGCGCGTCATCAGCGAGCGCAGCCGCAGGCGGCGCAGCAGCAGCGCGCCGGCCAGCAGCAGCAGTGCCACGGCGGCGACCAGCGCGATGGCGCCGGCGAAGTCCGGGTGCGGCGCGGACAGCGGCGGCTGCGCCGCGGCATCGCGGAACGGCAGGTAGTCGTATGGCTGCCAGGCGCCCTGCGGCTGCCGCAGCCAGGCGTGGAAGCGCGCCACGCGCTCGGCCGGCTCGCCGCGCGAGACGAATTCGTCCGGCACCTGCAGCACGCGGCCGGCGATCACCTGCTCCGGCGCCCACGGCTGGAAGGCGCCGCTGTTGGCCTCGTACAGCGCCAGGGACAGCGCCTCGGGCGAGGTGTCGAACAGCGGCGCCAGGCGCCGCGCGATGCCGCTGAGCGTGTCGCCGGGCCGCGTGCGCCAGGTTTTCGGCCGCGGGTCCGGCGGCGGCGGGGGCGGCGGCGGGGTGACGCTGGGGCGCGCCGCTGCGTCCGGGTCAGCGG
>CAYVKA010000062.1:0-27653 GCA_964451925.1 uncultured Nevskia sp. | reverse complement strand
CGCAAAAATGACCTCCGTCGCAGCGACCCAATGATTGTCAACAGACCCTAGACCCCGAAATTGATCTTCGCTTCCAGGTTGGTGCGCGAATCGGCGTTTGTAAGTGCCTCTTCCAGCTCGATTTTTCCAGACTTGTAGAGGCCGAAGAGGGACTGGTCGAAGGTCTGCATGCCCTTGTCGGAGGACTGGTCCATGGCGTGGCGGATCTCGTCGATGCGCTTGTTCAGGATCAGGTCCTGCACGAAGGGGGTGTTGATCATCACTTCCACCGCGGCTATGCGGCGCCCGTCCTTGCCGCGCACCAGGCGCTGCGAAATGATCGCGCGCAGGGTCAGCGACAGGTCCAGGTAGAGCTGGTCGCGCAGGTTGTCGGGGTACAGGTTGACGATGCGCTGCAGCGCCTGGTAGGCGTTGTTGGCGTGCAGCGTGGAAATGGCCAGGTGGCCGGTGTTGGCCAGCTGGATCACCGCGTCCATGGTCTCGCGCTTGCGCACCTCGCCCACCTGGATCACGTCCGGCGCTTCGCGCAGCGAGGAGACCAGGGCGCGGTCGTAGCTCTCGGTGTCCATGCCCACTTCGCGCTGGTTGATGATGGAGCGGCGATTGGGGTGGATGAACTCGATCGGGTCCTCGATGGTGAGGATGTGGCCGGCGGCATTGTCGTTGCGGTGGCCGATCATCGCCGCCAGCGTCGTGGTCTTGCCCGAGCCGGTGGCGCCGACCATCAGGATCATGCCGCGCTTGAGCATGACCAGCTCCTGCAGCACCGGCGGCATGCCCAGATCCGGCAGCAGCGGGATGTCGGAGCGCACCAGGCGCAGGCAGATGGCGATGGTGTTGCGCTGGTGGAAGACGTTGACGCGGAAGCGGCCGAGGCCGCCGGCCTGGGTGGCCAGGTCGATTTCCAGGTGCTGCCTGAGATATTCCTGCTGTTCCGGCGTGAGGATGCTGTAGGCCAGCTCGCGGATGAACTCGCTGGTGAGCACGCTCTTGCCCACCGCCATCATCTCGCCCTCGATGCGCAGCATCGCCGGGGAGTTGCTGGTGAAATACAGGTCGGAGGCGTTCTTTTCGACCGCCAGCTTCAGATACGGCAGGATTTTTAACATGGCGGGGGCGGTTCCGGCTTAACGGCGGACGAACGCAGTGTTTTCCTTTTCCTCGGGCTTCATCTGCATCTTCTTCACCAGCTCGTCGTCATGCAGGTTCTGCGCGGCGCGGCGCGAGTCCAGCTTGATGCGCAGGCGCAGCTCGTTCTGCGAGTCGGCGTTGCGGATCGCCTCCTCGTAGCCGATCACGCCCTTCTCGAACAGCTCGAACAGGAACTGGTCGAAGGTGAACATGCCCTGCTCATTGGAGCGGCCCATCACTTCCTTGATGCCGGCCACCTCGCCCTTGAAGATCAGGTCGGAGATCAGCGGCGAATTGATCATGATCTCCATCGCCGCCACGCGGCCGCCGTTCTCGCGCCGCACCAGGCGCTGCGAGATGATGGCGCGCAGGTTCAGCGACAGGTCCATCAGCACCTGCTCGCGCTTCTCCTCGGGGAAGAAGTTGATGATGCGGTCCAAGGCCTGGTTGGCGCTGTTGGCGTGCAGCGTGGACAGCACCAAGTGGCCGGTTTCGGAAAACTGCACCGCGTATTCCATCGTCTCGCGGGTGCGGATTTCGCCGATCTGGATCACGTCCGGCGCCTGGCGCAGGGTGTTTTTCAGCGCGTTTTCCCAGGACTGGGTGTCGGCGCCCACCTCGCGCTGGGTCACCAGGCAGCCCAGGTGCGGGTGCACGTACTCCACCGGGTCTTCGATGGTGATGATGTGGCCGCGCGAATTGGCGTTGCGGTAGCCCAGCATCGCCGCCAGCGAGGTGCTCTTGCCCGAGCCGGTGGCGCCGACCATCAGCACCAGGCCGCGCTTGGACATGACGATCTGCTTGAGCTGCTCCGGCAGCTGCAGCTGCTCGAAGGTGGGAATCTCGGTGGTGATGGTGCGCAGCACGCCGCCGACCTGCCCCATCTGCACGAACACGCTGACGCGGAAGCGGCCAATGCTGGGCGGCGCGATGGCGAAGTTGCACTCGTTGGTGGCCTCGAACTCCTTGATCTGGCGGTCGCTCATCAGCGCGCGGATCAGCAGCGCCGAGTTCTCGGCGGTCAGGGGCTTGTCCATCACCGGGGTGACCTGCCCGTCCAGCTTCATCGCCGGCGGGAAGCCGGCGGTGATGAACAGGTCCGAGCCGCCCTTCTGCTTCATCACCGTCAGCAGCTGCTGAATGAGTTTGATCGCCTGGTCGCGTTCCATGCCCTGCTCCCGTGCCGCCGCTTCAGTAACTGCCGCTGCCGCCCAGGCTCGAGGCGAAGTCCGCCTTGCTCTCGGCCTTTGAGCGCGCTTCGTTGACGTCCACCAGGCCGCGCTTGACCAGGTCCTTGAGGCACTGGTCCAGCGTCTGCATGCCGTCCTTGGCGCCGGTCTGGATGGTGGAATACATCTGCGCGATCTTGTTCTCCTTGATCAGCGCGCGCACCGCCGGCGTGCCGATGAGGATCTCGTGCGCCGCGATGCGGCCGCCGCCGCGGCGCTTCATCAGCGTCTGGGCGATGACCGCGCGCAGGCCGGTGGACAGCATGGCGCGCACCATGTCCTTCTCCGCCGCCGGGAACACGTCGACCACGCGGTCGATGGTCTTGGAGGCCGAGGTGGTGTGCAGCGTGCCGAACACCAGATGCCCGGTTTCGGCGGCGGTCAGCGCCAGGCGGATGGTTTCCAGGTCGCGCATCTCGCCGACCAGGATGGTGTCCGGGTCCTCGCGCAAGGCCGAGCGCAGCGCCTCGGAGAAGCCCAGCGTGTCGCGGTGCACCTCGCGCTGGTTGATCAGGCACTTCTTCGAGGTGTGCACGAACTCGATCGGGTCCTCGATGGTGAGGATATGGCCGAAGTCGTTCTCGTTGATGTAGTTGATGATGGCGGCCAGGGTGGTGGACTTGCCCGAGCCTGTGGGCCCGGTCACCAGCACCAGGCCGCGCGGCGTCTCGGCGATGTCCTTGAAGATCGAGGGGCACTTCAGGTCTTCCAGCGACAGCACCTTGCTCGGAATGGTGCGGAACACGCCGCCGGCGCCGCGCGCATGGGTGAAGGCGTTGACGCGGAAACGCGCCAGGCCGGGAATCTCGAAGGAGAAGTCGGTCTCGAAGAACTCGTCGAACGCCTTGCGCTGGCGGTCGTTCATGATGTCGTAAATCATGTCGTGGACCTGTTTGTGGTCCAGCGGCGGCAGGTTGATGCGCTTGAGGTCGCCGTCGACACGGATCATCGGCTCGACGCCGGCGGACAGGTGCAGGTCGGATGCACCCTGTTTGACGCTGAAGGTCAGCAACTGTGCGATATCCACGACGCCGGAACTCCCGTTTTGGGCCTTTAGCGTAGCCCCGAAGATTTGATTCAGACTCCCTTGTTCGACGAACTTATCGGCAAACCCGCCGGACGGCAAGCGTCCGCCCATAAACTAAGCAAATGAACGAGATAGCGGACAATCTGGCAGCGGTACTTCAGCGCATGCAAAGTGCCTGCGCGCGCGCCGGCCGCGGCGCCGAAACGGTGCGCCTGATCGCGGTGTCCAAGACCTTCCCGCCGCAGGCCATCGCCGCCGCAGCGGCGGCCGGCCAGCGCGCCTTCGGCGAGAACTATGCGCAGGAGGCCCTGGGCAAGATCGCGGCGCTGGCCGAAGCCGGGCTGGAATGGCATTTCATCGGCCCGCTGCAAAGCAACAAGACGCGCGACGTGGCCGCCCACTTCGCCTGGGTGCACGCGGTGGACCGGCTGAAGATCGCCGAGCGCCTGGCGGCGCAGCGGCCGCCGCAGCTGCCGCCGCTGAACGTCTGCGTGCAGGTCAACGTCTCCGGCGAGGCGAGCAAGTCCGGCTGTGCGCCGCAGCAGGCGGCGGAACTGTGCGCCGCCGTCGCCCGCCTGCCGGCGCTGCGCCTGCGCGGCCTGATGGCGATTCCCGAAGCGGTGGCGGAGGCCGCCGACGCCCGCCCCGCGTTCCGCCGCATGTGCACCCTTTTTGGGCAGATCCGCGGCAGCGGCACCGTGCCGGCGGAGCATTTCGACACGCTGTCGATGGGCATGTCCGCCGACTTCGAGGTGGCCATCGAGGAAGGCGCCACCCTGGTGCGCGTCGGCAGTGCGATCTTTGGGCGGCGGGAATCGGGAATGGGGAATCGGGAATCGTCGAAAAGCGGGGCCGGCTAGCTGCTACGATTCCCCACTCCCCACTCCCCATTCCCCGCCATGTCCCAGGACACCGCCAAGAAAGCCGCCGCCGAAGCCGCCCTTCAGTACGTGGTGCCGGGGGAAATCCTCGGCGTCGGCACCGGCTCCACGGTCAATTTCTTCATCGACGCACTGGCCCGTCTCAAGCAGGACATTCCGGGCGCGGCTTCATCCTCGGAGGCCAGCAGCGCGCGCCTGAAGGCGCTGGGCATTCCGGTGGTGGACCTGAACAGCGCCGGCACGCTGTCGATCTATGTCGACGGCGCCGACGAGGCCAACCATCAGCTGCAGCTGATCAAGGGCGGCGGCGCGGCGCTGACCCGCGAGAAGATCGTCGCCGCCGCCAGCCGCAAGTTCATCTGCATCGCCGACGAGTCCAAGCTGGTGCCGGTGCTGGGCAAGTTTCCGCTGCCGGTGGAAGTGATCCCGATGGCGCGCTCCTACGTGGCGCGCGAGCTGGTCAAGCTCGGCGGCCTGCCGAACTGGCGCGAGAAGGTGGTCACCGACAACGGCAACGTCATCCTCGACGTGGCCGGCCTGACGATCACCGACCCGGTGCGCCTGGAAACCGAGATCGGCTTGATCGCCGGCGTGGTCACCGTGGGGCTGTTCGCGCGGCGGCCGGCGGACGTGCTGCTGCTGGGCACGCCCGGCGGCGTGAAAGAAGTGAAGGCCGGCTGAGCGGCACGGTCAGCGTCCGGCCAGCACTGACCGGCCGGGCGCGCTGACAAACCCGTTATTCGGGCCGGTGGCACACCGCTTCGACGTTGTGTCCATCCGGATCGAGCACGAAGGCGCCGTAGTAGCTGGCGTGATAGTGCGGGCGCAGGCCGGGGGCGCCATTGTCACGACCGCCGGCGGCCAGCGCGGCGCGGTGGAAGGCGTCCACGCTGGCGCGGTCCGTCGCGGCGAATGCCACGTGCAGCGTGCCTTTCAGCGCGCCGCCGCCGTCGCCGATCCAGAAATAGGGCTTGCCGCCCTCGCCAAAGCCGACGTGGCCGCTGCCACCGGTCTGTTCGGCGCTGAGCTCCATGATCTTGACCACCCCCAGCGGCGCCAGGGCCTGCTCGTAGAAGGATCTGGAACGGTGCAGATCGGAGACGGTAAAACCGATGTGATCGAGCATGGCGCGCGGCACCTGGTGGAGGTGCCGGCATGGTAGCGCGCCGGGGTTGCGGGTTTCGACTACGGGATGCGGGACGCCGGCTCGACCGTTGCCGTTTTCAGCACGCAGGCCGTCAGACAGGATTCGCGGGCACGCGCAAGCGGCGCCGGAGCGGCGCGGCCTGGAGCGGGATCACATTGGAGCGCACGGCCGTCAGGCAGGCGCGCCTGCGGCGGCGCGAAGGCCGCACCGCAGGCGCGGGCGCGGGTCACGGGTGGCGCGGCAGAAAGCCGGGTCCGGGGCGGGACAGCGCCGTCGCGGCCCTTAGCGGCGACCGCCGCGGCCGCCCTTGAGGTCCTTCTTTTCCTCGTTGACGCGCAGCAGGTTGCCGCGCAGGTCCTTGCCGTTGAGGCCGGCGATGGCGGCGCGCGCCTCGTGGCCTTCCATTTCGATGAAGCCGAAGCCGCGGCACTTGCCCGAGAACACGTCGTGCGCCAGCTTGATCGAGCGCACGCGGCCATGGGCCGAGAACAGCTCGGTGATTTCCTTTTCGGTGGCGTCGGACGGCAGGTTGCCGGCGTAGATTTTCAGCATAGGTTCGCTCCTGTATGGACATCCTGTCCAAGACGCCGGTCATCCATGACCGGACTGTTGAAACAATGCGGTTCCGCTGGGTGGCGGCTTCTCAGTGGACCTTGCGCGACTTGCCCGCGATACGCTCGGCGTCGCGCGAGGGACGGCCGTTGCCGCCGTGGCCGAAGCCGCCGCGGCGCGGCGGGTTGGGACGCTGCGGGCGCGGCTGCTGCCGCGGGTCCGGCAGCTTGACGGCGGCGTGGCGCGCGGTCTCCTCGGCGGTGGGCTGCGAGCCGGGCTCGAAGCCGGGCACCATCGACGAGGGGATTTCCTTGCGCAGCAGCTTCTGGATGTCCTTCAGCTCCTGGCGCTCGTCGGAGCTGACCAGGGAGATGGCCTCGCCCGAGGTGCCGGCGCGGCCGGTGCGGCCGATGCGGTGCACGTAATCCTCCGGCACGTTGGGCAGCTCGTGGTTGACCACGTGCGGCAGCTGGTCGATGTCGATGCCGCGCGCAGCGATGTCGGTGGCCACCAGCACGCGCACCTTGCCGGCCTTGAAGTCGGCCAGCGACTTGGTGCGGGCGTTCTGCGACTTGTTGCCGTGGATCGCGGCGGTGCTGATGCCGTGGCGCGCGAGCTGCTCGGCCAGGCGGTTGGCGCCGTGCTTGGTGCGGGTGAAGACCAGCACCTGCTGCCAGTCGCCGGACTTGATCAGGTGCGCCAGCAGGCCGGTCTTGCGCGACTTGTCCACCGGGTGCACGCGCTGCGCCACCAGCTCGGCGGCGGTGTTGCGCGGCGCCACATCGACCGTGGCCGGGTTGTGCAGCAGGCTTTCGGCCAGGCCGCGGATTTCCGGGTTGAAGGTGGCGGAGAACAGCAGGTTCTGGCGCTTCTTCGGCAGCGCCTGGATGACGCGGCGGATGTCGCGGATGAAGCCCATGTCGAGCATGCGATCGGCCTCGTCCAGCACCAGCGTGTCGATGTTGGACAGGTTGACGGTGCGCTGCTGCAGGTGGTCGAGCAGGCGGCCCGGGGTGGCGACGATGATCTCCACGCCACGGCGCAGCAGGTCGATCTGCGGGTTGATGCCGACGCCGCCGAAGATCACCGCGGTGCGCAGCTTCAGGTTCTTGCCGTAGGTGCGCACCGACTCGGCCACCTGGGCGGCGAGTTCGCGCGTCGGCACCAGCACCAGCACGCGCGGCCCGGGGGCGCCGCTGCTGGCGAGCTTGTGCAGGATCGGCAGGGTGAAGGCGGCGGTCTTGCCGGTGCCGGTCTGCGCGGCGGCGAGCAGGTCGCGCCCCTCCAGCACCAGCGGGATGGCCTGTTTCTGGATCGGCGTGGGCTGGGTGTAGCCCTCGTCGGCAATGGCACGCAGCAACTCGGGCGCAAGGCCCAGTTCGGAAAACGACATCTTGAATACTCCTGAAGCCGCCACACCGCGCTACTCGCGCTGAACCGGTTCAGGCAGTTGATGATGGAATTTGGCGCGGCCACACCGCCAGAGCGGGGAACAACGCCGGGTTTGTCGGAGGATCGGGAACCGAAATCCGCGGGCGCAACCGGAGCGCCACTTCAAACTGGGGCGCAGTTTACAGTATTGCGACGCGTCCCGCTTGCGCCGGCACACAACTGTGATGTTGCGGCGCTATGCTTGCCCTCCCCTCCATCTCGACAAGGATGCGCCGATGAGCAAGACCCGCACGCTAGGTTTGCTGTTGAGCACCACGCTGGCTGTGGCCGCCTGTTCGCAGAAGCCCGCGGACCAGGCTGCACCCGCCGCCCCGGCCGCCCCCACCCCTGCCGCCGCGCCGGCCACGCCGCCGCCGGCCGCCAGCACCGCGGCTCCGGCCGCCCCGGCGTTGAGCAGCCTGCCGCGCCAGAAGGCGCCGGACGGCACCACCGTCAGCTTCGTCGGCCTGAAGGACGGCGATACCGTCGCCAGCCCGCTCAAGGTGACGTTCGCCGTCACCGGCGCCAAGGTCGCCCCGGCCGGCACCACCGATGCCGGCACCGGCCACTTCCACCTGCTGATCGACACCGACCTGCCGCCGCAGGACGCGCCGCTGCCCGCCAGCGAGCACGTCAAGCACTACGGCAAGGGCCAGACCGAGGACACCATCACGCTGACCCCCGGCCCGCACACGCTGCAGATCGAGCTCGCCGACGGCCTGCACCTGCCGTTCGACCCGCCGGTGCTGTCGGACAAGATCAAGATCACGGTGAAGTAAGCGCACCTGCGTCAACCGCCCCGGCCCCGGCCGGGGCTTTTTTTGCGCGGCGCCGGGCCGCAGCGCGGCTTTGCCAGGCAAGACCGCTTTCTCCGATACTCATGCCCCGCCCGCACAGCCGCACACCAGGGTCTGCTGACAATCATTGGAGCGCTGCGTTGCTGCGCAGAAAATGACTTTCGTCGCAGCGACCCGATGATTGTCAACAGACCCTAAAAGACGAGGACGTATGCAGATCGAAGACAGCGTGTTCATCATCACCGGCGGCGCCTCCGGCCTCGGCGCCGGCACGGCGCGCCACCTGGCGCGCCTCGGCGGCAAGGTGCTGGTGGCCGACCTCAACGAGATCGCCGGGCAGGCACTGATCAACGAGCTGGGCGCCTCGGTGCGCTTCGTGCGCGCCGACGTCACCGCCGAGGCCGATGCGCAGGCCGCGGTGGCCGCGGCAATCGAGTCGTTCGGCGCGCTGCACGGCCTGGTCAACTGCGCCGGCATCGCCATCGGCGAAAAGGTGCTGGGCAAGGACGGGCCGCACGCGCTGGCCAGCTTCGCCCGCTGCCTCAACATCAACGTCGTCGGCAGCTTCAACTTTATCCGCCTCGCCGCGCAGCAGATGGCGCGGCAGGCGGCCAACGAGGAAGGCGAGCGCGGCGTGCTGATCAACACCGCCTCGATCGCCGCCTATGACGGCCAGATCGGCCAGGCCGCCTATGCCGCCTCCAAGTCCGCAGTGGTCGGCATGACGCTGCCGATCGCGCGCGAGCTGGCGCGCAGCGGCATCCGCTGCGTGACCGTGGCGCCGGGCCTGTTCGAGACGCCGATGATGAGCGGGCTGCCGCAGGACGTGCAGGAATCGCTCGGCCGCAGCGTGCCGTTCCCCTCGCGCCTGGGCCGCGCCACCGAATACGCGGCGCTGGTGCAGCACATCGTCGAGAACCCGATGCTCAACGGCGAGACCATCCGCCTCGACGGCGCGCTGCGCATGGCGCCGAAGTAAGGCGCAGCGGAAAATTCAGGCGGCCAGGGCCACCGCGTCCTTCGCCGCCGGCTCGCCGGCGGGGGTGAATTGCAGCACGCCGTCGTCGATCGGCTGGTTGAGCAGCATCTCCGTATCGCGCTCGTAGTGGTGCAGCACGCGCCAGGGCAGTTCACGCCCCTGGCGCGGCAGCAGGTGGCTGGCGCGCCGCACGTAGCCGGAGCCGAGCGAGCCGAAGATGGTCTCGTTCTCCAGCGCGCTCTGGGCGGTGCGCGGCGTGGCCACCGCCAGGCCTTTGGCGTCCATGTGGTTGAGCAGGCGGCAGATGTAGTGCGAGGCGATATCCGCCTTCAGCGTCCACGGCGCGTTGGTGTAGCCGACGATCCAGGCCATGTTGGGAATGTCCTGCATCAGCACGCCCTTGTAGACCATCGAGGCGCTCACCGGGCGCGGCTGCTGGTCGACCCGCAGCTCGGTGCCGCCGAGCACCTGGATCTGCAGGCCGGTGGCGGTGACGATGATGTCGGCGTCGAGCTTCTGGCCGGACTTGAGCTGGATGCCGCTCTCGGTGAAGGTCTCGATCTGGTCGGTCACCACCGAGGCCTTGCCGCTGTTGAGGGCCTTGAACAGGTCGGCGTCCGGCACCGCGCAGAGGCGCTCGTCCCAGGGCATGTAGCGCGGGGTGAAATGACGCATGTCGTCCTTGTTCTTGAGCTGGCCGCGCACGCCGGCCAGCAGCAGCTTGCGCACCTGCTCGGGCCAGCGCCGGGCGGCGAGATAGAGCCAGCGCTGGATCACGATGTTGCGCTTGCGCGCCATGGCGTAGACCCACTTTTCCGGCAGCAGGCGGCGCAGCACGGCGGAGATCTTGTCGAAACCGGGCACCGAGAAGATGTAGCTGGGCGAGCGCTGCAGCATGGTGACGTGGCCGGCCTCGCCGGCCATCGCCGGCACCAGGGTCACGGCGGTGGCGCCGCTGCCGATCACCACCACGCGCTTGCCGCGGTAGTCGAGGTTCTCCGGCCAATGCTGCGGGTGGATGCGCTGGCCCTTGAAGCGCTCCTCGCCGGGGAAGTGCGGCAGGTAGCCCTGGTCGTAGTTGTAGTAGCCGGTGGCGCCGATGAGGAAATTGGCGCGGTAGGTGCGCGTCTCGCCGCTGGCCTCGTGCAGCGCCGTCACCGTCCAGCAGCGCTGCGCGCTGGACCATTCGGCGGCGGTGGTCCTAAGCCCGTACTGGATCAGCTTGTCGATGCCGTAGTGGCGCGCGGTGTCGCTCACGTACTGGCGGATCGAGGGGCCGTCGGCCAGCACCTTGAGCTCGTTCCAGGGGCGGAACTTGAAGCCGAAGCTGAACATGTCCGAATCGGAGCGGATGCCGGGATAGCGGAACAGGTCCCAGGTGCCGCCGATGGCATTGCGCCGCTCGAGGATGCCCACGCGCTTGCCGGGGCATTCCATCGCCAGGTGGCAGGCGGCACCGATGCCGGACAGGCCGGCGCCGATGATCAGGACGTCAAAGTGTTGGCTCATGCCGCTCTCCTCGCTGTGGTTGCCGCGCCGTTCTTGACCGGCCGGCTTGGTATGCCCTGCTAGTGTGCGTCCAGCGCGGCGGTGCAACTTGACATTACGAGACAAAAATTAGACTTTTTGAGACATGACAGCCATGGTGCGGGCCAGTGGATTGCGCGGCTACGAGGTGCTGATGCGCCGCCTCGGCGCCGCGCCGGAGCCGCTGCTGCAGCGCTACCGCATCGCCCCCGAGACCTTGCAGGACGACGACGCCCTGCTGCCGTTGCGCGCCGTGGTGCATCTGCTGGAGGCCAGCGCCGCGGTGACGCAGTGCCCCGATTTCGGCCTGCGCCTGGCCGACAGCCAGGACATCTCGGTGCTCGGCCCGGTGGCCATCGCCATGCAGAACGCGCCGACGGTGGCCAGCGCGCTGGAGACCGCCTCGCGCTACCTGTTCGTGCACAGCCCCGGCATGTCGCTGAGCCTGCATCCGTACAGCGCGCTGGTGCCGGGCGCGACGGAGGTGCGTTTCGAGCTGCACCTGTCGGGCCGCACCACGCTGCGCCAGACCATGGACGTGTGCCTGGGCGACGTGCACCACATCTTCGAACTGCTCGCCGGCAAGGGCTATGCGCTGCGCGCGGTGGCGCTGCCGCATGTGCCGGTCGCGCCGCTGGCGGCCTACCGCCGCTTCTTCGGCGTGCCGGTGCGCACCGCGCAGGCGCACGGCGGGCTGCACATCGCGCGCGAGACCTTCGACATCAGCCTGCAGGCGGTCAACCACGCGCTGCGGCAGATCGCGGTGGAGTACCTGGCGCAGCATTTCGGCGCGCCGGAGCAGACCGTGGCGCTGCGCGTGCGTCACGCGCTGCAGCGCACGCTCGGCAGCGGCGGCGGCAAGGAGGCGGTGGCGGGGCTGCTGGGCATGCACCCGCGCACCTTGCAGCGTCATCTGGCCGCCGAGCACACCAGCTTCGAGGCGCTGCGCGAGGCGGTGCGGCGCGAGACGGCGCTGCGCTACCTGTGCCAGACGCGCATTCCGCTGACGCAGCTGGCGGGCCTGCTCGGCCACTCCGAGCAGTCGGTGTTCAGCCGCGCCTGCCGCCGCTGGTTCGGCATGACGCCTTCGGCGGTGCGGCGGCGCGCCGCCGGCGGAATCCTGGAGCCGGAGGCGCCGCAGCGCGGCCATGTCACAACACGGCCGCCTGCCTCGTCTTGATGGAGCCGGCCATCAGGCCGGCCTTCCCCCAACCGACGAGAACCCCCATGCAAAGCCGAATCAATCTGAACCGGGCCGCCCCGCAGGGCTACGAAGCGCTGCTGGCGCTGCAGGCCTACGTGAACCAGTGCGGGCTGGAGCAGCCCCTGATGGAACTGGTCAAGATCCGCGCCTCGCAGCTCAACGGCTGCGCCTTCTGCATCGACATGCACACGCGCGACGCGCTGAAGCACGGCATCAGCCAGCAACGCATGCACCTGCTCAACGCCTGGCGCGAGGCGCCGCTGTACAGCGAGCGCGAGCGCGCCGCGCTGGCCTGGACCGAGGCGCTGACCTTCATCACCAAAGGCCACGCCGCGGACGAGGTATACCAGCAGGTACGGCAGCAGTTCAGCGACAAGGAACTGGCGGACCTGAGCCTTGCCATCGCCACCATCAACGCCTGGAACCGGCTGGCGATCGCCATGCGCACGCCACCACGCGTGGACGCCGCTTAGTGCCGGCAATTTTGACGGGCTTGCCCGGACCGTGATGGCGGGCGGCAGAAGCTAGTGGTGGTGGAAACCGCCACCGCCGCCGCCATGCCCCGACGGCGCGCCATGCCAGCCCCCGCCGCCGCCGCCACCGCCGCCATGGAAAGCCGGCGCGGCGGGTGCCCGGAAGGCCTGCTGCGGTGCCGGGCGGAACTGCTGCGGCGCCGGACGGAACTGGGACTGCGCCGGCGGCCGGTACGGCTGCACCGGCGCACGATAGGCCTGACCCGGCGCGCCGTAGGCCGCGCGGTACTGCCCGGGCGGCTGCGCCGGACGCGGCGCGTTCTGCCAGCCGCCGCGGTTCTGCGGCCCCGGCTGGGTATGCCAGCCGCCGTAGTTGCCATAATTGCCGCTGTTGCCGTGGTTGCCGCCATTGCCGGTATAGCTGGGCTGCGGCGCACCGGGCCGCGGCGCCCCGCGCCAGCCGGAGCCGCCACCCGGCGCCTGCGGCGACGGATAGCGGCCGGGACCATTGCCGCCATGCCAGCCGCCGCCACTGTTCCAGCCGCCGCCATTGCCGCCGTGCCAGCCGCCGGGGCCGCCGCCACGCCATTCCGGGCCGTGGCCGCCGTGCCAGCCACCGTACCAGCCGCCGCTCACCACGCGCGGCGGCGGGCACCAGGGATGGTAGTTGGAGTAAAAGAAGCCGAAGCTGAAGAACGGCGCGAACGGCACCCAGGGGCCGAACGCCACCACCGGATACGGCGTGTAGACATAGACCGGCGGCGGGTAGTCGTACACCACTTGTGGCGGCGCCTGGTAGACCACCGCCGGGCTGTCCTGCACCACCACCGGCGGCGGCTCGTCGACCTCCGCCGGCAGCGCATCGGCGCCCGGGGACTCGGCCAGCGGCGGCGCCGCCTGCGCCACCTGCGCCGCGGCGGCATCGTCGCAGGCGACCTGCGCGGTGCCGGCGCTGCCGCCGGCATCGCCGCCGACCTGCACCACCATGCGGCGCTCGATATGCTGGCCGGAGGCACCGTTGGCGACGATATCCACCGTATTGCTGCCCGGATGCAGGCCCTTGCTCAGCGTCACCGTGGGCCAGTGCTCGTCCACCGCGTCCTGCGGCACACCCTTGCCGTCGAGGTAAAGGCTGACCTGCGACACCTGGAACGGCGGGTTGACGAACTGGAAGTAGACGCTGGTGGCCGCCGCCGCCGCGTCGCAGCCCAGGCCCGCCGGCGGCGGGTTGAGGCTGGCGACGATGGGCTGGCCGCCGGCGGCATCGGACTGCGTCGACTGCGCCGCGGCGGCAGCGCTGAGCGCGGCCAGCACCAGGGCCAGCGCAGCCGGCAGCCCGGCCCGCGCGATGCGGCCGCGGTGGCGCCTGGCAAGCGGAACTGACCCGGTGTTCATACAGGCCTCCTTCGGCCAATGCCGGTCTTTATAGCAAAACCAAACTTGCTGCCGGCTGAACAAGCCACGGCGCGCCTCGGTGCAGCCATTGCCGGACCGGGCCGTACCGCGCGCCAGCCGCGCCGCCGGCTGCCGCGGCGGCTCTTTATGTTTTTTTTATTTCCGCCGGCGGCCCGGCCTCTCGAATTCCTACGGCCGCAAAGCGCCTAATGCGCAGGCCGGCGGTTGCCGGCCTATTGCCGCCCGTTCTCCATGACCACTGTATTGCTGCTGGTGCTCGGTGTTGCGCTGTTCGGCGCCCTCGCCGGCTACGTGATTTTCTGCGACCGCGTCTGAACGCGGCACCCGTCCCTATCCTCACAGGACACACCATGATTTTCGATTACCTGCTCGGCGGCCTTGCCGTCGTCTTCATGCTGGGCTACCTGACCTACGCCCTGGTCAAGCCGGAAAAATTCTGATGACCATCAACGGCTGGGTGCAAATCCTCGTTTTCTTCCTGCTGCTGACGCTGCTGACGCGGCCGCTCGGCGGCTACATGCACCGGGTGTTCGACGGCCAGGCAACGTGGCTGGGCCGCGCCTTCGGGCCGCTGGAGCGCGGCTTCTACCGCCTGGCCGGGGTGGACGAAAAAGCCGAGCAGCACTGGACCACGTACACCCTGGCCATGCTGGCCTTCAACCTGGTGTGCTTCGTCACGCTGTTCCTGCTGCAGCTGTGGCAGAACCACCTGCCGCTGAACCCGCAGAAATTCGACGGCCTGACGCCGGACCTGGCCTTCAACACCGCCATCTCCTTCGTCACCAACACCAACTGGCAGGCTTATGGCGGCGAGAGCACCATGAGCTATCTGACCCAGATGCTCGGCCTGACGGTGCACAACTTCGTCTCCGCCGCCACCGGCGTGGCGCTGGCGCTGGCGCTGGTGCGCGGCTTCGCCCGCCGCTCGTCGAAGACCGTCGGCAATTTCTGGGTGGACCTGACCCGCTGCACGCTGTACGTGCTGCTGCCCATCGCCTTCCTCTCCGCGCTGTTCCTGGTGTGGCAGGGCATGCCGCAGAACCTGTCGGCCTACACCGACGTCGCCACCGTGGAAGGCGCCAAGCAGACCATCGCGCAAGGCCCGGTGGCCTCGCAGATCGCCATCAAGATGCTGGGCACCAACGGCGGCGGCTTCTTCAACGCCAACGCGGCGCATCCGTTCGAGAACCCCACCGCGCTGTCCGATTTCCTGCAGATCATCCTGATCTTCCTGATCCCGGCGGCGCTGACCAACGTCTTCGGCCGCATGGTCAAGAGCCAGCTGCAGGGCTGGGCCATCTACTCGGCCATGTCGGTGCTGTTCCTCGCCGGCGTCGCCACCTGCTACTGGGCCGAAAGCCAGGGCAACCCGCAGTTCGCCGCCCTCGGCATCGACCAGCAGGCCAGCAGCCTGCAGGCCGGCGGCAATATGGAAGGCAAGGAGACGCGCTTCGGCATCGCCCGCAGCACGCTGTTCGCCACCGTCACCACCGACGCCTCCTGCGGCGCCGTCAACGGCATGCACGACAGCTTCACGCCGCTGGGCGGCATGATCCCGCTGATCAACATCCAGCTTGGCGAGGTGATCTTCGGCGGCGTCGGCGCCGGCCTCTACGGCATGCTGCTCTACGCCATCATCGCGGTGTTCATCGCCGGGCTGATGGTGGGGCGCACGCCGGAGTACCTGGGCAAGAAGATCGAGTCCAAGGAAGTGAAGATGACCATGCTGGCGATCCTGTGCCTGCCGCTGTCGATCCTCGGCTTCACCGCCCTGGCCTCGGTGCTGCCGCAGGGCCTCGCCGGCATCGCCAACAGCGGCCCGCACGGCTTCTCCGAGCTGCTCTACGCCTACACCTCGGCCACCGGCAACAACGGCAGCGCCTTCGCCGGCCTGTCGGCCAACAGCAAGTTCTTCAACATCACGCTGGCGCTGGCCATGATGATCGGCCGTTTCGCCCTGATCGTGCCGATGATGGCGGTGGCCGGCTCGCTGGCCGCCAAGAAGTACACGCCGCCCTCGGCCGGCACCTTCCCCACCAACGGCGGCCTGTTCATCGCCCTGCTGGTCGGCGTGGTGCTGATCGTCGGCGGCCTGACCTATTTCCCCGCGCTGGCCCTGGGCCCCGTGGTCGAGCACTTCTCGATGGTCGCCGGCAATTTGTATTGAGTGAACAACCTGTCCAGGAACCGGCCCTGCCCCGGCCCGGATTTCTCAGATAAGCAAAGAATTCCATGACCACACAAAAAACCGCTCCCGCCCTGTTCGACCGCGCCCTCGTCGGCCCGGCAGTCAGGGATTCCTTCCGCAAGCTGGACCCGCGCTCGCTGGCACGCAACCCGGTGATCTTCATCACCGCGCTGGTGTCGCTGCTGGCCACGGTGCTGTTCCTGCACAGCCTGATAGGCGGCGGGCAGCACCTGCTGTTCAACGCCCAGGTCATCGTCTGGCTGTGGTTCACCGTGCTGTTCGCCAACTTCGCCGAAGCCATCGCCGAAGGGCGCGGCAAGGCGCAGGCCGCCTCGCTGCGCAAGACCAAGACCGAGACCGTGGCCAAGCGCCTGAAGACGGCCGAGGGCAAGGACTACACCCAGGTGCCGGCGCCGCAGCTGAAGCCGGGCGACCTGGTGCTGGTGGAAACCAACGACATCATCCCCGGCGACGGCGAGGTGGTGCTGGGCGTGGCCACGGTGGACGAGTCGGCCATCACCGGTGAGTCGGCGCCGGTGATCCGCGAGTCAGGCGGCGACCGCTCCGCCGTCACCGGCGGCACGCGGGTGCTGTCCGACCAGATCGTGGTGCGCATCACCGCCGCCGCCGGCTCCAGCTTCATCGACCGCATGATCGCGCTGGTGGAGGGCGCCTCGCGGCAGAAGACGCCGAACGAGATCGCGCTCAACATCCTGCTCGCCGGCATGTCGCTGATCTTCGTCTTCGCCGTCGCCACCATTCCCAGCTTCGCCGCCTACGCCGGTGGCAGCATCGGCGTGATCGTGCTGGTGGCGCTGTTCGTCACGCTGATCCCCACCACCATCGGCGCGCTGCTCTCCGCCATCGGCATCGCCGGCATGAACCGCCTGGTGCGCTTCAACGTGCTGGCCATGTCCGGCCGCGCGGTGGAAGCCGCCGGCGACGTCGACACGCTGCTGCTGGACAAGACCGGCACCATCACGCTGGGCAACCGCCAGGCCGCCGAATTCATTCCGCTGCAGGGCGTGGACGACAAGGAGCTGGCCGACGCGGCGCAGCTGGCCAGCCTGTCCGACGAGACCCCCGAGGGCCGCTCGGTGGTGGTGCTGGCCAAGGAGAAGTACGGCCTGCGCGGCCGCGAGGTGGCCGGGCTCAACGCCCGCTTCGTCGCCTTCTCGGCGCAGACGCGCATGTCCGGCGTCGACCTGGACGGCCACAGCATCCGCAAGGGCGCGGTCGAGGCCATCGTCAACTACGTGCAGGGCGGCAGCGGCGAAGGCCCGCACGGCCTGCAGTTCGACAGCATCGCGCAACGCGCCGCGCTGAAGGAGCTGAAAGAAGCCTCCGACAAGATCTCCCGCGCCGGCGGCACGCCGCTGGCGGTGGCCAAGAACGGCCGCGTGCTCGGCCTGATCTACCTCAAGGACATCGTCAAGGGCGGCATCCGCGAGCGCTTCGCCGAGCTGCGCCGCATGGGCATCCGCACCGTGATGATCACCGGCGACAATCCGCTGACCGCGGCGGCCATCGCCGCCGAAGCCGGCGTCGACGACTTCCTGGCCCAGGCCACGCCGGAGGACAAGCTGGCGCTGATCCGCAAGGAGCAGGCCGAGGGCAAGCTGGTGGCGATGTGCGGCGACGGCACCAACGACGCCCCGGCGCTGGCCCAGGCCGACGTGGGCGTGGCGATGCAGACCGGCACAGTGGCGGCGCGCGAGGCCGGCAACATGGTGGACCTGGACTCCGACCCGACCAAGCTGATCGAGATCGTCGGCATCGGCAAGCAACTGCTGATGACGCGCGGCGCGCTGACCACCTTCTCCATCTCCAACGACGTGGCCAAGTACTTCGCCATCATCCCGGCGATGTTCGCGGCGATCTACCCGCCGCTGAACCGGCTCAACGTGATGCACCTGGCCACGCCGCAGAGCGCCATCCTGTCGGCCATCATCTTCAACGCGCTGATCATCATCGCGCTGATCCCCCTGGCCTTGCGCGGCGTCAAGTACCGCCCGATCGGCGCCGGCCCGCTGCTGACCCGCAACCTGCTGGTCTACGGCCTGGGCGGCATCATCGTGCCCTTCATCGGCATCAAGGCCATCGACCTGCTGGTCAGCGCCGTCGGCCTGGCCTAAACGAGATCTCTCCATGCTCAACCATTTCCGCCCCGCCATCGTCCTGTTCGTGCTGTTCACCGCCCTCACCGGCCTGGCCTACCCGCTGGCCGTCACCGGCATCGCGCAGAAGCTGTTCCCGGCGCAGGCCAACGGCAGCCTGATCGAGAAGGACGGCAAGGTGATCGGCTCGCACCTGATCGGCCAGAACTTCAGCGGCGAGCAGTACTTCCACGGCCGCCCCTCGGCCACCACCGACACCGATCCAAACGACTCGACCAAGACCGTGCCGGCGCCCTACAACGCCGCCAACTCCTCCGGCTCCAACGCCGGCCCCACCGCAAAGTCGCTGATCGACCGCGTCAAGGACGACACCGCCAAGCTCAAGTCCGCCAATCCGGACGTGGCGCCGAACACGCCGGTGCCGGTGGACCTGGTCACCACCTCGGGCAGCGGCCTGGACCCGCACATCACCCCGGCCGCGGCCGAATTCCAGGTGCCGCGCGTGGCCAAGGCGCGCGGCATGCCGGAAGAGGCGCTGCGCGAACTGGTGGCGCAGCACACCGAGGGCCGCGCGCTCGGCTTCATCGGCGAGCCGGTGGTCAACGTGCTGGCGCTGAACCTGGCGCTGGACGCGCAGGCGCCGGCCAGGCCGGCGCCCGCCGCGGCGCACTGAGATGCGCGTCGTGGTGGTCGAGGCCGCACGGCCGCAGCGGCCGGCGCCGCGCGGCTTCCGCTGGTCGCCGGCGCGGCTAGCGCTGATCGTCTGCGCCTACACCGCGCCGTTGGCCCTGCTGTGCCTGCGGCTCCACGGCGAAATGCAGGACGGCACGCTGCCGCTGGACGGCAGCGCGGTGCTGATGCGCTTCATCGTCGTCGGCCTGTTCACGCTGCTGCTCGGCCACTGGTGCATGCGCTGGATCAAAGGCGGGCACTGAGCGCCCCTCCCCGGCCGGTGCGGGTTAGCGGTCGTCCGTCAGCGTGCCGAGGAAGGCCAGCAGATCGTCGATATCACCCTCGCTCAGCGCCGCCGCGCCGCCCGCCGGGCGCAGGTCCAGCGGTGCCTGGCGGTCGAGGTTGGCGCGATAGGCCTGCGGCAGATCGTCGAACTTGCGCACCCCGCCCTGCGCGTCCTTCGGGTACCACAGCTCCGGCCGGGTATCGCGCGTGGCGTAGAAGCGCAGCACCTGGCGCAGCGAGCTGAAACAGCCGTTGTGCATGAACACGCGGCGCGTGCTGACGTTGCGCAGCACCGGCGTCTTGAACTGGCCGCAGGCGCCGGCGCCCGCCCCCGGCCCGGCCGGGGCATGGTCGCTGCGCAGCGGGCCGCACAGGCCCAGGTCGAACCAGGCCGGGTCGGCGTTGGCCGGAATCCGGTTGTTGCGCGGCACGCCGATGGCGGCGTAGCTGTAGTCCGAGCTGATGTCCTGGCTGCCGCCAAAGCCGGGGCCGAGCAGGTGGCAGGCGTTGCAGTTGCCCTTGGCCGGCGAGAAATACAGCAACAGGCCGCGCTGCTCGGCGGCGCTGAGCTGGCCGCCGGTCTTGTTGTTGCGGAAGCGGTCGAACTTGCTGCGAAAGGGATGGAAGCTGGCGTCTTCCTGCTGGAAGGCCTGCAGCGCTTCCCCGGCCGCGGCCAGGGCCCGCGGGCCGTCGTCGAGCACCGCGTCGCCGAAGACCTGGCGCAACTGCGCGGCGTAACCGGCGGCGGCGAGCCTGGCCGCGACGGCGGCGGCGTCGCCATTGGCCATTTCGTTGGCGGCGAGCAGCGGGATCGCCGCCTGCTGCGCCAGCGTATCGGCGCGGCCGTCCCAGGTGTAGCCGCCGCCGGGCGCCGGCGGGCTGCTGCCGTCGGGGTTCTGCAACTGGTCGGAATAGGGCGGCGTGTACTGCTTGTACATCAGCGTGGGCACGGCGCGCGTGCCGGGCGTGCGCAGGTCCGGGCCGCCCAGCTGCACCGCCAGATCGTTGGCCGGGGCATAGGCGTGGTCCGGGTCATGGCAGCTGGCGCAGGACTGGCGGCCGGATGCGGACAGGGCCGGATCGAAGAACAGGCGCCGGCCGAGCTGGGCGCGCGCACTGAGCGGCGTGGAAGACGCCGCCGGCACGGCGGACGGCGGCGCGGATGGCGGCGCCTGGGGTTTGCCGCAGGCGCCAAGCAGCAGCGCCAGGGCTATCGCCAGCCGGACACGGCGGCCCGCCCCGGTCCGCTTCATCGCGGCGCGCCCGCCGCCGCCCGCAAGCGCAGGGGGTTGTTCAACGAAACCTTACCGGCGGCAACCGTGGCGACGCCTATCGGCGGCAGGGCTATTTGAAATTCCAGATGTTGATCTGGTTGGGATCGGGCCCCAGCGCGAACAGGCCCAGGCCGGGGCTGCCGCTGCCGGGGATGCCGGGCAACAGGCCGCCGGAGATGCGGTCGCCAGCCTTCATCACGTAGTGATGGTTCATCGGCCGTACCGCGTCGAAATGCGGTTCGGCGCTGCCGGAATACTCGGGCAGGTGGCTGAGGTTGGCGGCGATGAAGGCTTCGCTGTACTTGGAGCGGTTCATGTAGCTGGCGTCCACGCCCGGATCGGCCAGGCCGAACATGTCCTGCAGCGTGCGGTTGAAGGAGAAGTGGCTGTAGGTGTCCGAGTCGTAGATGCCCTTGGGCGCGCCGGGCTGGTTGTTCATCACCATGAAGATGGTCGGGCCGTCGCCCTTGTTGCCGGCGCTGTAGGACGGCACCGGGGTGGCGATGCCCTCGCCCAGCGGCGCGCCGCTGTTGTCGCCGCCGCCGACATTCCAGCCGCAGCAGGAGGAACTGCCGAAGAACACCGAGCCTTCGTCGAAGATGAAGACGATACCGACCTTGCGCGCGGGGTTCTTCCACAGCGGCGAGGCCTGGATGGTGTCGACCAGGTACTTGGCGTAGGCGTCGCCGCGCTCGATGCCGGCCAGGCCGGCGGTGCAGTTGCGCACCGCGGTGCCGGTGCCGTGGATGTCGTCGCACTGGTCGGGCACGATCAGGTTGAAGGCGCCGACATCGCCGGACTTGAGATCGTCCTCCAGCTGGTGCGTGTTCCAGCTGAGGCCCTTGCTCTTGGCGTAGGCGGCGATGGCGCTATCCCACTGGCCGCCGCCGACGCTGCGGTTGAGGTTGCGGAAGAAGTCCGGGCGGTTGCGCACCTCGTCGAAGTACATGGCCGGCTGGTGCTTGGTCTTGTACAGGTCCGAGATCATCGGCTCGGAGGCGCCGGAGGCCTTGTTGGTACCGGTGATGGCGGGATTGCCCTTGCCGTCGACGCGCGGGTCCTGGCCCGGGTCCATCGACTCGCTGTAGACGCGCGCGCCCAGACCGGCCTGGTACAGCGCGCTGAACAGGTTGCGCCGGCCCTTCTGGTTGTGCGCGGCGCTGTCGGTGCAGCCGCCGCGCGGGTTGTAGACATCGCTCGGCAGGTCGGCGGTGTCGCCTTGCGGCAGGCAGTTCCAGCCGCTGTCGTTGGTGATGCCCCAGGTGTCGGCGCTGGCCACCGAGACGTAGTTGGGCTCGCTCGGGTTGCCGGTGGAGAAGTAGTTGGCGGCCTTGTTGCCCTGCTTGTTGAGGTAGCTGTAGAAGTTGGCGAACAGCGGATCGTCCACCGTGTGGTTGCTGTGGTTCTCGAAGATCACCACGAACAGGTGGTCGTAGCGCGGAATGTCCTCGGGGCGGAAGGCGCCGGCCTGGGCCGCCTGGATCGCCTTGACCGGGTCGGTGGCCGCGTCGCTGACATAGCCGCGCGCCAGCATCGCCGCGGCCAGCGCGCTGCGGTTCTGCAGCGCCTTCTCCTCGAACAGCAGCGCGCTCCTGGCGCGGCTGTCGCCCAGAGTGGCCAGGTCCGCCAGCACCTGGTCGGCGCCGACGCTGACGTCGCCGGGCAGTGCCGGCGTATTGGCCAGGCTCAGGCGCGCAGCGACGGCCTGGGCGGCGGCGGCGTAACCCAGCGCGTCCGCCTGCATGCCGCGCAGCACCTCGGTGGACAGCGCGCTGATCACCACCGGCGCGCCCGCTGCGGCGGACACCTGCTGCGCGGCGGCACGCAGGATCATGCGGCTGGCCACCGCGGTGCTGGCGCCGCTGTCCGGATCGGTGTAGCTGGCGTCGGTACCGACCACGGCGGTGAGCGGCCCGCTCTGCTGCGTGGTGATCTGGAACGAGCCATCGGCAGCGCTGACGGCGGCATCCTCGCCGCTGTCGCACAGGCCGTTGTCGTTGACGTCGACGCAGACCCGCGCCTTGGCGTAGGCCACCGGCTGCGCGCTCCAGATCACCGAATCGCCGGTGGTGCTCTTGTCGTAGTCAACGCCGGAGGCGCTGGAGTTGGCGTAGCCGTGGGGGTAGCGGATGGCCGCGCCCTGCACCTTGCCGGACAGGGTGACGCCGGGCGTGCCGCCGCCGGAGCTGGAGGACGCCGCGCCCGACGACGAGGAAGAAGAAGCCGAGCCGGACGAGGACGAGCCTGACGACGAGGAAGAGGAGGAGGAGGAGGAGGAGGAGCCGGAAGAACTGCTCGACGACGAGCCGCTGGAGGAGGAACTGCCGGACGAAGACGAAGACGAAGACGAAGACGAAGACGAAGACGAAGACGAAATGATGCCGGACGAGCTGCCGCCGGCGGCGCCGGAGGAAGACGAGGAGGCGCCGGACGAAGCCGAGCCGGAGGACGAGGACGCCGCGCCGGAAGAAGCGCCGGACGAGGAAGCACCCGAGGGTGCGCCCGCATCATGGCCCGAGGAGCAGCCGGACAGCACCACGGCGCACAGCAGGGCGCCAACCCTGAAGCCAACCCTGAAGTTGCCCATCGTCGTCCCCGTAGCCCACCGCGATGGCGCTTTGCGCGCCTTGAGCCGGGTAGTGTCGTCGACGCCGGTTACAGTTTATTGAAGCGAACCGCGCCCTCAGGGCACGCCGCGCTTGCCCAGCTTGCGCGCCAGCGTGCGGCGGTGCATGCCGAGGCGGCGCGCGGTCTCGGAGATGTTGAAGCCGGTCTCGGCCAGGGTCTGGTGGATGCGTTCCCACTCCAGGGTCTTGATCGAGGTGCTGCGCGCGGCCACCGGCGCATCGACGTCGCCCGGCTCGCGGCTGAAGGCGGCCTCGATGTCGTCGGTGTTGGACGGCTTGACCAGGTAGTTGCAGGCGCCGAGCTTGATCGCCTCCACCGCGGTGACGATGCTGGCGAAGCCGGTCAGCACCACGATCAGCATCTCCGGGTTGTGCTCGTTCAGCGCCTGCACCACGGCCAGGCCGGAGGCGGTGCCGAGCTTGAGGTCGACCACGGCGTAGCCGGGCGACGCGGCCTTCAGCACCTCCTGCGCCTCCTCGACGCTGGCGGCGAGCAGTACGCGGTAGTCGCGGCGCTCGAAGGAGCGCTTGAGCACGCGGGCGAAGGAGGCGTCGTCCTCGACGATCAGCAGCAGGCGCGCGGCGGCGGCGCTGTCAGGCGTGTGCGACATGCGGGTCCTCGATCGTCAGCGCCGCCAGCGGCAACTGCAGCGTCACCACCGCGCCGCCTCCGGGCGCGTTCTCGGCGCTGACGCGGCCGCCCAGCTTGCGCACCACGTTGACCACCAGGAACAGGCCCAGGCCGCCGCCCGGGCGTCCCTTGCTCGACTGGTAAGGCTTGCCCAGCTGCGCCAGCATCTCCGGGGCGAAGCCCGGGCCCTGGTCGGTCACCGTCAGCACCAGGGTCTCGCCGTCGTGCGACACGGTGAGGCTGATCCAGTCGGGCGAGGCGTCGCAGGCATTGTCCAGCACGTTGCAGATGATCTGCTTCAGCGCCGAGTCGGAAACGATGGGCAGGTTGTCGCTGTACTGCTTGTGGTATTCGAGGATGGCGCCGCTGCGCTTGGCGCGCCATTCCCACACCAGCGCGTCGAGGAAGCCGGACAGGGTGGTGATCACCGGCGATTCGCCGCGCGCCTCGCCGGCGGACAGCAGGATGCCGGTGACGATGGCCTTGCAGCGCTGCACTTCGGCCTGCATGTCGCCCAGCTCCTGCAGGCGCTCCGGGTCCTGCCAGAACAGCGCCATGTTCTCCCAGTCGCCGAGGATCACCGACAGCGTCGCCAGCGGCGTGCCCAGCTCGTGCGCGGCGCCGGAGGCGAGCAGGCCCATGCGCACGATGTGATCCTCCTCGGCGGCGCGCTGGCGCAGGTCGGCCAGGCGCAGGTCGCGGGCACGCAGGTTGCGGTTGATGCGGCTCATGAACACCACCAGCAGGCCGGCGTCGAGCACGAAGCACACCAGCATGCCCATGATGTGCAGGCCGAACAGCTCGGCCACGCCGCCCTCGGGCAGCTTCAGCGGCACGTAGAACAGCGTCAGGCCGGCGAAGCAGACGCTGGTCACCGCCACCAGCAGCCGCGTCGACCACGGCCGCAGCAGCACCGCGCCGAGCGTCACCTGCAGCGGGTAGAGGAAGACGAAGGGGTTGGTGGCGCCGCCGCTGAGGTAGAGCAGCGCGGTCAGCGCCGCCACATCGAGCAGCAGGCCGCACAGCAGCTCGCCGTTGCCGCCGCCGCGGCGGGTGCGGCGCCGGTACAGGCTGATCAGGTTGAGCAGCACCAGGCAGGCCACCACCGCCGACATCGGCAGCAGCGGCAGGCGGATGTGCAGCACCAGCTGCACGAAGACGATGGTGAATATCTGGCCGGCGACGGCGATCCAGCGCAGCTGGATCAGCTGCAGCATGTTCTGCAGGCCGGCGGCTTCCTCGCCCGAGGCGGCGGCATCCGCCGTCGAAGGGCTGCGAAGTTCCTGCGCGAGAGAGGAGGCGGATGACATCAATCGGTTGACCTGTCCGGCGCGCGGCAGGGATGCGGCAGCGTTGGCCCGCGGCGGCTTCTGTGGCCTATTTTAGCATCGCCCCCGCCCGCCGCAGCCGGCGCTCGTGGCGCCCGACGATGACGGCGCCGCCGGCCACCAGCAGCGCCAGACCGTACCAGGTGATGGCATAGGCCAGGTGGCTGTTGTGGAACTGCACCACGGTGAGCCCGCCGACCGGCCAGCCGCCGGGGTTGGGGGCGGCGTCGGCGTCGAGGAAATACGGCGCCACCTCGGCCGCCGGCAGCCGCTGCGCCGCGGCGATGGCCGGCACGTCGCGCGAGTACCAGCGGCCCTGCGCCGGATCGTTGCGGCGCAGCAGGCTGCCGCGCGGCTCGGACAGGCGCAGCAGGCCGCACACCCGCACCGCGCCGGCCACCTGCCCCTGCGCCCGCTGCGCCGGCTCGCGCTGCTCCGGCGGCACGAAGCCGCGATTGACCAGCACGATGTCGCCGTCGCTGTCGCGCAGCGGCGTCAGCACCCAGTTGCCGGGGCCGAGCCGGGTCAGCGCCTGCACCAGGGTTTCGTGCTGGTGCAGGAATTCGCCGTCGAGGCACAGCTTGCGGTATTCGTCGGCGGCGACACCCAGCTGCGGCCACTGCGCGCGCGGCGGCGGCGGCGACGGCGGCGTCCGCAGGCGCTGCTCGACGCGGGCGATCAGGTCCAGCTTCCAGGCCAGGCGCCGCAGCTGCCAGTTGCCCAGGGCGACGAAGCCGCCGAAGGCCAGCAGCGCGGCGCAGCCCCACAGCGCCAGGCGCAGCGGCGAGGCCGCTCCCCTGCCCGGCTCAGCGGGCTGGGGCATTTTGGAAGTCCCTTGCATCAGTGGCAGCCCGTTCGCGTCGAACGGGCCTGGTCAGTGAATCCCGGCCTACCACGCCCGGACATCAGGGCATGTTGCGCATGTCCGTGGGGGACATCGGCATCATGTTGACGTTCATGTGGTACATCACCCACAGCGAGCCGCTCAGCGTGATGACCACCAGCACCATGGTGAAGATCAGCGCCAGCATGTTCCAGCCGCCCTCGGAACTGGTGTTGAGGTGCAGGAAGTACACCATGTGCACCAGGATCTGCACCAGGGCGAAGGCCAGCACGATGACGATGGTGGTGCGGTGGTCGGTGAACACCTTGCCCATCACCAGCCAGAACGGGATCGCGGTGAGGATCACCGACAACACGAAGCCGGTCATGTAGCCTTTGAAGGTGCTGTGCGGCATGCCCGAGTCGTGGCCATGGCCGTGACCATGGTCGTGGCCGTGGACGTGGCGCGGATCAAGCCGGCCGTGCTCGGCGTCGGCCAGCGCGTCGGAGGCTTCGGTCGCGTTGCTCATCGCAGCACTCCCATCAGGTAGACAAAGGTGAAGACGCCGATCCAGACCACGTCGAGGAAGTGCCAGAACAGGCTCAGGCAGCTGAGGCGGCGGATGTTGACGGCGGTCAGGCCGCGCGTGCCCACCTGCACCATCAGCGTCACCAGCCAGATGATGCCGAAGGTGACGTGCAGGCCGTGGGTGCCGACCAGGGTGAAGAACGAGGACAGGAAGGCACTGCGCTGCGGCCCCGCGCCTTCATGGATGAAGTGCGCGAACTCGACCAGTTCGAGCGTGACGAAGGCGGCGCCGAAGCAGCCGGTGACGAACAGCCAGAACAGCACCGCCGCCTTGCGCTGGCGCGCGATCTCCAGCATGGCGAAGCCATAGGTGATCGAGGACAGCAGCAGCATGGTGGTGTTGATCGCCACCGTGGGCAGCTCGAACAGGTCCTTGGGCGACGGGCCGGCGGCGTAGTTGCGGCCGAGCACGCCGTACATGGCGAACAGCACGGCGAAGACCAGGCAGTCGCTCATCAGGTAGACCCAGAAGCCGAGCATGGTCCCGTTTTCGGGGTGATGCTCCTCGGTCAGATAGAACTGCGTCGGCTGCGCCGCGCTCAAGGTGGTGGTGGTCGACATGGGATCAGGCCTGTTGCGCCAGCAGGCGGCTGCGCTCGCCCTCGACGCGCGCCACCTCCTCGGCCGGAATGTAGAAATCGCGGTTGTAGTTGAAGGTGTGCACGATGACCGAGGCGAGGAAGCCGAAGAACGAGGCCGCGGCCAGCCACCAGATATGCCAGATCAGGGCGAAGCCGCAGGCCATGGCCAGGAACGCCAGGATGAAACCGGCGGCGGTGTTCTTCGGCATGTGGATCGGGATGAAGCCCTGCTGCGGCCGCTGGTAGCCGCCGCGCTTCATGTTCTCCCAGGCGTCCTGCTCGTGCACCAGCGGGGTGAAGGCGAAGTTGTAGTCCGGCGGCGGCGAGGAGGTGGACCATTCCAGCGTGCGCCCGCCCCAGGGGTCGCCGCTGACATCGCGCAGCGCCTCGCGCCGGCGGAAGCTGACGAACAGCTGCATCAGGAAGGCCAGGATGCCGAGGAACACCAGGAACGCGCCGAACCCGGCGATCTGGAACCAGATCTGCAGGCTGGGGTCGTCGAAGTGGCTGAGGCGGCGCGTCACGCCGAGCAGGCCGAGCACGTACAGCGGGGTGAAGGCGAACCAGAAGCCGCTGAGCCAGAACCAGAACGAGACTTTGCCCCAGAACGGGTCGAGCTTGAAGCCCATCGACTTGGGGAACCAGTAGTTGATGCCGGCGAACAGGCCGAACAGCACGCCGCCGATGATCACGTTATGGAAGTGCGCGACCAGGAACAGGCTGTTGTGAAGCACGAAATCGGCGG
>CAYVKA010000061.1:0-27990 GCA_964451925.1 uncultured Nevskia sp. | reverse complement strand
GGTCGAACTGGCTCCCGGGGTTTCCTTCGACGAGATGCGACGCAAGACCGGCTGCGCGATTCAGGCCTGAACCTGCCGCCGCCACCCGCGGCGGAGACCTGCGGCAGAGACCTGCGCCGGCCGGGCCGGCGCAGGTTTGCGCTTCAGCAGCCGTAGCCGGTGCAGGGATTGCCGCCGCCGGTGGTGATGACGCGGGTATCGATGCGGCCATAGAGGCCATCGGCCTCGCCGTTGATGCCGGCGGCGAAGAACAGGGTGTTGTGCGGCTGGTTGACGGCATCGTTGCCGAACGCCATGCCCCACAGTCCCGGGTAGGCGATGGGCTTGCCGCTGCTGTCGCTGAGCACGCCCTTGAAGGCGCCGCTGGCGGCGTCGTAGGCGTTGATCCTGCCGTCGCCGAAGTTGCCCACCAGCAGGTCACCGCTGAAGGCGCCGAAATCGGAGGGCGCCAGCGCCATGCCCCAGGGCGCATTGAGGGCACCTCCGGTGGGAATGAGGTGCTGCAGGAAGTTGCCGTCCACGTCGAACACGTCGATCAGGCCCAGGCCGGAGCCATCGGTGTTGTCGTGGTTGGCAGGCGCCTGCTGTTGCGCGAACGCCACATACAGCTTGCCGCCGATCAGCGCCAGGTTGAACGGCGCATAGCCGGCCGGCAAGCTCGGATCCTTGAACATGCCCGCCGCCACCACCTTGGCGAAGTGCGCATCGAACACATCGACCTTGTTGTTGTGGAAGTCGGCGGCGAACAGGCGATTGCCGCCGGCGGTGGAGGCCAGCGCCAGGCCCTTGTACACCGCCGCGCCGGCACCGTCGTCGTAGGCGATCACCGCGGTATTGCCGGCCTTGGGCGACCAGCCGGTGATGGTGCCGCCCTCGCCGTCGTAGATGAACTGCGCCGGCCCGGAGCCGCTGGCGCTGCCGACCACGAAGTCGCTGCTGCCGCTGTACAGCACCACGCCGGTGGGGTTGGCGTCAGCCCCCTTGCCGTCCGGGCCCTGGCCGCGCGGGAACGTCACCGTGAGCGACTGCGGCGCGCCGCCGCCGTCGTACAGCGTGGAAGTCTGCGTGCCGTTGTTGGCCACCCAGACCGGGCCGCTGGGCTCGAAGGCGATGCCCCAGGGATTCATCAGGTTGCCGTCGTTGTGCATGGCGCTGACGCCGGCCGCGCCGTCGCCGACCAGGCTGCTGGCGGCATAGGCCGCGACGCTGCTGCCGGCGGTGCCGCCGCTGCCGCCGGAGCAGGCCGCCAGCGCGGCGCCGCACAGCGCCGCCAGCGCCGCCTTGTTCAAACCGCGTTCGATGCTCATGGTGCTTCTCCTTGCCGTATTGCGTTCGGGTACTTACCGGTATGTACCGGCGGCGGCGCCGAAGGCTGCATGGGCGGCGCCGGCGGCCTTCAGAAAAAGGCGTGCAGCTCGACGAAGCCCTGCGTGGCGTTCTGCAGGTCGCTTTGCGGGATGCCGTCGAGCTTGCGCACGCCGACGCGCGCCTGCAGGAACTGGATCGGCGTGTATTCCCACACCAGGCTGAAGCGGTTCTGCTGGTTGTGGTGAACGTGGCTGTCGGGGTCCAGGTATTCGGCGCTGAGCTTGAGGTTGTGGCCGCGCAGGAAGGCCCAGTCGGCCTCGAGCAGGCCGGCGTACTGGTTGACGTTGGGCTTGACTGTGCGGTCGGCGATGTAGTCCGCCTCCGCCAGCCACACCACCGGCCCGGTGCGCACGCCGCCGAAGACGCCGCCCATGCGCCGCTCGCCGACGGTGGCGCCGTTGTCGCTGTAGCTGCCGCCCAGGCGCCAGCCCGGCTGCACGTAGACCACGCTGCCGGTGACCTGCTTGCCCTGCTTGTTCTCCGCCGCGCCGGCGGTGCCGTTGGTGACGGCCAGCTGCGCATTCCAGCCGCCGCGCTGCCAGCCGACCTCGGCGCCGTTGTCCGGCGTGGTGTAGTTGATGCCGGTGGCCTGGCGCACAAAGGCCTCGTCATCCTGCAGCCGCAGGCCGTAGGGCAGGTACATCTTGCCGGCCTTCAGATAGAACTGGTGATCGCCCGACCAGAGCAGGCCGTAGGCTTCGCGGTTCTGCGCGCCGCCCGGCGCCAGCAGCTCGTCGATGTACAGCATCAGGCGGTTGCGGATCAGCTCGGCGGCGCCGTACACCGCCAGTTCGTCGAGCGCGAAACCGTCGCTCCTCTTCTGGTGCGGCGTGTCGTTCCAGGTGAAGTCGTCGCGCAGGTCGCCGCCCAGGCGCAGGAAGTCGCCGACATTGCCCAGCCACAGGCCGCGCCCGCCGGCATCGAGTTGCTGCTGCGGCATCTGCGTCTGCGCATACACATCACCGAAGGTGCTGCGCATGCCGCCGCCGGTGGGATTGATATGGCAGGCGCCACACGGCAGCCCTTCCTTCAGCGCCAGGTAGGGCTCGGCATGCGCGCAGAACGCCAGCAGCTGCGCGGCGAGCAGCCACCATGGCGCGTGGCGCTTCGACGTGCGCCGGCTCATGGCCCCGCCCCGGCGCCGGCATTGGCGGCGGTGGATGGCGGCGGCGCGCCCTCGCTGACCCACTGGCGGATCATGGCGATGGTGGCCGCGTCCAGGCACGGCTGCGTCAGCGGGCAGCCGTCGGGCATCTGGCTGCCGACGGCGGCAGTGCCCATGATCTTCTGCACCAGGTAACTGTTGTCCGGATCGCCCGGCGCGATGCGTTTCAGCGCCGGCTGTTCCTGGCTGGAGACGTTGACGATCATGTTGTAGGCCTGTCCGTCGGTGAGCTGCATGCCTTCGGGCGCGCCGGCGCCGTGGTGGCACTGTGCGCAGATCGGCGTGAACACCTGGTCCTGGATGGTCTGGAAGGCCACACCGCCGCCGGAGCCGGAAGAGGAAGCGCCACCCGAACCGGAGCTGGAACCAGAGCTGGAGCTGGAGCCGATCGGATTGCCGTTCTGGTCCAGCCCTTCGCCATTGCCGGCGCAAGCCGCCAGCAGCGCCGCGCACAGCGCCACGCCGGCCAGCCTTGCGCCGACCGCGCTGCGCCGGATGGCGCAGCGCGGTGCCGGATCAGTTGTTCGGCGCACCTGAATTCACCCAGGAAATGAACATGTTGATCTGGTCCTGCGTCAGGCACGGCTGAGTCGCCGGGCAGCCGTCCGGCATGCGGCTGCCGTTGCCCGCGCCCTGCGTGCCCATGATCTTCTGAATCAGATAACTATTGGCCGGGTCGTTGGGCTTGATACGCAGCAGCGACGGCACCTCCACGCTGGGGTGGTTGACGATCTGGCCGTAGGTGTTGCCCGCGGTGAGGTTCTGGCTGCCCGGCAGGAACGAGCCGTTGCCGGTATGGCACTGCGAGCAGATCGGGGTGAAGAACTGCTGCTGCAACTGGGTCAGCGTCACCGCCGGCGCCGCGTTGCTCACCGTGACGTTCACCGGCGCCGCGCTGAGCGTGTTGCCGGCGGTGTCGGTGGCGGTCGCGGTCAGCGCCACGCTGCCATTGGCAGCCTTGGTGGTATCCCACTGCACGTTGAACGGCGCGGCGCTGGCGCTGCCGATGACGCTGCCGCCGGCGAGGAACTGCACCGAGGACAGCGCGCTGACATCCTGCGCCGAGGCGCTCACCGCCACTGTCGCGCTGACCGTGCTGCCCGCGGCCGGCGCGCTGATGGCGAGGCTGCGCGGGAAGGCCGGCGGCGCGCTGCCCGCATCGATGCGGCCATAGACGCCGTCGTTCTCGCCGTTGCTGCCGGCGGTGAAGAACAGCGTGTTGTGCGGCTGGTTCAAGCCGCTGGCATCGTTGCCGAAGGCCAGGCCCCATAACCCGGCGACCAGCAGCGGCTTGCCGCTGGCGTCGCTGAGCGCGCCGAGGAATTTGCCGCTGGACGGATCGAACGCGTCGATGGCGCCGCTGCCGTTGTCGGTGCCGAAATCGCCGAAGTTGCCGACCAGCAGGGCGCCGCCGAGGGCGCCGAAATCAGCCGGTGCCAGCGCCATGCCCCAGGGGCCGTTGAGCACGCCGCCTGCCGGCACCAGCGTCTTGACGAAGTTGCCGGCAGTGTCGAACACATCGACCAGGCCCAGACCGGCGCCGGCCAGGTTGTCCGGCACCGGCGTGCCGCCGTCCGGCTTGGCGTAGGCGACGAAGATCTGCGTGGCGCCGCCGCTGCTGATCGCCTGGATGCCGTACGGGGCGTAACCGGCCGGCAGCTTTGGATCGGTGAAGGAAAAGCCGCCGCCGCTGCCGGAGACCTTGTTGAAGGCGTTGTTGAAAACGTCGACCTTGCCGTTCTTGAAGTCGGTGGCATAGAGGAAGTTGGCGCCGCCGTTGCCGGCGAAGGCCAGGCCCTTGTAGGCGGCGCCGTCGGTGGCGGTATAGGCGATGACCGCGCCGGCGGCCTTGGACCAGCCGTAGATGATGCCGTCCTCGCCGTCGAAGATGAACGACGCCGGCCCGGCGCCGCTGCCGCTGCCGATGACGAAGTCGCTGGCGCCGCCGGCGTTGAAGACGATGCCCGAGGGGGCCGCCTGCTGCGTGGCGCTTGGATTCTTGGTCTGGTCCGGCAGGCTGACGATCAGCGCACGGGCATCGCCCAGGCCGTCGTACAAGGTCGACGTATTGCTGTGGTTGTTGGCGATCCAGGCCGGCGCGCCGCTGGCGAACACCAGGCCCCAGGGATTCACCAGGTTGGCGTCGACATGGCTGGCCGCCGCCGCGCTGTCGGCAGCCAGGCTGGCCTTGTCCGCCACCAGATTGGTCAGCGCGTAGGGACCGGCCGCGGTACTGCCGCTGGAGCCACTGCTGGAACCGCCGGAACTGCTCGAACCGCTGGAGCTGCCCGAGCTGCTGCTTCCCGAGCTGCCGCTGCTCGAACTGCTGGAGCTGGAACCGGAGCTGCTGGAACTTGAACTGCTGGAGCTTGAGCTGGAGCTGCCGGACGAACTGCCGCCGGCCGGCGGCGCGGACGCGTTGTGGCTGCTGCAGGCGCAAAGCACCGCCACGCTGAAAGCCAGCGGGATTCCCTTCAGTAACGCACTGCGCAATGCCATGTCGTCTCTCCTGTCCTGTGGTGCGATTCCGGACGCTCCGGTACGCGAACGCCGGGTGAGTGCCGCGCCGGCGGCAGGCGGTTGCGCCGCGGCCCCGCCGCGCGCGCCGCCGCACCTGCCGGGGACGAAACAAGCCGTCCGCGCAATGAGTGCCGGGCAGCAGGAGAAAGGTTGCGCAATGCGCTGAAACTATTTTCGCGCGGGTACGCGAGACGGCGAATCAGGGGCGAAGCGGCGCGGGCTCGCGCCGCGGCTGCTCAGTGCGGCAGCCTGTCGCCGTCCGCGGACTGTGCGGTACTGCAGCTGCCGTTGGGCCGCAGCAGGGCCAGCGCGGCGCAGACGTTGATCGCCGCGACGCCGCCGCCTTCGGCGACGCTGCTGCGGCTGAGCAGGCCGGAGACGGCCGCGGCATCGAGGCGCGCGTTGACCGCCAGCAGCAGGGCCACGGCGCCGCTGACGTGCGCCGCCGCCAGCGAGGAGCCGGAGATGAAGTCGTAGTGCCCGCCCGGCGTCAGCGTCAGCACCTCGCGCCCCGGCGCATGCAGCACCGCGGCGGCGGCCGAAGGCCGCTCGATGCTGTCGACGGCGATGACGCCGGGCACGCCGACCGGGAAGCCGTCGACGTGGCCGTCCGGCGGCACCGCGCCGACCACCACGATGCCGCGCTTCACCGCGTAGGCCACCAGCTGCTGCAGCAGCGGGTCGGCCGGACCGCCGAGGCTCAGGTTGATGACACGCGCACCGGACTCGATGGCGATGGTCAGCGCCTGCGCCAGCGTGAAGGAGTTGCACTGCGCGCCGTCGCTGCGCGGCTGCAGCTGCCAGCAGGCCTTCAGCGCGAAGATGCGCACGCCCGGGGCGACGCCGACGATGCCCTCGCGGTTGTTGGCGTCGGCGGCGATGACGCCGGCCACCTCGGTGCCGTGGCGGTCGGCGCCGAACTGTTGCGCGTCGTCGTCGACGAAATTGCGCTCGATCTCCACCCGGCCCTGCAGGTCGGGATGGGCGCTGTCCATGCCGGTGTCGATCACCGCCACCCGCACGCCCTCGCCCAGCGACCAGCGCTGCGCGTCCGCGGCGTCGATGCGGGCAAAGCCGCGCTGCAGCCCGATGTAGGGATCGTTGTAGCCGGCGGCCAGCGTGGCGAAGGTCTGCAGCGGCTGTGCCAGGGCCACCCGCGGATCGCGCGCCAGCTGCGCCAGCATCTCCTCGCGCGGCACCCCCGGCGGCAGCTGCAGCGCCACGCAGTGCACCTGCAGCGGCGCGATCGGCCAGGCGGCAACCTCGCTCAGGCCGTAGCTGCGCTCGATCGCCGCCACCGTGGCCAGCGCGTCGCCGCCCGCCGCATACAGCGGCATGCTGTCGTAGCCGTGCGGCGTGGACCCGGCATGCGCCAGCTGCGGCTGCGCCGGATTGGCGACGGTGAGCAGGATCAGTTCGCCCGGCGCACCGCGCATGCGCGCCGCCGCCGGGTCGGCGCCGCCCGGTACGGCGGCGCAAGCCGCGAGCCACAATGCGGCCGGCAGCAGCAGCGCCCCCCGCCTCATGGCGCTGCGCGGGCCGCCGCGTCCACCGGCTCGGCGAAGCGCACGCCGGGATGCGCACGCAGCTGCGCCAGCGCCGGCTGCGTCGCCGCCGCGGCCTGCGCCGACATCGGCGCCAGCGAATACACGCCGGCGTCGCTCGGCCCGGCCACGATCTGCAGCTGCGCCTGGCCAAGCAGGGCCTGCAGCTCTCCCAGCGTCAGCGTCGGCGCCAGCACGGCACGGATGGTGGCGCGCGGCGCGCTCTCGGCCGGCGCACTGAGGGTCTGGTACAGCGGCGCGCCGCGCGGCACGTCGCGTGTCCACAGCGCCGCGCTGAGCGCGGCGATGCCCACCGCCTCGATCAGCACCGCCAGCAGCAGGCCACGCGCGAACGAGCCGCCGGCGAAGCGCCGCGACCGTGCCGGCGCGGCTTCCTCCTCGCCGTCGATGCGCCGCCACAGGCGCTGCAGTGAAGCCGCGGCGGCGGCGCTGTCGGCCGGCGTGTCGGGCCGCGGCGGCCGGCTGATGGCGCCGCGCAGGCGCGACTGGAACTGGTATTCCTCGCGGCAGTCGGCGCAGCCGGCCAGGTGCTCCTCCACCGCGCGCCGCTCCTCGGCGGAGGCGCTGCCGTTGACCAGCCAGGGGATCAGCTCCCAGGCACGGCGATGGATGGCGAAGACATCGTCCGACTGGCTCATGACCCGCCCCTTTCCGGCATGCCGCCGAGCGCCGGCAGCAGATTGCGCAGCTTGACCCGCGCATGGAACATGCGCGCCTTCACCGTGCCCACCGAGCAATCCATGATCTCCCCGATCTCCTCGCAGGAGTGGCCCATGTAGTACGCCAGCTCCAGCGTGGTGCGCTGCTCCAGCGGCAGGTGGCGCAGGCCCTTGCCGAGCCAGTCGCGCAGCTCCTGTTCCGCCTGGGGCTCGGCCGCGGCGGTGTCTTCCTGCTCCTCGCTCAGCGGCTCGGTGGGCGTGCCGCCGGCGCGGCGCAACGTCTTCAGCGTGCAGCGGTAGGCGATGCCCATGATCCAGGTCGAGACCAGCGAGGCGCCGCGGAACTCGGCGCTTTTCGTCCATACCACCCAGAAGGTGTCGTTGACGGCTTCGTCGATCAGTTCCTGGCGCTGCGTCAGGCGTGCCAGGAAGCGCCCCAGCCGCCGGTAGTAGGCCAGGTACAGCTGCTCGAACGCCTGCCGGTCGCCCTGCGCCACGCGGCGCAGCAGCGCCAGCTCGCGCTCGTTGTCCAGGGCCTGGGCCGCCGCCTGGCCCGGGTTCACCACATTGGCTCGCATGACACCGATTCCGCTCCTCGACGCGTGACCGTCCTGGCCGTGAGTGCCCGCATGCGCCGGAAAGGTTGCCCCGGCGCCCGGCCTCAGAAGCGCCACAGGGCCGAGGCCACCAGCCGGTTGACGGTCTGGCCATCGTAAAACAGGTGACGGGCGCCGCTGTCGGTGCCGATATAGGACAGGTCCAGCTGCAGACGCCGCCAGTCGTAGGCGAAGCCGGCATTCCAGTAGACGTAACCGGTCTCCACGGCCCAGTGCAGGTCGTAGTAACCGACGCCGGCATTGACGGAAAAGGCATGCGGCAGGGGCTGGTGCAGCGCCAGGTCGTAGGCCACGGCGGCGCGGCCGCGGACGGTGTTGTAGCGCGTGTCCAGCGAGGTGTCGGGCGAAAACGCCACCGAGGCCAGCACCCGGTCGGCGTAGGCCAGCGTGCCGGACAGCTCCTCGTAGTTGTAGTGCCGGCCGCCGTTGCTCCACGGGTAGTCGTGGTGCACCGCCGTGACCCTGGCATTCCAGTCACGCGCCAGCGGCCATTGCCAGCCCAGGTAGGGGTCGAATTCGGCGCTGAGCGAATCGGCCGGGCTGCGCCTGACGCTGCTGCTCCACAGGCCGGCGAACCAGCCGCCCTGGCCGTAGTAGTGCAGGTCGGCCTGGGCGGCAGGGCGGTTGTCGCTCTGTGTCAGGCCGCGATAGGCATAGTCGCTGCTCGCGCCCACGGCGCCGCCCCAGCCCTGCAGCTGCGCCTGCGCCGCGGCCGGCAGCAGCAGCAGCGCCAGCACCGGCTTGCGGCAGCAGCCGACACCCAATCGCGGAATGCGCATCAATGACCATGCCCCGCATCGTTCGAGGCGGCAATATCAGCACGGCGCCGCCGTCTTTGGCAAAGGGGCCTGCCTCACCCGCCGCGGCCGTGCAGCAGCAGCGCCGCTCCGCAGAGCAGCAGCACCAGCCCGACAAGCCGTGCGCCGAGCAGGCCGTAAGGGGCCAGCTTTTCCAGCAGCACCAGCACCGTCAGCAGTGCGATCCAGCCAAGGTTCATCACCCCGCCGACGAACAGCAGCAGCATCAGCGCCCAGCAGCAGCCCAGGCAGAAGCCGCCGTTAACCAGGCCCATGTGCAGCGCCCCGCCGACGCCCGGCCGCCAATGACCGGCGATGAATGCCGCGGGCGCGCGGCAGGAGCCGAGGCAGGCCTGCTTCCAGGGTGTCAGCTGCCAGGCGCCGGCGGCCAGCAGCACCGCGCCGCCCAGGCTGGCGCTGCGCAGCTGCAGCATCGCCGACAGCTGCAGGGACCGGTCGAGCCACAGCTGCGCCAGCGTCGCCGCCAGGCTGAAACCGCCCCAGGCCAGCACATAGCCGGCGGCGAAGGCGTACAGGTGCGCCGCGGTGCGCGCCCCTTGCGTACTTTTGCGTATCACAGCGGCATAGAGCAGCAGGGTCGGCGCGGCGGAAGGCAGCATCATGCCGGCCATCATCACCAGCCACATGGCGAACAGCAGCGCCGGGTAGGCGGCACTGCCGCTGCCGCGCGCCATCCAGGCCGAAGCGCCGTCCATGGGGCCGTACATGTCGCGCGCCATCGGCACGATCCAGGCCCAGCACAGCAGCACAGCCAGCAGCAGCGCGCCGCAGACCCAAAAGCGATCGTGCCGCAGCGCCGACTCCAGCGCCGTCACCCGGCTCGCGCGCGGCGCCGGCAGATCAGCGCACCACGCCGTGGGTGCTCCAGTGGATCGCCGCCAGGTGCGCATGCGTGTCCTCGAAATTCAGCTGCACCGGCCCGCTGGTTTTCGACTTGCCGCTGGCAAATTCGGCGCGGCCGAACTCGAAGCCGGCCGGCAGGTTCAGGCTGACCCGATGCGGCGCGCCGGTGATCGGATTGCGGATCGGGCCGGCGCTGCTGTCGATCAGTCCGGGGACGTGCAGGCGCGCCGTGGCGCCGGCGGGGTCGATGCTCAGCTGGATCGGCTTGCGCAGGGTCGGCAGGAAGGTGCTGATGGTGGTGCTGAACACCTGCCAGATGAGGCTGCCGGGATCGGTTTCCAGGCCGTGCGAGACGGCCTCGAGCGCGGCGCTCTGCTGCGCATCGGCGTGCTCCTCGATGACGCTCATCAGGGTGCCGCCGCCGAGGTGGATCGGCCCCGGCCAGAACGCCAGGATGCCCCAGCGCAAACCGTCCAGCGGCACTTTGCCGAAATGGCCCTTCTCGATCTGCACGAAGGTGTGGGCGCGGCAATGACCCTTGTCCGGCAGGGCGTTGAACTGGCAGGGACAACCTTGCTGGCAGTTGCAGTTGGCGAACTCCACCCCCTGCATGCGCCATTCGACGAAGGCCATGGCTCCCTCCCCTTGCGGCCGCCTGACCCCGAGTCTACTCCTCCCGCGGATGTCACGGCGCGGACCCCGATCACCGGCTAGAATCCGGGGAAACCCCATCCGCTGGAGTCCCCCCGATGAAACCCTACGGCCGCAAAGTCGCCATTCTGGGCGGCGCGCGCATCCCCTTCGCCCGGCAGAACACCGCCTACGCCACGCGCAGCAACCAGGACATGCTCACCGCGGCGCTGAAGGGCGTGGTGGACCGCTTCCAGCTGCATGGCGAGCGCCTCGGCGAGGTCGCCGCCGGCGCGGTGCTGAAGCATTCGCGCGACTTCAACCTGACGCGCGAGAGCACGCTGTCCTGCGGCCTGGCGATGGAAACTCCGGCCTATGACCTGCAGCAGGCCTGCGGCACCAGCCTGGAAACGGCCATCACCGTCGGCAGCAAGATCGCGCTGGGCATGATCGAGTCCGGCATCGCCGGCGGCGTCGACACCGCCTCGGACGCGCCGATCGGCGTCGGCGAGGGATTGCGCAAGGCGTTGCTGGAATTCAACCGCTCGAAGAACAACAGCCAGAAGCTGGCGGCGTTCGCCAAGCTGCGCCCCAAGGATCTGATCCCGCTGATCCCGGCGGTGAACGAGCCGCGCACCAAGATGTCGATGGGCCAGCACACCGAGGTGATGGCCAAGGAGTGGCAGATCCCGCGCGAGGCGCAGGACCAGCTGGCGCTGGAATCGCACCAGAAGGCTGCGGCGGCCTATGACAAGGGCTTCTTCGCCGACATGATCGTGCCCTACGCCGGCCTGGAACGCGACAACAACCTGCGCGCCGACTCCACGCTGGAAAAGCTGGCCAAGCTGAAACCGGCCTTCGACAAGGTCAACGGCACCCTCACCGCCGCCAACAGCACGCCGCTGACCGACGGCGCCTCGGCGGTGCTGCTGGCCTCGGAGGACTGGGCGCGGGCGCGCGGCATCAAGCCGCAGGCCTACCTGACCAGCTACGAGACGGCGGCGGTGGACTTCTTCGAGCGCAAGGAGGGACTGCTGATGGCGCCGTCCTACGCCGTACCGCGCATGCTGGAGCGCAATGGCCTGAAGCTGCAGGACTTCGATTTCTACGAGATTCACGAGGCTTTCGCCGCCCAGGTGCTGTGCACGCTCAAGGCCTGGGAAGACCCCAGGTTCTGCAAGGAGCGGCTGGGCCTGGACAAGCCGCTTGGCAGCATCGATCGCGCCAAGCTGAACATCCACGGCAGCAGCCTGGCGCTGGGCCATCCCTTCGCCGCCACCGGTGGCCGCATTCTCGCCACGCTGGCCAAGATCATCGCCGTCAACGGCGGCGGCCGCGGCCTGATCTCGATCTGCACCGCCGGCGGCATGGGCGTGACGGCGATCGTTGAAGGCTAGGGATTCGCGCGCGGGCGATGACTCCAGGTCATCGCCCGCCGGCCGAAGCGCGCATCCCGGGGATGGGGATGCGCAACGCCCGGCTTGCCGGCGGCACGGGCCGGCAGCACCAGGCCCGCTGCGGCCTCGCCGGGGAGCGCTTCCATCCGCGGAACTTGGGCCTTGCACAGCGGTTGCGCGGGTGAGCACAAACCGCGGCGCCTGTCTTGCCCGGGCGCGCCAAACGGTAAAATAAACTCAACTAGGCGCAAAACCCCGGCGCCGGGCATACTTCTGGCATTGAGCAGGCCCTGAGCCTGCAATAACCATCCAGAATTCCGAGGGGAAATCATGAGTTTGTTCCGCACCAAGCCGATCGACGTCAATGCCGATACGGGCCTGAAGCGCTGTCTCAACGCGTTCGACCTGACCATGCTGGGCATCGGCTGCATCATCGGCACGGGCATCTTTGTCCTCACCGGTGTGGTGGCGGCGCAGCATTCCGGTCCGGCCATCGTGCTGTCCTTCATCGTGTCCGGCACCGCCTGCGCCTTCGCCGCACTGTCCTATGCCGAGCTGGCCGGCGCCATCGGCGGCGCCGGCAGTGCCTACGGCTACGCCTATTCCGGCATCGGCGAGTTCATCGCCTGGATCATCGGCTGGGATCTGATTCTGGAGTACGCCGTCGCCACCTCCACCGTGGCCATCGGCTGGTCCGGCTATTTCGGCAAGATCCTGGAACTGCTCGGCATCCATCTGCCGCCGGCGCTGACCAATGCCCCGCTCGACGGCGGCATCGCCAACGTGCCGGCCATGGCCATCGTGCTGCTGCTGTCCGCGCTGCTGTCGGTCGGCGTGCAGGAATCGGCGCGCTTCAACATGGTGATGGTGTTCGTCAAATTGACGGCCGTGCTGATCTTCATCGTGGTCGCCGCGCCGCACGTCAACCCGTCCAACTGGCATCCCTTCGTGCCGCCGGCGACCACCGATGCCTCCGGGCAGTCGCATTTCGGATTCAGCGGCGTATTTACCGGGGCCTCGGTGATCTTCTTCGCCTACATCGGCTTCGACGCGGTGTCCACCGCGGCGGAGGAGACGGTCAACCCGCAGCGCAACCTGCCCATCGGCATCATCGCCTCGCTGGTGATCTGCACCATCCTCTACATCGTGGTGTCCGGCATCCTCACCGGCGTGGTGCACTACGACCAGATCGACATCAAGGCGCCGATCGCCGACGCTCTCAAGCAGCTCGGCATCGGCTGGGCCGAGGCGCTGGTCTCGATCGGTGCGCTGGCCGGCATCACCACGGTGATGCTGGTGCTGTACTTCGGCCTGACCCGCATCGTCATGGCCATGGCGCGCGACGGCCTGTTGCCCAAGCCGATGGCCGTGATCAACCCGAAGACACAGACGCCGGTGCGTCTGATCGTCGGCTCCGGCGTGGTCATCGCCCTGATCGCCGGCCTGTTTCCGATCGGCAAGGTGGCGGAGCTGGTCAACCTCGGCACCCTGGCCGCGTTCTTCCTGGTCTGTGCCAGTGTCATCGTGCTGCGCAAGACCCGCCCCGAGCTGAAGCGTCCGTTCCGCACCCCGCTGGTGCCGCTGGTGCCGCTCCTGGGCATGGCGTTCTGCGGCTTCCTCATGTACAAGCTGCCGAGCCTCGCCTGGATCGGTTTCATCATCTGGTCCACCGTCGGCCTGGGCATCTTCTTCCTCTACTCACGCAGCAACAGCGAATTGGCGGCATGACGTCCTGTCCAGAACGTGGCCATCCATGGCCACTGTTCAAATAAGCCAATAACAATGAACGGCTTCTGGTCGGCGGTTGACGCCATCAACGGCGCGCTGCTGTCGGTGCCGATGCTGCTGGCGCTGCTCGCCATCGGCCTGCTGTTCACGCTGTGGAGCGGTTTCTGCCAGTACCGCTCGCTGACCCACGGCGTGGCGCTGGTCGCCGGCAAGGGCATCGACACCGGTCACGGCCACGGCGCGCTGAGCCATTTTCAGGCGCTGACCGCGGCCATGTCCGGCACGGTCGGCCTCGGCGCCATCGCCGGCATGGCCATCGCGGTGGACTTCGGCGGGCCGGGCGCGATGTTCTGGATGTGGCTGGTGGGCCTGCTCGGCATGGCGCTGAAAACCACCGAGGTGACGTTATCGCTGCTGTACCGCGACACGTCCGAGCCGGAGAATCCGCACGGTGGCGCCATGTTCGTGGCGCGCAACGCGCTGGGCACGATGCGCCCCGGCCTGCAGGGCTTCGGCAGGTTCGTCGGCGGCTTCTTCTGCCTGGCGCTGCTGCTGTTCGCGGTCACCGGCGGCAACATGTTCCAGACCTGGAGCGCAGCCGACGTCACGCGTGAATACTTCGGCGTACCGACCTGGATCACCGGCGTGATCCTGGCGGCCATCGCCGGGGTGGTGATCCTCGGCGGCATCAAGCGCATCGGCAACGTCACCGGCGTGCTGGTGCCGCTGAAGTGCGGCATCTACGTGCTGTGCGGCCTCTACGTCATCCTGTTGCACGCGCAGCAGCTGCCCGACCTGGTGCGGCTGATCTTCGCCTCGGCCTTCTCCAAGTCGCAGGCGGCGGGCGCCTTCACCGGCGGCGTGATGGGCAACGCCTTCATGTGGGGCATGAAGCGCGCGCTGTTCTCCAGCGAGGCGGGCTTGGGCACGGCGCCGATCGCGCACGCCGCGGTGAAGACGCCGGAGCCGGTGACCGAGGGCGTGGTAGCCGGCCTGGAGCCGTTCATCGACACCATGTTCGTCTGCACCGTGACCGGCCTGGTGATCCTGTGCAGCGGCATCTGGAACCGCGCGCCGGCGGCGCGCTGGGACACGCCGCCGGCCTTCGTGCAGACGGCGCCGGGACAGTGGCAGCCGGACCTGGCGGCGCCGCCCACCGAAAACGGCAAGGTGGGCTGGAGCGAGAACGCGCCGGTGTTCGTCATCGCCGACGACGGCCGGCGCCGCCTGCGCGTCTATGGCGCGGTGCATCTCGACGCCAGCGGCGCGGCCGCCATCCGCTGGCAGAGCGTTGCCGCCACGGCCGCGCCACGGCTGGCGGAGCCGGGGCTGTTCGCCGACTATCGCGGCGCCACGCTGGTGGCGAAGTCCTTCGACACGGTGCACGACGGCTTCGGCCGCTGGCTGATCACCATCGTGGTGTGGGTGTTCGCGCTGTCCACCGTGATCAGCTACGGCTACTACGGCGAGCAGGGGGTGATCTACCTGTTCGGCGCCGGCGCGGTCACGCCCTACCGCTGGCTGTGGTGCTTCGCCGCGGCGGCGGCCTGCTTCGGCTTCATTCGCACTTCGGTGGAGCTGGATGCGATCAGCACCGTCGGCATGGGTTTCATGTACCTGGTCAACCTGCCGCTGATGCTGTTGCTCGGTTCACGCGCAATGGCCGCGTACCGCAGCTATTTCCGCAGGCTCCAGCGCGGCGAGATCAGCCGGGCGGCATGACTTCCGCTCCCAAACGTGGCCATCCGCGGCCATGACTGTTCAAATAGGCGGATGAATACCCAGGTTCCCGAACACCGCAGCGGCTCAACCGCCGGGGTGCTGCTGATCAACCTCGGCACGCCGCAGGCGCCGACAGCCGCCGCGATCCGCCGCTACCTCGGCCAGTTCCTCGCCGACCGCCGCGTGGTGGAGCTGACGCCGCTGCTGTGGCTGCCGATCCTGTACGGCCTGATCCTGCCGTTCCGGCCGCAGCGGCTGGTGCATGCATACCAGAAAATCTGGACCGACGAGGGTTCGCCGCTGCTGGCCATCGGGCGGCGCCAGGCCGCCGGGCTGCGGCAGACGCTGCGGCAGGAGTTGGGCCGCGAGGTGCCGGTGGCGCTGGGCATGAGCTATGGCGAACCCTCCATCGCCGCCGCGCTGGCCGAGCTGGATGCGCAGCAGGCGCGCCGCATCGTGGTGCTGCCCTTGTATCCGCAGTACTCCTGCTCGACCACCGCCGCGGCGCTCGACGCGGTGTTCGCCGATCTGAACCGGCGCCGCTGGCTGCCGGAGCTGCGCACCGTCAACAGCTATCACGACGATCCGGCGTATATCGCCGCGCTGGCGCACAGCGTGCGGGCGCATTGGCAGGCGCAGGGGCGCGGCGGGCATCTGCTGCTGTCGTTCCACGGCCTGCCGCAGCGCACCGTGCTGGCCGGCGACCCGTATTACTGCCAATGCCAGAAGACCGCGCGCCTGCTGGCGCAAGCACTGCAACTGCGAGACGGCGAGTTCAGCGTGGCCTTCCAGAGCCGCTTCGGCAAGCTGCCCTGGGTGCAGCCCTATACCGAGCCGCTGATCGCCAGCCTGGCGGCGCGCGGCGTGCGCGAGCTGGACGTGATCTGTCCCGGCTTCTCCGCCGACTGCCTGGAAACCCTGGAAGAAGTGCAGCTGCGCTACGCCGAAACCTTCCGTGCCGCCGGCGGCGGCGCGCTGCGCTACATCGCGGCCCTGAACGACACGCCGGACCACCTCGCCGCCCTCGGCGGCATCCTGCTGCACCAGCTGCGCGACTGGATGGGGCCCACGGACAGTGCACAGGACCTGACGCTGCGCCAGCAGCGTGCAACGGCGCTGCAGGCGGCGTTCTCGGGCCAGGCCACGCCCCCTTGAGCGCCCGCGCGCTGCCGGCGCGCTGAAACGGCGCCACGGCGGCGAGCGCCCAACAAAAAACCCCCGCCGCGGATGCGGCGGGGGTTGATCGGAAACGCCGGCCCGCGAGCTTTATTCGCCCTTGGTGCTGATCTCGGCGCGGCGGTTGAGGGCGCGGCCTTCGGCGGTGGTGTTCGGCGCCACCGGCTGGCTCTCGCCATAGGCGTAGGTGCGGATGCGGCCGGCGTCGATACCCTTGCGTACCAGGTAGTCCTTGACCGCGGTGGCGCGGCGCTCGGACAGGGCCTGGTTGTAGGCGTCGGTGCCGATCCAGTCGGTGTGGCCGGAGATGTCCACCTTCAGGCTCGGGAAGTTGCCGCTGAGCTTGTTGATGGAGGTGACGTCGCTGTCCAGGCTGGCCTGGGCGTACTCGGTCAGGTTGTACTTGTCGAAGGCGAAGTGCACGTCCTCGAAGCGGTGGTTCGCACCGGAAAGGGACGGCTGCACCGGCACCGGCGGCGGCGCCGGCGGCAACACTTCGGGGGCAACCGCGTTGGTGCCGCCGAAGGCCAGCGGGATCAGCAGGCCCAGGCTGATGACCGGCTCACCCAGGGTGTTGACATTGCGGCCGGGGAACTTGGAGCTGTCGGTATCGACCCAGCGGTAGCGGACGTCGCCGCGCACACCGAAGTCGGTGTTGAACAGCTTGAAATAATGGATCGCGCCGACGCCGGCATCCGCCATGAAGGCGCCGTTGTTGCCGATGTTCTTCAGGATTTCCTTGGCATAGCCGAGGCCGACGCCGAAGTACGGGGAAAAGGCCGGATCGCGCGAATAGAACAGCTGCGTATCCACCTTGGCCAGGTACTCGCTCCAGGGGCTGCTGCCGGCGTCGCTGTTGTTGTTGTAGTGCGAATAGCCGCCGTTCATCTCGATGTTGAGCAGGCGGTTGATCGGGATGCCGCCGCCGAGCATGGCGCCGATGCCATTGTCCGAGTGCCGGCTGCTGTCCGCGAAGGTGTACATCAGGCTTTCGCTGAGGTAAGGGCGCATCGTGACATCGTCGGCATATGCCGGCATCGATGCCACCGCCGTCAGAGCCAGGCCGATGAATCCCGAACGCAAGAGCTTGTTCATTTTGCTTGTCCCCAATCCGATCCGATGGAATCCCCGAGCAGCCTTGCCCGTGTCGACATTAGTATACGCAAGGAACGTGACATTTTCGAATAGCTAGGTACCGGCCGTGGCCGGTTACCGCCTTATCATGGTAATTGCCCCGGGGTGGCCTGTGCATCAATTTTTACTCGACTACGGACTTTTTCTGGCCCGGACTGTGACCTGGGTCGCAGCGCTGGTGGTGGTGATCACCGTGCTGGCCGGGCTAGTGCGTGCCGCGCGCCAGGAAGGGGGGGAGCGGCTGGAGGTCAAGAACCTGAACCAGCGGCTGCGCCGCCTGGCCGAGATCCTGAACCAGGAGCTGCTCGGCGCCGACCAGTTCAAGCAGGAGCACAAGCGCCTCAAGCGCCAGGACAAGGCCCGCGACAAGGCGCGCAAGCATGGCGCCGCGGCGCGGCCGCGCCTGTTCGTGCTGGACTTCCACGGCGACCTCGAGGCGAGCCGCGTCAACGCGCTGCGCGAGGAAATCAGCGCCCTGCTGCAGGTGGCCCAGCCGCAGGACGAGGTGCTGCTGCGGCTGGAAAGCGGCGGCGGCGTAGTGCATGGCTACGGCCTGGCCGCCTCGCAGCTGCGCCGCATCCGCGACCACGGCCTGCGCCTGACCGTGGCCGTCGACAAGGTCGCGGCCAGCGGCGGCTACCTGATGGCCTGCGTCGCCAACCACATCACCGCGGCGCCGTTCGCCATCGTCGGCTCGATCGGCGTGATCGCCCAGCTGCCCAACTTCAACCGCCTGCTGCGCGAGAACCACATCGACTACGAGTTGCACACCGCCGGTGAATTCAAGCGCACCCTGACCCTGTTCGGCGAGAACAGCGACGCGGCGCGGGCCAAGTTCCAGGAGGAGCTGGACCAGACCCACAGCCTGTTCAAGTCCTTCGTCGCCGCCAACCGGCCGCAGCTGGCGCTGCCGCGCGTGGCCACCGGGGAGCACTGGTACGGAACCCAGGCGCTGGAGCTGCAAATGGTCGACGAGCTGCGCACCAGCGACGACTGGCTGCTGCAACGGGTCAAGGATGCCGACGTCTACGAGCTGCGCTATCGCGTCCGCCGCGGCCTGCGCGACCAGCTGATCGGCGGGCTGGGCCGTCTCGCCGCCGGCGCGGCAATGCCCTGGCAGCGTCCGACCACCCTGCTTTGAGGCGCGCCGCCCTCCGCCGCAGCGCCGCCACCGCTAGAATCGCCAGCCACAGGTCCGTGGCGCGGACACACACACCGTATCAGCACATCACGGAGACACCCATGAAACTGGCCAGCCGCAGCTTCCGCAACGGCGGCGTCATTCCCGGCCGCTGCGCCTTCGCGGTGAAGGCGCCGCGAGGACACCTGCGCCTGTCGCAGAATCTCAATCCCGAGCTGCACTGGCGCGAAGTGCCCGCGGCGGCGCGCAGCCTGGTGCTGCTGGTCACCGACGGCGACGCCCCCTCGCCCAAGCCGGCCACGGTCAACACCGAAGGCGCGGTACTGGCCGCGGCGCTGCCGCGCGGCGAGTTCGTGCACTGGGTCATGGTCGACATCCCGCCGCATATCGACGGCATCGCCGAAGGCAGCTGCGGCAGCGGCATCACCGCCGGCGGCAAGCGCCAGCCCGAGGGACCGCAGGGCAGCCGCCAGGGCATCAACGACTACACCGGCTGGTTCGCCGGGGATGCGGACATGGCCGGCCCGTATTTCGGCTATGACGGTCCCTGCCCGCCGTGGAACGACAGCATCCCCCACCATTACCGCTTCGAGCTGCTGGCGGTGGACCTGGAGCGCTGCCCGGTGGAGGGGGAATTCACCGCCGCCCAGGTGCGCCAGACGCTCGCCGGACATGTTCTGGCCAGCGCCGTGATCAGCGGGCGCTATGCACTCAACCCGTTGATTAGATTGCGCTAACCCACACACAGCATGAAGCCGGCCGCTTCCGCGCCGGGCGGCGCGAAACTTGCCGCCCGGCGCATGGTCTGAAAGCGCACGCCGCGAGCGCGCGGACGTTACATCCATAAGGATTATCCACAACATGGCCCGTATGTCGTTCCTGAAAACCACTGCAGTCGCCGCCGGCGCCGCCCTGATGGCGACCGTCGCCACGGTGGCGCTGACCACCACCTCGCCCACCGCGGTCAAGGCGGACATCCCGCCGGCGCTGCTGGCCCCGGCCGCCCCCGGCCAGGTGCCCTCGCTGGCACCGATGCTCAAGACCGTGCTGCCGACGGTGGTCAACATCGCCGTCAGCAGCAAGGTGCAGATCCAGAACCCGCTGCTCAACGATCCGTTCTTCCGCCGTTTCTTCAACGTGCCGCCGGGCCAGCAGCAGCCGCAGGAGCGTGAGGAACAGGCCATCGGCTCGGGTGTCATCGTCGATGCCGCCAAGGGTTATGTGCTGACCAACAACCATGTGGTCGAGCACGCCGACAAGATCAAGGTGCGGCTCAACGACGACCGCCAGTTCGACGCCAAGCTGATCGGCACCGATCCGCAGACCGACCTGGCCGTGCTGCAGATCAAGGCGGACGGCCTGGTGGCGCTGCCGCTGGGCGATTCCTCGCAGCTGCAGGTGGGCGACTTCGTGGTCGCCATCGGCAGCCCGTTCAACCTGCGCCAGACCGTCACTTCCGGCATCGTCAGCGGCCTGGGCCGCAACACCGGCGCCGACGACGGCAGCTACCAGGACTTCATCCAGACCGACGCCTCGATCAACCCCGGCAACTCCGGCGGCGCGCTGGTCAACCTGCACGGTGAGCTGGTCGGCATCAACTCGCAGATCTACAGCCAGAGCGGCGGCAGCATCGGCATCGGCTTCTCCATCCCGGTGAACCTGGCCAAGTCGGTGATGACGCAGCTGATCGCCAATGGCAAGTTCGAGCGCGGCCGCATCGGCATCGTCGGCCAGAACCTGTCGCCGGAGCTGGTCAAGGCCCTCGGCCTGAAGGAAAACACCCATGGCGCGCTGGTGGCCAAGGTCGGCCCGGGCACGCCGGCGGACAAGGCCGGCGTCAAGGAAGGCGACGTGGTGATCCAGGCCAACGGCAAGGCCATCAAGGACATGCCGGAGCTGCGCAACCTGATCGGCCTGCTCAAGGTGGGCGACAAGGTTGAGCTGACCGTGCTGCGCGATGGCGCCGCCAAGCAGCTCACCGTGGTGGTCGGCAAGAGCCCCGAGGAGAAGGTCAGCGCCGGCGGCGCCGACAACGGCAAGGAAGGCGGCAGCGTCGGCAAGGGCCTCAACCCCAAGCTGAAGGGCGCCACGTTCGGGCCGGTGCAGGACGAGGGCGGCAAGGGCGTGCTGGTGACCGACCTCGACCAGGACTCCCCGGCCGCCGATGCTGGCCTGCGCCCGGGCGACATCATCCTCAGCGTCAACCGCCACGCGGTGAACGGGCTGGCCGATTTCCAGAAGTACGCCAGCGGCGACGGCGACCTGCTGCTGTACGTGCGCCGCGGCGACGGCGCGCTGTACCTGGCCCTGCAATAACCGCGGGCGGCACTGCTGCAAAAACGCCCGGCGATGAGCCGGGCGTTTTATTTCAAGTGGCCGGATCGGGGTTGACAGGCCAATGATCGGCGACAACCCCCTGAGCTATACTGCAACGAGTCAACCGCCGGTTTGTCCATGCTCCACAAGGAACTCGCGCAACTCGAAGAGCGGGTGCAGCGCCTGATCGCGGCCTACCGCCAGGCGCGCCTGGAGCGCAAGCGCGCCCTGCAGGAGCGCGACCGCCTGCTGGCGCTCAACGCTGAACTGAAGCGCCGCATCGAGGGCGTGGTCGAACGCATCCGCCTGCTCGAAAGCGACCAGGCGCAGTGACGGAGGCGAGCCGGGGACCATGAAAGAAGCCGCGAAGGAACCGAGAAAGGACGGCGCGCTGCTGATGGATGGCGCGCGCAAGGACGATCCATTGACCGTCACCGTGCGCATCATGAGCCGCGAGTACACCGTGGCCTGCCCGCCGGATGAACATGAAGCGCTGGTCGCTTCGGCCGACTACCTCAACGAACGCATGACCGGCATCCGCCGCCGCGGCAAGGCGCTGGGCGCCGAGCGCATCGCGGTGATGACCGCGCTCAACCTGGCGCGCGAACTGCTGGCGCTGAAGGGCCACAGCGGCGTGACGCCGCAGGACGAGGCGGCCATCGACAAGGTGCACCAGCTGGGGCTGGACATCGACCACACGCTGAACACCGATTGAGCGACCCCCCGGCGGCTTCCGCTCGTCTTTGCACCCCGTTGGTGCTATCTTTGCACCCGGTGTCTCCTGCGGTGTTCGTGATTCTTCTCAGAACCCCTTGAGCCTAATTGCTATGCAAAGGGAGCCTCACCCGCGTAGGGAGCGCAGGTCCGCCTTGCAGCGGAAAGCCCGATTATGCGGCGCGGCCCCCACTTGAGACGCTGTCTCAAGGTCGAAGACGGATGACGGCACAGGCGGGAGACACCCTTCCCTTACCGAGCGATCGACAGCCCCGGAGGTCTCCGGGCGCTGCCGACGCAGGCGCCACGCTGGACGCGGCGCAAGATCAGGATGGCCCCGCGCAGCGCAAGCGCGAGCTGCGCCGGCTGCTGCGGCAGCGCCGCAGCGCCATCCCGCTGCCGCGGCGGCGCCACGGCGAACGGCGCGCGGCGGCACAGCTGCTGTGCTGGCGGCGGCTGCGGCAGGCGCGCCACATCGCGGTGTACCTGTCGGCGCGCTCGGAGCTGTCCACCGCGCTGCTGATTGCAAACTTGCTGCGCCAGGGCCGCCGGCTGTGGGCGCCCCGCACCGGCCGCTCGTCGTCCATGTGCTTCGTGCCGCTGCGCCGCGGCAGCATCCTGCGGCGCAGTGCCTTGCACCTGTTGCAGCCCGCACAGACCCGGCCGCGGCGCAGCGCGCGACGCATGGACCTGGTGCTGCTGCCGCTGCTCGCCTTCGACGCGCAGGGACGCCGCCTCGGCAACGGCGGCGGCTACTACGACCGCGCGCTGGCGGCTCCGCGCCCGGGACGGCGGCCGCTGCTGGTTGGCTATGCCTATGCCGCGCAACAGGTCGCGGCAGTGCCGGCGGAGCCCTGGGATGTGCGGCTCGACGCGGTGGTCACCGAGCGCGGGCTGCAGCGCTTTCAGCGATGAACGAGCGATGAACGGTGGCGTTGCCGCGACCATCGGCGCAGGCTGGCCAAGCCCGCCTGCGCATGCCACACTGACTTCAGCCCCGCAGACTCAGAATCCAGCATGCAAAACCGCCAAACCAGGATGGTCGGCAGTCTTTTCTTGGCCCTCGTTACGAGCGGCTGCGTTTCCATCAACTCCTATGTGGAAAACGGGCACGACAAGGCGGACTTCCGCGAACTGCAGCCGCGCAATCCGCCGACGCCGGTGCATGTGGTGGCCGAGTTCCGCGTCAACGGCGAGCCGCACCCCGCGGTGAACCAGGCGATCAACAACGAGGTGGTGCGCGTGCTGCAGCGGACCCACGTGCTGCTACCGGTCAGCGGCAGCACGGCCCAGACCCTCAAGGTCGTCGTCGACGACACCGTGGATCTGGACGATGTGCGCCACCGCGCCCTCATCACCGGCCTCACCGAAGGCCTCTCCGGCACCACCACGCGCGACGAATACCATTTCACCTACAGCCTGCAGCCCACGGAAGGGGGCAAGCCGCAGACCGGCCTCTACCGTCACGCCATGATCACCGTGTCCGGCCGCGAGGAGCCGCCGAGCTATGGCCAGCCGCACTCCTCGGACGACGCCTTCTCCATCATCGTCAAGCAATCGGTGCTGGAATTCCTCAACGACATCCAGTCGGTGCAGGGTGACGAGCCGGTGATGTTCATTCCCGACACTTCCGACAGCAAATAGGGACCGCGGCGTGGCTTACTGGCTGATGAAGTCCGAGCCGGACGTGTTTTCCATCGACGACCTGAAGAACCGCCCGCGCGGCACCGAGGCCTGGGACGGGGTGCGCAACTACCAGGCGCGCAACTTCATGCGGCAGATGAAGAAGGGCGACCAGGCCTTCTTCTATCACTCCAGCTGTGAAGTGCCGGGCATCGCCGGGCTGATGAAGGTGGCGGCCGAGGCCTACCCCGACCCGACGCAGTTCGACCCGAAGAACGCCCACTATGACGCCGCCAGCAAGCCGGAAGAGCCGCGCTGGTCGCTGGTGGAGATGAAGTTCGAGCGCAAGCTGAAACGCGTCATCACGCTGACCGAGCTGCGCGAGCACGAATCACGGCTGCAGAATTTCCGGCTGCTGGCGCGCGGCACGCGCCTGTCGGTGCTGCCGGTGACGCCGGCGCAGTGGGAATACATCCTCAAGCTGGAATAAGCGGCGCGCGCGCTCTCAGCTGTTGGCCACGCGCAGCCGCTGCAGGCCGGCGTCCGATGGCCCCTTGAACGCGGGGATCACCTCGCCCCAGGGCTCTATCTCGCCGAAGCGGAAGCCCTGCGACAGCAGATCGTCGACGGTGACGCCCTTGCCGAAGCGGAAGCCCTGGCCCATGTCGCAGCGGCGCGCGCGCAGGAACTCCAGTTGCTGCTCGGTCTCCACGCCCTCGCCGACCACCTTGATGCGCAGGCTGTGCGCCAGCGCGATGATGGTCTGCGCCACCGCCGCATCGCCGGCGCTGTCGGGCAGGCGGCTGACGAAGGAGCGGTCGATCTTGAGCGTGTCGATGGGGAAGCGGGTGATATAGGACAGGCTGGAATAGCCGGTGCCGAAATCGTCCACGGCGAAGGCCAGCCCGAGCGAGCGCAGGCGCTGCAGGCGCTCGGCCAACTCGTCGCTGCTGTCCATCAGCACGCCCTCGGTGATTTCCAGTTCCAGGTGGGCCGGGTTGAGCCCGCTCTCGGCCAGCGACTGTTCGATCAGCGCCTGCATATTGCCCTGGCGGAACTGTCGCGGTGACAGGTTCACCGCCAGGCGCAGCGGCGCGCCGGTGGCCTTCTGCAGGCGCACCGCGTCGCGGCAGGCGGTGCGCAGCACCCAGGCGCCGAGCGGCACGATCAGGCCGGTCTCCTCCGCCACCGGGATGAAGCGGGTTGGCGGCACCGCGCCCTGCATGCCGGGGTTCCAGCGCAGCAGCGCCTCGACGCCGACCACGCGGCCGCTGTTGAGGCAGACCTGGGGCTGGTAGTGCACCACGAATTCCTCGCGCTCCAGCGCGCGGCGCATCGCCGCCTCCAGCTCCAGCTTCTCCGCCGCGGCGCGCTCCATGGCGCTGCTGAAGATGCGGAAGCAGCGCCGGCCCGAGGCTTTGGCCTGGTACATGGCCATGTCGGCGTGGCGCAGCAGGGTGTGCACGTCGTGGCCGTCATCGGGGAACACGCTGACGCCGACGCTGGGCGTGACGTGCAGCTCATGGCCGCCGACGCTGATCGGCGCCGACACCCGCTCGACGATGGCGCCGGCGATGCGCTTGACGCTCTCCACCTCGGTCACGTCGGGCAGCATCACCACGAATTCGTCGCCGCCCATGCGCGCCACGGTGTCGCCGTTGCGCACGCAGCTGCCGAGGCGCTCGGAAATCTTCGACAGCATCAGGTCGCCGATGTGGTGGCCGAGCGAATCGTTGATGCGCTTGAAATGGTCGAGGTCGATCATCAGCACGCCGACCTGGGTGGCGTCGCGCTGGCTGCGCTTCATCGCCATCTGCAGGCGGTCCTGCAGCAGCACGCGGTTGGGCAGGCCGGTGACCGCGTCGTGGTGGGCGATGTGCCGCGTGTAGTCATCGCGGCGCTTGCGCTCGGTGATGTCGTAGGCGATGCCGAGGAAGCCGCTGAGCGCGCCGTTGCCGTCACGCAGCGCGGTGACCGAGACGTGCGCCGCCAGCGAGGAGCCGTCGCCGCACATCAGGTTCCACTCGCGCTCGTCGGTGAGGCCCTGGCGCGCGCGGTGGGCGAACACCTCGAAGCCGGGCGCCACGCGCGTGCCCGCCTCCTGCGACAGCTCGGCGGCGCGCGCCGCCACGTCGGCCGGCTCGAACAGGCTGGAAAAGCGGGTCTTGCCCAGCAGGTCGTCGGCGCTCCGGCCGAGCATGCGCTCCGCCGCAGGATTGACGCTGCGGATCAGGCCTTCGGCGGTGGTGGAGACGATGGCGAAAGGGGCGAAATCGAGGATCGCCTGCTGCAGGCGGTTGGCCTGCGCCAGCTGCTGCTCCATGGCGCGGCGCTCGCTCAGGTCGCGCGACAGCTTGGAGTAGCCGATCAGCTCGCCGTCATCGCCGTACAGCGCGGTGATCACCACGTTGCTCCAGTAGCGCGAGCCGTCCTTGCGCAGACGCCAGCCCTCGTCCTCGAAGCGGCCTTCGGACGCGGCCATGCGCAGGTCCATCTGCGGCTTGCCGTCGGCCACATCCTCCGGCGGGTAGAACAGCGCGATGTGCCGGTTCAGCACTTCGGCCTCGGTATAGCCGTTGATGCGCTGCGCGCCGGCGTTCCAGGACGCCACGGTGCCATCGGTGCCGATCATGAAGATGGCGTATTCGGCCACGCCCTCCACCAGCAGGCGGAAGCGCTGCTCGGACGCCTGCTGTGCGGCCATCATGTCGTCGGCCAGCTGCTGTGCGCGGCGTTCGTTGTTGCCGAGCAGGTTGAGCAGGGTATAGAACAAGGAGCCGAGCATGACGCCGCAGGCCAGCATCACCGGCGCCCACCACACGCTCTCGCGGGCGAAGCTGCAGGCGAGCAGGCACAAGGCCACGCCCAGTAGCATGACCGCTACCGGCGCGACGACCCGCTTGCTGCCATGCACGATGTTGCTAGCCATCTGCCCGAAAGACGCTCCCTCGCCCGGGGGATTCATTTGCATTCTCGGCCCCTCCGCACCCGGAAAAACGTCGAATAGGCAGTATTACCCACATGACTTGGCGGCGAAAGCCGACCAGTGGCGCACCTGAGACACGCTTCACATGCCACTATCCGGCGGCTGCGGGGGAGCGGGTGCCGAGAAACAGCGTATAGGCCGGATTCTCGGTTTCGTCCGCGTAGGGATAGCCCAGCTGGTCGAGGATGCGGCGGCATTCGCTGCGTGCCCCGCGCGGCACCTGCAAGCCGCACAACACCCGGCCGTACGCAGCCCCGTGGTTGCGGTAGTGGAACAGCGAGATGTTCCAGCGCCCGCCGATGGCGGCCAGGAAATCCAGCAGCGCGCCGGGCCGCTCGGGAAACTCGAAGCGGAACAGGCGCTCGTCGGCCAGGCCGGGCACACGCCCGCCGACCATGTAGCGCACATGCTCCTTGGCCACGCCGTCGCCGCTCAGGTCCACCACCGGATAACCGTCGGCGCGCAGCCGCGCCAGCACCGCCTCGCGATCCTCGGCGCCGGCGAAGTGCACGCCGGCGAAGACATGCGCCTCGGCCGGCGAGGCATAGCGGTAGTTGAACTCGGTGATGGGACGCCGTCCGATCTCCTTGAGAAAGCGCTTGAAGCTGCCGGGCCGCTCGGGAATGGTCACCGCCAGCAGGGTCTCGCGGCCGTCGGCCAGCTCGGAGCGTTCGGCGATGTGGCGCAGGCGGTCGAAGTTGAGGTTGCCGCCGGAAATCACCGCCACATAGGTCTTGCCCTGCGTGCCCTGCGCCGCCACCCAGCGCTTGACCCCGGCCACCGCCAGCGCGCCGGCCGGTTCCGGCAGGCTGCGGTTTTCCTGAAACAGGTCGCGGATCGCGGCGCAGATCTCGTCGATGCTGACGCGGATCGACGCATCCACCGTCTCGCGCGCCACGCGGAAGGTCTCGGCGCCGGCCTGGCGCACCGCCACGCCGTCGGCGAACAGCCCCACCTGGGCCAGCTTGACGCGGCGCCCGGCTTCCAGCGCCTGCGCCATGCAGTCCGAATCCTCCGGCTCGACGCTGATCACCTGCACGCCGGGGCGCAGCGCCTTGACGTAGGCGGCGATGCCGGCGAGCAGGCCGCCGCCGCCGGTGGGCACGAACACCGCGTCGAGCGGCCCGTCACCGATCTGCTCGAGGATCTCCTTGCCCACCGTGCCCTGGCCGGCGATGACGTCGGCGTCGTCGTAGGGCGGGATCATCACCAGGCCCTTTTCCTCGGCCAGCACCGCGGCGTGGGCCGCGGCATCGTCGAAGGCGTCGCCGTGCAGCACGGCGCGGCCGCCGAGCAGGCGCACCGCGTCCACCTTGATCTGCGGTGTGGTGCGCGGCATCACGATCCAGGCCGGGATGCCCAGCCGCTTCGCCGCCAGCGCCACGCCCTGCGCATGGTTGCCGGCGGAGGCGCAGATCACGCCGCGCTCGCGCTGCGCCTGCGGCAGCCGCACGATCTTGTTGTAGGCACCGCGCAGCTTGAAGGAGTAGACGCTCTGCTGGTCCTCGCGCTTGAGCAGCAGGCGGTTGCCCAGCCGCGCCGACAGCTTCGGCGCCGGCTCCAGGGCGCTGACCACGGCCACGTCGTAGACCTGGGCCTGCTCGATGCGCGCCCGGTACTGGCGCAGCAGGCGCTCGCGGCTTTCCGAAGACGGGGGGCTGTCGGGCAGCCCGGAGGATGGCACGGGTTCGTGCCCGGGGTCGGCGTCACTTATCATAAGGGGACGTAATTTATCAGTTCCCGGCTCCGGACCCGCCCGCACCCACCCTCATGCACGAACTCATCGCTTTTGTCGGCGGCGGCAACATGGCCGCCAGCCTGATCGGCGGCCTGCTCGCCGCCGGCCACCCGGCGGCGCGGCTGCGCGT
>CAYVKA010000060.1:0-28520 GCA_964451925.1 uncultured Nevskia sp. | reverse complement strand
CCTACTCCCTGCTCAAGAAAGTGATGATCACTGCCGGTCAGGCGCAGTTCGCGCGCATCTCGCTGTCGGTCAACCACCGCAGCACCCGGGCGGCCGCGCAATGAGCGTGCAAGCCAGCGGTGTTCCCTGAGCGCCTGACCCGGGTTGAGGTGGCGCGCGCCCGCGGCCTTATCCCATCGCCGGGTCGCTGATGCTGTCCCGGCCGGTCTCAAGGCGCCCGGCGAAGCGGCGGACGAAGCCGCCCGGCGCGCTGACGCTGAAGTCGTACCAGCCGCCGAACGCCGCCAGGTTCCAGTAGGGCTCGACCTGGCTCTGCGCCGGTACCGGATAGTCCCAGGGACCGTCGGCGCGGTAGACATTGGCGCTCACGCGGAAGGCGAGTTCGGTGCTGCCGCTGTTGATCAGCGTGAGATAGACAGCGTTGTTGGCGGTGTCGTAGCAGACGCGGATTTCAGCGTCGGCGGCGCTGCCGCCGACGCTGCCCTGGAACTGGCGGTGGAAGCCGTTCGGGCCCAGCACCCACAGGTGATAGGCGCCGGCGTCGGTGCGCACGTCCCAGGAATCCGCCAGCTGCCGGCCGGCTTCCACGGTGTAGCGACGTGGCAGGCGGTCCAGGTGCAGCAGGTCGTAGACGTGGAACACGGCGCCGGCGCTGCCGGTGTTGGCGTGGATCAGCCAGATCCGCTCGTTGCCATTATCGGCGCTGGCGCTGACATGCAGCTCGTACGGCAGCGCGCGCGAGGGCCGGATGCCGCCCGGCTGCTCCGGGGGCTTCTGGCTGCCCGCCGCCGGCACCGGCACGGCCGGCGCGCCGTTCTGCTCGGCCCACAGCAGGTCCGCCACGGCCAGGCTCTGCACCGGCAGCGACGGCGGCGCGGTGTCGTTGGGCGTGGCGAAATTGAAGGCCGAGCTGAGGTCGCCGAACACGGCGCGCCGCCACGGCGTGATGTTGCTCTCGACGACACCGAAGCGCCGCTCGACGAAGCGCAGCACCGAGGTATGGTCGAACAGCTGCGAGTTGACCCAGCCGCCGCGGCTCCACGGCGAGATCACCAGCATCGGCACGCGCGGCCCGGGGCCGTAGGGCAGCCCGTCGCTGGGATCCTTGCTGCCGCCGGGCGCCGCCGGCACATTGAAGTAGTCGAGGCTGGTATCGGCGGTGGAGCGGCCGGCATAGCCGCCGGAGCCGTCCGGCGAAGGCGGATTGGGCGGCGGCATGTGGTCGAAGAAGCAGTCGTTCTCGTCGTAGTTGACGAACAGCACGGTCTTGCTCCACACCTCCGGATCGGCGGTCAGCGCGTCGAGCAGCTGCTGGATGTACCAGGCACCCTGCCCCGGCGTGGAGGCGCCGGGATGCTCGCTCATGTGCGACGGCCCCACCACCCAGCTCACCTGCGGCAGCTGGCCGCTGGCGATGTCGGCCTTGAACGCCGACAGGAAGGTGCCGCCGTCGTCCGGCATGGTGTTGCCGATGCCCTTGTACAGGGGCACGGTGGCGTCGATGGCGGACGTCCAGGCCTTCGGCGTCGGCGTGCCCGAACTGTAGCTGGTGAGATTGCCGTTGACCTGCTGGTAGGCCTGCCGGTAATTGAGGAAGCCGGAGAGGGGGTTGTCGGTGTAGTTGTTGGGCAGGTTCTGGTAAACCTTCCAGCTCACGCCGGCGGCCTGCAGCCGCTCCGGGTAGGTGCCCCAGCCGAGGCTGTCGGCCAGCGGCGTGCTGCTCAGGTCATCCCAGCCGCCGTTGTTGACCACCGCCACGCGGCCGCCGTTGCTGGCGGCGCTGGTGCCGTGGTTGGCGCCGGTCCACAGGTGGATGCGGTTGGAGTTGGTGCCGCCGTGCAGCGAGCAGTGATAGGCATCGCAGAGGGTGAAGGCCTCGGCCAGCGCGAAGTGGAAGGCCAGGTCCTGCTGCTTCAGGTAGCCCATCGACACATCGCCCTTGTACTGCGGCCAGTGGCCCATGCGGCCGCCGTCCCAGGCCTGGTGCGCGTCGCTCCAGGAGTGCGGGCCGCCGGCGCTGAGGGCGTTGCCCTGGGTGCTGTCGAGATAGTACGGCAGCACCGTGCGCTTGCCGTCGCTCTGCTGCCACACGCTGGCGCCGGCGGGCTGCGGGATGGTGAAGCGGTCGCCGAAGCCGCGCACGCCGGGCAGCGTGCCGAAGTAGTGGTCGAACGAGCGGTTCTCCTGCATCAGGATCACCACGTGCTGCACGTCGTTGATGGTGCCGGTGGCGTTGTTGGCGGGCAGCGCCAGCGCGCGGCGGATCGATTCCGGGAAGGCGGCCAGGGCGGCGCCCGCCGCGGCGGCGCGCAGGAAGCGGCGACGGTCCAGTGTGGTCATGTTGGGTGCGGGTGGTGGTGACGCAGCGGCGGATGGCCGGGAGGGATCAGGGCGCGCAGTGCAGCGGCGTGCCGGCGCCGGACGGCGGATTGCCGGCCGGCACGCTGGCCGTGGTGCAGGGCACGCTGACCGGAGCGCTGACGATCGGGGTGGGCGGGCCGGACAGGCCGGCTCCGGCTTGCGCCGGCTGGGTCGGCTCGGGGATCGCGGCGCCGCTGCTGCCGCTGCCGGAGCTGCCGCTGCCCGAGCCTGAAGCTCCACCCGAACTGCTGCCGGAGCCCGAAGCTGTGCCGGAGCTGCTGCCGCCGGACGATCCGCCCGGCGTGGTCCAGCCGTTGGAGCCGCCGCAGGCGCTGAGCAAAGCGATGGCGAGCAGCAGAGATGCAGCGCGGATCATGTGCCCTTCCCTGGTTCGTTATGAGTCTTTGCGCCGAGTGTGGAGATTCCATGTTCAGGGAATGTGACGCGACGGCGACGCGCTTGGCCGCGCCTGCCGCGCGTGATCGCGCACTTCGAGGGGCCGCTTATCGCCATTGCGGCGCGTTGCCGCCACACCCGCTTTGTGTACACTGATTTTTTGGCAAGCAGCACTCCGCGGTGCGCGGGCGCGCCGGATGGGCTGGGCGCCCGCGGCCGTGGCCACCGGAAAATCTTTCGTGATCGACATCATCAGCGCCACGCGACTGTCGGAAGCCGACTTCTGGGAACGATCCGCGCTGGGCCTGTCGCTGCGCCGCCTGGCGTACGACGAGCGCTGGGCGCCGTGCCTGACCTTCTCCAACGCGCGCGGCCTGCCCGGCATCTACAACGAGCGCATCCTGGCGCAGAACAGCGCGGAGCGCCTGGTGTTCGTGCATGACGATGTCTGGATCGACGACTACTTCCTGATCGACCGGGTGATCGAAGGGCTGAGCCGCTACGACGTGATCGGCGTCGCCGGCAACCGGCGCCGCGTGCCGGACCAGGCGGCCTGGCCCTTCATTGCGCCCAACACCTGGGACGACAAGGCCAACCTGTCCGGCGCCATCGCGCACGGGCAGCAGCCGTTCGGCGAGATCTCGAGCTACGGCCCGGCTCCGGCCGAGTGCGAACTGCTCGACGGCGTGTTCCTCGCCGCCAACACCGCCGCGCTGCGCGACCAGCAGGTGCTGTTCGATCCGCGCTTCGACTTCCACTTCTACGACATGGACTTCTGCCGCAGCGCGCGGCAGCGCGGATTGCGGCTGGCCACCTGGCCGATCTGCATGACGCACCAAAGCGGCGGCGCCTTCGGCTCGCCGCAATGGATGCAGAAGTACCAGGCCTATATCGGCAAATGGGGCGGCTGAAAAAACGCGCGGCGGCCGGGGCCTGTCAACCCTGGTCCGGGCGCATCGCGCCATCGGCCGCGCGCGCCTCGAACGCCGCGAGCACTTGCGCCACCGGCGCCTCCAGCTTCAGCCCGGCGCTGTTGAGAAAGCCGGCGATCATGATGTAGTGGCCGACCAGTACCACGATCTCGATCATCAGCCTGGAATCGTAGCGCCGCGCCAGCGCGGCCCAGGTGGCGTCGGACAGGCCGCGCTCGCGGCACAACTCGTCGCAGGCCTGGAGCAAAGCGCGCTCGTGCCCGTCGGCGCAGGCCTCCGGCCCCTGCGCCACGCGCAGGATGGCGGCGTCATCGACGCCGGCGGCCAGGGCGATTTCGACATGCTGCCCCCACTCGTACAGGCTGCGGCAGTTCCAGGCGGTGCGCAGGATCAGCGTTTCGCGCTCGGCGGCGGCCAGGCGGCCGCCGGGCATCAGGCGTGAAGCGAACAGCAGCCAGGGCCAGAACAGCCGGCGGTTGAGATGCAGCACGGCGAAGATATCCGGCACCTCGGCGCGGCCGAAGCGGCGCGCCAGCAGCGACAGTGCGCGGAACACCGCTCCGCGCTGCCGCTGCGGCGGCGCCAGCAGGCGCTGCGGCGGTGCCAGCCAGCCGCCCGGCGGCTGCAACCCGGGGGGCCATGCCGCGGCCGGCTGCCGGTGGCTCATGGCGCGGCGCCGGCCATCCGGCGGCGGTACTCCCCCGGCGTGCGGCCGGTGCTCTGCTTGTACCAGCGCAGGAAGGCCTGGCGCGAATGGAAGCCCAGATCCTCGGCCACGCGGTTGGCCGAGCCGTCGTCCTGCAGCAGACGCGACTGCGCCATCTCCAGCCGCACCTGATCGAGAATCTCGCGATAGCCGGTGCCCAGCTGCTGCAGCTTGCGGTGCAGGCTGCGCCCGCTGAGGCCCAGCTGCATCGCCACCATCTCCTTAGTCGGCACGCTGTCGATGACCATGGCGGCGACCAGATGGCGCACCTCGTCGGTCAGCGTGGCCATCTGCTGGCGTTGCCGCAGCAGGCTCTGCGCGTGGCGCTCGAGCACCTCCTTGAGGAAGGCGTCGCCGTGGTGCAGCCGCGTCTTCAGCGCCGCCGCCGGCAGGAAGGCGGCCGCGACCGGCTTGTCGAAATACACCGGGCAGCGGAAGTAGTCGTAGTACTCCCGCACCAGCTCGGGCCGCGACGGGCGCGGGTGGGCGAAGTGCACGGACTGCAGCAGGTCGCTGTGCTCCGGCAACAGCAGGCGCACCAGCACGGCGACGGAGCCGAACACGTACTCGCTGAACTGGCGCCGCAGCGCCGCGCTGCCGGCCAGGCACTCCCAGCTGAGCTGCACGGTGCCGGGGTTGTGCTGCAGCGAAGTGCGGCCGATGTTGCTGAGCAGGCCGTTGTAGCGGGTCACCACCTCCAGCGCGTCGGACAGCGTGGTGCAGGCCTGCATCAGATAGCCGATAGCGCCGTAGGTGGCCGGCTGGATGTCGCTGGCCAGATGCAGGCCGATCAGCGGATCGGCGTAGCGGCCGGATACGGCGGCCAGCATGTTCTCCAGTGCCTGCAGCGGCACCAGGCCGTCGGCGTCGGCCAGGCGACCCTTGTCCAGCCCGCCCTCGGCCAGCAGTTCGTCGATGTGGAAGCCGACCGCCTCGGCGCGCGCCATCACGTGCTGCAGATGGCGGGTTGAAACCCAGCCCTGCGCGGGGTTGTTGACCAGCTTCGGCATCGGCTCCTCCGGCCCGGCCTGTTCATCGCATCTTGTCACAACAAAGGCCAAAGGCGGGACCCTGGCCTTATTGGATACCGCCGCTGGCCGATCCGGAGCCTGTTCCGCGGCCAGCCCCGCGCCTACGCTGCTCAAAAAAAGCGCGGCACCCGCCGCGCCTTCGAGCCGGCCAGGGGGAGAACACGCCAATGCGCAACCTGTACCGCAGGAAATGCCTGATCACCGGCGCCGGCAGCGGCATCGGCAGGGCCACCGCGCAGGCGGCGGCGCGCGAGGGCGCGGCCCTGTTCCTCACCGACATCAACGGCGCGGCGCTGGAAGCGGTGGCGCAGGAAATCCGCGGCAGCGGCGGCAAGGTGGTGCTGTGCAGCGCCTTCGACATTTCCGACTACGACGCGGTACGCCAGTTCGCCGGCGCCATCCACGAGCGCCACGGCAGCATGGACGTGCTGATGAACATCGCCGGCATCTCGGTCTGGGGCACCGTCGAGCAGCTGCGCCACGAGCAGTGGCGCCGCGCCGTGGACATCAACCTGATGGGCCCGATCCACGTCATGGAGTGTTTCCTGCCGGAGATGATCCGCGCCGGGCGCGGCGGGCACCTGGTCAACGTCTCGTCCGCCGCCGGCCTGTTCGGCCTGCCCTGGCACGCGGCCTACAGCGCCAGCAAGTTCGGGCTGCGCGGTGTGTCGGAAGTGCTGCGCTTCGACCTGCGCCGCCACGGCATCGGCGTCAGCCTGGTGTGCCCGGGCGGCGTCGACACCGGGCTGGTCGACACCATCGAGATCGAGGGCATCGATCCGGGCGACAGCCGCATCGCCGGGCTGAAGCAGCGCTTCCGCAAGCTGGCGATCAGCCCTGAGCGCGCCGCGCAGGCCATCCTGCGCGGCGTCAAGCGCAACCGCTACCTGGTCTTCACCTCGCAGGACATCCGGCTCGGGCACTGGGCGCAGCGGCTGTTCGCGCCGCTGTACGAGCTGGCGATGCGCAAGCTCAATGACCATTTCCACGCACTGAGCCTGGCCGGCGCGCGGCGGAGCGGCGGATGAACGCGCGCCTGATGCTGACCGCGACGGCGTTGCTCGCTGCCGCTTGCGGCGCCAGCAGCGACCTCGACTCCGGCGTGGACGCGGGCCCGGCGTCCACGCCGCCGGCGAGCACGGCCATGGTGACGCAGGCGCTGAATTTCACCGCCAGTGACCGCACCCGGCTGCGCGCCTACCTCAGCGGCGCCGGCGACTACCGCGCGCGGCCGCTGATCGTCGAGTTCAGCCCCTATGCACCGACCGCGTTCGCACAGCAGTTCAGCGCGCCGCCGGCATTCGGCCGCGACTTCGGCCCGGCCTACAACTATCTGGAGGTGAACGCCCGTGGCACCGGCCAGAGCGGCGGCGTGTGGGGCGCGGTCGGGCCGCGCGACCAGCAGGACGTGTCCGAGGTGCTGGCCTGGGCCTGCCGCCAGCCCTGGAGCAACGGCCATATCGGGCTGTACGGCTTCTCGGCCAGCGCCATCGCCGTCTACAACGCACTGCACCTGCCCCTGGATTGCGTAGACGCGGCCTCGCTGATGGCCGGCTCGGAGGACCTGTACCGCGACCTGCTGTATCCGGGCGGCATCTTCAACTTCCTGCCCGCCACGGTGGTCGCCTTCGGCGTCGGCGGGCCGCTGCTGGCCAGCGTGCCGGCCGACCTGGGCCAGGGCGAACCGCTGGGCGGCGCCCTGCAGAGCATGATCGGCCTGCTCGGGCTGGATGCCGACATCCTGGCCCATACCACCGATGACAGCTACTGGGCCGTGCGCAGCGAGCGGCGCAACCCGGCCGGGCCCAACCGCTTCCCGGTGCTGGCCGACACCAGCTTCTACGACCCGGAGCCGCGCGGCCCGTTCGAGAGCTTCAAGCTGCTGCGCTCCCTGGGCGTGACCGTGCACCTGATGACCTATGGCGCGCACGACGGCTTCCCCGCCGGCACGCAGGGGCCGTTCCCCGAGTTCCAGCTCTGGTTCGACCACTACCTGCTCGGCCGCGGCAACGGCGTGGAAACGCACCCGGCGGTACAGCTGCTGCTCGGCAACGGCAGCGACCAGGCCCTGATGTCCGGCGACTACAGCCGCGTCGACGCCGCGGACTGGCCGGTACCCGGCACGCGCTGGCAGGCCCTGTACTTCGACGCGACGCGCTCCGGCAGCGCGCATTCGCTCAACGACGGCTCGCTGCGCGCCGCGCCGGCGCCGGTGGCGGCGCGCCAGGGCTATCCGGACCTGCCCTCGCTGGGCACTGCCAGCGACCCCGCCTCCACCGGCGCCGTCAGCGCAGTGCTGGGCACGACGCCGCTGCAGCTGTTCGACATCCTGCCGCTGCTGCGGCGCATGAACACGGTGGAGCCGCTGTCGCTCAGCTACACCACGCCGCCGTTGAGCGCGCCGCTGCGGGTGGCCGGCCAGGGCAGCCTGGACCTGTTCGTTGCCACCGCCACGCCGTCCGACGACCTGTACGCGGTGATCGCGGACGTGGCGCCGGACGGCACTGCCAATCCGATCGCGGCGGGGCGGCTGCGCACCAGTTTCCCCGCCGTTGTCGCGGCGCAATCGGTGATCGACGCCGACGGCCAGATGGTGCAGCCCTACGGCGACTACAGCGTGCGCCAGCCGGCGACGCCGGGGCAGGTGCGTGAGTACCACGTCGAATTCTGGCCGATCGGCAACGTCTTCCCCGCCGGCCACCGCTTGCGGCTGTACCTGCTCGGCACCTCGGACTTCATGCTGCCGCTGCCGGGCCTGAACCTGGTTTCGATCGGCGGCTCCACCCCCTCGCGGCTGCTGCTGCCGGTGCTGCCCGGCAGCGACTCGCTTGCCGCCATCGGCGCCGCACCCTGAATGGCGCGGCTGCGCTGATGCCGCGGCACGCGCCGGACGGACGCGGCACCAGGCCGCGCGCGCTGGGCCGGCGCTGCGCGCGCGGCCTAGCGCTGTGCGGGCTGCTGTGCGGCGGCGCGGCGCCGGCGGCCGAGATGCAGTTCGCCGGGCTGGAGGCGCAGCTGCGCAGCACGCTGTCGTTCGGCGCCGCGATCCGCACCGAGCAGGCCGATCCGCGCCTGATCGGCAAGCTCGACCTCAATCCCGGCCTGTGCGGCCCGGGCGACTGCATCTCTTTCACCGGCGACGCCGCGCAGAACGAAAAGCTGGTGCGCGCGCCCGGCGCCTTCTTCGGCGCCAACAAGGACCAGGGCGACCTCAACTATTCACGCGGCGGCCTGGTCGCCGCCGTGTCGCGGCTGAAGGAGGAGCTGGTGGTGTCGCGCGGCAACCTGCAGCTCAAGCTCGGCGCGCTGGGCTACTACGACGCGGCGAACTACAGCAAGGACGAGCGCCACCCGGATACCACTTTCCAGCCCCCCTCCGCGATCCGCTCGGCGGCGGTGCGCCAACAGCTGGGCCGGGACTGGCAGCTGACCGATGCCTTCATCACCGGCCTGTTCAACCTGCTCGGCCAGGATTTCACCGCCAGCGCCGGGTACCAGCACGTGCGCTGGGGTGAATCCAGCTTTGTCGCGCTCAACAGCCTGAGCCAGATCAACCCGCCCAACGCGGTACTGCTGCACCAGCCGGGCACGGCGGTGGGCGACGTGTTCCGGCCGACGCCGCTGCTGCTGCTCGGCACGCAGTTCAACAGCAGCCTGTCGCTGGACCTGCTGTACGAACTGGGCTGGACGCCGGCGGTGGCCGACCCGGGTGGCAGCTTCTACTCCACGGTGAACGTGCTCAAGGCCGATTTCGCCGACCTTTCGCTCGGCGCTTTCCATGTCGACCCCAACGGCATCGGCCGCCTGCCGCCGCCGGGCAACCTGATCTCCGACACTTCGCTGTCGATCCAGATGCTGAACGAGCACTACGGCCATCCGCGCAGCAGCGGTCAATTCGGCGGCAAGCTGTCCTACTACGCCGCCGACTTCAACGGCGGCACCGAGTTCAGCGCCTACGCACTGAACTATCACAGCCAGCTGCCGTACCTGAGCGCCTTCTCGACCCGCGAATCGTGCATGCGCGACGCCACCAGCTTCGCCGGCGCCTTCCTCGACTGCAACGGCTTTATCGGCCTCAACCCGGTGAGCGGCAAGGAGCCGCTGCCGCTGGACAGCGCGCGCATCTTCGCCGACTACCCGGAGAACATCCAGATGTTCGGCGCCAGCTTCAACACCAATCTGGGCCGCTGGTCGCTGGCCGGCGAATATTCGATCCGCCCCAATCTGCCGCTGCAGGTGGACATCTCCGACATCCTGTTCGCCAGCATCCAGCCGTCGTTCCCGCGACAGGACCTGACCATCGGCCTGGACCCCGGCACCATCGAGCAGACCATCGCCTCGCTGGGCGGCGTCATCGGCCAGATCAGCACCAGCAATCCGGCGCAGCTGCTGCAGGACGCCGCCGGCGCGCTGCGCCATCTGCCGGCGATCCTCGGCGTGGTGGGCGGCGGCACCGCCACCATCCCCAGCGCGCGCGCCGCCGCGCCGGACTATCTGGAGGGCTATCGCGGCGTCTCGGTGCAGCCGCAGCAGCTGATCCGCGGCTACCAGCGCTTCGCCGTCGACCAGCTCGATCTCACCGGCCTGCGCGCCATCGGCTCCAGCGACAACCTGCTCGGCGCCGACCAGATCCTGATCCTCGGCGAGATCGGCTTCACCCATGTCTGGCACATGCCGGCGCGCAGCGCGCTGCAACTGGAGGGCGGCGACGCCAACGGCACCCATGCCAGCCCCGGGGCAGACGGCAGCGGCAGCGGCGGCGTGCCGGACACGCGGCGCCTCAATCCAACGCAGCAGACGCATGGCTTCGCCTCCGCGTTCTCCTGGGGCTACCGTACGCTGATCCGCTTCGAATACGACAACGTGCTGTGGAACCTGAATTTCAAACCCTGGCTGATGTGGAGCCAGGACATGTCCGGCATCGCGCCGCAGCCGATGCAGAATTTCATCGCCGGCACCAAGCAATACGCGCTGGGCACGGTGATCGAGAGCGGCCAGCAGTGGAGCGGCCAGTTGTTCTACCAGGGCTCCACCGGCGGCGGCACGGTGAACACGCTGCGCGACCGCGACGTGGTGGGCTTCAGCGTGGCCTATACCTTTTAGATGCCGCCCAAACAACGAGGCCGGCTTGCGCCGGCCCCGTTGCTGCCAACTGATTCCGCATCCGGCTGCGGCGGACTGCGCCGCCGCGCCGGATGCCGCGACGCTCAGGACGCCTCGGTCGGGCGCGGCGCGTACCAGTCGGTCATGTCGTCGTACATGGCGCCCTTGAGCAGATAGTAGGGCGCCTTGTGGTAGATCTTGATGTCGTGGAACGGGTCGGTGAGGATCTTGGTGGCCCACACCAGGCCGGACTGCACGCCCTTGATGAAGAACAGCTGCACGGTGCGGAACAGCACCGCGCCGATGCCGATGAACAGCCACAGGATGGAGGTGTTGTACAACATGCCGCGCGCCACTTCCTGGGCGCTGAAGAAGCCGAAGAAATCCGGCTTGAAATACAGCACGAACGGCGCGGCGAACCAGATGCTGAGCAGCACGACCTTGCGCTGCAGGTTGTAGCCGACCTTGACGCTTTCCTTGTACTCGTGGCTGGCGTTGTTGACCTCGTCGTAAGTCTTCGGCTCGAAGAAGAAGTGGCCGATCTGGCGCAGGATCATGGCCAGCAGCCAGCCGACCATCACGGCCAGCACCGGGTTGGTGAACATCAGCACGTAGCTGGTCAGGAAGCAGCAGGCGCTGACCAGGTGCAGGGCCTGGTTGATGCGGCTGTGGTGGTAGTAGCGGTGATCGTCCCACCGCTGCTGGTGCAGTTCTTCAAGAAAGGTCATGTCGGCTCCTGGTGGTGGGTCTAGGGTGCAACTTCTGAGGCGGCCACTGCGGCCGTCCCGTGGGTGGGCCGCGCGGCGGCGGTGGTGTCGGTCATCAGCGCCTGGCCCATGCGGATGGTCTGGCCCTGCTGGATGCCCTCGCTCAGGGCGTAGTTGGAGGTGGCGAAGACGATGATGGTCGAGCCATGCTGGAAGTAGCCCATCTCCTCGCCCTTGCGGTAGCGGGCCGAGCAGCGGATGCGGTTCTGGCCGCGCGAGCGCAGGTCCAGCTCGTCCGGCAGGCAGTGGAACTTCATGCTCGCCACCAGGATCGCCGCCACCGGCACCAGGCAGACGCTGCCGCCGGTGGCGGTGTCGCCCAGCGGCACCACGGCGCGCTCGTTGCGGCAGTACAGCTTCTCGATGCGCTTGAGGGCGATGGGGTTGACGTTCCAGGTGTCGCCGGAGATGTAGCGCACTTCCTCGACCGTGCAGTCCACCGGCGCGTGGAAGCGGTGGTACATGCTGGACTTGAGGCGCAGCGTGGCGTAGCAGCCGTCGCGGTACTTCTCCTGCAGCGCGGTATCGGGGATCAGGTCGCCGATCTCGTAGGGGAAGCCCTTGGCCTGGAACACGGTGGTGCCGGCGATCGGGCCGCATTCGCCGACCACCGCATCGCAGGGGCTGACCAGGATCTCCGGGCGCTGGTCCAGCGGCCGCGCGCCCGGCTTCAGGCGCCGGGTGAAGCAGTCATGGACGCTGGCGAATTCCTGCTGCTCCGCCTCGCTCAGATCGAGGTCGGCGAACTGCCGCCACAGCGCGATGGACAGGCGCGCCAGCAACGGGCTTTCGATGCGGCTGTACCAGCCGATGAATTGCGTCAGCGCGCGGCGCGGAATGCGGTTGGTGAGCAGGAAGTTGAGCTGCTCCTGCTGGCTGAGATGGCGTAGCGCTGTTTCCATGAGTCTCGGCTGGCGACGGGGTCAGGCGGCGACCGCTTCGCGCTGTTCGGCTTCGGCCAGCGGCAGGCCCATGTCGCCGAGGAAGCGGCGCATGATCGGTTCCGCCTGGTAGTCCGCCACCCGCAGCAGGGCTTCGCGCCGCATCGCGCCGTGGCGCTCGCGATCGCCGAAGTGCTGCACCACGCGGTCGGCCATGTCCTCGATGCTGTCGACCAGGTAGCCGTTGCGGCCGTTCTGGATGATGTCCTTGGGGCCCTTGCAGTTGTAGGCCAGCACCGGCATGCCCTGGGAGAAGGCTTCCAGAATGACGTTGCCGAAGGTGTCGAACTGCGACGGGAACACGAACAGGTCGAGGCCGGCGTAGAGCTGCTCGATGCGCTCGCGGCTGACCCAGCCGAGGAAGGTGGCGTCGGGCATGGCGGCGCGCAGCTCGGCTTCGGCCGGGCCGGAGCCGGCGATGACGATGCGCAGGTCCGGAATCCGCTGCCGCGCCAGGCGCACGATCTCCGGCAGTTCGAGCACGCCCTTTTCCTTGCTCATGCGGCCGGCCATGAACAGCACCGGCGTGGCGGCGGTGGCGCCCTCGATCAGCTCGGACTTCTGCACCGGCACCACGTTGCGCCGCGACGGCTCGACGTGGTGCCCGGTGAGATGGACCGCCTCTTCCGGCAGGCCGATCTGGCTGCCGGTGAGCCACTTGCGGTGATCGGTGTTGAGCACGAACACGCCCTGGAACTGGTGGTACAGCGCGCGCAGCAGGCGGCGGATGCGGTCGCGCTCGTGGTGGTCCAGGTTGGTGGTGTGCTTGACGAAGTCGAGCCAGTCGGTGTGCATGAAGAAGAAGGCCGGCACGTTGAACATGTACTTGAGGAACAGCGCCACCAGCACCATCGGCCCCTCGGTGGAGCAGACCACGCGGTCGTAACCGCCGCTGTAGAAGATGCGCGCGATCTCGAGCACGTCCGGAATGCGCAACTGCTGCTCGCCGAACTTGGGAAAGGTGATCTGGGTGATCGGACGCACCACGTGCAGGTGCGGCTCGGGCGCCACGTCCGAATGGCAGATGAGGAAATCCACCGGGTAGTCGCGGCGCTGGATCTCGGCCAGCTTGGCCGAGAGCGAGCTGGACACGCCGTTCTTGTCGCGCAGCGTATCGGTCAGGTACAGCGCGCGCTTGGGATGGTGGTTGCTGCCGATGTGCTCGGCGAAGTCGTTGAGGAACGGCCGGTTGGCGTACAGCACGCGCGTGCTGGCCACCTGCGAGCCGGCCAGCACGCCGGCCATGATCAGCGGGAAGGACAGCTGATCGACCAGTTCGCCGAAGTTGACGCCGGTGATGTTCTTCTTGTCGCGCGGCGCGCGGCCGAAGGCCAGCCCGCGGATCTGCGTCGGCACCTCGAACTTGCGGATCAGGGTCTCGGTGGAGAATTCGTCCAGCGGCACTTCGGAGTACTTCGCCGCGTACTTGCCCAGGCGGCCGGCGATCAGGTGGGTCAGCCCGTTGAACAGGGCGGAGATCGCCTCGCTGACCATCTCGCGCGCCTGCTCCGGCGGCTTGCTGTGGCTCTCGGCGATGGCTTCCAGGTGCTTGACGCAGAACTTGTAGTCGGCCGAAACGCCCCAGCGCAGCTTCCAGCCCGGCTTGGTGCCGTGCAGCGCGTCGTGGACGAAGCCGACGAAGCGCTGCGTGTTCTTGTGCTTCTTCAGCTCCAGCATGACATTGGCGATGGCGAAGCAGGCCAGCTTGTCGTTGGTCTCGCCGCGGTGCAGCACCAGGCGCAGCAGGCCCGGGTCCTCCATGCGCGTGGCGATCTGGGCGAAGTAGTCGAGCAGCGCCAGGCTTAGCTTCTGGTTTTCGCCGACATGGCCGTACGGCGCGATGCGGCCGGCGCGGATCGCTTCCAGCGCCAGCTGCGACAGCGGCGTGGTCTTGCGCCGCTGCGACAGGTTGGGCACGAACAGCGAGGAACCGCACTGGCCGGCGGACAGGCCCATGTGGTCGTCCGAGCCGCCGGTGAGCACCTTGGGGGTGCGCAGGCAGACGCCGAAGTCGGCCGGGTTGAGCTTGTGCTTGTGGCTGTAGCGCACCAGCTTTTCTTCGGTCAGGCCGCGCGCCCAGTTCAGCACCAGCGTGCTCTGCCAGATGTCGCGGTGGCCGTTGAGCACCTCGTAGCGCTGGAACAGCACCGCGAACTTCTCGAACAGCTCCAGGCGGATGTGCGGATTGCGCGTGTAGAAGTACAGCGGGTGCGGCAGCACCAGCGGGATGTCGTGCTCGGCGGCGTAGCGCAGGAAGTCGTAGATGTTGTGGCGCTTCTTGTTCAGCACCACCTCCTGCTCCGGCGTGAAGCCGTAGGTGAGGACGTGAACGTAGAGCTCGTATTCCGGGAAATGGCAGGTGAACTCGGTGCCGACCAGAACATCCTGGCCCTTGTCCAGCAGCTCCCAGCAGGAACGGGCGTTGTTGTGATTGGTGATGGTGATGACGTCGCTGCCGTTGGTCTGCAGGCACTTCACCAGCTCGCGGGTCTCCAGCCAGGTCTCGGGCAGGCCGAGGATGCGGCCCCACAGCTCGTCCGGAATGTCGCTGTTGCGGTCATGGCAGTGGAAGTCCACCCGCAGGCATTCCTCCGGATTGAAGCGCACCGCCTCCTGCGTCAGATAGCGCTGAAAATCGACCTGCAGCTGGTCGCGGAACGAGACAACAGCCTTTTCCCTCTGCCGATTCAGATTCAGCTCGATCATGACGGATCACATCCTCTATCGCAGACTCGGTACGGGCTGGCTGGACGGGGCCGGCCGATGGGTCCGCCCGCCGAAACGCGCGGCGAGCATGTCCTTCAGCATTTGCCGCTTGATCCACTTGTTGGTCAGATGGGGCGCCGTCCACCACCAGCCGTCGCTGTGCATCTGCTGCGCGGCGCGCAGGAAGCGGCTGGCGACCTCGGCGAAATCCCCGTCGGTGTAGTTGAGGCTCATGATCAGGCGGCCGCTGCCGATCCAGCTCAGCTCCAGCCCTTCGGCGCGCAGATAGAACTGCAACATCCAGTTGTAGCGCGAGGGCACGCTGTAGAGGATGGTGAGGATGCTGTGCATGTTGGCCAGGCGCACCGGCAGGCCGGCTTCGGCCAGGCTGCGGTTGAGGCCGGCGACGCGCGCGTTCCACAGCGCGTCGGCGCGGGCGTAGATGTCCTGGTACTCGGGCTGGCGGATGCGTTCGAGGAACACCGCCATGCAGGCCATCACGTGCGGATGCGAGTTGAAGGTGCCGCGGGCGAAGGAGATGTTGGCCGGCTCGGCTTCCTTGAAGCGCTTCATCAGCGCGGCGCGGCCGCACAGCACGCCCACCGGCAGGCCGCCGCCGAGGGTCTTGCCGTAGGTCACCATGTCGGCCTGGAACGAGAAATACTCCTGCGCGCCGCGGTGGCCGAGGCGGAAGCCGGCGAACACCTCGTCGGAAATCAGCACGATGCCGCGGCGGGTGCAGACCTCGCGGATCTGCGCCAGCCACTGCGTATAGGCGGCGCGGTCGAACGCGGTGCGGCGCTCGCTGTTGACCAGCGAGGCGTCACCCGGCGCGTCGGAATTCGGATGCAGCGCCTGGAACGGATTGATCAGCACGCAGGCGATGTCGTCGCGCGTCTCCAGCACCTTGAGCGTGCGCGGGCTGAGGTCGGCCAGCGTGTAGACGTCGTTGACCGCGCGCTGGTTGCCGACGCCGGGCTGCACGCCGTCCCACCAGCCGTGATAAGCGCCGCACAGGCGCACCAGATGGGTCCTGCCGGTGTGGTAGCGCGCCAGGCGCACCGCCTGCATCACCGCCTCGGTGCCGGACATATGGAACGACACTTCGTCCAGGCCGGAGATCTCGCGCAGCGCCAGCACGTTGTCGCGGATCACCGGGTGATAGGGCCCGAGCACCGGGCCGAGGTCCGCCACCCGCGCGTAACCCTCGCTCAGGCACTGCTTGTAGAAGTCGTAACCGAAGACGTTGACGCCGTAGGAGCCGGAGACGTCGTAGCGCCAATTGCCGTCCAGGTCGCACAGCTGGGTGCCGCGCGTGCGGGTGACGACGCTGCCGTAGCGGAACTCGGCCGGCAGCAGGCTGCGATACGGGAACGGCACCCGGTAGTGGCTGGTGAACTGCACGTCGGAGATGGCGCTTTCCAGCGATTGGCTGAAGCCCAGCGTTTGCGGCGCGGACTGGTTGAAGCGCTGGCGCAGGCGCTCCATGCCAGTACGGCGGCGCGCGGCCACATCCGGCGGCGCCAGGTCGCTGGAGAAATAGGTCTCAGCGTCGTAGTCGAAGAAGCTGGTCAGCCGCGCCATGCGCCGCGCCATCTTGGAATGGCCGCTGAGCGAGGGATGTTTGGCGCGGGACAGACGAAGCCGGATGTAAGCTTTTCGGAGGAGCAGAAGCCCCAGACAGGCTGCGACCAGATATCGGGCTATTTCCAAGGTGACCTGTAACGATCTGTGGACGCCAGGCAGTCGGCGCGATCGTCCAGATGCTACGAACGTCAGATGGCAGAAAAATGAAGTTTTGCGTTCAAACCGTTGACAGTTTGATGCGCCTGGCAGTGCATTCCCGTGACGGATACATGACAGCACCGGCGCGGCGATCCGCGCTGGTGCGCCGCCCGCGCCATGCCGGGCGGCGTGCACCACGCCCGTGCGCGAGGGGCCGGGATGGGGTGCTTTATCATAGCGGTCATTTCTTCCGGCCAGTTTCGTGAGTCAGCCCCCCAGTCTTCAAGCCCGTTTCGACCGGATTCGCCCACAATTGCTGCTGCGCGACGCCGCGCGCCTGGGACGGCAGCTGGGCGGCGCGCGCAACAACGCGCAGTTCGACACGGCGCGCTTCGAGCGCGACCTGCAGCAGGCGCAGCTGGCGGCGGAGAACCGCGCCCGGCTGCGGCCGGCGAGCATCCGCTACCCGGCCGAGCTGCCGGTGGTGCAGGCCAGGGACGAGCTGCTGCAGGCGATCCGCGACCATCAGGTGGTGGTGGTGTGCGGCGAGACCGGCTCGGGCAAGACCACCCAGCTGCCCAAGCTGTGCCTGGAACTGGGGCGCGGCACGCGCGGGCTGATCGGCCACACGCAGCCGCGCCGGCTGGCGGCGCGCAGCGTGGCCAACCGCATCGCCAGCGAGCTGGACACGCGGCTGGGCGAGCTGGTCGGCTACGAGACCCGCTTCGACCGGCGCCTGTCCGAGCGCTCGCTGGTCAAGCTGATGACCGACGGCATCCTGCTGGCCGAGCTGCAGCGCGACCGCGAGCTGCTGGCCTACGACACCATCATCATCGACGAAGCCCACGAGCGCAGCCTCAACATCGACTTCCTGCTCGGCTGGCTGCGGCGCCTGCTGCCGCGGCGGCCGGAACTGAAGCTGATCGTCACCTCGGCCACGCTCGATCCGGACAAGCTGGCGCGGCATTTCGCCGCGCCCGGCGCGGACGGCGCGCTGCGGCCGGCGCCGATCCTCACCGTCGAGGGCCGCACCTACCCGGTGGAGCTGCGCTACCACGCGCCCGATCCGGACGGCGACCTCGAAGGGCAGGTCGGCGCCGGCATCGACGAGCTGTGGCGCGGCGGCCGCGTCGGCGACACGCTGGTGTTCCTGCCGGGCGAGCGCGAGATCAACGACCTGGCGCGCGCCCTGCCCGGCCGCTTCCCGCGCGCCGAGGTGCTGCCGCTGTACTCGCGGCTGCCGGCGGAGAAGCAGGACCGCGTGTTCTCCTCGCGCGGCGCGCCGCGCATCGTGCTCGCCACCAACGTCGCCGAAACCTCGCTGACGGTGCCCGGCATCCGCTACGTGGTCGACACCGGCACGGCGCGCGTCAACCGCTACTCACCGCGGCTGGGCGTGCAGCAGTTGCAGATCGAGCCGGTGTCGCAGGCGGCGGCCAACCAGCGCTCCGGCCGCTGCGGCCGCGTCGGCCCGGGCGTGGCGCTGCGGCTGTACGAGGAGGAGGACTTCGCGCAGCGGCCGGCGTTCACCGACCCGGAGATCCTGCGCGCCAACCTGGCCGGCGTGATCCTGCAGATGGCAGCGCTGGGCCTGGGCGACGTGGAGGAGTTTCCCTGGCTGGACGCGCCGGAAGGACGGCACGTGGCCGAAGGCTACCGCCTGCTGCAGACGCTGGGCGCGCTGGACGAGGAGCGGCGCCTGACGCCACTGGGGCGCGAGCTGGGCCGGCTGCCGCTGGACCCGCGCATCGCGCGCATAGCGCTGGCCGGGCGCGACACACCCTGCCGCGACGAGGTGTGGGTGCTGGCGGCGGCGTTGTCGGTGCAGGACCCGCACGAGGTGCCGCCGGACGCGCAGGCCGCCGCGCGGGCCAGGCATGCCGAGTGGCAGCACCCGAAATCGGACTTCTACACCCTGCTCAAGCTGTGGCAGCGCTGGCGCGAATGGGGCGGCAGCGCCTCCAACCGGCAGCTGCGGCGGCTGTGCAAGGAGCATTTCGTTTCCTACCTGCGCATGGAGGAGTGGGAGTCGGTCTATCGGCAGATCGTCGACATGCTCGGCAGCGGGCCGCGCGGCGGGAGCAAGACCCGGCACGGCGGCGCCGGGTCGGCGCCCGCCGATCCGCGGCGCGACGCGACGCCGCCGCAACCAACCGCCGGTGCGGCGCTTGAAAACGCGGCCGACGCCGCTGCGGCGCCGACGCCGCAGCAACTGGAAAAGCTCTACGCGCCGCTGCACAAGGCGCTGCTGGCGGGGTTGATCGACCACATCGGCCAGAAGCAGCCGGAGAAGACCGACTATGCCGGCCCGCGCGGCCGCCGCTTCCGCATCTTCCCCGCATCGACACTGGCGAAGAAGACGCCGCCGTGGCTGATGAGCGCGCAGCTGGCGCAGACCAGCCAGCTGTTCGCCCGCGTCAACGCGGCGATCGAGCCGGAGTGGCTGGCCGAGGTGGCGCCGCACCTGGCCAAGCGCGTGCTGCAGGATCCGGAATGGAACGCGCAGCGCGGCATGGTCACGGCGATGGAGCACATCAGCCTGTTCGGCATGCCGGTGCTGCGGCGCGCGCGGCACTATGGCTCGGACGAGCCGGCGGCGGCGCGCGCCATCTTCATCCGCGAGGCGCTGGTGCGCGGCGACCTGCCCAAGCCGCCGCCGTTCCTGGAAAAGAACCTGGCGCTGATCGACTCGGTGCGCGACAAGGAAGCGCGCATGCGCCGCCCCGACCTGCTGGCGGACGAGAGCCAGCTGTTCGCCTTCTACGACCAGCGCCTCCCGGCCGAAATCTGCACCAGCGCCGCGCTCAACAGCTGGCTGCGCCGCCTGGCGGCGGAGCACAAGCCCGGGGCTTCCGGGGCCCCGGCGGCGGCGCTGCTGCGCATGCGCGAAGCCGATGTGCTGCGCCCGGGCGCCAATGCCGATGTGGCGAGCCAGTTTCCGGATCACCTGGACCTGGCCGGGCAGCGCGTCCGGCTCAGCTATTCGCACGACCCGGGCAGCGACACCGACGGCGTGACCTTCCACATTCCGGTGGCGCAGCTGTTCGCGCTGCCGGCGGCGCGCTTCGACTGGCTGGTGCCGGGGCTGCTGCCGGCCAAGATCGAGGCGCTGATCCGCACCTTGCCGATGCCGCTGCGCCGCCTGTGCACGCCGGCGGCGGAATACGCCAACGCCATCGCCGCCAGCGCCGCGCCGGACAGCGGCGAGCTGCTGGCGGCGATCTGCGCGCGCTTCCACAGCATGAACGGCGTGACGCTGACGCCCGCCGACTTCGCGCCCGCCAAGCTGGAACCGCACCTGCTGCCGCGCCTGCTGCTGCAGGACGCCGCCGGCGCGCCGCTGGGCGAGGCCAGCAGCCTGGCCGAGCTGCAGCAGCGGCACGGCGGCGCGGCGCGCAGCGAGCTGGGCCGCCGCGCCGCCGGCAGCGAGACGGCGCGGCGCTGGACCCGCGACACGGTGCTGGACTGGGACTTCGGCGTGCTACCGGAGCATCTGGACATCGACGGCGCGCGCGCCTACCCGGCGCTCTGCGCCGGCGAAACCGGCGTGGCGCTGCGCCTGTTCGAGTCGGCCGAGGCGGCGCGACAGGCGCATGGCGCCGGCGTGCTGGCGTTGCTGCTGGCGCGCGTTGGCGACCGCCTGCGCGACCTGGCCAAGACCGCGCGCAGCCGGCTCGGTATCGCGCTGGCGCAGACCGGGCTTAATGCCGAGGGCCTGGCGCTGCAGGTGGCGCAACGCGCGGCGCGCGACAACTGGAACCCCGAAGCAATCCGCGACGAGGCGGCGTTCCGCCTGGCGCTGGAGCGGCGCGGCGAATTCGGCCGCGCCGCAGCGGCGCGGCTCGACGAGGTGTGCGGCTGGCTCAATGCAGCGATGGAACTGCGCAAGCTGCTCGACGCCTCGGCCAAATCGTGGCCGGAAGCCGCGGCCGACCTGCGCCGGCAGCTGCAGGAGCTGTTCGCGCCGGGCTTCATCACCGACATTCCCGAGGCGCAGTGGCCGCGCGTGGCGCTGTACCTGAAAGCCGCCGCGATCCGCCTGCAGCGGCTGCCGCACAAGCCGCAGCGCGACCTGGAGATGCTGCGCCAGATCCAGGCGGCGGCGCAGCCGCCCGGCCCGTTCCACCCGGCGCGCTGGGTGACCGAGGAATGGCGCGTGGCGCTGTTCGCGCAGGAGCTGCGCGCGCTCGGCTCGCCCAGCGCGGCGAAGGTGCAGGCGGCGCTGGCATGACGGACGGCGGTTTGCAGCGGGCCGCGCAGCTGCAATGATCCGCAGCCCATGCCCTGCCCGCGGAGTCCCCGATGCAACCGCCCCCTTTCCCCACTCCGGCCGAGGCGCGCGCGCTGACGGAAGCGTTCCAGTCCGGCGGCGACCCCGCGGCCCTGGAGCGCACGCTGTGGCAGCTGCGCGCCGCCGGCCTGCAGCTGATCGACACCCGCGCCGAGCTGGCCTGCCGCTGGGTCGACGTGCGCGAGCGGCCGGTGCCCCCGGAAGCGGACACCATCATCCGCACGCTGACCCGCACCATCGGCGAGCAGAGCTGGAGCGCGACATTCTGGCTCGAGGGCCTGCGCGCGCCGGCCATGCCGGGGCCGGGCTGAAAGGCGCGGCGACCGCCTGAATTTAGGTGCCGGGCGGCGCGGTGATGGCGCGCCGCACGGCGGCCAGCGGCGCCGTGTCGTCGAAGCGCACGCCGTCGCCATCGGCCTGCACGCCCAGGCGTTGCCACAGCTGCTCCAGCTCCGCGCCCGCCGGCATCGGCGCGGCCTGCATGGCATGGTATTGCCCGCTCAGCACCGGCACGCCGACAGCCTGGTCGGCCAGGCCCAGCAGGTCATCGACCGAGGCGCCGACGCGGATGCTGCCGCCGCCGGCGAGCACGCCGCGCAGCGCGTCCTGCAGGCCCTTGCGGTTGGCGGTGCGCTCGCGGATCTTCACGTCGGCCATCAGGCAGAACAGCGCGCCGCCCCAGTAGGTGCGGCCCCAGCTGGGGGTATGGTCGAGGCCGCGATCGCCTTCCGCCGGCAGGCCCCGGCGCATGCCGTGCAGCATGTCGGCCCAGATGCGTTGCGCGCTCATCTCGCCAGCCTGCACCCGGGCGATGGGCTCGACGTAGGTGGCGATGCCCTCCTCCAGCCAGTGGCTCTGCTCGGGGACGGACGGGATCGACAGGTGCACCATCTCGTGCGTCAGGGTCCAGTCATCCTGCAGGCGGGCTGCGGTCACCGCGCGGCCGAGGCGGATCTCGATCAGCGGCGTGCCGTCGTCGGAGTCGCCCCAGGTGGTGCCGCCGTCGACCCCATCGCCGTTGTCGGGCGCGAGCACGATGCGCACCCGGCTCACCGGGTAACGGCCGTAATAGGTGTAGACGGCCCACGCGGCGCGCGCCACCCAGGCGCAGATCGGCGCGCGCGGCGATTCGAAGGCCGCGCGATCGTAGACCAGGCGGATCTCGCCGCCACCGATGCGCACCACGGCACCGGCGACGCAGGCGGCTTCAAGCGCGTCGCGGCTCGGCGCCGCCGGCGGCGTAGCAGCCTGCGCCGGCGCCGTCAGGCCGGCGGCGGCAAGAGCCAGGACCAGGCGGAACAGCATTCGCATGCGGCCGACTATAGCGGCCGCGGCGGTACGGCGGCGCGGCGGCGCGGCGGCGGAATTACGGACAGGCGGGCGCGCTTCAGGACGGCTGCGGCAGCGATTGCAGCGCGCGCAGATGGTCTTCCGGGCGGTCGATGTCCAGCGCCGCCTCCGGCACCGCCACGGTGAGCACCCGGTCGCGGTGCCGCTCGAGCACGCTGCGCGCGCCGCGCGGGCCTGAGAGCCGGGTCAGTTCGGCATAGAACTCGGCCGGAAACAGGCACGGCGGCCCCGCCGTTTCGCCATGGTCGCTGACGATGATGCTGCGCGGCTGCGCCAGGTGGCGGTCGACCAGGCGCCGCAGTTGCGGCTGGTCCACCCGCGGCTGGTCCACCAGGCACAGCAGGCTGGCCGGCGGCGGCGCCAGCTGGCGCGACAACTCGCGGAAACCGCGGGCGATGGACTCGCCCATGCCCAGCTCCCAGTAGGGATTGTGCGCCAGCCGCAGCGGCAGGCCGCGCAGCGCGGCCGCCACTTCGTCGGCATAGGCTCCGGTGACCACCACCAGCTCGGCGCCGCTGGCCAGGATGGCTTGCGCGGTGCGCCGCACCAGCGCCACGCCGTTGATTGGGGCGAGCTGCTTGGGGCTGCCGAAACGGCTGGCGGAGCCGGCCGCGAGCAGCACCGCGCCCAGCGTATGGGCCGGCATCAGTGGATCGGCCCGGCGCTGGCGCTGAGCGACAGGCCGCCGCGGCCGGTGCTGACGGCGAGAATCTCGGCGGCGATGGCCAGCGCGATCTCCTCCGGCGTCTCCGAGCCGAGATCGAGGCCGGCCGGCGCGCGCACGCGCGGCGGCGCTGCGCCGCAACCGTCGAGCAGCTTGCGCGCGCGCTGGCGCGAGCCGATGGCGCCGATGTAGGCCAGCGGCGCCGGCAGCAGTTCGCGCAGGTACTCGATGTCGCGCTCCAGGTTGTGCGTCATGACCACGGCGAAGCTGCGCGCGTCGAGGCTGACGCTGCGCGCCAGCCGCTGCGGCGGCGCGGCGACGAAGGCGGCGCCTTCGGCCAGCGCGGCCGGCGCGGCCGCGCCCTCGCGGTGATCGACCAGCGTCACGTCCCAGCCCAGGCCGCGGCCGATGCGCGCCAGCGCCAGCGAGGCGGCGTTGACGCCAACCAGTACCACCGCGTACGGCGGCAGCAGGGTCTCGATCAGCACCTCCACCGGCCCCTGCTCGGAGTCGAAGCCCTGCACATGCGGGCGGCCGCCGGCGGCGCCGGCGTGCTCGATCAGCGCGGCGCTGAAGCCGGCGTCGCCGAACTCGTCGTGCAGCGTGCGGCCGCTCCACACCAGGCGCCGCGGCCGCGGCCCCAGCACGGCGCCGTTGCGGCTGAACGCGGTGGCCAGGAAGCCGGGCGTGCGCGCCCCCAGGCACTGCTCCACGGCGCCGACGAAATCCAGGTCGCGCGGCCGCGCCAGCGGCTCGATCAGCACTTCCAGCTCGCCGCCGCAGCCGAGCTCAATCAGCGCGTCGAGCCCGTTGTCGCGGTCGTAGCGCACGATGCGCGCGGTGCCGGCGTCGATCACGTCATGGGCGCGGGCGATGATGTCGGCCTCCGGGCAGCCGCCGGACAGGCCGCGCACCACGGTGCCGTCTCCGCACACCAGCATGCGCGCGCCGGCGCGGCGGAAGGTGGAGCCGTGGGTGCGCGTCAGCGTGGCCAGCGCGGCGCCGCCGGCGAAGCCCTGGCTCTGCAGGCGCCGGAAGCCCTGCAGCAGCACGCCGAATTCCTGCGGGGTGTTCATCGGCGCACCCCGCCCCGCCAACACGCACGGCTCATGTACTGAGCTGGTCGGCGATGGGCAGCTTGCGGATGCGCTTGCCGGTGGCGGCGGCGATGGCGTTGACCAGCGCCGGCGCGATCGGCGGCGTGCCGGGCTCGCCGACGCCGGTGGGCTTTTCCGCCGAGGGCATGATGAACACTTCCACCTGCGGCATCTCGTTGATGCGCAGCGGGATGTACTGGTGGAAGTTGGACTGCTGCACCACGCCGCCGTCGAGGGTGATGGCGCCGTGCAGCGCGGCGCTGAGGCCGAAGCCGATGCCGCCCTGCATCTGCGCGGCGATCACGTCGGGGTTGATGGCCAGGCCGCAGTCCACGGCGCAGACCACGCGGTCGACCTTGAAGCTGCCGTCCGGCTTGACCGTGACCTCGGCCACCTGCGCGACGTAGCTGTTGAAGGACTCGTGCGCGGCGATGCCGCGGCCGCGCTTCTCCCCGGCCGCGCCGGGCTTCAGCGGCTGGCTCCACTGCGCCTTCTCCGCCACCAGTTCGAGCACGCCCTTGAGGCGCGGCGCCTTGGCCAGCAGGGCGCGGCGGTACTCGTAGGGGTCCTTGCCGGCTGCGACGGCGGCCTCGTCGACCAGGCCTTCCTTGACGAAGGCATTGTAGGAATGGCCGACCGAGCGCCACCACTGCACCGGCACGTTGATGTTGTCCGGCGTGCTCAGCTGCACGCGGACGTTGGGCACCGCGTAAGCCATGTCGGCGACGCCTTCCACCGAGGTGCCGTCAATGCCGTCCTTGACCATGAACGGCTCGAACGCGGTGCCCTTGATGATCGACTGCGTCACCACGTGATGGTCCCAGGCCAGCAGCTGGCCCTGCTCGTCCAGCGCCAGGCGCGCGGTATGGTAGGTCAGCGGCCGGTAGTAGCCGGCGCGCGTGTCCTCCTCGCGCGTCCACACCATCTTCACCGGCGCCTTGATGCCCTTGTCCCAGGCGGCCTTGGCAATGGCCACCGCCTCCAGCACGTAGTCCGCCTGCGGATTGGCGCGGCGGCCGAAGCTGCCGCCGGCGTAGAGCTGGGTGATCGAGACCTTGTCCGGCGTGATGCCGAGCAGCGCCGCCACCGCGCCCTGGTCGGGCGTGTGCATCTGCTCGCCGTTGACGATCTCGCAGCTGCCCTCGCCGAGCTTGACCACGCAGTTGAGCGGCTCCATCGCCGAGTGCGACAGGTACGGCGTTTCGTACTCGGCCTCGATCAGCCTGGCCGGCTTGGCCAGCGCCGCGGCGACATCGCCGTCCTTGCGCGCCACCAGGCCGTCCTTCTTCGCCATCTCCTTGTACTGCGCCAGGATCTCGGCGCTGCCCATGTTGAAGGCCTGGCTCTCGTCCCACTGGATGTCGAGCGCGTCGCGGCCGCTGCGCGCGGCCCAGGTGTTGCCGGCCAGCACCGCCACGCCGCTGAAGCGGTGCGCGCTGCCGCCGAACTGCACCACTTCGACCACGTTGGGCACCGCCTTGGCCTTGCTTGCGTCGAAGCTCTTGGGCACAGCGCCGAAGCGCTGCGGGTGCGCCACCACCGCCACCAGCAGGCCGGGCGCCTTGTAGTCCTGGGTGAACTGCGCCGTGCCATTGGTCTTGTCGACATGGTCCTTGCGGTGCAGCGTGGACTTGCCGATCAGCTTGAAGCTTTTGGGGTCCTTCAGCGCCACGTCCTGCGGCACCGGCTGCTTCGCCGCGTGCTCGGCCAGCTGGCCGAAGCTGGCCTTGTGGCCGGAGCGGGCGTGCACCACGCCGTTGCTGACGCTGATGCTGGCCGCCGGCACCTTCCACTGCTCCGCCGCGGCGGAGACGAACATGGCGCGCGCCGCGGCGCCGGCCTTGCGCATCTGCTCATGCGAATTGGCCATGGCGGTGCTGCCGCCGGTGAGCTGGATGCCCATCATCAGGTTCTTGTACTTGGCCGCGTCCGCCGGCGCGCCTTCGACCCGGACCTGGTTCCAGTCGGCGTCCAGCTCCTCGGCCAGCAGCGTGGCCAGGCCGGTGAAAGTGCCCTGGCCCATCTCCAGGTGCTTGGCGATGACCGTAACGGTGTTGTCCGAGCCGATGCGCACAAAGGCATTGGGCTCGAAGTTGAGCGGCGCCACCAGGCCGGAGCCGGCGTTGCCCGGCGCCGCGGTGCCCTGGTCGGCGAACACTTCGCCGACATAGATGCCCAGGGCCAGGCCGCCGACGCCCTGCATGAAGCGGCGGCGGCTCTCGTTGACGAGGAAGATCTGGTTCATGGCGTGTTCCTCAGGCGCTCAGCGTATGGGCGGCTTCGTGGATCGCCGCGCGGATGCGCACGTAGGTGGCGCAGCGGCAGACGTTGCCGCTCATGGCGGCGTCGATGTCGGCGTCGCTGGGCTTGTGGTTGGAGCGCAGCAGCGCGGTGGCCGACATGATCTGCCCGGACTGGCAGTAGCCGCACTGCACCACGTCGAGCTTCTGCCAGGCGGCCTGCACCGCATGGCCGACCTTGTCGCCGCCGACCGCCTCGATGGTGGTGATCTTCTTGCCGACCGCGGCGGCCACCGGCGTGACGCAGGAGCGGATCGCCTGGCCGTCGAGGTGCACGGTGCAGGCGCCGCACAGCGCCATGCCGCAGCCGTACTTGGTACCGGTCAGGTCGGCGACGTCACGCAGGTACCACAGCAGCGGCATCGACGGATCGCCGTCGTAGGAATGGCTCTTGCCATTGATGTTCAGTTCGATCATGAAAGCGCGCTCCCGGATAAGGGGCCCGGTGCGGCGCTGGCCGACCGGGCCTGAAGCTGCAAGACACGCCCGCCTGCCAGCCGATCGAGGAACAGGGTCGGTGGCCCGACGCGCGTGACAGATGTGAAGTTTGGTCGGGCGCTAGAGTGATGCAGCGACGGGCGCTTTGCAAGCGTGCGTCGCGGCCGCGGCCGGCGCGGCGCGGCGTGGGACCTGCCAGCCGGCGCCACACCGGTAGAGTCCCATTGCGCGGTCGCAGCGCATCCGCCCGCTGCCTTGTGACGGCGCGGCGCAGCAGGCACCATGCGCCGTTCCGTTCACGCCCATCGCCGATGAGATCAGTCCGCAGGCGCGCTGCCCCTGCCGGCGCCCTGCTGGCGCTGGCCGCCGTGCTATGGCCCGGCGATGGCACCTCGGGCGGCGTCGCCTCCGCGGCGCCGGCGGGTGCGGCGGCAAGCTATGTCGGCGCCGCGGCCTGTGCCGACTGCCACCCGGCGCAGACCGCCGCCTGGCAAGGCTCGCACCACGCGCAGGCGATGCAGCCGGCCAATGCGCAGACCGTGCTCGGCCGCTTCGACCACGACCACTTCAGCGACAACGGCATCACTTCGACATTCTGGCGCAAGGGCGGCAACTACTTCGTGCGCACCGACGAGCCGGACGGCCGGCTTGCCGACTTCCCGGTCCGCTACACCTTCGGCGTCTACCCGCTGCAGCAGTACCTGGTGCCGCTGCCCGGCGGCCGGCTGCAGGCGCTGCCCTTCGCCTGGGACGCGCGGCCGCAGGCCGCGGGCGGGCAGCGCTGGCTGCACCTGTATGCCGGCCAGCACCTCGACCACCGCGACCCGCTGCACTGGAGCGGGCGCGAACAGAACTGGAACAACCGCTGCGCCGAATGCCATTCCACCCACCTGCTGCGCCAGTACGATGCGCAGCAGGACCGCTACGCGACCCGCTGGAGCGACCTGGCCGTGGCTTGCGAAGCCTGCCACGGCCCCGGCTCCGGGCACCTCGACTGGGCCAGGCGCGACGCGGCGGCGCGGCAAGACGACAAGACCCTGGGCCTGGGCATCGCGCTGGACGAGCGGCACGGCGTGCGATGGCTGCGCGATCCCGGCAGCGGCGCGCCGCGCCGCAGCACGGCGCTGGCCAGCCACCGCGAAGTGGAAACCTGCGCCGTGTGCCATGCGCGCCGGCGCGGCATCAGCGCGGACCCCGGCCCCAGCGGCCGGCTGTTCGACACGCACGATCCGTCGCTGCTCGAAGCCGGCCTGTACTTCCCCGACGGGCAGCAGCAGGGCGAGGTGTACGAGTACGGCTCTTTCCTGCAAAGCCGCATGTATGCGCAGGGCGTGAGCTGCGGCGACTGCCACGAGCCGCACGGCGGCAAGCTGCGGGCGCAGGGCAACGCGCTGTGCACGCAGTGCCACGACGCGGCGCGCTACGACGCCGGCGCGCACCACCGGCACGCGCCGGGCAGCGCCGGCGCGCAGTGCGTCAACTGCCACATGCCGACACGCACCTACATGCAGGTGGACGCGCGGCGCGACCACTCGCTGCGCGTGCCGCGCCCCGACCTGAGCGCGGAGTACGGCGTGCCCAATGCCTGCAACGCCTGCCACCAGGACCGTGACGCGCGCTGGGCCGCCGCGGCGCTGGAACGCGGCGGCGCGCAAACGCAGGCCGGCTATCAGCAGTTTGCCGCCGCGCTGGCCGGCGCCCGCGCCGGCGAG
>CAYVKA010000059.1:28097-29155 GCA_964451925.1 uncultured Nevskia sp. | reverse complement strand
TGCATGGAATCACCATGCCGCGTCCTGTCCGACTAAGCGCTGCGCAAAAATAGCCGCCGTCGCAGCGACCCAATGATTGTCAACAGACCCCTAGTCTTGCTGCTCCTGACCCGTCCTGAATGCGGCCTGTGCGAGGAATTCCTCGAAGAGCTGGCGCAGGAGTTCCCGGCCCTGGCGGCGGCGGTGCGCACCGCCGATGTCGACAGCCGCCCGGACTGGCGCGAGCGCTTCGGCCGCCGCATTCCGGTGCTGCTGGGCGAGGACGGCACGGTCTGGGCGGAAGGCGTGATGGATCCTGCCGCCGTCGCGCAACACTTGGCCGCCAGCCGCAAAAGCCCGGTTTAGGGCCTGTTAACACGGATTGGGCCGCAGCGATCCAATCCGTGTTAACAGGCCCTGGCCGCCCAAACCGGTATACTTCGCCGCTATTTCGCTCCGATCTTTCCCCCGCTGAATGAAACAGAAGCAGGCGCACATCCGCAATTTTTGCATCATTGCGCACATCGACCACGGCAAATCGACCCTGGCCGACCGTTTCATCCAGCTTTGCGGTGGGCTGGAAGCGCGCGAGATGACCGAGCAGGTGCTCGACAACAACCCGATCGAGCGCGAGCGTGGCATCACCATCAAGGCCCAGGCGGTGTCGCTGAACTACAAGGCGCGCGACGGGCAGGTCTACCAGCTGAACCTGATCGACACCCCCGGCCACGTCGATTTCTCCTACGAGGTCAGCCGCTCGCTGGCTGCCTGCGAAGGCGCCCTGCTGGTGGTGGATGCTTCGCAGGGCGTGGAGGCGCAGTCGGTGGCCAACTGCTACACCGCGCTGGAGCAGGGCCTGGAGGTCCTGACGGTGCTGAACAAGATCGACCTGCAGAACGCCGAGCCGGAGCGGGTGGCGCAGGAGATCGAAGAGATCATCGGCGTCGAGGCCCACGATGCGCTGCGCATTTCGGCCAAGACCGGCCTCAACGTGCCGGACGTGCTCGAGGCGGTGGTGCACAAGCTGCCGCCGCCGGAAGGCGACCCCGAGGCGCCGCTGCAGGCGCTGATCGTCGATT
>CAYVKA010000059.1:0-28087 GCA_964451925.1 uncultured Nevskia sp. | reverse complement strand
CAGTGCCAAGACAGGCGAGGGCGTGCCCGAGCTGCTGGAAGCGCTCGTCAAACGCATTCCGCCGCCCAAGGGAGATCCGGACGCGCCCCTGCAGGCGCTGATCGTCGATTCCTGGTTCGACAACTACCTGGGCGTGGTGTCGCTGATCCGCGTCGTCAACGGCCGCGTGCAGAAGGGCCAGAAGGTGCGCGTGCTGTCCACCGGCCGCGACCACGAGGTGACCATCCTCGGCGTGCATTCGCCCAAGCGGGTGGTGAAGAACGCCCTGGAAACCGGCGAGGTGGGCTTCCTGGTGGCCGGCATCAAGGAGATCGACGGCGCCCCGGTCGGCGACACCCTGACCGAGGCCGGCCGCAGCCAGGTCGAGCAGCTGCCGGGTTTCCGCCGCGTGCAGCCGCGCGTGTTCGCCGGCATGTTCCCGGTGGACGCAGACGACTTCGAGGATTTCCGCGAATCGTTGAAAAAGCTGCGCCTGAACGACTCGGCGCTGCAGTTCGAGCCGGAGAATTCCACCGCCCTGGGCTTCGGCTTCCGCATCGGCTTCCTCGGCATGCTGCACATGGAAATCGTGCAGGAACGCCTGGAGCGCGAATACAACCTCAACCTGATCACCACCGCACCTTCGGTGGTGTACGAAGTGGCGCTGAACACCGGCGAGGTGATCAAGGTGGACAATCCGGCCGAGCTGCCGGAAGTCGGCGAGATCAACGAGGTGCGCGAGCCGATCATCCTGTCGCGCATCCTGATGCCGCAGACCTATGTCGGCCCGGTGATGCAGCTGTGCATGGAAAAGCGCGGCGTGCAGAAGAACCTGAAATACCACGGCAACCAGGTGCAGCTCGAGGTCGAGATGCCGCTGGCCGAGGTGGTGCTCGACTTCTTCGACCGGCTGAAATCGGTATCGCGCGGCTTCGCCAGTTTCGAGTACGAATTCGTGCGCTTCCAGGCGGCCGACCTGGTCAAGCTCGACGTGCTGGTCAACGGCGACAAGGTCGACGCGCTGGCCAGCATCGTGCACCGCGACAATAGCTTTACCCGCGGCCGCGACCTGACCGAGCGCATGCAGGAAGTGATCCACCGGCAGATGTTCGACGTCGCCATCCAGGCGGCGATCGGCGCCAAGATCATCGCCCGCACCACGGTCAAGGCCTTGCGCAAGGACGTGCTGGCCAAGTGCTACGGCGGCGACATCTCGCGCAAGCGCAAGCTTCTGGAAAAGCAGAAGGAAGGCAAGAAGCGCATGAAGCAGGTCGGGGCGGTGGAGATTCCGCAGGAGGCCTTCCTGGCGGTGCTCGGCGTCGACCGCAAGAAAAATTAAGGAATAGGCTGCCATGAGTTTTGTTGAAGGCTTCAATCTGATCCTCACCGTCCTCACCGCCGTGACCGGCACGGTCTGGCTGCTCGACAAGCTGTGGCTGGCGCGCCGTCGGCAGGCGTCGTCCACGCCGGAGAACGAGGTGCGTCCCGGCGCCATCGTCGATTTCTGCGTCAGCCTGTTCCCGGTGATCGTGGCGGTGTTCGTGCTGCGCTCGTTCGTGGTGGAGCCGTTCCGCATACCCTCCGGCTCGATGAACCCGACCCTGTACAACGGCGATTTCATCCTGGTCAACAAGTTCGGCTACGGCCTGCGCTGCCCGGTGGGCAGCTGCAAGCTGCTGGACGTCGGCGAGCCCAAGCGCGGCGACGTGGTGGTGTTCCGCTATCCGGCGCCGAGCAGCAACGATTCCAACTACGGCAACGACTTCATCAAGCGCGTCATCGGCGTGCCGGGTGACCACATCCAGTACATCGACAAGGTGCTGACCGTCAACGGCCAGAAGGTGGACGTGCAACCCGCCGGTGTCTTCCCCGAGGACGGCATCTCGCAGCGCTTCAGCGAGGACTTGCTCGGCGTGCACCACAACATCCTGATGAACCCCGGCCAGCGCAGCCCGGAAGTGGACCTGGTGGTGCCGCCCGGCCGCTATTTCATGATGGGCGACAACCGCGACGGCTCCAACGACAGCCGCTACTGGGGCTTCGTGCCGGAGGAGAACCTGAAAGGCCGTGCCGTCGTCATCTGGATGAGCTGGGACGGCGGACTGGCCCTGTCCCGTTTCGGCAAGCTGATCCATTAAGATTGGGGCAGTGACTGGGGAGAACATCGGGATGAAAGCGAAACACGCGCAGCGCGGCATCACCCTCATCGGCCTGATTTTCCTGCTGGCCCTGATCGGCTTCGTGGCGCTGGTGGTGGTCAAATGCCTGCCGCTGTACCTGAATCAGATGACCATCGCGCGCGACCTGCACGAGGTGGCCAAGCAGGTCAACACCTCCGGCAGCGAGATCGACGTGGCCGAGGTGCGCCGCGAGGTCGAGCGGCGCTGGGATATCGACTACGTCAGCCAGCTGGAGCCCAAGGACGTCAAGATCGGCAACACCGAGAAGGGCATGACCATGTCCTACGACTACGAAGCCCGCGCCCACCTGTTCTACAACATCTTCATCGTCATCCATTTCGCTGAAGATATCCCGCTGCGCGGCCGCCCCGTCGGTTGAGCGAGGATCTTGCCCGCCTGCAGCGCGCGCTGGGCTATCGTTTCCAGGACGAGGGCGCGCTCAAACGCGCCCTGACCCATCGCAGTGCCGGGCACGACAACTACGAGCGCCTCGAATACCTCGGCGACGGCCTGCTCAATTTCGTCATCGGCGCGGCCTTGTTCCTGCGCCTGCCCCGGGCCGCGGAGGGCGACCTGTCGCGCCTGCGCGCGATGCTGGTGCGCGAGGAGACGCTGGCGCTGGTGGCGCGCCGCATCGACCTGGGCGAGGTGGTGCAGCTGGGGCCGGGCGAGCTGAAAAGCGGCGGCTTCCGCCGCGACTCGATCCTGGCCGATGCTCTGGAGGCGGTGATCGGCGCCACCTATCTCGACGGCGGCTTCGACGCCGCGCGGGATCTGTGCCTGCGCCTGTTCGCCCCGGAGCTGGAGCATCTGCCCGATCCCGGCACGCTGAAAGACGCCAAGACCCGCCTGCAGGAGCATTTGCAGGCCGCCGGCCGGCCGTTGCCGGAGTATGCCGTGCTCAGCGAGGAAGGGCCGCCGCACCGGCGCAGCTTCCGCGTCTGCTGCCGCCTGCCGGATGACGGCAGCCAGACCAGCGGCGACGGCGCCAGCCGCAAATTTGCGGAACAACAATCGGCGGAGCGTATGCTGCACAACCTGATCGAAGCCGGAGGGCGCCATGCTTAGTGGAATCGTTGCCATCGTCGGCCGCCCCAATGTCGGCAAGTCCTCGCTGCTCAACGCGCTGGTCGGGCGCAAGGTCAGCATTGTCGCGCCCAAGCCGCAGACCACGCGCCATCGCATCCAGGGCGTGCTGCACCGGCCGCAGGGGCAGGTGGTGTTCGTCGATACCCCGGGCCTGCACCGCAAGGCGCCGCGCGCGCTCAACCGATACATGAACGACGCCGCCAGCGGCGCCCTCAACGATGTCGACCTGGCGCTGTTCGTGGTCGAGGCCGGGCGCTGGACCGAGGAGGACGAGGCGGTGCTGGAAAAGCTCAAGCGCGGCCGCGCGCCGGTCGCGCTGGTGGTCAACAAGGTCGACCGCCTGCCGGACAAGTCCAGCCTGTTGCCGGAAATGGAGAAGCTGTCGGCGATGCACGCTTTCGCGTTCATCGTGCCGCTGTCGGCCAAGTCCGGCGACAACCTCAAGGCGCTTGAGCGCGAGCTGTTTGCGCGCATGCAGGAAGGTCCGCCGCTGTATCCGGAAGGGCAGGTCGTGGGCCACGACCTCGGATTCACCGTGGCCGAACTGGTGCGCGAAAAGCTGATGCGCGCGCTGGCGCAGGAACTGCCCTACGCCTTGACGGTGGAGACCGAGTCGCTGGAGCACTCCGGCACGCTGCTCAGCGCCTCGGCGGTGATCTGGGTGGAGCGCGACAACCAGAAGAAGATCGTCATCGGCGAGGACGGGGTGATGCTCAAGCGCGTCGGCAGCGCGGCGCGGCGCGAGCTGGAGTACATGACCGGCGCCAAGGTGATGCTCAAGCTGTGGGTCAAGGTCAAGGAGAACTGGACCGACGATCCGCAGGCGCTGAAGCGATTCGGCTACCTCGATAACTAGGCCCGGTTCCCCACCGGGTGACGCGCTACCGCATCGAATTCGAGCCCGCCTACCTGCTGGCGCAGCGCCCCTACCGTGAGAGCAGCCAGTTGCTGGAGGTCTTCAGCCGCAACCATGGCCGGGTCGGCCTGGTGGCGCGCGGCGCGCGCGGACCGCGTTCGCGCCTGCGCGGCGTGCTGCAACTGTTCACGCCGCTGCTGCTGTCGTGGAGCGAATCCGGCGAGCTCGGCACGCTGGGCGCCGCCGAAACCGACGGCGCCGCCGTGGTGCTCAGCGGCGAGCGGGTGTTTCACGGCTGGTACCTCAACGAGCTGCTGCTCAAGCTGACCGAGCGCCACGATCCGCACCCCTGGCTGTTCCGCGACTACATCCTGGCCCTGGCCGAGCTGCCCGGCCCGGGCGGCGAGGCGGCGCTGCGCGTCTTCGAGAAGCGCCTGCTGGCCGAGATGGGTTATGCGCTGCCGCTGACGGCGGAGCTGGAGCCGCAGCGGCGCTACCGCTTCGACCTGGAGCAGGGTGCGCAGCCCGCCACCCCGGCCGATGACAGCTACGCCGGCGCCAGCCTGATCGCGCTGGCGCAAGAGCAGCTGGAAACGCGCGAGGCGCTGCGCGACGCGCGTAAACTGTTGCGCGCCGCGCTGCAGCGGCAGCTGGCCGGGCGCGAGCTGGAGACCCCGCGGCTGCTGCGTGCGCTGCGCGAGCTTTAAACGTCCCCGTCCCAGAACCGGGCCTGCGGGCCCGGGCGACTCAGCCGGAGTGTTCAAGCGATGGTCCAACCTTCACCGATCCGACTGGGCGTCAACGTCGATCACGCCGCCACCCTGCGCCAGGCGCGTGGCACGGCCTATCCGGACCCGGTGGAAGCGGCCCTGCTCAGCGCCGCGGCGGGCGCCGACAGCATCACCGTGCACCTGCGCGAGGATCGCCGTCATATCCAGGACCATGACGTCGAGCGCTTGCTCGCCTGCAGCCCGGTGCCGGTGAACCTGGAAATGGCGGTGACGGACGAGATGGTGGAATTCGCCTGCCGGGTGCGGCCGCGCTATGCCTGCCTGGTGCCGGAAAAGCGCCAGGAGCGCACCACCGAGGGCGGGCTCGACGTGGCCGGGCAGAAACGCGAGGTGGCCGCGGCCTGCGCGCGCCTGGCCCAGGCCGGCATTGTCGTGTCGCTGTTCATCGATGCCGAGATGCGCCAGCTCGGCGCCACGCTGGATTGCGCCGCGCCGCATATCGAGATCCATACCGGCGGCTACGCCGACGCGGTGGCTGCCGCCGCCCGCGCCGACGAACTGGACAAGATCGCCGCTTTCGCCCACGCCGCTCACGGCGCCGGGCTGGAGGTGCATGCCGGCCATGGCCTCAATCTGGACAACGTGGCGCCGGTCGCCGCCATCGGCGAGATCGTCGAGCTGAACATCGGCCATTCCATCATCGGCCGCGCCCTGTACGTCGGCCTGCCGGCCGCCGTGGCCGAGATGCGGCGGGCCATGCTGCAGGCGCGCCGGGCCGCCGCTGCCTGAGCGGCGGCCACGGCCGCACGGAGCCCGCCCCGGGCCGCTAGAATAAGCGGATGGCCATCACCACCATCGCCGGCACCATCGGCAACACCCCGCTGGTGCGCGTGACGCGACTGCCGGGCATCGGCGACAACACCCTCCTGCTCAAGCTGGAGGGCAACAACCCGGCCGGCTCGGTCAAGGACCGCCCCGCCTATTCGATGATCCGCCGCGCCGAGGAGCGGGGCGAGATCAAGCCGGGGGACACGCTGATCGAGGCCACCTCGGGGAATACCGGCATCGCCCTGGCCATGGCCGCGGCGATCAAGGGCTACCGCATGGTGCTGATCATGCCGGAGCACATGAGCGCCGAGCGGCGCGCGGTGATGAAGGCGTTCGGCGCCGAGATCCTGCTGGTGAGCCAGGCCCAGGGCATGGAGTACGCCCGCGACCTGGCCGACGAGATGCAGCGCCAGGGCAAGGGGCGGGTGCTCAACCAGTTCGCCAACCCCGACAATCCGCGCGCCCATTATGAAGGCACCGCGCCCGAGATCTGGCGCGACACCGGGGGGCGCCTGAGCCATTTCGTCGCCACCATGGGCACCACCGGCACCATCATGGGCTGCTCGCGTTACTTCAAGGAACAGAATCCGGCGATCCAGGTGATCGGCGTGCAGCCCGATGGCGAGTCCTCCATTCCGGGCATCCGCAAGTGGCCGGAGGCCTATCTGCCGAAGATCTTCGACGCGCGCCGTGTCGATCGTGTGATCGAGGTCAGCAGCCGCGACGCCGAGAACACCATGCGCCTGCTGGCGTCGAACGAAGGCATTTTCGCCGGGCCGTCGTCCGGCGGCTCGGTGTTCGCCGCGCTGCAGTTGTGCCGCGGCCTTAGCGGCGCCACCGTGGCCGCCATCATCTGCGACCGCGGCGACCGCTATATCTCGACCGGCGTATTCCCGGACTGATGCCCTGATGCCGATCCGCGAACCGATCCTGGTCTTCGATATCGAGACCGTGCCCGACCTCGACGGCGGCCGCCGCATCCACGGCTTCACCGGCCTCGACGACGAGGCGGCGGCGCAGGCCATGGCGGCGCAGCGGCTGGCGGAAAAAGGCACCGACTTCCAGCCGCAGCACCTGCACCGGGTGGTGGCGATCTCCTGCTGCCTGCGCGCCGGCGACGACTTCCGCGTGTGGTCGCTGGGCGAGCCCGATGCCCCCGAAGCGGAGCTGGTCAAGCGCTTCTTCGACGGGGTCGAAAAATACCGGCCGACCCTGGTGTCCTGGAACGGTTCCGGCTTCGACCTGCCGGTGCTGCACTACCGCGCCCTGATCCACCGCCTGAGCACGCCGCGCTACTGGGATACCGGCCATTTCGAGCGCGAGTCGAAATGGGACAACTACATCAGCCGCTACCAGTTCCGCCATACCGACCTGATGGACGTTCTGGCGCTGTACCAGGCCCGCGCCTATGCGCCGCTGCACGAAATGGCGCTGCTGCTCGGCTTCCCCGGCAAGCTGGGCATGGACGGGTCCAAGGTGGCCGAGGCCTTCCGCGTTGGCAAGATCGGCGAAATCCGCGCTTACTGCGAAACCGACGTGCTCAACACCTACCTGGTCTACCTGCGTTTCCAGCTGATGCGCGGCCTGCTGTCCGCCGCCGAGCACGAGCAGGAAGTGCAGCGCGCGCGCGATTTCCTGGCGCAGAGCAGCGCGCCGCACTGGGCGGAATTCCTCGCGGCCTGGGACAACGGGGGCTGATGCGGATGGGATCGCGTTCGCGCCGCCGGGTAGTGCCGGCGGAGGAATTCACCGCGGAAATCATCGATCTTGCGCACGACGGGCGCGGCGTCGCCCGTGCCGGCGGCAAGGTCACGTTCATCGCCGGGGCGCTGCCCGGCGAACGCGTGCGCTACAAGCTGAGCCGCGTCACCCGCGATGTCGACGAAGGCGCGGTGACCGCGGTGGAGCTGGCCTCGCCGCACCGGGTCGAGCCCGGCTGCGTCCACTTCGGCGTCTGCGGCGGCTGCTCCCTGCAGCATCTGCAGCCGGCGCAGCAGGTGGCGTTCAAGCAGAAGCAGCTGCTGGAGGCGCTGGCGCGCCTGGGCGGCGTCGAAACCGAGGCGGTGGCGGAACCGGTCACCGGTCCGGTGTGGGGCTACCGCCGCAAGGCGCGCCTGGGCGCCAAGCTGGTGCCGAAGAAGGGCGGGGTGCTGGTGGGCTTCCGCGAGCGCGAGTCGCCGCTGCTGGCGGCGATCGACTCCTGCGTGGTGCTCGATCCGCGTGTCGGCAGCCGTCTGCGTGACCTCGCCGGGCTGATCGGCGGCCTGTCCATCGCCGCCCAGGTGCCGCAGATCGAGGTGGCCTGCGCCGACCATGCAGCCCTGGTGCTGCGCGTGATGCAGCCCCCGGACGCGGCCGACCTGGCCGCCCTCGACGCCTTCGCCGCCGCCCACGATCTGGACCTGTACCTGCAGACCGGCGGCCCTGATTCGATCCGGCCGCTTGGCAACGCCCGTACGCTGCAGTACTCTCCCGATGGCAGCGCGCTGCAGTTGCAGTTCGCGCCGACCGATTTCGTGCAGATCAACGGCCCGGTGGCGCAGGCCATGGTGCGGCAGGCGCTGGACTGGCTGGCGCCGGCCCCGGGCGACACCGTGCTGGAGCTGTTCGCCGGTCTGGGCAATTTCACCGCGCCGCTGGCGCGCAGCGGCGCCAGCGTCACCGCGGTGGAAGGCGAGGCGGCGCTGGTCGAGCATGGCCGCGACAACCTGCGGCGCAACGGCCTGGAGGCGCGCTATTTCCGCGCCGACCTGTTCGCGCCGGAGGCGCAGGCGCCCTGGCTGCAGCAGCAGTACGACCTGGCGCTGCTCGATCCGCCGCGCTCCGGCGCGCGGGAAATCCTGCCGCTGCTGGCGCGGACGCGGCCGCGGCGCGTGGTGTACGTATCCTGCCATCCGGGCACGCTGGCGCGCGACGCCGGCCTGCTGGTCAAGGAGCACGGCTACCGCCTGCGCCGCGCCGGCGTGCTGGACATGTTCCCGCACACCGCGCATGTGGAATCCATGGCCCTGTTTGAGCGCGGATGACTGTCTATGGCAATCGAAATCGAACGTAAATTCCTGGTCAACGGCGACGCCTGGCGCAGCGAGGTGTCGCACGCCATCCCGATGCGTCACGGTTACCTGACCGAACTCGGCGGCCGCGCCTCGGTGCGGGTGCGGCTGGAAGGCCCGGCCGGCAAGCTCAACATCAAGGCGGCTGTGGTCGGCACCACCCGCGCCGAGTATGAATACGACATCCCGGCGGCCGAGGCCGGGCAGATCCTGGCCACGCTGTGCAGCGGCCTGATCCTGAAGACGCGCCACTATATCGAGCGCGACGGCTTGACCTGGGAGATCGACGTGTTCGAAGGCGACAATGCCGGCCTGGTGGTGGCCGAGGTCGAACTCGACACGGCGGAGCAGGAATTTCCGCGCCCGGACTGGCTGGGGCGGGAACTGACCGCCGAGCAGCGCTACTACAACCACGCCCTGGCCCAGCGGCCCTACCGCTCCTGGAGCGAGGCGGAACGGCTGTGATTCCATCACCGTGAGGCCAATCTGTGCGCCGGCGCAACATCCCCGGCATCATTGTGTGAGAGCATGGACGCGGGAGCCGCACGGCAGCTCTTTGACTATTCGCAACAACATCAATAACGCATGAGCACAATCGGGCCTTTGATGGCCGACGTCGGCGGGCTGTCCCTGACCGCTGAAGACCGCGAAGTCCTGGCCCACCCTCTGGTCGGGGGCGTGATCCTGTTCGCCCGCAACTACAGTGATCCGGAGCAGCTGCGCGCGCTGTGCGCCGAGCTGCTGGCGCTGAAGCGGCCGCGCCTGCTGCTGGCGGTGGACCACGAAGGCGGGCGCGTGCAGCGCTTCCGTGTCGGCTTCACGCGCATTCCGGCCATGGGCACCCTGGGCAAGCTGCACGAGGAGTCGGCGCCAAAATCGGTGGAGGAGGCCCAGGCCCAGGGCCTGACCGTCGGCCGCGAGCTGGCCGCCTACGGCATCGACCTGTGCTTCGCCCCGGTGCTGGATCGTGACACGGGCGTCAGCCAGATCATCGGCGACCGCGCGTTCTCCGACAACCCGGAGGTGATCGTCAAGCTGGCGCGCGCTTTCCGCGCCGGCCTCAACGCCGCCGGCATGGCCGCCACCGGCAAGCATTTTCCCGGCCATGGCGCCGTCGCCGCCGACTCGCATACCGAGCTGCCGGTGGACCGGCGCAGCTACGCCGAGATCGAGGCCAAGGACCTGGTGCCGTTCCGGGCCCTGATCGAGGACGGCATCGAATCGCTGATGATGGCCCACATCCGCTATACCGCCATCGACGAGAAGCCGGCTTCGCTGTCGCGGCGCTGGATCCGTGGCCTGCTGCGCACCCAGTTCGGCTACAACGGCGCGGTGATCTGCGACGACCTCAACATGGCCGGCGCCAAGGCCGGCGGCGAAATCGTCGAGCGCGCGCTGATGGCGCTGGATGCCGGCTGCGACCTGCTGCCGATCTGCAACGACCGCGAGTCGGTGCTCAAGCTGATCGCCGGGCTGCCGGTCAAGCCGCGCAAGCTGGCCAGCGCCCGCCTGCAGAAACTCTACCGCCGCGAGGTTCCCGCATGAGCCGCCTGCAAGAAGCACAAGCCGTGCTGCGTGAGGCCGACTGCATCAGCGACGCCGCCGCGGTCAGCGCGGCCTATGACCGGCTGGCCGCCGCGTTGCGCGCCGAGTATGCCGACAAGAACCCGCTGGTGCTGGTGGTGATGATCGGCGGCCTGGTGCCGGCGGCGGAAATCCTGCAGCGCGTCGGCTTCGCTTTCGAGCTGGACTACCTGCACGCCACCCGCTACCGCGGCGCCACCACCGGCGGTGGCCTGCTGTGGAAGCGCCAGCCGGACACGCCGCTGGAGGGGCGCCACGTGCTGGTCATCGACGACATCCTCGACGAGGGTCACACCCTGGTGGCGGTGCGCAAGGCCTTGCTCGAGTTCCGCCCCGCCAGCCTCAAGGTCGCGGTGCTCGCCGACAAGCTGCACCAGCGCCGCGCCGCCGAGGCCCACGCCGAGTTCATCGGTCTGAGCCTGCCGGACCGCTATGTCTTCGGCTGCGGCATGGACTACAAGGAATACTGGCGGCAGCTGCCGGCGATCTACGCCGTCAAGGAATAAGAGCTTATCCATGAGCCGCGCCGTGGGCGTGCGTGCCGCCGTCGCGTTCGCCCTGGTCCTGCTCGAAGCCGCCGCGTTCGCCTGGCTCGGCCCGCTCGACCGCCGGGTGCAGGACTGGCTGCTCGTCCTGCACGCGCAGGGGCGCGCTCCCGATGCCGACATCGTGCTGCTGAACATCGACGAGCGCAGCATCGCCGCGATGAGTCCCGACTTCGGCCCCTACGAGTGGCCGCGCTCGGTTTATGCCGAATTCATCGAGAAGCTCAACCGGCAGCAGCCCGCGGCCATCGTCTTCGACCAGATCTTCGCCGAGCCGCAGCGCGAGCACCCGGACCAGGACGCCTATTTCATCGAGGCCCTGGGCGCCGCTCCGGACACCTACACCGGCATGCTCAGGCTCGATGGCGTCGACGACAGCCAGGGCCTGCCGCTGGCCGGCAGTGAGCGTCTCGGCTTCGAGCGCACTGCGGCGGCCGATCCGGCGGCGCGCCTGCCGCTGCTGCTGCCGCTGCAGCGCATTGCCGAAAACGGCCGCATCGGCCTGATCAACTTCCTGCCGGACGAGGACGGGGTGGGGCGCCGCTATTGGGCGCAACTGGAGCACCGCGGCTGGCGTGTGCCGTCACTGCCGCTGCGTGTGGCGCGCGGCCTGGGCTGGGCGCTGCCGGCCGGGGCGGACGTGGAGATCAACTGGCGGGGCGCGCCGAAGTCGCGCCCCGCCGTGTCGTTCTCCGACGTGTTCCTCGACCTGGAGCGTCAGCACCCGCAGCGGCCGCCGGACGAGTTCCGCGGCAAGGTGGTGATCGTCGGCGCCACCGCCGCCGGTCTCAACGACCTGCACGCCACGCCGCTGTCGCCGCAGCAGACCGGGCCGGAAATCCTGGCCGCCGCGCTGGAGACCATGCGCCACGGCGATGCCCTGCGGCGCCCGCCGTCGTGGCTGGGGCTGCTGTTCGGCCTGCTGCCGCTGGCGCTGCTTGGGATGGCCTATCTGCGCGGCGCCGGCCCGCTGCCGCTGGGCCTGTTTCTGGGCCTGTTCAGCCCGATATCGCTGCTGCTGGCCTACGCCGCCCTGCAGCAAGGCTGGCTGGTGCGGGTGGCCGCGCCGCTGGCCAGCCTGTGGCTGGCCTACCTGGTGCTGGCGTTGTGGGAATACCTGCGTGAGCGGCGCGAACGCGACCGCGCGGTGCGCGTGTTCAGCCGCTTCGTCAATCCGTACGTGGTGAAGAAGCTGGTCGAGACGCAGCGCGAACTGCTCGACCAGGGCGCTCAGAGCCAACAACTCACGGTGCTGTTCTCCGACATCCGCGGCTTCACCAGCTTTTCCGAGACCCGCACGCCGGAGCAGGTGGTGAGTCTGCTCAACCGCTATTTCTCGCGCCAGGTCGCGGTGGTGTTCCGCCACGGCGGCACCGTCGACAAGTTCATCGGCGACGCCATCATGGCCTTCTGGGGCGCGCCGCTGCCGGACGAGCGGCAGGCCGAGCACGCGGTGCAGGCGGCGCTGGAAATGGCGCAGGTGGCCGGCGAGTTCGCGCGCGAGGTGGCGGCCGAAGGCGTGGCCTTCGACATCGGCATCGGCATCCACAGCGGGCCGGCGGTGGTCGGCTTCATCGGCTCGCCCAACAAGACCGACTACACGGCGATCGGCGATACTGTGAACCTGGCCAGCCGCATCGAAGGACTCACCAAGGGGGTGGCGCGGGTGCTGGTCTCGGCGCAGACTCGGCAGGCCTGCGGCGCCGGCCTGCACTTCGTCGATCGCGGCGATTTCAAGGCCAAGGGACGGGAACAGCCGGTGCGCCTGTTCGAGCCGCTGTCCGGATCGTTGCCCGGAACGGCGGCGCCGGGCGGGGAAAGGCAGGCCTGAAACGGATTTCCAGGGGGAACGATGAAACGCAAGTTGCTGTGGGCCGCGCTCTGGCTGCCGCTGCTGGCGGCCGCGGAGCCGGGCTACGTGTCCGACGCCACTGAGCTGCGCGACGGGCCGTTTGTGGATGGCAAGGTGCTGCAAAGCCTGCCCGCCGCCACCGCGGTGGAGATTCTGGGGCGGCAGGGCGGCTGGTATCAGGTGAAGGTGGAGCAGCAGCAGGGCTGGGTGCGCATGTCCGCGTTGCGCCTGCGCGCACCCGGCGCGCGCGCCGGGGTGCTGGAGGGCGGGCGCGCCGTGGCGACGCAGAGCGTGGCTACCACCGGCGTGCGCGGTTTCGGCAGCGGCGAGCTGCAAAGCGCGACGCCGGATGTGGCCGCGGTCGACGGCCTGGAAGCCGGCGCAGTGGCGGTCGCCGATGCGCAGGCCTTCGCCGGCCAGGGCGGCTTGCAGGCCAAGGCCGCTCCGGCCAAGGAGGCCGAGCAATGAGCGCCGCGCGCCATCTCGCCCGTGGCACGCTTGCGGCCGGCCTGTTGCTGGTCAGCGCAGCGGCGCTGGCCATCAGTTTCGACCTGGGCAAGGCTCTCGACGGCGTCAAGCAGCTGAAGACCGCGGTGGTCGGTCCCGATGCGCAGCAGGAGCATGAGCTCGGCCGCATCGCCGCCGCCACCCTGCTCGGCGCGGCCAAGCCGATGAAAGACCACGACCTGCAGGCCTACGTCAGCAAGGTCGGCTTGTGGGTGGCGCTGCAGAGCGAGCGGCCGGACCTGCCCTGGCGCTTCGCCGTGCTCGACGACAACTCGATCAACGCCTTCGCCGCGCCGGGCGGTTATGTGTTCGTCACCCGCGGCCTGCTGGTGCGCCTGCACAGCGAGGCCGAGCTGGCCGGCGTGCTGGGCCACGAGATCGCCCATGTGGTGCTCAAGCACCACCTCAACGCCTTGCGGCGCGAGGCCGGCACGCAGCTGCTCAGCGACCTGGGCTCGGATGTGGTGGCGCAAAAGGCCGGACGGGCCAACATCCCGCCGCAGCTGCTCGACGCGGTGTCCGGCCAGGCCAAGACGCTGTACTCGCGTGGCCTGGACAAGTCGGACGAATACGCCGCCGATCGGCTCGGGGTGCAACTGGCCGGCCGCGCCGGTTACGATCCCTACGGCCTGCTGGCGGTGCTGCAGACGCTGGACCGCATGGATTCCAACGACAGCGCCCTGGCCCTGCTGTACCAGACGCATCCGCGACCGGCCGACCGCCTGGCGCAGCTGGGGCTGCTCAGCGCGCAGCTCGATGCCTTCGGGCAGCAGCCGGCGCTGGAGACGCGCTTCGGCGCCAGTGTCGGTGCGGCCATTGCCGTGAAAAAGTAGGCGTTCAAGATAAGCGCTCAATTCAACCTTCAACCGACGGAGTTGGCATGGCTTCTGTGGCAGTGATTGGCGGCACCGGCATGAACCAGTGGCCGGGACTGGAAGTGCAGAAGCAGCTGCAGGTCGAAACCCCGTATGGCGCTCCGTCGGCGCCGCTGCTGCAGGGCAAGGTATACGGCATCCAGGCCATCTTCCTGGCGCGCCATGGCGAGGGGCACCGCATCCCGCCGCACGGCATCAACTACCGCGCCAACCTGTGGGCGCTGAAGCAGGCCGGGGTCAACGCCGTCGTCGCCATCGCTGCGGTGGGCGCCATCGCGCCGTGGCTGCCGCCGGGCGCGGTGGCGGTGCCGACCGACCTGATCGACTACACCTATGGCCGCGAGCACACCTATTCGGACGGCGCCCACGCCGATCTCAAGCACGTCGAATTCACCGAGCCCTACAGCGAGCGCGTGCGCCGCGAGCTGCTGCACGGTGCGCTTGATGGCGGTGTCGACATCGCCCAAAGCGGCGTGATGGGCGTGACCCAGGGGCCGCGCCTGGAATCCACCGCCGAGATCCGCCGGCTCAAGCGCGACGGCTGCGACATGGTCGGCATGACCGGCATGCCCGAAGCCGGTCTGGCGCGCGAGCTGGAACTGGACTACGCCTGCCTGGCGGTGAGCGTGAACTGGGCCGCCGGCCTCGGCTCGGGCGACATTCACGGCGAAATCCACCAGTCGATCGAAGCGGGCATGGCCAAGGTGCGGGCGATCCTGCAGCGGGCGCTGCCGGCGCTGCGCGCGCGCGACGAAGTGATCGACGCCTGAGGCGATCCCGTTCCGGCGGGGCGCTTCGACCGATGCCCGGGCGGAACAGCCCGGGCGCATGGCTTGCGGGGTATGGCGTAAACGATGAAGCGGGTTTTCTTGCAAGTGGCGGCGCTGCTGCTCGGCACCAGCCTGTCGGTGGCGCATGCCGGCGACGTCCTGACCGTCGACAGCGTCAACGGCGCGGCCAGCGTCGACCGCCTGGGCACCCGCAACCAGCTGAAAGCCGGCGACCAGCTGGCCGAGCGCGACGTGGTGCGCGTCGAGCCGGGCGGCAGCCTGTCGCTGGCCTTTTCCGGCCACGGCTTCGTCGAGCTGGGGCCGGGCGCCGAGCTGGGCATCGAAAAGCTGCCGTTCGCCAGCTACGCCGATGACCTGCAGACCATCTTCAGTCTCACCCACGGCTACCTGCGGCTGGTGTGGAAGCTGCCGCCTCAGGCCGGTGGCTGGCCCCTGTTCGTGTATTTCGGCGGCCAGCACGCGGCCCTGATCCCCGGGGAGTACTTCTTCGATAACCAGTCCGGCGTGGCGCGGGCCTGTGTCGCCGCCGGGCGGCTGTCGGTGCTGCCCAATGCCGGCACCGATTTGCAGAAATTGCGCCCCTCGGCCTGCTATCGCTTCGTCGCCGGCCTGCCGCCGGAGCGGGTGGCGCACGAGCCCAGCGCCTGGATCGCAATGCGGCGCAGCTTCGACATCGATGCGCCGACTTCCCCGGAAGCCATGCTGGCGGCCAACGATGCCGGCAGCGACGACCCCGGAGCCGAGGCCATGCCGCCGGCCCCGGTCGCCACCCCGCCGAAGGCTGCCCTGGCGCTGCAGCCAGAGCTGAAGCCCGCGGTGCCGGCAACGGCAGTTGCGCCCAGGCCGCCACCGGCGCCGCCCGCCACAGCGCCATCCCCGCCGCCCGTGGGCGGTTCCGGCGAGTGGGGCATCAACGTGGCCTCGTACCCGACTGCGGCCGACGCCGACCAGCACGCGCAGCAGTTGCGCGGCGCCGGCTATGCCGCCACCGTGCAGACGGCGCAGGTACGGGGGCAGACCTGGTATCGGGTGCAGCTCAGGGGCTATCCGTCTGCCGACGCCGCGCGCGCGGTGGCCGCGGAGCTGCAGTCGCGTTTTTCCTATCAGGGACTGTGGATCAACCGTACCGGTCCGGCGGCGCCTGCGCCTTGATGGTGCCTACGCGGGCGCCCGCGGCACCGCCCGGGTGCACGAGACGGATGCGCCGCCGCGCGTATTCCCGTAAAATTGCTGAAACCTGCAGCATGAATCCAAAATGCCCGACGTCGCGCAGACCCGTTTTATTTTCGTTACCGGCGGCGTGGTGTCCTCGCTGGGTAAAGGTATCGCCGCGGCGAGCCTCGGCGCGATTCTCGAATCGCGCGGCCTGACGGTCCACATGATCAAGCTGGATCCCTACATCAATGTCGATGCAGGGACCATGAGTCCGTTCCAGCACGGCGAAGTCTTCGTCACCGAGGACGGCGCCGAAACCGATCTGGACCTTGGCCATTACGAGCGCTTCCTGCGCGGCAAGACCAGCCGCCACAGCAATGTCACCACCGGCCAGATCTACCGCAATGTGCTGGAAAAGGAGCGCCGCGGCGACTACCTCGGCCGCACCGTGCAGGTGATCCCGCACATCACCGATGAAATCCAGCAGCGCATCCGCGAGGGTGCGCGCGGCGCCGATATCTGCCTGGTGGAGATCGGCGGTACGGTCGGCGACATCGAGTCGCTGCCGTTCCTCGAAGCCATCCGCCAGATGGGGGTGGAGCTGGGCCGCAAGCAGTCGATGTACATGCACCTGACGCTGCTGCCGTTTGTGCGCTCGTCCGGCGAGCTGAAGACCAAGCCGACGCAGCACTCGGTGAAGGAGCTGCGCTCCATCGGCATCCAGCCGGACGTGCTGCTGTGCCGCTCCGAGCGGCCGATTCCGGACGCCGAGAAGCGCAAGATCGCGCTGTTCACCAATGTGCCGTACCGCGCGGTGATTTCGGCCGTCGACCTGGACGACATCTACAAAATCCCCGGCTGGCTGCAGCAGCAGGGGCTGGACGAGCTGGTGGTCGAGCATTTCGGCCTCGATGCGCGCGCCTCCGACCTGTCGGCCTGGGAGAAGGTGGTGAGCGCCCGCGAGCGCCAGGACGTGGAAGTGCAGGTGGCCATGGTCGGCAAGTACGTCGACCTGGCCGACGCCTACAAGTCGCTCAACGAGGCGCTGTACCACGCCGGCCTGCACACCGGCACCCGGGTCAAGATCCGCTACATCGAGTCCGAGGCGGTGGAAAGCCAGGGCGCGCGCGTGCTGCAGGGGGCGGACGCCATCCTGGTGCCGGGCGGCTTCGGCGAGCGCGGCATCGAGGGCAAGATCGCCGCCGCCCGCTATGCGCGCGAGAGCCGCATTCCGTACCTGGGCATCTGCCTGGGGATGCAGGTCGCGGCGATCGAATACGCGCGCAACGTGGTCGGCCTGGCCGATGCGCACAGCACCGAGTTCGCACCCAACACGCCGCATCCGGTGATCGCGCTGGTCACCGAATGGCAGGACGCCAGCGGCCGCGTCGAGCGCCGCAGCCGCAGCTCCAACCTCGGCGGCACCATGCGCCTGGGTGTGCAGAAGTGCCGCCTGGTGGCCGGCTCCAAGTCGCGGGCGCTGTACAACGCCGAAGTGATCAGCGAGCGTCACCGCCACCGCTACGAGTTCAACAACAATTTCCGCGACGTGCTCACCGCCAAGGGAATGAGCATCGCCGGCCTGTCCGAGGACGGCGAGCTGGTGGAGATGGTGGAGCTGCCGGACCATCCCTGGTTCGTCGGCTGCCAGTTCCATCCGGAGTTCACCTCCACGCCGCGTGACGGCCATCCGCTGTTCGAGGGCTTCATCCGCGCGGCGCGCGAGCAGCACCTCGCGCACCAGGCCAAAGCCGCATGAAACTCTGCGGACGCGACGTCGGTATCGATCAGCCGATCTTCCTCATCGCCGGGCCGGACACGCTGGAGTCCGAGGGCCTGGCGATCGAGGTGGCGGGACACATCAAGGCGCTGGCCGATCAGCTCGGCATCCTCTACATCTTCAAGGGCAGCTACGACAAGGCCAACCGCTCCTCGCACAAGTCCTACCGCGGCCCCGGTGTGGAAGGCGGCATGAAGATCATGCAGGCGGTGCACAAGCAGATCGGCGTGCCGGTGCTGACCGATGTGCATGAGGATACGCCGCTGAAGGAAGTGGCCGACGTGGTGGACGTGATCCAGACGCCCGCTTTCCTGTGCCGCCAGACCAACTTCATGCAGAGCGTGGCCAGGCTCGGCAAGCCGGTCAACGTCAAGAAAGGCCAGTTCATGTCGCCCTGGGAAATGGGCAACGTGATCGAGAAGATGAAGGCTGTGGCCGAGCCGCAGTTCTTCCTCTGCGAGCGCGGCTTCACCTTCGGCTACAACAATCTGGTCGCCGACATGCGCGGCCTGGCGGTGATGCGCGACTTCGCCCCGGTGGTGTTCGATTGCACGCACACCGTGCAGTTGCCCGGCGGCATGGGCAACGCCTCGGGCGGCCAGCGCGAGTTCATCCCGGTGCTGGCGCGCGCGGCGGTGGGGGCGGGCGTGTCCGGCCTGTTCATGGAAACCCACCCGCGCCCGGACGAGGCGCTCTGCGACGGTCCCAATTCGCTGCCGTTGAAGCACATCGGCGGTCTGCTGGAAACGCTGGTCGAGCTTGACCGCGTGACCAAGCGCAGCGGCCTGCTGGAACGCCAGCTGAGCTCCTGATTTTGCCTATTCTCAATAAAATAACCCAACAGAAACAAAAGCATGTCAAAAATCGTTGAAGTCAGCGCGCTGGAAATCATCGACTCCCGCGGCAACCCGACGGTGGAAGCCGAGGTGGTGCTCGCCTCCGGCGCCCGCGGCGTGGCCGCGGTGCCGTCCGGGGCCTCCACCGGCAAGCGCGAAGCGGCAGAGTTGCGCGATGGCGCGCCGGCGCGCGGCAAGGCCCGCTACCTGGGCAAGGGCGTGCAGAAGGCGGTGAAGAACGTCGAGACCGAGATCGCCAAGGCGGTCACCGGCCTCGACGCGCAGCAGCAGAGCGCGCTGGACCAGACCATGATCGACCTGGACGGCACCCACAACAAGTCGCGCCTCGGCGCCAACGCCATCCTGGCCGTGTCGCTGGCCAGCGCCAAGGCCGCCGCGGCCGAGAATGGCCAGCCGCTGTTCCGCCACCTCGGCGGCATCCAGGCCGACACGCTGCCGGTGCCGATGATGAACGTCATCAACGGCGGCGCCCATGCCGACAACAACGTCGACATCCAGGAGTTCATGATCCTGCCGGTGGGCGCGCCCAGCTTCAGCGAGGCGCTGCGCCAGGGCGCGGAGATTTTCCACTCCCTGAAGAAGGTGCTGCACGGGCGCAAGCTCAGCACCGCGGTCGGCGACGAGGGCGGCTTCGCCCCCAACCTGCCGTCCAACGAGGCCGCGCTGGAATGCCTGCTGGAGGCCATCGGCGCCGCCGGCTACAAGGCCGGCAAGGACATCTACCTGGGCCTGGACGTGGCTTCCAGCGAGCTGTTCAAGAAGGGCAAGTACCACCTGGAAGGCGAGGGCAAGCAGTACACCGCCGCAGAGTTCGCCGACTACCTGGCCGATCTGGCCGCGCGCTACCCGATCATCTCGATCGAGGACGGCTGCGCCGAGGACGACTGGGCCGGCTGGGCCATCCTGACGCAGAAGCTGGGCGGCAAGGTGCAGCTGGTCGGCGACGACCTGTTCGTCACCAACACCAAGATCCTGGCCGAAGGCATCATCAAAGGCATCGGCAACTCGATCCTGATCAAGCCCAACCAGATCGGCACGCTGAGCGAAACGCTGGAAGCGATCCGCATGGCCACCGACGCCGGCTACTCGGCGGTGGTGTCGCACCGCTCCGGCGAGACCGAGGACGCCACCATCGCCGACATCGCGGTGGGCACCAGCGCCACCCAGATCAAGACCGGCTCGCTGTGCCGCTCCGACCGCATGGCCAAGTACAACCAGCTGCTGCGCATCGAGCACGCGCTGGGCAAGCGCGCCCGTTACCCCGGCGCGTCGGCGTTTCCCATCGGCCTGCCGTGAAGCCGAACTGAAGCGCGCCATTGAAACAGCGCCTCGCCCTCGTCGCCCTTTGCCTGGTTCTGGCAGGACTGCAGTACCGGCTCTGGATCGGCGACGGCGGGGTGTTCGATTCGCGCCGGCTGCAGCAGGCGGTGGATCAACAGGCCGACGCCAACAACCAGCTGCAGCTGCGCAACGCAGTGCTGGAAGCTGAAGTGGCCGATCTGCGCAACAGCGGCGAGGCGATCGAGGCGCATGCCCGCAGCGAGCTGGGCATGGTGCGCAAGGGCGAAACCTTCTACCTCGTCGTAGCCCCCAGCAGCCCGTGACCAAGGTTCCCCGTTATTGGGCGGTGGTCGCATCCGCCGGCGGCGGAGCCCGCATGGGGCTGGGCAAGCCCAAGCAATACCTGCCGCTGCGCGGCCGGGCGCTGCTGGAATGGAGCCTGGCGCCGTTCTTCGATGCCGGCTGGATCGACGGCGTGGTGCTGGCGCTGCCCAAGGGCGATACCGACTTCGCCAAGCTGCCGATCGCGCGTCACCCCAAGATCGCCACCGTCACCGGCGGCACGACCCGCGCCGACTCGGTGCTGGCCGGCCTGCAGGCCGTGACCGAGCGCAGCCAGACGCTCGACGCCCCGGTCTATGTGCTGATACACGATGCCGCGCGCCCCTGCCTGACGGTGGATGACGTCGAAAGCCTGCGCGACGAGGCCAGCGACGAACAGGGCGGCCTGCTCGCGGTGCCGGTCACCGACGTGCTCAAGCAGGAGGAGCGCGAAAGCTCGGTGCGCACTGTGGACCACGCCGCCTTGTGGCGCGCGCAGACGCCGCAGCTGTTCCGCCTCGACCTGCTGCGCACCGCGCTCGAGCAAGCCATCGCCAAGGGCAAGCCGCTCGGCGACGAGGCCGCCGCCATGGAACTGGCCGGCTACAAGCCGATGCTGGTGCGCGGCCGCGAAAGCAACCTCAAGGTGACCTACCCCGAGGACCTGCCGCTGGCCGAGTTCTGGCTGTCGCGGCAGGAATACGCGCGCTGAGGCGTTCCTGACCGGATAATAGGGTCAAGCCAGAAGCGGGGGGCGCGGGTGCCGCAAGAGCTGTTCAAGTACTGGGCGTTCATTTCCTACAGCCACCGCGACCGGGCCTGGGCAGAATGGCTGCACAAGGCTCTCGAAACCTACCGTGTGCCGCGGCGGTTGATCGGTCGTGAAACGGCCGCCGGCCCGGTGCCGCGACGACTGTTCCCGGTGTTCCGTGACCAGGAGGAACTGCCCAGTTCACCCAACCTCAGTGCCGCCATCGACCAGGCGCTGCTGCAATCCCGATACCTGATCGTCATTGCATCGCCGTATGCGGCGGTGTCCAAATGGGTGGAGCAGGAGATCGCCCGCTTCCGCGCGCTGGGGCGCAGCGAGCACATCCTGTGCCTGATCGTCGACGGCGAGCCGCACGCCGACTTGCAGCCGGGAAAGGGCTTTCTGGAATGCTTCCCGCCGTCGCTTCGCAGCGGAGATGGCATCGAGCCGATCGCGGCCGACGTGCGGCCTGGCAAGGACAGCAGGCCCGCTGCGAAACTCAAGCTCCTCGCGGGGCTGCTCGCGGTGGGGCTGGATGATTTGCGGCAGCGCGAACAGCGGCGGCGCGTTTTGAACAGCTTGCTGCTGGCGGCGATCACTTTGTTCTCTGTGGCCATCCTGTCCGGCCTCTGGATTGCGCAGCAACGGGAAAAGCAGGAGGCGCTGGCGAGGCAGGCTCTCCATGCGCATATTGAGGCGGTCTATGAAAAAGGTCGTCAGGAGCTGATTGCCCATAATCAGGGACGTGCCGCGGTCTACCTGAACGAGGCCTATCGGCTCGGGGTGAATACGCCAGCACTACGCCTGATGCTTTCCCGTGCCATGCGAATTGTGGACGCCCAGCGACTGGCCTTTCAGACCGGTGCGCCGGTTTTCGCGGTTCGCTTCAGTCCAGACTCCAGGCTTCTGGTAACCACCGGCTCCGATGAGATCGCAAGAGTGTGGGATTCCTCTTCCGCACAAAAGCGCTTTGAATTCTCTGTTTCAGGTAGCGGGAGCAGTTCGCTTCCGAGGTTCAGCCGGGACAATAAGCTGGTTTTCATCTTCCTTGTGCCTGATGGCGCATCGCATGGATCGTTGAATGTCTGGGACGTGCAAACCGGCAGGCAATTGGCAAGCCTGCAGACTGCTCCGAGCCGGGCGCATACGTTCAATGCGTTTGATCGAGAGGGTCACCGGGTGGGATTGGTTGGCCCGGATCACGAAGCGGAGATCATCGACCTTCGATCCGGTCGGGTTGTCAGGAAAATTCCGGGTCGGTTCAGTGTGGCGGGGTTCAGCCGGAACGGATTGATTTTTTTCACCGGTGCGGAAAATGGCGACGTGGCTCTGTGGGATAGTTCCGGCCAGCGCAAGCTTGCCACCCTGCATGGTTTGAAAACCCCGATCTTCGCCTTGGACAACACCGAGGACGGCCGATTGATCTCCGCCTCCGCGCGAGATGGGGCCATTTGCATATGGCGTGTGGCTGACGGGCATTTGCTGATGGCTGCCGGTCATCCTTCGCCGAATCCTATCCTGATATTCAATGTGGATGGCACCCGCCTGTTGACCAAGGCAAATGACGGCGCGCGCGTATGGAACACCGGCAATGGACAGCTGGTTTATGTTCAACAATACGCGGGCGCTGCCGAGAACAGGTTCGATATCAGTTCGAACGGACGCTGGGTGATGAGCTCCGGCGATTCACGGCTGGCCGTGCAGGACGCGCAATCGGGCTTTGAAGTGTTCACCCTGGACGGTCATCGAGGTCTGCCAAAGGCGCGGGATATCAGTGAGGACGATCGTACCCTTGCCACAGGCGGCCCGGATGGCAGGGTGGTGCTTTGGAATATGCCCCGCTATCCGGACGTCGAATTGCACCACGATGTCGATCCGATACTTTGGGCCACGGAAACCAAGCCGCCCGCGGTTGCGGGGTCGTTCAGCCATTCAGGGAAGTTGATTGCCACGGGTGCGGGTGATGGCACGCTGCAGCTGTGGGATATGTCCACGCATCAGCTGGTGCGAAGGTTCCAGGCCGATCCGCGTGCCGTGAACACGGTTGCGTTCAGCAGCGACGATTCCCGCATCATTACCGGTGGGTATGCCGATGGCATAAAAATTTGGGATGTTGCCAGTGGGGCTCTTCTGCGGCGATTGGATTGCAACGGGCGGCGTGTGCTCACGGTGTCGACAAATCGTGACGGTTCCGTGATCGCAGCGGCCATTCTCGGGGGCGTCACCAGATTGTGGGATGTCGCCAAGGGCGAAGTCGTTGCATCGTTCGATCGTGATGAAGCCAGGGCCGCGGGGTTTAGTCCCGATGGCAGGACTTTCGCTATCGGCATGGAGCAACAGGTAAAACTCTGGGATTTGAAGCTGCGCAGTTTTGTCTGGTCTACCGCGCTAAAAGAGCCGAATACCGATGTGGCGGCCATCGATTTCAGCGCGGATGGAATGAAGGTTCTGGTTGCCGGCTACGGCCAGGGAGCGTTGATTCTGAATGCGAGTGATGGGCGCATTCTGACCGCGGTACGGGATACTTCAGCGGGAAAGTTTGATTCCGCTCGATTTGATCCGAATGGTCAAATGTCAGTGATCGGTGATCAGAACGGCAGCGCGTTGCTTTGGCGGTCGCAGGGCGGTCAATACGATGTACTCCGAGGCCACGCCGGGGGGGTCAGAGCGGCGGAGTTCTCCCCCAGCGGTTCGTTCGTAATGACTGCGGGTGCTGATGCAACCGCAAAAATCTGGGACGCCGCGAACGGTGAACTGCTCGATACCGTCGCCGAGCATCCAAGCCAAATGCCCGAAGTGCCTTACCTGGCCAGCAGCTTCAGCCCCGATGGGAGGTGGTTGCTCACGGGATCGACGGATGGAACCTTCAGATTGTGGGCGTTGGACGAGGAATCACGCAGTCCCAACCAGATATCCGATATCCTGAAATGCCGCGTGCCGTGGCAACTGAGCCAGGACAACTTGATGCCTTTTGGGCCGGATGCCGCCGCCTGCGCGAGACTTGGCGGTTAGCTCCTGACTTCGTGAATGCTCGGGCTCTTTTTCAGCCAGCTGTGAGCAACGGAAATCGTGCACAGGAGCAGCGCTAGTACAACGATTTCAAATTTGGTTTGGCCGTTCTGACCGTCATCCCCACAGGCGGTAAGCAGAAACGGCGTCATTGCAACGGTAGCGGCCGACAGGCTGCGGCGGAAAGAGTTGATCATTGATGTTTCTCCCCAGGAAATTGCGCCGCGCCGACTGGCACGGACTGCATTAAAGGTATACGCCGCCATACCGTGCGTATATAGAGATTCCAGTGTACTTTGTGACGCAGGTGGCAATACATTGACAATTGCGGGAGATGGCCTGCCGGACTCTGCGATAGGGTTAAGTAATCATCAACATTCCCGGGGCGGTTCAGCCACGTTGTTCCGTCCGTCTATGGAACCAGTCGTAGGGTATGTTGAGGCTGCTCCGGCATGAGCTTGCTATAAGTCCCAGTCACCCAATCGGAATATCCCCTGCGGTAGTAGGGTGACAGCGGATTGCCGCTTTGGCCGCCGGGCATATGGAAATAGCCGCTACCTTCCTTCCCAGGCTGCACGCCGAACCGCTCTGACGCCCCGAGCAGTGGCGTCTGTACTCGCGGCGAAAAGCTGTCGCCGGGGAGCGCACGGCTTGGCATATCGAGAATCCACCCCAGACCTGGGATGAATTTCGAAATAAGGTGTTTGATCTGAGGTTGGGTGTATTCGCCCCAGGTTCGTTGGCTGAGGCCGCCGTTTTGCCGGTTGAGCTGGATCAGCACGCGGTCGAATACATCGAGTAGAAAACCGTTCCAAGAGTCGTACTTTGGATTCAGCAGATGAGGTGGCTGCTCTGTAACCAGTTGCCACAGGGGGCCCTCGAAGTTGACGTGAGCTGGCCAGAAAGTATCATCATGCTTTCGACATTCCGCTGTCAGCGACCACAATACGGCGTCGCGCAGAGCGGTGTGATACTCATGCACCAGTCGAAATCCGACCGAATCCGGTTTTGCATGGCCATCCCATTGCTTCAGGTACGCCTGAGCTTCGTCCTCCAGTTTATTCATGGGCGAAGATTTGGAAGCCAGAAGATTCAGTAGCAGATCCCGCCACTTCTGAAACAACGGTGCCTGGTCATCCAACTCCACTGTGAGAAGATCCTGCGTGCTCAACACAGGCTTTTTTTGTAAGTCCAAATGGATTTGGCGCGCACGAATGCCTAGGTCATAGCCGCCATCTCCGATTCTTGCCAGATCTTCACCGGCAACGGCGCGCTGATTTGCCGACCATAGCAAACCTTCAGGGGGGTCGATAATGCGCGGATATTGTTCGGGAGGCAGCCAGCCTTGCCAGCCGGCGCTGCCCGTCCATGAAGTCGGGATGCGGGAGTCATAGCCCGCCCGTTTCGGAAGGCGTCCTATGATGGTCCACCCGATATGTCCGTCGTGGTCGCCGACCAGGAAATTTTGTGGGGGAACGCCGCTTTCGTTCGCAATTGAGATGGCTTGGGAAACCGAGCGGGCCTGCTCCATCTGCGACATCTTCAGATTGATCGCGGAGCGTTCCAGTGCCAGGGTGTGGATAACAATGTCTCGGCCGCGATAGTCCTTGTCGATCACCGGTCCCCAGATGGTGTCCAGAACGTCCACTTTCTCGGGGGTACTGCCTTTGACGTTGATCAACTCCGGGCGTTGTTCAAACTTGTTGTAGCCAGCAGCCGTTTTATAACTGCCAGGGTTTTTTTCGTCTTCTTCCAAGATGATCCGGTCGCTCCAGTCGCCGTAGCTATTAGTCAGTCCCCAGGCAATACGCCGGTTGCTTCCGATGACGAGAAAAGGCAGGCCGGGCAAGGTGACACCGATGGCATCGAGAGCTTGTCCCTGATCCTGGACGAAGTGTGCGCGGTACCAGAGATTGGGAACAATCAATGGTAAGTGCATATCGTTGGCAACCATTGCGATCCCGTCCTTGGTTCGCTTGCCGGCGACAGCCATGCTGTTGCTACCGATACTGCTTTGATCGATGTACTCCCTGGCGTCGGCGTTAAGCAGGGAAAAATCGATGCCTTGCAGTTTACGCAGATCATAGTCGCTGGCCGACGGTATTGGCGCCATAGGGAACGGAGCGGACGACAAGGGAGCTTCCCAGGGACTGTTCGATTGGCTGACGAACTCGAATAGGGAAGGGGGCAGGCAATCATGCAGTTCTCCCAGCGTAGCCTCGCGGTTCGCATCGACGTCGGTTAGCATGAAAAAAATGGCCAGTATCACCAGCACGCTGTCTTCGGCTTTCCATTCTTTTGGCGGCGTGTCGAGAGCGAAGTATTCAAATGGTCTACTCTTCAGGGAAGCCAGCCCCGCATTGACGCCCGCTGCGTACGCCAGCAGTTGATCTCTTTCCTCCGGACTAGCCTGTTCAAGAACCTGCCGGGCAATCTGGCGCTGCCGGAAAACGCGGCGGTGTTTGTCGAATTCCACGGCGCGTCGGCCGACCAGTTCGGCCATTTCACCTGCAGCTATGCGCCGTATCAGATCCATTTGGAAGAAGCGGTCTTGTCCGTGTACGAATCCAGTAGCGCGCGCTATATCGGCTCGCGTCGTTCCGTGGATCGTTGGAACGCCCTCGTAGTCACGATCGACAGACACGGGTCCCTGGAGCCCTGGTAGATGCTTTGTTCCGGACAGCGCTGGAAGGCTTGACCAAAGTATGAGCAAGGCAGCGCTGCCGGTCAGAAAGGCCAAACTAAGCAGGCCGATAGCTAGGTTTTGAATAATTTTCATTTAGGGAGTGGCGTAGCTAAATCGTTGATGTGCTGCTGCACACGACGTTGCAAAATATTGGCTGCGTCCAAATCCGCTGGAATTATTCGTTAAATCAGTGCTTTTTTTGAGATCGACGGCGAGGGCTTCGAAGCATTTCTCAAATGACTAATAAAAAAGCTCGGGTAGTACAAGCCTACCCGAGCTTTTGGAGACTTGATTTCTTATCCGTACGTGGTGGGGCTGGCAAACAGAATCAGCCGAGATCACCATTACTTAGGTGGAAATAAAAATGCCTGTCTCCCACTAATGGACAACGTGACTAGGTCTCTTGATTGAGACCGATCATTCGTCGCTAAGAAGCAATGCTTGGTAGTTCACATGCGCAGGAGCCGCCGGAGTGGAGACGACTTGAACTGTCGCATTTGTGAACTTGTTATTGGAATCATCCGGGCCGCAGCCGCTGAGCAGGAACGGCATCACCACTACGGCTGTAACCAGCAGGCTGCTGCTGAAAGTTTTAAACATCGCAGTTCTCCCCTAAACAATTGGTTCTTTTCGTGCCCTGATGCACGAGTCTTAGACGTAACACAACTGAATCGTGCTGTCTATCTCGAGGTGGGGCCAGTCTGTGACGCACGTAGCAATACATAAACAGCGCCGGTGCCGCCGTTATGCGGCCGCGCCGAGCAGAATGCCAGCACGTCCTTGCGCCGGCGCAGCCAGCCGTCGAGCAGGGCCTTGATCACCGGGCCGCTGTTGGGGGAGCCGCGGCCCTTGCCGTGGATGATGCGGACGCAGCGTGCATCATTGTCCTGGCACTCGGCGAGGAAGGTGGCCACGGCCTGGCGCGCGGCGTCGCGGTTGAGACCGTGCAGGTCCAGTTCGGCGCGGATGTGGTAGTTGCCGCGGCGCAGGCGCCGCCATACCGAATCCTGGATGCCTTCGCCCCTATAGGTGAGGGTGTCGCCGCTTTCGATGTCCTCGGGATCGAGGCAGTCGGACATCATTTCCGCCAGCACGGCCCGTTCGTCCGCTTCAGTGCTGCGCGGCCGCGTACTGGGGCGGGATCTCGGCGGTTCCAGGCGGTCGCTGGCGGCCTGCGGGCGCACGCCGCTCATGGCCTGGCGGAAGTCGATGTCGGCCTGGTCGGCGGTGGGGTCCTGGCCCGGTGTGCTGGCAGGCTTCTGCGTCATGCCGGCATCATAGCCCGGCGCGGCCGGCCTTTACGCTGAAATTTCCCCGCCGGGTCGGCTAGGTGTTGAGGTTCGACACGTTGTTCACCGGGATGCGGCTGATGGGCGG
>CAYVKA010000058.1:15000-30464 GCA_964451925.1 uncultured Nevskia sp. | reverse complement strand
GGGCCATTTTTGCGCATCGCTACGCCGGCCAGGACTTGCATGGAATCACCATGCCACGTCCTGTCCGACTAAGCGCTGCGCAAAAATAGCCGCCGTCGCAGCGACCCAATTCGTGTTAACAGGCCCTAAACCCTAATCGGTTCGGACGAGGCGCCTGGGATGCGCCGCGCTACCATGCCTGCAGTGGTTAAAAAAGCGGTACCGACAGCCGGCCGTAGCGGGTTTTCCCGCGCGGATTGGGTTGCTCAGGTGGCCGACGATGCTTGCCGCCGTGCCGTGCATACGCACATAAAAGGATCGGTCCGGCGGCATTGTGGAAACAGCAGCAGGGATCGCGCATGCGTTTTCGCCGTCGGCAGGTCGGAATCCCCATGGACTCCACAGTATCCGGTGCTTTTGAGGAAAACTTAATGAAAATGAAGTTCGTTGCTGCGTCGTTGCTGCTTGTCGGCGGGATCGGCCTGCCGCTGCACACGGCGTTTGCCAAGGTTCCGGCGGACAAGGCGAAGGAATTGGACGGCCCCAAGATGACCTGCATGGGCGCCGAGAAGGCCGGCAGCCCCGGCGGCGTGGCCGAGTTCACCGGCAAGTATGTCGGCACCTGGCCCGGCATCAAGGGCAAGGAAGGCTACGAGCCCGGCCCCTACGCCGACGAGAAGCCGTTGTTCACCATCACCTCGCAGAACATGTCCCAGTACAAGGACAAGATCACCGAGGGCATGCAGACGATGCTGACCAAGTATCCGCAGTCGTTCCGCATGAATGTCTATCCCAGTCACCGCGATTTCGGCTACCCGACCTGGGTCTGCGACGTGACCAAGAAGAACGCGGTTGCCTCAGAAGTGCTGCATGACGGCAAGGGCGTGACCGGCACCACCGGCAGCATCCCGTTCCCGTTCCCGGCCAGCGGCATCGAGGCGGTATGGAACACCATCGACCCGTTCCGCGCCTGGACCGAGGACGCCATCGTCGACATCGCCGACGTCTACGCCAACGGCACCATCGCCTGGGGCAAGCAGCACTTCTTCGTGCTGGCGCCGGCCAATGACCCGAACAAGCGTGGCTCCTACCAGGACAAGATCAACGCCTACTTCTACACCGGCTACATGCTGCCGCAACGCGAGAAGGGCTTTGTCGCGGTGGGCTACCAGCCCAACGACTTCAACAACGACGCCACCCAGTCCTGGCAGTACCTGCCCGGCATCCGGCGCGTGCGTGAAGCGCCGGAAGTGGGCTTCGACTACCCGGTGCCGCCGGCCGGTCAGCGCACGGTGGATGACGACTACGGCTTCAACGGCTCGCCGGAGCGCTATACCTGGAAGCTGATCGGCAAGAAGGAACTGTATGTCCCCTACGACAACTTCAAGGTCAACGACCCGTCGATCAAGTACAGCGACCTGATCAAGCCGAACACGGTCAATCCCGACTACGAGCGTTACGAAATGCACCGCGTGTGGGTGATCGAGGGCGATCTCAAGCCCGGCGTGCGCCACATCTACAGCAAGCGCATCCTTTACGTCGACGAGGATTCCTGGCTCACGCTGTGGGCCGACAACTACGACGCGCGCGGCCAGATGTACCGCATCACGCTGATCAACTACCACTACTCACAGGAATCCAGCTCCTGGCACCGCGCGGTGTCGGTCTACCACGACCTGACCGCCAACGCCTACGAGGCCGGCTACCTGACCAACGAGGAGCCGGGCGACAAGTGGTGGAAGCTCAACCGCAGCAATATCACCCCGGCGCTGTTCACGCCCGACGCGGCGGCGCGCGGCGGCCACTGACAGCCCGCGGCGCAATGGTGCAGGACGTGGCGCCGGAATCCGCATCGGTTCCGGCGCCACGTCAGTTGCCGCCGGGTGACGGCGGCGCCGGACCCCTGCGGATCTCTGCAAGATGCCGGGGCCTTGCCGGCCCTTAACTGAGGACAGCGGAACGATGAAGAGCGTGTTTCTGACTGGCGCCAACATTGGCCAGGCCAACCTGCTGGCCAAGAAACTGGCGCAGCGCGGCTGGCGGGTGTTTGCCGGTGTGCTGCCCGGCGCGCCGACCGATCTGGTCAGCGGCGGCAACATCACGGTGGTCGAGCAGGACGTTTCCAATACCGACTCGGTGCGCAAGAGCGCCGAAGCGGTTGCCGCCGCCCTGCAGGGCCAGGGCCTGAACCTGCTGATGAACGTCGCCGGCGTGGCCAACATCGCCGTCGGCGTGATCGAGGCGGTCGACCTCGACCAGATGCAGCGGCTGTTCAACATCAACGCCTTCGGCCAGTTCCGCGTGGTGCAGGCCTTCCTGCCGCTGCTGCGCAAGGCGGCGCCGGATGCGCGCATCATCAACTACAGCTCCGGCGCCATCCTGGCCAATCCGGTCGGCGCCGGGCCTTACAACATGACCAAGCATGCCATCCACGGCATGACGCTGACGCTGCGCCATGAGCTGGCGCCGTTCGGTATCCAGGTCACCTCGATCATCCCCGGCGGCGTGCTGACCGCCATGTCGGCCAACGCCCATCAAAACACCCGGATCACCTGGAATCAGCAGCCGGAAGCGCTGCGCAAGGTGTACGAGCCGTTTCTCGGCAAGGTGATGATGCAGGTGCTGCCCGACATGCTGGAAAAGACCGGCAGCACGCCGGAGCAGGCGGTGGACGAGGCGCTGAAGATCATCGAGCTGAAGAAATGGAAGCCGATGCACTACGTCGGCAGGGACGTCAAGCCGATGGGTGTGATGCGCCGTCTGCTGTCGGACAGCCAGCTGGAGAAGCTGATGCGCTCCACTTTCAAGATTCCCTCGTACAAAGCCTGAAGACCGCCATGAACGCAGTGATGAAGGACCACAGCCCGGCACGCGCCGCCTTCGAGCGCATCGCCGCCCGCGCGCCGGACCTGGTGGAGACCACCGCCGAACAGCGCATCGCCAAGATCGGCAAGCTGCTGCAGGCGATCCTGGCGGCGCGTCCGGCGATCCACCAGGCGGTGCGCCAGGAACTGGGCCTGTGCGACACCGACATCGACGCGCAGCTGCTGATGGTCAAGGCCGAATGCGAGTTCATCACCCGGCATCTGAAGGAATGGATGCGGCGGCAGCCGGTGAAAGGCTCGCTGATGACCCTGGGCAAGAAGAGCTATATCCAGTATGAGCCCAAGGGCGTGGTGCTGAACCTCGCCACCTGGAATGCACCCTATGCCATCAGCTTCGTGCCGGCCCTCGGCGCCATCGCCGCCGGCAACGGCGTCATCATCAAGCCCTCGGAACTGGCGCCGCACTCGGCCCAGGTGATCGCCGACATCGTGCGCGCGGCGCTGCCGGACGACGAGGTGACGGTGCTGCAGGGTGGGGCGGAGGTGGCGCAGGAGCTGCTGGCGCAGCCGTTCAACCACATCTTCTACATCGGCGGCCACCAGGTCGGCCGGCTGGTGATGCGCGCCGCGGCCGAGCACTTCGCCTCCATCACGCTGGAGATGGGCGGCAAGAATCCGACCATCGTCGACAAGAGCGCCGACATCGAGGACGCCGCGCGCAAGATCTGCTGGGGCCGCCTCAGCAATGCCGGCCAGGTGTGCATCGCCCCGGACTACGCGCTGGTGCACGAGTCGGTGCAGCACCAGTTCGTGGAGGCGCTGCAGCGGGCCATGACGGCGATGTTCAACGCCGACGGCAAGGGCTTCGACCAGTCGCCCGAGTACCCGCGCATCATCAACCAGCGCCACTTCGAGCGCATCCGCGAGCTGATCGACGATGCCCGCGCCAAGGGCGCCAGCATCGTCTTCGGCGGCCAGAGCAATGCCGCCGGACGCTTCATCGCCCCGACCATCATCACCGGGGTGCGGGATGACATGAAGATCGCCCACGACGAGGTGTTCGGGCCGGTGATCGCGGTGCTGCCGTTCCGCCAGCGCGAGGACGTGCTGCGCACGGTGCGCGGCAAGCCCAAGCCGCTGGCGCTGTACATCTACGCCAAGGACCGCGCCGAGATCGACTACTACCTGCGCCACACCACCTCGGGGAGCACGGTGGTGAACCACAACATGATCCAGTCCGGCACCAATCCCTGCCTGCCGTTCGGCGGCGTCAACGCCAGCGGTATCGGCCGGCTCGGCGGCTGGTACACCTTCAACGAGACGTCCAACGCGCGCGCGGTGGTGGAGGAGGGGCCGCCGCTGGACAAGAACCCCAACGCCTTCTTCCCGCCGTACACCGACAAGTACAAGAAGATGGCCAACTCGATGCTGAGCCGTCCGATCATCGTCGCCGACGGCCTGATCAAGGCCATCAACGGCATGATCAAACTGGGCAGCGCTTTTTCCAAAAAATAGGCTAAGCTCCGCTATCGGCCTGGCGCAGTATTGCAGGGGTGGGTGTGGTTTTCTGTGCTGCCGGCTTCGGGGGAGGCTGGCGCCAGATGTGGTTGGGAGCAAGCCGCCACGGATGGCTAATTTCGAACCAGCGCAGGCATAAAGCCCAGGCATAGCGGTCAAGCCCCGGAACTCATCCAAGTTCCGGGGTTTTTTTTTGTCCCCGGTGTACCGCATCGGCCCTGGCAAAATTCTTGCTCATATTGAAGTCAATCGCGGCGCTCCAAAGTTTGTCGTACGGCGGCCTCCTGAACGGGGGCGAGGGCGATATTGATTAATTGTCGCTATCATGTCGTTAAAGCAAGACTATAAATCGGCAAAAGAGGCGAATAGTTCAGAACTGGGTATTTGTAACCAAAATAGTCTTGAATTGCTCAAGGCGGTTCCTTATAATGCTGCAATGCAACATAAGGAGGCTGCCATGCACCCCTTGCCCCTCGTTACCCTGATTATTGGCCTGTTCCTGCTGTGCTCCATCACCCTGGCTGGCCTGATCGTGGCGGACCACGTGGTCGAGCGCCGTCTCAAACCCGCCCGGCAGGATGCGCTGCAGCTGAACCTGGACTCGCTGATCCGCGAACTGACCATCTACGCCTGAGGCCGTGCGGGCCTGATCCGCGCGCGGTTGCGGGCACGCGGCGGGTGTCCGTGGCCGAACGGCCAGTTAGCGCTGCGTCTCCAGCGCCTCCCAGCGCGCGTAGGCGGTGGTCAGCTCGGTGCCGATGGCGCCGAGCCGGTCCTGGATCGCCACCGCCTTGGCCTTGTCCTTCTGGTAGATGCTGCCGTCGCTGAGCTGCTCGGACAGTTGGCTCTGCTCGGCCTCGAGCTTTTCGATCAGGCCCGGCAGCGAGGCGAGTTCACGCTGTTCCTTGTAGTTCAGCTTCGCCGCGGCCTTGGTGGGGGCGGCGGCCGGGCGTGGCGCGGCGGCCTTGTTGTCGGGGCGCGCGGACGGTGCCTGGAAGCGCTGGCGCAGCCAGTCCTGATAGCCGCCGATGTACTCGCCGATGCGGCCGCGCCCCTCGAACACCAGGCAGCGTGTCGCCACGTTGTCGAGGAATTCGCGGTCATGGCTGACCAGCAGCACGGTGCCGCCGTATTCGCCCAGGCGTTCTTCCAGCAGGTCCAGCGTCTCGACATCGAGGTCGTTGGTCGGCTCGTCCAGCACCAGCAGGTTGGAGGGCTGTGCGAACAGGCGCGCCAGCAGCAGGCGCGAGCGCTCGCCGCCGGACAGGGCCTTGACCGGGCTGCGCGCGCGGTCGGGCGTGAACAGGAAGTTCTGCAGGTAGCTCATCACGTGCAGGCGGCTGCCGTCGATCTCGACGAAATCCTTGCCGTCGCCGATGTTCTCGTACACCGGCTTGTTCTCGTCCAGCTCGGCGCGCAGCTGGTCAAAGTAGGCCACCTGCAGGTTGGTGCCGTTGCGCAGCCGGCCGCTGTCCGGCGCCAGCTTGCCGAGCAGCAGGTTGAGCAGGGTGGTCTTGCCGGCGCCGTTGGGGCCGATGATGCCGATCTTGTCGCCGCGCAGCACGGTGGTGGAGAAGTTGTGCACCAACACGCGCTCGCCGCGCGCGAAGCTGACGTTCTCGGCCTCCACCACCAGCTTGCCGGAGCGCTCTGCCTCCTGCACCGCCAGCTTGACCTGGCCCGGCAGGCGGCGGCGCGCGCGGTCTTCCTCGCGCAGCTTGTACAGGCGCTCGACCCGGCCCTGGTTGCGCGTGCGGCGCGCCTCGATGCCCTTGCGGATCCAGGCTTCCTCTTGTGCCAGGCGCTTGTCGAACAGCGCGTCCTGCTGCGCTTCCGCGCGCAGCGACTCTTCCTTGCGCCGCAGGTAGTCGTCGTAGGTGCCGGGCCAGCTGCGCAGGATGCCGCGGTCCAGCTCGATGATGCGCGTCGCCAGGCGGCGCAGGAACGCGCGGTCGTGGGTGATGAACAGCAGCGTGCCGTTCCAGCCGAGCAGGAATTCCTCCAGCCAGGCGATGCTGTCGATATCCAGGTGGTTGGTCGGCTCGTCCAGCAGCAGCAGGTCCGGCTCCGCCACCAGGGCCTGCGCCAGCAGCGTTCGGCGCTTAAGGCCGCCGGACAGCGCGGCGAACGGCGCGTCGCCGTCCAGCTCCAGCCGGGTCAGTACCGCCTGCACGCGGCTGTCCAGCGACCAGCCGTCGTGCGCCTCCAGCGCGCTCTGGATCTGGCCCAGCGCCTTCATGTTGTCCGGGTCGTCGTGCAGCAGCCGGTGGTATTCGGCCACCAGCCGCCCGGCCTCGCCCAGGCCGGCCGAGGCGACCTGGTAGACGGTGCCGGCCAGACCCTTGGGCACGTCCTGCGGCAGCTGCGCCACGCGCAGGTTCTGCGCGCGCACCAGCTCGCCGCTGTCGGCCTGGATGCTGCCGGCTATGAGCTTCATCAGGGTAGACTTGCCGGTGCCGTTGCGTCCCACCAGGCACAAGCGCTCGCCGCGTTCCAGCGTCAGTTCGACCTGGTCGAGCAGCACGGTGCTGCCCAGGTTCAGGCTCAGATTTTTCAGGTTCAGCAGCATGTGGTGCGCGGCGGGGAGTCAGGCGCGCTATTGTAGTCGCTGCGCCTCGCCCACATGGTCCGCCATGTGGCACTGCGGCGCGCGGCGCGCCCCCTCCGTTGCAGGGGCGGCCGCATCATCCGCGCGGTGTTTCGCGCGGCCATTTTTTCAAGGATACCGAATGAACCAGAGTCTCCCTGCGTCGATCTTCGCCTCCATTGCCTCCGATCCGGACGATGATTCGCCCGCCGGGGCGCCGGCCGTGGTGCCGTCCGGTCCGGTCAACGAGCTGGAGCAGCGCCTGCTGAAGCAGCGCAAGGTGCTGATTTTCGGCGAAGTCAACGACAAGCTGGCGCGCGATGTGGTGGCGCGGCTGCTGTCGCTGGCCAGCGATTCGGACCAGCCGATCGATGTTTACGTCAACTCCCCCGGCGGCCATGTCGAAAGCGGTGACACCATCCACGACGTGATCCGCTTCGTCGACGCGGCGGCGCCGGTGCGCATCATCGGCACCGGCTGGGTGGCCAGCGCCGGCGCCACCATCTTCCTCGCCGGGGCCAAGGAGCGGCGCCTGTGCCTGCCCAATACGCGTTTCCTGCTGCACCAGCCGCTGGGCGGCGTGCGCGGCCGCGCCGCCGACATCGCCATCGAGGCACGTGAGATCGTCAAGATCCGCGAGCGCATCAACCGCCTGATCGCGCGCGAAACCGGGCAGAGCTACGAGAAAGTGTCGCAGGACACCGACCTGAACTACTGGATGAGCGCCGAGGAAGCCATTGCCTACGGCATGGTCAGCCGCATCGTGCAGAACGCCAAGGACTTGTAAGCGGGCATGGCTCCGGATCGCGCAGACGATGCGATGAAACCCGACGGGGCCCAGGCGCGCCAGGTGGCGCGGCTGCTGCCGGCCAAGCCGGCAGCCTTGACCGGCTCGGCCGAGGTGCTGCGGGCGCTGCCGCGGCGCGAGCGGCGCCGTGTCGGCTCGTTCGTCTTTTTCGACCACTTCGGCCCGACCCAGGCCGAGCACGGCGCGATGGATGTGCCGCCGCACCCGCACGTCGGGCTGCAGACCGTGACCTACCTGTTCTCCGGCGCCATCGAGCACCGCGACTCGCTCGGTTCGGTGCAGGTGATCCGTCCCGGCGACGTCAACTGGATGACCGCCGGCCGCGCCATCACCCATGCCGAGACGGTGGTGCAGGGCTCCGGCGCGTTGCACGGCATCCAGACCTGGGTGGGCCTGCCGCGGGAACGGCGCAAGATGGAGCCGGCGTTCGAGCATTTTTCCGCCGCTGTGCTGCCGCGGGTGCAGTTTCCCAGTGCGGAGGTGGTGGTGATCGCCGGCGCGCTCGGCGAGCAGCGTTCGCCGGTGCCGAGCTTCCTGCCGCTGACCTACCTGGACCTGAACCTGCAGGCAGGTGCGGAGCTGGCGTTGCCGCTGCAAGCCGAGCATGAACTGGCCTTGTATGTGGCCAGCGGAGAGGTGACACTGGGCGGGACGGTTGTCCCCCAGGGCGTGCTGGCCGTGCTCGACGACGGGGGCGCCGTTCTTCAACTGGCGGCAAAGCAGGCGGCGCGCGCCGTGCTGTTCGGCGGAGTGCCGCTGCCGGAGCCGACCGCAATCTGGTGGAATTTCATCGTCGACAGTGTCGAGGAGGGCAAGGCGTGCGAGGTGGACTGGAAGGCGGGCAAGTTCCCGCGGGTGCCGGGTTTCGAGTGAAGCCGTACCTGGCGGCAGCACGGCTGAGCCTCGGCCTGCTGCTGTGCGCCTGCGCCGCCGGTGCGCTGGCGCAATCGGCTCCGGCCCAGACCCCGCCGCAGGCTCCCGCGCAGAATCCACCGTCCGCGGCGGCAGCGGATACGCCGCCCGCCGCCACGACGGATGGTGCCGCGGCCGGCACCGGCGCGCCACAGCGCGACGCCTCCGGCTCCACCGCCGATGTCAACCTGTCGGGCGTCAACGTGCAGGGCAAGCGCAACGTCTTCACCGACAACGACAAGAAGCTCAAGGATCTGCAGGAGGCGCTGCCCTGCGCCGGCTGCGACGCCAAGCCGCACGTCAAGAAGAAGTTCGTCAAGCGCGTGCTGGACTCGGTGGCGGAGCGCGTCACGCCGACCGAGGCGCCGGATCACAGCAACCGCGACCCCAACGACAAGGCGCAGGACTTCTCGCAGCAGGGCAGCTGTAGTGCCGGCAATGTCGGCGGCTGCGTGCCGGACAACCTCAAGCCCTGATATCCCGCCGACGGGCGCCGCCGCTGCTAGCTGCCGCCCGGTTCAGGATCTGGCGAATTTGGCGCGCAGCACCTTCTTGTCGAGCTTGCCGACGCTGGTCTTGTCCAGCGCCTCGACCAGCAGCACCCGGTCCGGTACGCCATAACGCGAGATGACGCCGCGTTCGGCATAGCCGGCCAGATGCTGGCGCACCGCCTCCGGATCGACAGTCGCCTGTGGCTTGGGCACTACCAGGGCCAGCGGGCGTTCGCCCCACTTTGGGTCCGGCACGCCGATGACCGCCACCTCGCTCACGCCGGGGACCTGCGAGATCAGGTCCTCCAGGTCGAGCGAGGAGATCCATTCGCCGCCGGTCTTGACCACGTCCTTGACGCGGTCGGAAATGTGCAGGAAGCCGTCTTCCGAGAAACTGCCGATGTCGCCGGAGTGCAGCGCGCCGCCGCGCCACAGCTCTTCCGAACGCTGCGCATCGAACAGATAACCCTGGGTCAGCCAGGGTGAGCGGAACACGATCTCGCCGGTGCTCCTGCCGTCGCGCGGCAGCGGCTGCATCTGCTCGTCCACCGCGCGCACGTCGCACAGCACCACCGAGCGGCCGGTGCGCGTGCGCAGCGCGGCCTGCGTATCCAGGTCCTGCTTCAGATCCTCGCTCGACAGGTGGTTGACGATCTGCAGCGGCCCGGTCTCCGACATGCCGTAGCCGGAGTAGACGTCGATGCCGCGCTCCAGCGCCGCCCGCGCCAGGCCCTTGGACATGGCCGAGCCGCCGATCACCATCTTCAGCTTCGACAGGTCCACGTCCTTGCTCGCCGGATGGCTGATCAGCATGTGCAGCAGGGTCGGCACACAGTGCGAGTGGGTGACTTTTTCCTCGCGGATCAGCTTGAGCAGCAGTTCCGGCACGTAGCGCCCCGGATAGACCTGCCGCAGGCCGAGCAGCGTGGCGGCGAAGGGCATGCCCCAGCCGTGCACGTGGAACATCGGCGTGATCGGCATGTACACGTCTTCGCGGTGGATGCGCCCCTGCACCGGAGCGGTGCCGAACCAGGCCAGGATCGCCATCGCGTGCAGCACGATCTGACGGTGGCTGAAGTACACGCCCTTGGGCAGGCCGGTGGTGCCGGTGGTATAGAAGGTGGTGGCGCGGGTGTGCTCGTCGAAATCGGGGAAATCGTAAGCGGGATCGGCCGCGGCCAACAGCGCCTCGTACTCGCCGGCGAACTGGATCGGGGTTTGCGGCGGCGCGGCGTCATCGTTGATCAGCACGAAGCTGCGCACTGTTTCCAGCTTGTCGTGGATCGCGCCCAGGCAGGGCAGGAACTCGGCGTTGACCAGCACCACGTCGGCGCGCGCATGGTTCAGCGTGTACAGGATCTGGTCCGGCGACAGGCGGATGTTCACCGTCTGCAGCACGCTGCCCATCATCGGGATGGCGAAGAAACTTTCCAGATAACGGTGGCTGTCCCAGTCCATCACCGCCACCGTCATGCCGGGCTTCACGCCCAGTCCGGCCAGCGCCGAGGCCAGGCGGCCGACGCGTTCGCGCGTCTGCAAATAGGTGTGGCGTCGCTCGCCGCGGTACACCACTTCCTGCCGTGGCGCATTGGCCAGCGGCGTGATCCACAGCTGCTTGATCAGCAGCGGGAAGTCGTAGGCGGATGGCGTGCGGACAATCGGATTGAAGCTCATGCGTGCTCCGTTCTTGTTTAGCGCAGGCTGGCCAGGAATTTCTCGATGTGCGGATTGACCTGATCGGGGTGCGTCAGGTTGGCGGCGTGGCCGCCGCCTTTGATCACCGCCAGCTGCGCCTGCGGCAGCCCCTCGGCCATGGCCTTGGCGCGATCCAGCGCGATGGCCATGTCGAGGTCGCCGTGCACCACCAGCGCCGGCACCTGGATCTGCCCCAGTCTGGCGGAGATATCGTCGCGGCTGGCCAGGGTGTGGAAGCATTGCAGCAGGTTGACGCCCTTCCAGCCGCGCCACTTGTCCTTCCAGGCGGCGGCGCCGGGCCAGTTCTGGCCGAGGATGATCTGTTCGATGGTGCTGGCGATCACGTCCGGCAGGCCCTGCGCCGCCCACGCGTCCATCATCTGCTTGTAGCCCGGCATCTTGGCCGGGTCCTCCGGCATGGCCTGGGTGTCGATCAGGATCAACGCGCGAACGACGCGCGGGTGGGTCAGCGCGCAGCGCAGCGACAGATACCCGCCCTGCGACATGCCGGCCAGCACTGCCTTTTCGATGCCCAGGTGGTGCAGCAGCGCGGCCAGGTCGTCGGCCGAGTCATAGTAGCTGAAGGGGGCCAGCGCGTCGCCGGCGGTGCGTCCGTGGCCGCGCTCGTCCCAGCTGATGCAGCGATAGCGGTCGCGCAAAGCCGCCACTTGCGGCTCGAACATGCTCTGGTCCATCAGCAGCCCGTGGGAAAAGACCACCGCCGGGCCATTGCCGCCGGTGTCCTCGTAATACAGCTTCTGGCCGTTGAGTTGCGCGTAAGGCATGGTTCTCCTCCTGCTGATTGGACTGCTGGCCGTGGCGCAATCGGTGCCGCGCCGGCTTGTTTGTGAATCAGTGTAGCGCGCCGGCCGCCGTCAGATGGGCAGGCGGTTCAGCCACAGCGGCTCGACCCAGAACACCTGCCGCCTGCCTCCGGCGTCATCGAAGCTGATCGCCACCGTGCCGCAGTCATCCAGATCGGTGATGGTCACGGTCTTGCCGAGCTGCTCTTCGTAGACCGCCTGCCGTTCGACCGGCAGGCGGTACAGGAACAGGCGGTCAACGTAGGCGAGGGTGGCGCGGTCGCCGACACACAGCATCTGCCCGAGCGCATCGAGCAGATGGTCGGCGTGGCGTCCGCTGCGCTTCATGCGGCTGCATCTGCGGGCCTGGCCGGCCCTTACAAGCCGCCGGCGAGGAATCCGCCGTCGACGGTCAGCGTGGTGCCGGTGACATAGCTGGCCGCGTCGGAGGCAAGGAACAGGATGGCCGGGGCGATCTCCTCCGGCCGCGCCATGCGCCCCAGCGGGATCATCGGCAGCACCGTCTTCAGGATCTGCTCGTTCTTGGTCAGGGCCGAGGCGAACTTGGTGTCGGTCAGACCGGGCAGTACCGCGTTGACCCGTACCTTCCACGGCGCGCATTCCTTGGCGAAGGCCAGCGTCATGTTGATCACCGCCGCCTTGGTGATGGAATAGATGCCCTGCATGTTGCCCGGCTTGACGCCGTTGATCGAGGCGATATTGACGATGGCGCCGCCGCCGCCCTTCTTCATCAGCTTGCTGGCCAGCGCCGACAGCTCGAAATAGCCCTTGATGTTGACCTGCAGGGTCTTGTCGACCATGCCGGTGTCGGTATCGGAGATATGGCCGAAATACGGATTGGTGGCGGCGTTGTTGACCAGGATGTCGAGACGGCCGAATGTGCCGGAGATTTCCTCCATCAGGCTTTTCAGCGCCGCCGATTCGCCCTGGTGCGCGGCGATGGCGGTGGCCTTGCCGCCCGCGGCGTTGATCGCCGCCGCCACCTTGTCCAGGTCTTCCTGCTTGCGCGAGGAGACGATGACATGGGCGCCCTGTTCGGCCAGCAGGCGCGCCGTGGCTTCGCCGATGCCGCGCGAGGCGCCGGTGATCAGGGCGACGCGGCCGTTGAGGTCAAATAGTTTGGTTGCCATGGTGCAGTCCTGTTGGATTGGAGGAAGGATTGGGGGAGCCGGATTGCGCCGCGGATGCCGCGACCGCCCGGACCGCGGCGCACTGCGGGATGCAGCCGGCAACACCCTCGCCGTGGCGCGCCCGCTGGCGGAGCGTTATGGCGGGACGATGGGGCATGCGCTGGCGTTCTCCTCCGCGGCTTCCGGGACCGGATTGCTGCTTTAAATAATAAAGGCAATCCATTGATTCTGAATAATGATGCCGGAAAGCTTCCGGCGCTGCGCCAGGCCCTCCGCAGGCTTATAGTGCCGCAAACCCGCGCATCGTTCAGCCCGCCACGCAGCGGCTGCGGCTCAGCGATAGGTCAGCAGGCTTTCGTCGCGCAGCAGTTCGAGGTGGGCGACGTCATTGAAGCGTTGCAGCATCACGCCGCGCTTGCCCAGGCGGAAGCTGTGCACGGAGGCGTTGAGGATTTCCCAGTTAAGATGAAAGGCCTTGTCGGCGTTGAGGTTCAACGCCGCGCGCAGCACCGCGGTGATGACGCCGCCTGAAGTGAATACCACCGCCTGCCGTGCGCCGCTGTCGGCGACGCGGCGCAAGCCTTCCAGGCAGCGTGCCTGGAAGGCTTCCCAGCTCTCATCGACCGGTGCCGCGCCGCTGCGCTGTTCGATCCAGCAGGCGACGATCAGGTCGAACAGGCGCTGGAACGTGTCGTGATCACTGAACAGGGTTTTCGGATTCACCGAAAACTGCGGATGCTCCTTCGCCACCAGCGGGAAGTAGGCGCGGATCAGCTGCTGGTGATCGAATTCATTGAACGCGGCATCAACGGTGACGGCGCTGTCCGCCGCGCCCATGGCCTCGAAGGTGCGCGCTGCCGTCACCTTCTGCCGCACCATGTCTCCGCTCCAGGCGGCGTCGAAGTGGCGGCCGTGGCGGCGCCAGTGCTCGCCCAGCAGCGTGCCCTGGCGTTCGCCGATGGCGGACAGCTCGTCGTAGTTGCGTGCGCCGAACGAGGCCTGTCCGTGCCGCACCAGCACCAGCCTGGTCACGCGCGCGGCAGGCCCGGGCCGCTCAGTGCACGTAGACCGGGCCGTGCAGGCCGGTACCCAGGGTCTTGCCCGACAGGCCGGCCAGCTCCGCTGCCAGGATCACGGTGTAGCGGCCCGGCTTGGTCTTGAAGATCAGCATGCGCGCGTTCTGCGGGCTGACTTCCCATTGGCCGGCCGCGGGCTTGCCGGTGCTGTCCAGGATCTGGATATGGCTGGCGGCGGTGGCGGCGTTGCCGATGTTGTCCGAGAACAGCAGCACGGCGGCTTTGTCGAACGCGGCTTCACCGGCATAGACCAGGTTGAGCTGGTTGTCGTTCTGCTTGTCGACCGCCGGCCACCAGGTGGTGATGGCATCGGTCGACTGCTCGCCGGCCGTACGCGTATGCGTCTTGGCGGCCTTGGCCGGAGCGGCGCCCGCAGCCGCGGCATGTTTGGTTTTCTTTGGCGCCGGGGTCGTCGCGGGTGTAGCGGCGGCTTCAGGCGCTGCGGCTGGTTCGGCCGCTGCGGCCGGCTCGGCAGCGGCCGGTTCGGCGGCAGCCGGGGCGGGGGGCGCCGGCTCGGCGCTGCCGGAACTGCTACCGGAGGCGGCAGACGCGGCAGCCGGTGCGGGCTCCGCCGTCTGCGGCTGCGGGTTGCCCTGTACCGCGGACGTCGCCACCTGGGTGGCCACCTTGCGGCCGACTTCCTCGGCGATCTTGCGCGCCTCTTCTTCGCTCAGGCCCTGCGCATTGGCGGGCGCTGCCGCCGCGCCGCTGGAACTGCTGCCTTCAGCGGCTGCCGGAGCCGGCGTGGTGCTGGCCGGAGCGGCGGCCGTGGTGTTGCCCTGCTGCTCGGCGGCGGCCTGCTGCTCGGCCGAAGGTGCGGCGGCGGTGGGGGCGGAGGGGGCGGAGCTCGTGGCCGGCGCGGCCGGGGTGTTGGCGGTGCTGGAGCTGAATACCTGGTCGGCCGTGGTGCCGGCGGCGGCTTTCTGCTCCGCCGTATTGCGCGGCAACAGCAGGTTGAGCCCAAAGTAAACCGCGATCGCGGTGATGACTACGATGACGCCGACACGAGTGAATGTCATTGCAAAAGCCCCCAGAGCCTCGATTCCTGCTGCTTCACGTGTGGTGGTTCCCGGCCGGCAGCACCATGCCGCCGGGCACGAATAATTTTTCCGCCGGACCGTCAGGCGCGATCAGGACACGCGCCCCGCGCGCGCTTGATGCGATACCGCGACTTTACCCAAATATCTAGGAAAAATCAGCGGCTGGCGGTTTTTTCTTCGGCCATCTCAGGCCCCGGATGGGCCTGCAGGTGATTCATCACCACGCTCTTCGCCGTCTGCGCGGCCGTGCGCGCCGCCACTTCCGCCACCAGCTGCGCCATGCGGTCGCGCGCTGCGATGTCGGCCGCGCTGCGCTGTGGCTGCGCCGCTGCTGCCGCGGCAACCGGCGTGCGGCCGGACGAAGCCACCAGAGTCGCATAGCTCAGCATGCCGACGGTCAAAGCGATGACCGCACCCATGACAAATCTGTTCATTTTGAGACCACTCCCTGAGAGCGCCCCCGATCCGGTCGGTGCCGGTTCGTATTTTGTGCCATTGCTTCGAGCAAGACGCATGCCGGAGGCGGCGCGTGCCCCGGTATCCGGACTATAAAGCGCGCGCGTCACGGCGGACAGGGCG
>CAYVKA010000058.1:0-10000 GCA_964451925.1 uncultured Nevskia sp. | reverse complement strand
TCAAGATCGCCCCCGACATGGACGAGGCGCAGCTGCTGGACATCGCCCAGACCGCGCGTGAACGCGGCATCGACGGCCTCATCGCCACCAACACCACCACCAGCCGCAGCGGCGTCGAGCACCGCGCGCTGGCAGCCGAGGCCGGAGGACTGTCGGGCGCACCGCTGCGGCCGCTGGCCGACCGGGTACTGCGCCGCCTGCGCCAGGCGGTGGGGCCGGATTACCCGCTGATCGGAGTGGGCGGCATCCTCAGCGGCGCCAACGCCGTGGCGCGGCGCGATGCCGGCGCCGACCTGGTGCAGATCTATACCGGCTTCATCTACCGCGGCCCGGCCTTCATCGGCGAGTGCGCCAGGGCGCTGCGGCGCGGCTGAGGCGGCGATCACCGGGGACTGGGCTCTTTTTACCTGTCCTTTACGGTTTTGCGCTGGGAGTTGCCCGGCATGATCCGCTAGAATGCCGGTGCTGCAGGGATAAAATCAGTCCACCGGAAGGGGAAAGACTAGAGATGCGCAAGATACTGTGGGGCTTGCTGGCTGCCGGCGCGCTTTGGGCGCAACAGGCCGCCGCCGTCAACACCGACGGTTACGACATTCCGTACGCCACCGGCGCCTTCGACTACGAGATCAGCAGCCACAGCCGCGATTCGGACAACGGCCTGGGCTTCAAGGTCGGTGGCGGCATGCCGCTGACCGAGCACAGCGCGATCGAGCTGAACTACACCGGCCTGAGCCGCAAGCGCAACATCGACGGCAAGGACGACTACCTCAACGGCGTCTTCGCCAACTACGTCTACGACTTCGGCCTGTTCGGCTTTGACCAGAAGTACCTGCCGAATTTCAAGCCGTTCGTGCTCGGCGGCCCCGGCTACGTCCTCGACGACGTGCGCGGTACCAAGCACAACCACATCGGCCTGGATGCCGGCGGCGGCCTGTTGTTCCCGCTGCATGTCGGCACCTGGGACTGGGGCTGGGCGGTGCGTACCGAGGGCGGCGTGATCGGCCAGCTCAACCACGGCGACTCGGTCGGCACCGGCCAGTACGCGCTGTTCGACTGGCATATCAACATCGGCCTGCAGATTCCGCTGACGCCGTTCTTCAAGCCGCACCAGGCGGCCTCTCCGGCCCAGCCGGAGTGCGCGCTGGCCGTGGTCAACCCGGTCACCGGCCGCAAGGACTGCATGACCGATTCCGACGGCGACGGCGTGCCCGACAACCTCGACCAGTGCCCCGGCACGCCGCCCGGCACCAAGGTCGATGAGAAGGGCTGCCCGGTGGAGAACGGCAACGACGCTGACGGCGACGGCGTGCCCGACGACCTCGACCAGTGCCCGAACACGCCGCCTGGCGTCAAGGTCGACGCCAAGGGCTGCGCGGTGGAGCAGACCATCGTGCTGCAGAACGTCAATTTCGAGACCGGTTCGGCGGTGCTCACCGGCCAGGCCACCAAGGTACTCGACGGCATTGCCGCCGCGCTGAAGGGCCAGCCGAACATCCGCGTCGAGATCGGCGGCCACACCGACAGCACCGGCTCGCCGGCGTTCAACCTGACGCTGTCGCAGCAGCGCGCCGAGTCGGTGCGCCAGTACCTGATCGGCAAGGGCATCGACGCTGGCCGCATGACCACCCAGGGCTACGGCGAAACCAAGCCGCTGGTGTCCAACAGCTCCGAGGCGGGCCGCGCGCAGAACCGCCGCGTCGAGTTCAAGATCCTGCTGAACTGACCGGCACGCAGTAGATACCCAGGCGGTCACGTGGCGACACGTGACCGCCTTTTTTTTGTCACGGGCTCTTGCGATCGCGGCGGCCAGGTATGCTGAAAGGGCAACCCTGTGGTTGCTCTTTGTGTTGTGCGGTGCTATAAAAAGGCAACCTGGAGGTTGCCTATGGATACTGATCGCATCGAGAAGAAAATCCTGCTGCGCGCGCCATGCGAGCGCGTCTGGCGTGCCATCAGCGATCATCGCCAGTTCGGCAGCTGGTTCGGCGTGGCTTTTGACGGGCCTTTCGTGCCGGGGGCCCGGCTCGGCGGCAGGATCGTGCCGACCACGGTCGACGCCGAGGTGGCCAGGCTGCAACAGCCGCACGAGGGCAAGGCGTTCGAATGGCTGGTGGAAAGCGTCGAGCCGATGCGGCGCCTGGCCGTGCGCTGGCACCCCTATGCCATCGACGCGGCCGTGGATTATTCCAGCGAGCCGACCACGCTGGTGGTGTTCGAGCTGGAGGAAGTGCCAGGCGGCACATTGCTGACCATCACCGAGTCCGGTTTCGACCGCATTCCGCTGGCGCGCCGTGCGGCGGCGTTCGCCGCCAATGACGGCGGCTGGTCGCACCAGGTGAAGCTGATCGAGAAATACCTGGCGCTGCTTCCGCAGGGCTGAACGGGGTCCCTGCACCATGTCACGACAGCATGCCGCGCCGGCCCGTCTGGCCGAGGCCGCACCCTTGTTCGCTGCGCTGGGCGACGCCGCCCGGCTGCGCCTGATCGCCAGGCTCGGCGACGGCGGCCCGCTGTCGATCGTGCGCCTGACCGACGGCGCGGCCGTGTCGCGCCAGGCGGTCACCAAGCATCTGCGCGCGCTGGAGCAGGCCGGTCTGGTGCGCAGTACCCGCGCTGGCCGCGAGCGCATCTGGCAACTGCAGACGCGGCGGCTGGCCGAGGCCAGCCGCTATCTGGCGCAGATCTCGGAGCAGTGGGATGAGGCGCTGCAGCGCTTGCGCGTCATGGTGGAGCGCGAAGAGTAGGCGGTCTGGTTGTTGTCATCGCCAGCGCGGTGCTCTGCAGCACTCAATCGAACACGATCACCTGCCGCACCGCTTCGCCCGAGGCCAGCCGGTCAAAGGCTTGGTTGATTTCTTCGAGCTTCAGCCGATGCGTCAGCAGCCGGTCCACCGGCAGGCGCCCGGCCTGGTACAGAGCGATATAGCGCGGCAGGTCGCGCGAAGGCACTGCGGAACCCATGTATGAGCCTTTCACCGTGCGCTCCTCCGCCACCAGGCTGACCGCCGGCACCGAGAACATCTTCTGCGGATGCGGCAGGCCGGCGGTGACGGTGGTGCCGCCGCGCCGGGTGGCGGCGTAGGCCTGGGCCAGCACCACTTCGCTGCCCACCGTCTCGATGGCGTGATGGGCGCCGCCGGCGGTGGCGGCGCGCACCGAGGCCACCACGTCCTCGTTGCGCGCATGGACCAGATGCGAGGCGCCCAGCTGCCGCGCCAGTTCCAGCTTGGCCGGCAGCACGTCGATGGCGACGATCGGATAGGCGCCGCTGGCCTGTGCCCCGAGCAGGGCCGCCAGGCCCACGCCGCCGAGGCCGAAGATCGCCGCGCTCTCGCCGACGGCGACACGGGCGGTGTTGACCACCGCGCCGACGCCGGTCATCACGGCACAGCCGAACAGCGCGGCGATTTCCGGCGGCAGCCGCGCATCGACCTTGACCGCCGAACGTGCCGACACCACCGTCATCTCGCTGAAGCCGGATACGCCGAGGTGGTGGTGCAGGGGGGCTTCGCCCTGGCCGTGCCAGTGCCGCGTGCCGGACAGCAGGGTGCCGGCAGTGTTGGCCGCCGCGCCCGGCTCGCACAGCGCGGGACGGCCGCTGGCGCAGGGGTTGCAGTGGCCACAGGAAGGAACGAAGGAAAACACCACATGGTCGCCGGGGGTGAAATCGGCGACGCCGGCACCGCATTGCAGCACCTCGCCGCTGGCTTCGTGGCCCAGCACCATCGGCATCACCCGCGGACGCGAGCCGTCGATCACCGACAGGTCGGAATGGCACAGGCCGGCCGCTCGCACCTTCACCAGCAGCTCGCCCGGGCCGGGCGGATCGAGCCGCAGCGTCTCGATGCGCAGCGGCCGCGACTGCGCATACGGCGCCGGCAGGCCCATCTCGCGCAACACCGCGCCGCGCACCTGCAGCGCGGCGCTCATGATGACGCTCCGTTCATCTGCAGCCGCTCCAGGGCGCTGCGCAGCCTGCCGGAGATGGCCTGTGGCCGGCGCCCGTCGCGGTCGACGAAGACGTGTACGAACCAGCCTTCCGCCGCCGGCGTGTCGGCGCCGGCGCGGAACAGCCCGATCTCGTAACGCACGCTGGAATTGCCCAGCTTGGCTACGCGCAGGCCGGCATCGACGTTGTCGGGGAAGGCCAGCGAATCGAGAAAGCGGCAGTGCGATTCGGCGCAGACGCCGATCGACGCGCCGCCATGGATGTCGAGGCCGCCTTCACGAATCAGCCAAGCGTTGATTACCGTGTCGAAGTAGCTGTAGTACTCCACGTTGTTGACGTGGCCGTAGATGTCGTTGTCCTTCCAGCGCGTGGTGATGGTCTGGAAATGCGGGTAAGCCTGTCGGGCATTCATAGCGTGCGGGCCGGGGGTTGGGAAACATCGTTCATGCGCCGGGCGGTCTGCGCCGGGAAGTCAACTTTGCCGCAGCGCACAAATAGGCGATATGATTAATCTTTAACCGTAATCGGCAAAGCCTGGTTCGGCATTGACCCCGGAGGGTTTGCCGCCTGGCGCTCCGGCAAACTATAGTGCCGGACAGGATTGGCCGAAGCGCCACTACTTTCACCAAGAAACCAAGGAGAGAGGATGCGGGATTCTGGAGTCCTCCTGCAAATCGTTCATGCCGGCATGGTCAAGGCCGGGTTGGACGTGGCAGCGATCTACACCCGGCTGGGTTATCACGCCGACAAGCTGACGCAAAAGGACTTGCGCACTCCCCATCGCCTGCAGGCCTTCTTCTGGGAGATCGTCGAAGCCGTCACCGGCGATCCCGACATCGGGCTGCACCTGTGTCCGCACCTGCCGGTGTACCGCGGCGAGGTCATCGAATACCTGTTCTTCAGCAGCCCCACGTTCCGCGACGGCTGCCACCGCGCGCTGAAGTACCTGCGCCTGGTCAGCGACGCCCTCAACGTGCGCCTGGTGGAGGACGAGAAAGGCTCGCGCTTCACCGTGGTCGGCGCCGCATTGCAGGCGCCGCAATTGCGCCATACCGAAATCTGCGTGGTGTACGAGGCGATGCAGTTCGCCCGTTCCGTCACCGAGAGCAACGCCACGCCGTTGCGCGTGCGCCTGCGCTGCACCCAGCGCGCCGAGCTGGCCGACTATGAGCGCGTGTTCGGCTGCCCGGTGGAGTTCGAGGCGGAGCAGAACGAGATTTATTTCGACCCCGCGCTGCTCGACTACCGCTCGCCGCGCTGGGATCCGGACCTGCTGCGCCTGCACGAGGAGCTGGCCGAAAAGCGCCTGTCCAGCATCGAGCGCCAGGATCTGATCGAGCGCATCCGCACCGTGTTCTCGCAGAAGCTGGAACTGGAGCAGTGCGACCTGGAGGACGTGGCGCAGGAACTGGATGTACCGGCGCGCCGCCTGCGCTTCGAGCTGGCCCGCGCCGGCACCAGCTTCAGCCAGCTGTTGTCGGACTTCCGCTACGCGCTGGCGCGCAAGCTGCTGCGCAGCACCGACGAGCCGATCGAGCACATCGTCTACCTCACCGGCTTCTCCGAGCCCAGCACCTTCTACCGCGCCTTCAAGCGCTGGTCCGGCATGACGCCGGTGCAGTACCGCGAACAGAAGCGCGCCATGGCGCCGGGGCAGAACGGCAAGGCCACCGCCGATACGCTCAGTGCGATCGTCGGCGCGGCATCACGCAAAGGCTAGCCAGGCGGGGCGCTGACCGGTCCCAACCCACCACGCCCTGCATTCCCGCCTTCGCGGGGAATGACAGGCCGCTGAAGGTCGCCGCCGCTTTCAGCCCGCTCCGCCGCCCTCCGAATGTTGCGGAATGCGCGTCGACGGCTCCGCGCCCATGTTGGGCGAGCGCTCCGGGTGCAGGAAGCAGGCGATGGCCGGCAGCACCAGGATCGCGCCGAGCATGTTGGCGGTGAACATGAACAGCAGCAGCAGCCCCATGTCGATCTGGAACTGCAGCTGCGACATCAGCCAGGTCAGGACCGAGGCGGCGAGGGTGATGCCGGTGAAGATCACCGCCTTGCCGGTGCCGCGCAGCGTCTCGAAGTAGGCCTGGCGCAGCGACTTGCCTTCGGCGAAGCCGCCGGCCATGACGCCATAGACGTAGATGCCGTAGTCGACGCCGATGCCCACCGCCAGCGCCAGTACCGGCAGCGTGGCCACTTTCATGCCGATGTTGAGCGCCGCCATCACTGCGTAGCCCATCACCGAAACCAGGCCCAGCGGCAGCACGATGCAGACGATGCCGCGCCAGCTGCGGAAACACAGCCACAGCAGGGCCAGGATCACCACGTAGACCCATAGCACCACGCGGCCTTCCTGCGCTTCCACCACCTCGTTGGTGGCGGCCATCACCCCGACGTTGCCGGTGGCCAGGGCGAAGTTGACCGGGCAGTCCTTGGACATGCCGTCATACTTGCCCTGCAGCTCCTTCTGCCGCGCCTGCGCGTCGGTCAGCCTGGCCGGGTCGGGCGTCTCGCCGGACTCGCCGAAGCGGATCACGTCGTCCTGCGCCTTCTTCAGGCCCTGGAAGGTGCTGTATTGCGCGTCGCAGTAAGCCGGGTCGACGTCCTTGGTGCGGGCGAAGAAATCCTTGCGGTTCTCCTCGTTGAATTTCTTCACTTCGTCGACAATGCGCGCGATGGTCTCGGCCTTGTGGTCCTTGGTGAACATGTAGACGGCGATGGCGTCGCAGTCGTCGTTGAGCATGCCCGAGCTCGTCGGCACCAGCGCGGTGGCCTGGGCCAGCGCGAAGTGGTTGCGCGGCAGCACCAGCGCGTTGAGGCGCCCTTCGGACAGACCCTGGTAGGCCAGCTTGGCCAGGGTCAGCATCGACAGCGTCGAAGCCACGCCCGGGGTGTTGTCCATGTGCCAGGAAAAGCGGTCGACCTGGTTCATCAGCTGGTAGTCGACGCAGCCGTTGGGCTTGGACTCGGCGATCACCTTCAACTGGTCGACGGCGATCTGGAAGTTGTTGGTGATGGCATTGAAGTCCTGGTTGAAGCGCGAGTCCGGGCGCAGCTCCGGCACGCCCTTGATGGCATCGCCGATCTTCAGGTCCTGCTTGCCCCACAAGGCCCAGCCGAGCACCGCGCCGCAGCACACCAGGATCGCCGTCGCCACCTTGGGCTGGGTCACGCCGGACAGCCACCACCAGGCCTTGTCCAGCACCGCGTCCTTCTTTTTCTGGCGCTCGATGAAGGCGTCGACGTTCTTCAGGCGGATCATGGTCAGCCAGATCGGCACGAACATCTTGTTGGCGACGATGATGGCCAGGCCGCCGAGCACCGCATTGATCGACATCTCGCGGATGGTTTCGATCTTGATCAGGTAGATGGTGGCGAAGCCGGCGACGTCGGTGAGCAGCGCGATGGTGCCGGCGATGGCCAGGCGGCGGAAGGTTTCCAGCGAGGCGTCGTAGCTGTTCCTGCCGTGGTGCACCTCGTCGACCCAGGCGTTGACGTACTGCACGCCGTGCGACACCGATACCGCCAGGATCAGGAACGGCACCAGGATGGCGAACGGGTCCATGCCGAAGCCGAAACAGCGCAGCGCGCCCATCTCCCAGATCACCGCCACGATGGACGAGCCCAGCGGGATCAGGCCCAGTTTGAACGAGCCGCAATAGATCCACAGCAGGATGCCGGTGATGACCAGGGTCAGCATGAAGAAGCCGGCAACCTGCAGCGCGGCATTGGTCATGTCGTGGACGATCTTGGCGAAGCCGATGATGCTGACGCGGATGCCGTCCTTCTCGTACTTGGCGCGCAGCTTTTCCAGGTAGGCGCCGACCTTGTTGTAATCCAGCCGGGTGGGGTCGCTCTTGACGTGCAACACCTTCTCGCGGAACTGCTCGACGGCGGCCGTCACCTTGTCCTGGGTGGCCAGCGTGATGCGCTGGCTGTAGTCGGCGGCGGGCGGGGCGGCCGCCGCTGCCGCCGCGCCATCGGCTGCCGCCGCACCCTCAGCGCCGGCCGCCGGCGCGGCCTCGCCGCCGGCAGCGTCGGCAGGAGCCTGTTCTGCCGGCACCCGCTCCAGCAATTCGGTCATGATCAGCGCCCCGCGCTGGTCATTGGTGACAAAGCGTCCGATGGCCTGCGCCTTGGAGACGTTGGACTTGACCTTCTGCAACACCTCCGGTGTCGGCTGGTAGTCGTGCGGGATCACGGTGGAGCCGGCCAGGCCGCCTTCCACGTTCTCCACGTAGAGCAGATTGGGGGTGAAGATCGACATGACGCGGGCGCGGTCCGCACCGGGCAGGAAGAACACGTCGTCGGTGGCGTGCTGCAGCGCGTCCATGAACTGCGGGTTGTAGATCTCGCCTTTGCTCTTGTCCTGGATCAGCGCCACCAGCACCGTGTTGGCGCCGCCGAAGTCCTTGTAGTACTGGCGGAACTTCTGCATGTAGGGGTGATCCAGCGGCACCGTCTTGAGCCAGCCGGCGTCCGGTTGCAGGCGCATGGTCTGCACGCCGAAGAACAGCGTCAGCAGGATCAGGATGATGTGGGTCAGGTGCCGCCGCGTGTAAATGAGCGGCTCGACTGCGCGCAGAATGGCGTCCGCGACCGGTCCCGTGATTGCCTTGCCTGCCATGCGCCGTGCTCCCTAAGCCATCTGTGTCGTAGTTCGGGCGGCGAGTGCAGCGGAGCCGCTCTCGCGCCTGAAGAATTGCCGCTGCCTCAGGCCGTCATTGCAGCTTGAGGCGGTTGATTCCCGAAGTGCCCACCGTCACCAGCGAGCCGCCATCGGCCAGCGCCGCGTTCATGTTCAACTCGGTGCTCAGCGGCAGGCGCTTGAGCGCCGCCGCGGCCAGGTCGGCCTGCATCACGCGGCCGTTCTGGCCGACCAGCAGGATGCGGCCGTCGGCGCCGAGCGTGCCGCCGAACAGCGGCTCGGTGTCGTCGTGCTGCAGATGCACCCAGCCGGACACCTCGCTGACCGGGTTCTCGCTGTTGCCGGGGTTCTCCGCGTCCGAGGCGGCCGCGTGCATCGCCGCCAGTTCCTTGGCGCTGAGCGGCGCCGCCTTGGCGACATCCGCGGCGTAGAAGGCGTTGCCGCGCAGGCCGAAGACCAATACGCCGGACCCGCCGGTGGCCAGCGCGCCGAAGTACGAGCCGGTGTAGGGCGACTTGAGCTGCACCCAGCTGGCGCCCTTGTCGGTGGAGCGCGCCAGGAAGCCGCGCTCGCCGGCCAGCAGCAGGCTGCCGTCGCCGAGCGTGGTCAGGTTGTACAGGTTGGGCGTGTCGGCGAAAGCGTCGCTGTTGACCGTATCCCAGGTTTTGCCGCCGTCCGTCGTCTTCTTCAGCGTGCCGTTGGCGCCGGCCAGCAGGCCGTTGCCGGCGTCGAAGAACAGGATGTCGAAATAGGGCTTGCCCCAGGCGGCGTCGAACTGCAGCAGCTTCCAGGTCTTGCCGGCATCCTCGGTGCCGAGGATGGTGCCGTCGTAGCCGATGGCCCAGCCGTGCGTGGCGTCGAGGAAGCGCACGCGCGTCAGCGTGGTGTCGGCCGGCGCCGGCACCTGTTGCCACTGGTTGCCGTCGGCCGAAATCAGGATGTTGCCGCGTTGCCCCACCGCCACCCAGCCCGTGCCGGCACGGGCCAGGTCCAGCATCAGCGACGATATCGCCCGCGGCGCCGGCCTGGCCGGCACCGGCACCAGGGTGGTGTCGGTGCCGGTGTCGTCGCTGTTGTCTTGGTTCTGCGCGCCGGCCGGGCACGACAGGAGCAGCGTCAGCGCCACTCCTGCCGCACCGGCCAGCATTCCCCTGGGCTTGCCGGGACGATTCATGCGACCGCTCCCGCCACAGACTTACTTGGTCTGCGACTTGTGGTTGAGGTTGTTGGGCGAGAAGTAGTCGTCCTTGAAGTCGATCTTGAAGTCGGTGATCTTGTCTTCGTTGGACAGCGCGGTGATGAAGTAGCGGCCGCTCTGCAGGTCGTAGATGATTTCCGGGATGCCGCTGATGGTCGGCACGAACGGCACCGTCAGCAGCTGCGCCTCCTGCACCTTCCACAGCTGG
>CAYVKA010000057.1:0-30916 GCA_964451925.1 uncultured Nevskia sp. | reverse complement strand
AACATCCACTCCGGCCAGGCAAGCGTTGGGGTTCGCAAGCTCACCCCAACCTACGCGGGCTACCCAAAAGCTGGCGGTCGTGAGCGGCAGGAATGGGCCGGCAGTGGCCTGTACCGTTTTATCCCTACACGGAATCAGACTTTATCTCTACAAAATGCTCCGTGTGGAATCCTGAAAAGACTCTACCAACAGGGTGCTCCGCGACAGCACAGTGACCAGGCATATTGGTCAGTTCGCCAAGAAAGATGTATGTGCCCTGCGCCTTCAACGGGTACTTTGCCCCGCGTGGTGGCTCGAACCGCACCAGTGATAGTCTTCTCGGCTTCTTCATTCTCTTAGGCTACCCCAAAGCTGCCACTCATGAGCGACGGCTTCGGGCCGACAGCGTATGGTGCGCTCCCCACGCCTGCTATGCACCCCATATCTGGCCCAAGAAGTCCAAGAGATGGTCTGGCCAAATCACACCTCCCAGTCCGCAGCAGGCGCCAAAGGCTATTGGGAATGTCACGAGCCAGAAATGTGCCGGCTCTGGACCAAACGCCTTTAGGTAGATGACATACGATGTTATGAATCCCAACAAGCCGCAACCCACGAATAGCCAGAATCGGTCGGCTAAGGTCGCTTTGCGCTTCCTGGATTCTTGCATGAGCATCTTCTGTCCTATGGGCGCTCAATCGTACTGCCGCATACCTGTCGTTGGCGACTGGCAGCTCGCGGGCGGGTTAGCGCCAATCCGCCCTACTCGAGCTGCCTAATGGCGCGATGTTGGGGCACGAAACAAACCCTTTGAGGCCAAGACAAACAAGACAGTCCCGATGATAAGCGTTGGCCATGCAATATAAGACGTTGCCGATGGGAGGTAAGCCATGGCTAGTGCTCCAAGCCCGAAACCGAGTAGAACGCGTGCAACGATGAACAGCCATATCTCAGTGCCTGTGAGATTTTGAACGCGCTGCCGATTCCACTCCAACATGAGGCCCCCTACCAACTGCGTGACTGGGATACTGACTAGACTACCCGACAGCGGCCGTTGGTGACGGTCTGCAACGGGCCGATCACGACCCGCCGGTCATCCCGATCCCGGGGGGATTCTCTGGCGGATCGAAATTATCGCGACTAAGAACCTTGTTGGCGCGCCGATCTTCGACAACGAAAGCAAGTACTACGGTTGCGCCGAGTAGGGGGATGACCCAGATCAGCAACAGCTGCAATAGTTTCTGAGACCCGGTGTGTGAATTACTGAAAAGTACGAGCAGCGATGCGATGACGTCTAGCGTCAAGATCAACCCGGCCGCGCCAATCGAAATTAGAGACATCTTTCCACCAATTTTATCGCCGGAAAGCCGCCGGCCGCGACCGACTGCAACGGGCCGAGCGTGGTCATCTGGAAGCGTTGTTCTGCTCCAAGGCGTCACACTGCTCAGTGCTTTGTAAAGCCTTCAATCGCTGAACTGTCGAAGGGTCATCGCCGGCGTAACGAAGCGCCGAACAGCATGCCACTGCTACGGCTACGATAGCGTTTTCCGTTTCCTCCGCTGTCGCTGGCTGCCTCTGAAAGTAGCAGTGCTGCTGCGCCTGGTCGAAGCCCATGAGTTCTGGCGCCTCGGACTCGGGCAACATACAAGTTATGCACTCGCCGTTGACGACATAGAACGGACCTGGCGCATTGCTTGGAAACCTCTGTCGTTGCATTGTCAGTCATCCACGGTGGTTGCAGGTTGGGGCGAGCTTGCGAACGTCAGCCGCCCGCGCTCCCCGGCTCAGGCGCTGGTGCTCAGCACGCACTGGGCGCAGCTGTGGTCGTCGCCGGTGCAGGCGGGATCGGACAGGGCGCTTTTGTAGGCGTCCGGGTCGAGCAGGGCGGTGTAGCAGATCAGGTGGTGATTGCAGCCGGGGTTGTCCTGGATGGCGGCCGAGGCGCCGGCCGCCGGGATGGTCTTGGCCTGCGCCAGCGGGTGGTAGTTCGAGAAGTGCAGCACGTCGTTGAACGGCACCGTGGGCACCACGTCGCGCTCGTAGTTGAACAGGTCGTAGTTCGCCACCTTGCTTTCGAAGAAATCGACGAAGGTCTGGTTGCCGGTGCGCGGTGAGGCAAACAGGCAGGCGCTGGCCGGGCACTGCTCCAGGTTCAGTTCGAGCGTCAGGTAGGTGGCGAGCGCGGCGCCGAGGCTATGGCCCAGCACCATCACCGGCGCGGCGCCGGCGGCGGCCTTGATGCCATCGGCCAGGCGGCTTTCGTTGCCCGCCAGGTCGCGGAATTTCATCGTGTCGTAGATGCTCCAGAAGCCCTGGTCGACCAGGCCGGCGTCGGGGTGCGCGGTCATGAGGAAGTCGCAGTCGTCACCCCATTCCTCGGCGCCATCGGTGCCGCGGATCACTGCAACGTACTGGTTGTTACGTCTGGCCGCGTAGCCGTAGCAGACCCGGTCCTGGGGATCGCTGCTGCCGCCCAGCATGGCGGTGCGCAGGCCCAGGCCGCTGCGCAGAATGTCGTCCGAGCCTGAAATGAAGCCGGCGACGGTCCAGCCGGCGGCGCTGACCCGGGCCGGGTCGGGCGCCAGGTTGCGCAGGTTGGCGGCGCACATGTCCCAGGCGTACATGATCAGCAGCGCGTTCTTGGCGGCGGCGAGTCGGTCCATGCGGCGTGTCCCCCGGTCTGTTCCCGGCCCATGCTAGGCGCCGCCGGCGGGCGCGTTCTGGAACTGCGTCACAGTCGGATCCCGCCCGCGGCGCAAAAAAAAAGCCCCTGCATGGCAGGGGCGCAAGGAAAGGCAGGGGGCCTTTCTGGGGAGAGAGGGGGCAGGCGGCGGCTTCAGTCCGCCAGCATCACGGCCTGGGAGCGCTGCGCCGGGCTGCCGCTGCGCGGCAGCAGCGGGGCCTGCAGGCGCCGCGCCACGGCGGCCTCGCCACGGGCGCGCCGGGCGACGAAGGGGAAGATGCCGCGGCTGATCAGCTGCGAGTAGAAGTCTTCGGCGCCGGGCGCGTGCATCGGCACCCGCGCCGGCTCGCCGCGATCGCGCAGGTCGACAAACAGGATGTTGCCGCTGCCGGGTTCGCCGTGCACATAGCAGGCGCTGGCCACGTCACACCAGGCGAAGCGCTGGTTCCAGCGCAGGCCGCTGGTCGCAGGTGCGCGAACCCGCACGCTGTGTTCGTCGAACTGCACGCTGAGCAGCTGCGCCAGATGCCTGGGATAACGGATCTCCAGCCGCAGCGCTTCCACCTTGTTGACGAAATCCATGGCATGACTCCCGTTGACCTGGGGCCACTATTCCGCTTCCGGCGTGCGGCGACAATCCGGGTTTTCCGCAAGCCGCTAGGTAGTTGCCGCAAGCCGGGTGCGGCCTGCGGCCAACATAGCTGCTGCCGAAAAGGCGACACCCACCGCGGTGCGGCATCCAAGCGTTCCGGAACGGGGCCCTGTTCTGTGGCGTCGAAAGTCAAGCTCTGGGACTTTTCGGCAACCTAAAGTCCGGCTGGCGGCATTCACGCGTTGGCTCGAAGCTGGAGCGCTCGGATGAAACGACGGCAGATGCTTCTTGGCAGTGTCGCAGCAGCGGTCGCAGGCGCCATCGGCCTTGGCCGCCCGCGAGATCATGGCGCGCCATACAACGACTATTTCCGCGCTCTGAATGACGAGCTGCAGAAAAACGGGCCGATGCGGCCGTGCATGGTTATCGATCTGGATCGCATGGACCGGAACCTCGACCTGGTCATCCAGAGCCTCGGGCGCGGCGGCAAGCATTTGCGTATCGTCGAGAAGACGCTGCCTTGCCATTCGCTGATCGACTACATCGCCAAACGCGCGGGCACGAAGCGGCTGATGTCTTTTCACCAGCCGTTCCTGAATATCGACACGGACATCTTTCCGGATTACGACATCCTGATGGGCAAGCCTCTGCCGGTGCAGTCGGCAGAGTTGTTTTTCAGGAAGCTCAAAGGCACATTCGATCCGGCGCGGCAACTGCAATGGCTGTTCGATACGCCCTTGCGTCTGCAGGAATACCTGCAGATGGCAAAGGGCCTGGGGACGAGGCTGCGCGCCAACATCGAGATCGACGTGGGGCTTCACCGTGGCGGCGTTGACAACACCGCCATACTGGGCCAGATGCTGGATATCATCGCCGCCAATCCGCAGCAGCTGGAATTCTCCGGTTTCATGGGCTACGACGCACAGGTGGGACTGGGGGGCATCCCGCACATCCTCGGCACGCCGCGTGAGCTGTTGGAAAAAGCAATGGCGATCTACCAGGGGTTTGTTGATTTCGCGCGCGGGCAGTATCCGGGGCTTTGGAAAGACGGCCTGACGCTCAACACCGGCGGCAGCCCCAGCTACCGCCTGCACGAAGCGGAGAAAATCAGCACCGAATGCTGCGTCGGCACCGCCATGCTCAAGCCTACGCACTACGACATCGAAACGCTCGCCGAGCATGTTCCGGCTGCCTTTATCGCCACGCCGGTTCTCAAAGCGACCGGACCGATCATGGTGCCGGCAATCGACGGAAGGTCGAAGGTCTTTTCCTGGTGGGATGTGAACCAGCGCGAAACCTACTACTACGAGGGCGGCTATTGGCTCGCGGAATATGAAGCGCCCAAAGGTATGCAATTCAACAAGCTGATCGGGCACAGCGCCAACCAGGAAGTTGTCAACGCCTCACCGGCGGTGGGACTCAAGGTCGGAGATCATGTTTTCATGCGCCCGGTCATCATCGAAGGGGTGCTGCTCCAGTTTGGAGATCTGGTAACCCTGCGCGGCGGCAAAATCCAGGATTACTGGCCTGTCTATCACCAGACGGGCTGAGAGAAAGGCGATGAGCCGCACGCAGCCGAGGGGCTCGGCGGGTCCGTTCCGATTCTCCGAACTTGGATGGCCGCCCGGGGCCGGTGCGGCTGGTGGGATGCCGCGGGCGGCGGCACGGACCATAATGAGCGCAGTCCCAACCATGCCTGCGAAGATGAAGACCCGAATGGTGCTGGCGGTGATCCTGGCGGCGGCGCTGTCCGCCTGCGGCACGCTGTATTCCACCAGCCGCGACTGGAAGCTGCCGGCCGGGCTCGGCCACTACACGCTGTCGGCCCGCGTCAGCATCGGCTTGCTGACGCGCCAGGCGACGATCTCGGTCAACGGCCGGGACGTGCTAAGCGGCGAGTCCTGGATCTGGTCGGACACCATCGCCATGTCCGGCAGCGTCGAGGGCCTGCCGATCGAGGCGCTGTGCGACCGCGATGCCAAGACCTGCGACGTCAGCATCGCCGGCATGCACGCGGCGCTGCTCAAGTTCTAGGGAGTCTCTCTGACCAATTCGTCACCCCCGCGTAGGCGGGGGTCCAGTTTTGATTTCCGGCCTTCGCAAAACTGGATTCCGCCTACGCGGGAATGACGATGGTCCAATTGATCGGAGTTTCCCCAGGGCTTGTTAGCACTTATTGGCAACAGCCGCTTCCTTCGTCGCTGTCACGCGCAGGGTTTCCGCTGCGGCTGCCAGGGATGCTCCGCTATGTTCGCGCCGCCTGCCGGTCGAAGGCGCGCTGCGCGGCGGCGACCTGCGGCAGGTTCTGCTCGACCCAGTGGTCGAGGATGGTGATGGGGCCGCTGAGCGAGGCGCCGAGCGCGGTCAGCCGGTATTCCACGCGCGGCGGCACCTCGGGGTAAGCCTGGCGCTCGACGAAGCCGTTGCGCTCCAGGCGGCGCAGCGTCTGGATCAGCATCTTCTCGGAGATGCCGCCGATCTGCCGGCGCAGTTCCGAAGTGCGCGCCGGGCCGCGCGCCAGCCTGTGCACCAGCAGCAGCGCCCATTTCTCGGCCAGCACTTCGAGCACGGCGCGGGCCGGGCACTGGGCGCTGAACACGTTGGCCTTGACGCAGGGATCGTCGGTCTTCACGCCCTAAACTTACCAAAAGGTATGTACTTGTTCAATGGAAAGTAAAGTGCAATGCTTCACCGCGCCGAAGTAGCCGCCCCGGTCCCCCGCGAGGCGCGCCGGCGCAAGCACTTCAGCCCCGATCCAGACCTACGAGGAGTCCTGCCATGAAGCTCTACTACACCCCCGGCGCCTGTTCGCTGTCGCCGCACATCGCGCTGCTCGAAGCCGGGCTGCCGTTCTCGCTGCACAAGGTGGACCTGAAGAACAAGAAGCTCGAATCGGGCGAGGATTTCACCCGGGTCAATCCCAAGGGCTATGTGCCGGCGCTGGTGCTGGATGACGGCACGCTGCTGACCGAGGGCGCGGCCATCGTGCAGTACATCGCCGACCGCAAGCCGGACGCCGGCCTGGCCCCGGCCGCCGGCTCGGCAGAGCGCTACAAGCTGCAGGAGTGGCTCAACTTCATCGCCAGCGAAGTGCACAAGCCGATGGGCTCGATGTTCAACGCGGCGCAGGCGCCGGAGTGGAAGGAGGCGGTGAAGGCGACATTGTCCAAGCGCCTGGACTGGCTGGCGACGCAGCTGCAGGGACGGGCCTACCTGATGGGCGGGCAGTACAGCGTCGCCGACGCCTACCTGTTCACCGTCCTCAACTGGTCCGGCATGGTCGGCTTCGACCTGGGTCCGTGGCCGGTGATCCAGCAGTATGCCGCGCGCGTCGCGCAGCGGCCGAAGGTGGTGGAGGCGCTGAAGGCGGAAGGCCTGCTGCAGTAAACGGCGGCAGTGCCGGGTGGCGGGCAGGCGCCGGCGGTACACTGCCGCGCATGCCGAGCTCGCCCGTCACGCCGGAGTGTTCCACGCGCTGCCCGCTGTGCGGCGGCGGCAACGACTGCCGCATGGCCGCCGGCGGCGATCCGGCGCAGCCGTGCTGGTGCGAGCGGGAGCGGTTTTCCCCGGCGCTGCTGCGGCGTCTGCCGCCGCAGCAGGATGGCGGCCGGTCGTGCATCTGCCGGCGCTGCGTGCAGGCGCAGCAGGATGTCCACCCTGGCGGCGCGGGCTGAGGCAAAGCGGCGGCCCCTGTCCCGGGCTTAGGCGGGAGCGGGGCGCGCCCTTGCCTCAGTTGGAAGGCGCGGGTGCCGCGGCACCGGCGGCGGGCGCGGCGGCCTTGGGCTTGTGCATGCCGTGGTGATGGTGCCCGCCCTCGTTGCGGAACAGCGTGTCGGCGGTGGCCTTCTGCTGCTCGGACAGCACGCCGTACAGGGCCGTGAACGCGGTGACCAGCTTCTGCATGTTGTCCGCGTGCAGCTGCGCCAGGGCGGCATAGGACTTCATCGAGTCATCGGCATTCAGGCTCGACATCTTCTGCGCGCGCTCCTGGAAGGCCTGATCGGTCTTCTGCGCGTTGTCGCGCATGGTCTGGGCGAAGGCGTCCCACTGCGCCGCCTGCTGGTCGGTGATCTTCAACTGGGCGTGCAGATCGCTGATGCGCTTCTCGACCACGTCCTCGCGGTCGCGCTTGCCGCCATGGGCGGCGGCAGCCGGAGCGGCCGCTGCGGGGGCGGCGCCGGCGCTGGTGGCGGCGGTAGTGTCCTGGGCCCAGGCGCAGCTGGCGAACAGGCCCAGCGTCAGCAGGGCGGGCGCGGCGGCTTTGCGGATGACGTGGTTCATGGTGTGGATTCCCGGATTGGATGGTGGGTGGGTGCCGGTGCTGCAGCGCGGCGCCGGGCGGCTGGTGCCCGTGCCGGAGCAGGCTCAGTAGCCAGGAGCGGGCGCGGGGGGATAGTACCCCGCGGCGGGCGGGTAGTAGCTGTTGGGGTAGTACACCACGCCCGGCGGCGGTGGTGGCGGCGGCGCGGAGTACACCACGGCGGGCGGCGCCTGCGTGGCGCCGATGATGGCCGCGCCGGCTACCGCGCCGAGCAAGGCGCCGACGATCAGGCCGCCATCACCGCCGTGGTGATCGCCGCCGCCGCGATAGGCCGGCGGTCCGCGGTCGTGCCAGTGGCGCTGCGCCTGCGCCGGCAGCGCGGTGGCGCTCGCGGCGGCGGCCATCGCCATCAGCGCGAGATGGGCGTAAACGTGTCTTCGAGGGGTGTGGGTCATCAGCGATGTCTCCTGCGGTGGCCTGACTTCCGTGTCGCGCGCCGGCGGCCTGCGCCGCTGCCTGGCTCGTGGGGCGCGCTCGCCGTGCGGAGCTACTCTCATCCCCATTCATGACAGTTTCAATGTCGATTGGTGCCGGTGCCCCGGCGCCGCCGGCGCGCCCCGGCCCACGCCGGCCACTTGCGCCAGCGCGGAATTTCGAGAGGCGGCAGGGTGTTGCGGGCGGCGGCCCGTGGTGCCGCGGCCCGGCCGCGGCCACGGGTTAAGTAGTGTTAAGGGTGGCGCCGCGGCTGGTCGGCCGGCCCGGCGGGGCGCCGGCCAGGCCCGCCGCCGAACCCGCCGACGAACCGGGTATGATCGGCCGGACGCCCGGCGCTGGAGGAGCGCGCGCCATGATCCGCGCACTGATGCTGGTCTTGCTGCTGTGCGGTGCCGCGCGGGCCGATGGCCTGCGCGATATCGGCGCGGCCATCGGTGCGCAGAACCAGGGTCAATACCAGATCGGCATCGTTCTCTACACCTCCGCCATCCGCGATCCGCAGCTGTCCGAGCAGGACCGCCGCGTCGCCTTCTACGACCGCGCCGATGCCTACCAGGCCGAGGGCGAATACGATCTGGCGATCGGCGACTACAACGAGCTGCTGCGCCGCGATCCGCAGCATAGCTGGGCCTACTACAACCGCGGCGTGTCCTACTGGTCGATGGGCGACAAGGACAAGGCCCTGGCCGATTTCGACCAGGTGCTGCGCCTGGACCCGCGCAACGCCCGCGCCTGGTGCGCGCGCGGCAACGTCTACCGCTCGCGCTACGAATACCCGCTGGCCCTGGCCGACTACGACGCCGCGCTGCACCTGGATGGCGCCGACCCGTGGATCTGGTTCAACCGCGCCGCCGTCTACGGCGACCTCGGCGACCACGCCCGCGCCATCGACGACTACAGCCAGGCCTTGCGCCTCGATCCGCGCTATGTGCAGGCCTACCTGTACCGGGCGCAGGCGCAGCGCGCCAGCGGCAATCTGCAGCTGGCCATCGCCGACTACACGCAGGCGCTGCGGCTGGAGCCGGGCAATGCCGTGGCCTGGTACAACCGCGCCAACCTGTATGGCGCCAGCGGCGACGCCGGCAGCGCCATCGCCGACTACGACCACGCCCTGCGCCTGTCGCCGCACAACGCCTGGGCCTGGTTCAACCGCGCCGGCGCGCACCTGGACCACGGCGACTACGAGGCCGCCATCGCCGACTACCAGCAGGCCATCCAGCTCAAGCTCGACACCGCCGACACGCGCTCCGCCCTGGGCCGGGCGCGCTATTTCTCCGGCCAGTACGCCGAAGCCGCCGCCGACTTCGGCCGCGCGCTGGCCGCGCCCGGCGACACCGTGCTGGCGATGGGCGGCGACGCCGCCGCGGAGCGGCGCTACCGCCTGATCTGGCGCTACCTGGCGTTGCGCCGCGCCGGGCAGGAGGCGTCGGCGGAACTGCGCGCCGCCGCGGGTGCGGCGGAGCAGGACTGGCCGTTCCCGGTCATCGCCTACCTGCTGGGCGACATTGACGCCGCGCGCCTGCTGGCGCTGGCGGACGACCCGCTCCCGGCGCGGCGCCAGCTGCAGCAGTGCGAGGCCGGCGCCTACCTGGCCGAGTACAGCCTGATCGCCGGCGACCACGATGCCGCGCGGCAGCGCTTCGAGCAGGCGCGCGCGCAGTGCCCGTCCGCCTTCGTCGAATACCAGCTCGCCGGCGCCGAGCTGCGGCGCCTGGCGCCGGCGCGCTGAGCGCCGCTCAGCCGCAGGCCGGGCTGTCGCGGTCGCCGGTGCGGCGGTGCGGCTGCTCGGCGCGCGCACCGCGCAGCCGCTGCCGGATGCGGTACAGCGCCACGTCGTCATCCCAGCACGACGCTTCGGCCGCGGCGGCGGAAAAAAGCCGCTCGGCGCCGTACTGCGTGAGCTCGACATAGCCGCGCGCCTGCGCCGGCGAGGTCTTGATGAGGTCCGCCCGTTCCAGGTCGCGCAGCGCCTGCTGCAGGTCGGAGCTGCGCAGGCCGGTGCTGCGCCATTCCTGATGCAGGGTATCCATGCCGATGCACATGCCCGGGCGCGGCAGGCGCTGCCGCAGGATGCCGCTCAGGGCAGTGGCGATGATGCTTTCGGTGATGTTCATGCGGGCGCTCCAGGCGGCGCGCAAGGCAGGTGGCGGACGCGGGCAGAACATACTCCCGCGCGCCGCGGCGTTCAAAGTGATGGCGCGGTCATGTGCCGCGGGCGCCGCGGTGCCGGGATCACCCGTGCGCCTCGTGCGGCAGGCGCAGGCCCAGCTCGATGATGCGCTCGCCTTCCATGCGCCGCACGGTCAGCTCCACGCCGCCCAGGCGCAGGCGGTCGCCGACCACCGGGCGGTCGAGGTAGCTGGCGAGGAACTCGGCGAGGGTCTTGTCGGCGGCGCCGGCCGGCAGGTCGATGCCGTAGGCGGCGGCGAGGTCGGAGACCTGGGCCTCCGGTTCGAGGAAGAATTCGCCGAAGTACTGCTGCTCGTCGGCGCCGCCGCTGTCGTAGCGGGCGCTGAAGATCTCGTCGAGCAGCGGCAGGTCGTCCTGCGCGGCGATCAGCGAGACGTAGTCGCCCGCGCGCAGCACGCCCCAGTCGCGATAGGCCAGCATGCGGCCCTCGCGCGACACGCTGACGATGCGCGACACGTCGCGGATCGGGATGTCCTTGGGGCGGCGGCCGAGCAGGGCGCTGGCCTGGCCGAGCCGGTAGCTGACCACCTCGGAGCCGCTGCTGCCGGGCAGGTCGAGGTCGATGCGGCGCACGCGCGCGCTGGTCCTGGGCATCTGCAGCTGCAGCACACGCGCGGCGGCGGCGACGCTCCAGCCCTGCACGATCAGCGACACCAGCACGATGAAGAAGGCCACGTCGAAGAACAGCTGCGCGTCGGCCACCCCGGCCATCATCGGGAAGGTGGCCAGCACCATCGGCACCGAGCCGCGCAGGCCGACCCAGGAGATGTAGGCCTGCTCGCGCCAGGGGTAGCGGAACGGCAGCAGCGACAGCGCCACCGCCAGCGGCCGCGCCAGCAGGATCAGCACCAGCGCGATCAGCAGGCCGCTGCCGGCCAGCGGCAGCAGGCGCTGCGGCGTGGCCAGCAGGCCGAGGATCAGGAACATGCCGATCTGCGCCAGCCAGGCGATGCCGTCGTGGAAGCGCTTGACGCTGGCCACGGCGCGCACCGGCCAGTTGCCGAGGATCAGGCCGGCGATGTAGGCGGCGAGGAAGCCGCTGCCGCCGAGCAGGGCGGTGCCGCCGAACACCAGCAGGCCGCCGGACAGGGCCAGCAGCGGATAGAGCGAGTCGCTCAGCTCCAGGCGGTTGAGCAGCAGCTTGAGCAGCCAGCCGCCGGCGCCGCCCACCGCCAGGCCCAGGCCCATCTGCTGCACGAACAGCAGCAGGCCGTCGCCGGCGCCGTAGCCGTGGCCGGCGCCCAGGTACTGCAGCAGGCCGATGGTGAGGAACACCGCCATCGGGTCGTTGGTGCCGGACTCGATTTCCAGCGTGGCGGTGACGCGCTGGTTGAGGCGCACGGCGCTGGTGTGCAGCAGCGAGAACACCGCCGCGGCGTCGGTGGAGCCGACGATGGCGCCGATCAGCAGGCCCTGCGCCAGTCGCAGGTGCAGGATCCAGGCGGAGAAGGCGCCCACCACCAGCGTGGTGACGAACACGCCCACCGTGGCCAGCGCCAGCGAGGGCCGCAGCGCCACGCGGAAGTTGTCCAGCGGCGTGCGCATGCCGCCGTCGAACAGGATCACCGCCAGGCCGGTGGTGCCGGCCAGGTTGGCCAGGTGGTAGTCGCTGAAGTGGATGCCGCCCGGGCCGTTCTCGCCGGCCAGCATGCCGACGATGACGAACACCAGCAGCAGCGGCACGCCCAGGCGCGGCGTGAACGCGGTGGCCAGGATGCTGAGCAGAAACAGGGTCCCGGCGACAAAGATGAGCTGGCTGCTCAGGTCCATGAGGTTGTTGTTGTAAGTGCTTGTGTGAGGCCCGGATAGCATACGGCGTGCGGCTGCGGTGTGGCGCATGCCGCCACACCTCGCAAGGGTCGGGCCGCCCGGGTGCGTCGCCGCCGTAATGCGCTCCGCGGCGCCGCCGCGATGCGCCGCGCGGCGCTATGGGGATGGCCGCGCTGCGCCGCTGCGCTGCCGCCCGAATACCAGCCACGTCATCAGGCCCAGGCCGATCACCCCCGCGATGTTCATGCCGGCGTCGGTCAGCAGCAGCCCCGAGCTGCCCGGCAGGCCGCGCGCCTTGAACAGGTCGTAGCCGTGGCCGTCGAGCCAGGCGAGATAGGAGGTGGCGAGATTGCCGGCGGCGTCGAACAGCGTGTACTGGGTGGCGGCGGAGCGGTCGACCTTGCCGATGATCTCCAGCACCACGGCGGTGAAGGCTGCGAAGCACAGCCCGGCGGCGAGCGAGTAGCTCAGCGTGCCGATGACATAGGTCGCCTCGCTGCGCGGCGCGTGCGCCATGGCCACGTCGACGACGGCGATCAGCGCGCCGGAGAACAGGTAGGCGCGGCGCTTGTCGATGCGGTCGAGCAGCGGGCCGCTGAGCAGGGCGCCGGCGGCGGTGAGCAGGCCGCTGCCGTAGCCCATGGTGAATTCCACCGTGGCGGCGGAGGCGCCGTAGTCGCCGCCGACGGCGGAGAACAGGTCGAGCAGCGCCGGCGTGCTGACCGGCGCCAGGCAGAACAGGATGCCGGTCCAGCCGCGGCGGCTGGACGCGGTGCCCCAGACGTCGCGCAGCATCGAGGGGAATACCTCGGCGGCGCGGCGCCGCGCGCGCGGCTGCTCGTGCAGCAGCAGCACCGCCAGCGCCGGCAGGAACGTGAGCAGGCCCAAGCCGAGCGCGGCGCCTTGCGGCGTCAGGCGCTGGCCCAACTCGATCACCAGGCCGCCGCCTACGGCATTGCCGCCGAGGTTGGCGGCGTTGAGCCAGCCGCTGGCGCGGCCGTGCAGCTGCGGCGGCACCTGGGTGGCCACCAGCGCGCCATTGCTGGCGCTGACCAGGCCGCAGAGGCCCTGGCCGAGCACGCAGCACACCTCGAACGGCCACAGCTGCTGCGGCAGCCTGAGCAGCAGCGAGGCGGCCAGCAGCAGCGCGCCGAAGGCGGCGGTGAGCAGCAGCCAGGTGCGGCGGCGCAGGCCGACGTCGAGCAGCGGCGCCCACAGGAATTGCCAGGACAGCGGCACCAGCACCGCGGCGGAAAGGCCGCCGATGGTGGACATGGGCACGCCGGCCCGGCTCAGGATGAAGGGCATGGCGACGCTGGTGTAGCCGCCGGCCACGCCGAACGGGACGTTGCTCAGGCCGAACAGCCACGGTGGCGGGTGCGGCGGCGGCGCGGGCGAAGGCATCGGTGAAAGTTTTTGCAGGTGATGGAAGAGTCGGACCCCGCCGGATTGTGCGCGGCTCGCGGCGGTGCTTGTCAAACGGCGCAAAGCCGCGCCCCGCACCGGCCCGGAGCGTGCGCTGCGTCACACGCGGTGAGGCGCGCCGGCGTGGCGCCGGCCGTTGGCACCCTGCAAACCTACCATTCACCAACTGACCTGGGAGTCACCCGGATACCTGCCGTTACGCTGCAGCGCAGTAACCGCCCTGCCGGATGTGGCTGTCAGCACGCCACGGCCGCATCTCCGCGCAGGGGCCGGCGATGTCCCGCGTCGCCGGGACGGGTGACGATCCGGCGCGCCACAAGGACTGTGAGGGACGGATTATGGAAGGAACCTACGATCTGACGCTGGCCTGCGCCTCCTGGTGCGTGGCGGCGCTGTCGGCCTATGCCGCGTTCGGCCTGTGCGGCCGCGCCGCCCTTCTCGACGGGCCGCCCGAGCGGCGCTGGCTCGCCGCCGGCGCGCTGGCGCTGGGCAGCGGCATCTGGGCCGCGTATCTGCTCAGCTTCCGCTCGATCGGCCTGCCCTTGCCGTTGAGCTTCGACCTGAGGCTGTGCCTGCTGTCGTGGATCGCCGCGGTGCTGGCCTCGGCGCTGGCCTTGTACCTGGTCAGCCGCACGCCGGTGGATACCGCGCGGCTGGTCGGCGGCGGCGTGGTGATGGGCCTGGGCATCTGCGTGATGCACTACAGCGCCATGCACGCGCTGCGCCTGACGCCGCCGCTGAGCTACGATTCGGAGTGGTTCTCGGCCTCGATGTTCATCGCCGTGACGGCCTCGATCGCGGCGCTGTGCGCCGGCCTGTCGGTGCGGCGCCTGCTGCTGCAGCTGTATGTACCGGCGCGGCTGCTCGGCTCGCTGCTGATGGGCATCGCCATCTGCGGCACGCACTACACCGGCCTGGCCGCGGCCAAATTCCCGGCCCGCGCCAGCTGCGCCGCCGACAACCTGGTTTCCGGCGACCTCGCCGCGCTGCTGGTCGAGTTGTTCGGTGCCGGCATGCTGCTGCTGGTGCTGGCCCTGTCGATGCGCGACGTGCGCGAGCTGGCCTGGCGCCGCCGCACCGAGTGGGCGCGCGTCGCCGGATCGTTCACCTCGCGCCGCCTGGCCAACGGCTGACGCGGTGCGGCTGCGCGGCGCATGCCCGCCAGCCGTTCGTGTTCGGCGTCTGCCCGCCGTGCGGGTCGGGCCGCGCCTGACAACCCAACCCCGCCGCCGTCGCGTGCGGGGTTGGGCTTTTTTGCGCATCCGATCGCGTGCGGGCCGGGCGCGGGCAAAACCATGAGCGTGGCGCAAGGGCGGGCCGGCGCCCGGACGCGCGCCGGGCATGCGGCGGCTGGTGGCCGGGCGCTGAAGCGGAATGCGGGTCTGGAGGGTGGTGGCGGCGCTGACGAAACCCCCGGCACTGCCAAAAAAGAGTCCACGACGCCGGTGGATGGGAGTTGCCGGCGGCGTGGACAGCAGTGTCATGAGGATCGGGCAGCATCAACCGATCTGAGGTAAGCATCAGCAAACGCTGTGCCAGATTCCGTGGATGCGCTGCTCCTGCTGGGTGCGCAAAACCCAGTGGGTTTGCGGCCGGTTAACCACCGCCCACCCAACATCAAGCCAACCAAGATCCAGGAACCAAGAGCCAAAAACCAAAGATGGATATATCGATGGCTTGCTGCGCAAGCGGTGGGCGGCCACGCCGCGGCGGCGCCACGGCGGGCCGGCGCGAGCCCACCCGCCGCGGCCGGGCGGTCGGCTTGTCAAACGGTAGAAAAAGGAATAAAACAAGATCATGCAATGAGTCCGCACGACCCGTTGCCGTGATGATGGTGATGGTTCATTCGAGGCCTGCGGCGAGCGGGCCTTTTTGTTGGGCGCTGGTTTTTCAGTTCGGGCAAGCTGGCGCGACGGGGGCTCCCAAGCCTGACGACGAATTCCTCATGTTGGACCATCCGCACCCGGGGCTGTCGGCTGAGGCGGCCGTAGCTGTGCGTTGCTTGGCAGTGCGCGCGAGGATCATCGGTTAAGCTCAAGACATTGCCGCACGCGGGCCGGGGAAGGCACGCGGCAGATGCGGCGGCGGTTCAGGGTTTGCCATCCGGAAGTAAAGGCCGCCGCGCGGCTGCTGCCGCGAGGCATCGAGGCGAACGGCCCGGGCTCGGGGAGGTCCGTGACGATGAGTGCGAACAATCCCGGCGGGGTGACGCCGAACGCAGTGACGCCGGCCGCAACGGCCGACGCGGAAACGCAGCCGCTGACCGTGGGGTGGCGCTGCGCCGCCCGGCCGGCGGACTCGCGTACCGGCCGGATTGCGAAACTTTTGTGAATGACCGTGTCCTCCGTGCGGCGGATCGGCGGGGCTGTGGCCTTGCTGGATGCTGCGCGGGACCAGGGTGCGTTGCGTAGTGGGGAGAAGCCGCCGGCGGATGCGGCGGCAGGGTCAAATTCAAGGGCAGAGACCAGGGGAAAACATGTTCAGGGAAATCCGTTTTTCGGCTCGGGGCAGTGGCGCCGGCCGCGTATTCGGCCGTTTGCTCACGGCATTGGCGTGGGGCTGCTTGCCGGCGGTGGCGCTGGCCGATCCGGCGCTGCTGACCACGTTGTATAGCTTCGCCGGCAGCGACGGTGCGCAGCCGGCGGGACCGCTGCTGCAGGGCAGCGACGGCAATTTCTACGGCACCACTGTCTCCGGCGGCGCCGGCGCGGACGGCACGGTTTACCGCATCACGCCGGCGGGCGCGCTGAGCACGCTGCACGCCTTCAGCGGCGGCGACGGCAAGTCGCCCAGCGGCGCGCTGGTGCAGGGCAGCGACGGCAGCCTCTACGGCACCACCGAAAGCGGCGGCGCCAATGGTGACGGCACCGTCTACCGCATCGCGCCAGACGGCAGCTACAGCCTGCTGCACGCGTTCTCCGGGGCGGATGGGGTCGATCCGGTGGGCGGGCTGATCCAGGGGGCGGACGGCAACTTCTACGGCGTCACCAGCTACGGCGGCGCCAATTCCGACGGCGCGGTGTACGGCATCACGCCGTCCGGCAGCTTCAGCCTGCTGTTCTCCTTCAACGGCGCCAACGGGCTTTATCCGCGTGCCGCGCTGGCCCTGGGGTCGGACGGCAATTTCTACGGCAGCACCGATTCCTCCAGCGCCGGCTACGGTACCCTGTTCCGGCTGACGCCCGGCGGTGCGCTCACCACCTTGCACGCCTTCAGCGGCGCCGACGGCAATTCCGTGCGCAGCCCGCTGGTGCAGGGCACGGACGGCAACTTCTACGGCGCCACCATGACCGGCGGGGCCACCGATCACGGCACCGTATTCCAGCTCACACCGTCCGGTACGCTGACCACGTACTACTCGTTCTTCGCCGGCGTCGATGGCTGGTATCCGCTCGGCGCGCTGACGCCCTTGGGCAATGGCAATTTCTACGGCGTTACCGGCGGCACGGTGTTCGTGCTCACGCCCGGCGGCACCGTGGCCACGGTGTACCACTTCGCCGGTGAATCCAGCGGCCCCAACGCCGGGCTGACATTGGGCAGCGACGGCAGTCTCTACGGCACTGCCTTCGGCAGCGGTGGCAGCGATTACGGCAGCGTGTTCAAGCTCCAGGTGCCGGCGGTGCAGCCTTCGACAGTCAGCCTGTCCTCCAGTGCCGCCAGCGTGCCGGTGTATCAGAGCGTGACTCTGAGCTGGACTTCCGCCGCCGCGCAGTCCTGCACTTCGAGCTGGGCGGGCACAGAGCCGCTGTCGGGCTCACAGGGCGCGACGGTAAACTACGCCGGCGCCAACGACTTCACCCTGAGTTGCGTCAACGACGGCGGCACCAGCCTGCAGGGCGTGGTGGTCAACGGCCTCCCGGCGCCGAGCGTCAGCCTCAGCGCCAGTCCCGCTTCGGCGGGCGTGGGGCAGAGCGCCACCCTGAGCTGGTCGGCGCTCAACGCCACCGCTTGCACTGCTTCGGGCGGCTGGAGCGGCACCGTCGCCACCTCCGGCTCGCAGAGCGTGACGGTGGCCAGCAGCGGCGCCAACAGCTACACCCTGAGCTGCAGCGGCAGCGGCGGCAGCGCCTCGAAGAGCGTGACGGTGACCGGCGTGCCGGCGCCGGTGGTGAGCCTGTCGGCCAGTCCCGCCGCGGTGGCGCTGGGGCAGGGCAGCACGCTGAGCTGGTCCAGCAGCAATGCCACTTCCTGCAGCGCCTCGGGCAGCTGGAGCGGCAGCGTTGCCACCACCGGCTCGCAGAGCGTCACCATCAGCAGCAGCGGCGCCCATAGCTATACCCTGAGCTGCAGCGGCATCGGCGGCAGCACTGTGCAGACGGTGACGGTCACCGGCGTGCCGGCGCCGACGGTGAGCCTGTCGGCCAGCCCGGCCTCGGTGTTGCTGGGGCGGAGCAGCACGCTCACCTGGTCCAGCAGCAACGCCAGTTCCTGCACCGCCTCCGGCGCCTGGAGCGGCACGCTCGCCACTTCCGGCTCGCAAAGCGTGACGGTGAGCAACAGCGGCGCCAACAGCTACACCCTCAGCTGCAGCGGCACCGGCGGCACCGCCACGCAGAGCGTCGTCGTCACCGGCCTGGCGCCGCCGACGGTGAGCCTGTCGGACAATCCGGGCGCGGTGCCGCTGGGGCAGAGCAGCACGCTCAGCTGGTCCAGCACCAACGCCAGTTCCTGCGCCGCCTCCGGCGCCTGGAGCGGCACGCTGGCCAGTTCCGGCTCGCAGGCGGTGACCATCGTCAACAGCGGCAACAACAGCTTCACGCTGACCTGCAGCGGCCCCGGCGGCAGCGCATCGCAGACGGTCAACGTCACCGGCCTGCCGCCGCCGACGCTGAGCCTGTCCGCCAGTCCCGCCTCGGTGCTGCTGCGGCAGAGCAGCACGCTGAGCTGGTCGAGCAGCAACGCCAGTTCCTGCACCGCCTCCGGCGCCTGGTCGGGCAGCGTGGCGACCGCCGGTTCGCAAAGCGTCACCGTTTCCAGCGTGGGCGCCAACAGCTACACCCTGAGCTGCAGCGGCAGCGGCGGCAGTGTGGCGCAGACGGTGACCGTCACCGGCGTGCTGCCCACGGTGGGCTTCGCCGCGGGCGCGGAGACGGCCAAGGCCAACCTGTTCGGCGCGGCGACCGCCAGCGTGAAGCTGAACCTGTCCACCGCCTTCAGCCTGCCGGTGACGGTGCCGTACAGCCTCGGCGGCAGCGAGCCTTCGTCCGGCTACAGCGTCTCGCCTTCCGGCAGCGTGATCATCGCCGCCGGCGCCACCTCGGCCAGTCTGGGCGTCAGCGTCAGCGCCGCCCAGTGCAACAAGACCGTGGTGATCACCCTGGGCACGCCGGCCAACGCCACCCTGGCCGGCACCACGGTGAACACCCTGACGCTGAAGACCGCCTTGTTCTGCAACTGAGGACAGGATCGGTGTAACCTGCCTGCGCGCCGGCATACTGCGGCGCGCAGGCAGGCGCACCCACCAGCGGGAGGAGAACGAACAATGAAAGTCGAAGGCGGCTGTTATTGCGGCGCGGTGCGTTATCAGATCGACGGCGAGCCGGTGCTCAACGCGCAGTGCCATTGCCGCGAGTGCCAGTTCGTCAGCGGCGGCGGGCCCAACCTGTTCGTGGCGGTGCCGCAGAGCGCGGTGCGCTACATCAAGGGCACGCCCAAGGTGTTCCGGCGCAGCGACCTGGAACAGCCGGTGGCGCGCGAGTTCTGCGCCGAGTGCGGCACGCACCTGATCAGCTATCCGCCGGCGGCCCCGGGCCTTGCCGTGGTCAAGATCGGCACGCTGGACGACCCCACCGCGTTCGGCAACCCGAACATGGCGATCTACACCGTGGACAAGCAGCCGTTCCACCAGGTGCCGGCGGGCATGCGGGCGTTCGAGCGCCTGCCGGGGTGAAGCGAGCGCCGGCCGCGTTGCCGGCGATACCGGTGGGTGCGGGCTAGGACGGACAGATGCGGACGGGAACCGGCAGTGCCTTGCCCGGTACCCGCGTATCGGCCATCGCGGCCATGACGGCCGCCGCATGCTTCGGCGCGCGCTGTTGCCGCGCCCGTGCTACCGCGCCAGCGCGATCCAGCGCATCACCGCGCCGGCCTGGTCCTGCGGCAGTCCGGCGATGTTCGAGTAGGTGCTGATGGCGATGACGCAGACATCGTCATTGCCCAGGCGCCCGGCGCGTTGCGCGGCGCGCGTGTCGAGCGCGGCGTTGCCGTAGCGGCGCAGCGCGTCGCCGTAGACGCGCAGCAGCAGCGCGCGCTCGGGCTGGCGGCCGTCCTGCGCGCCGCTGCGCTGCGCCGCCGAGCGCATCAGCGCGGCCATGGTGTCGAAGGAATCGGTTTTCTCGGCGGCGTTCATCTGCTGCCAGGGAAAGGCGCTGCTGCCGTCCCAGTACGCCCTGCAGGCGTCCGGGTTGACCGGGCGCATGCGGCTCAGCAACCGCGCCACGAAACGGGCGCGCTGCTGCAGCGCCAGGTCGCCGCCGTGGGCCAGCGCGCGCTGCTCGACCGGCTGCTCCACCTTTTCCATCGCCGCCTTGATCGCCGTGCCGTCCTGGCTGGTGGCCACGGCCCGCGCCAGCGTGGCGCGCAGCGCCTCGTAGGCCGGGGCATCGAGCAGCCGCAGGCTGTCGTAGAAGCGGGCCATCGCCGGCGCCGTCATCACCTGGTCGGCTTCGGCCAGGTAGTAGTCGGGCGCGGCCAGGTCGCGCCGCTCGAAGCGGACGGCGTCGATCAGGTGGTCGCTGAACAGCTCCGGCGCGCTCGGCCACCACATCTGCGCATTGGGGGTCTGGTTGATGCGGTCGATGACGCTCCGCGGGATGTCGCGGCGCGCCAGCAGTTCGGCCATCTGCCGGTTGGCTTCCTCGACATCGCCGAGGCCTTCGCGCAGATCGTTGCGGCCGGCGTGGAAGCCCAGGTGCGCGCCGCGCTCCAGCACGCGGTGCGGCGCCTGCTCGAAGATCAGCGTGCAGGCGCTGGCGCACTGCTCGCGCACCACGGCGGTCTGCAGGCGCGTGCCGGCGAGCTGCGCCGCCACGCCGCGCGCCGCCCAGATCCAGCCGCCGGGGCTGTCCAGCACCAGCGTCTCGGCCTCGGGGTGCTCGGCGCGCACCCGGCGGAAGCGCTCGATCAGGTCGAAGCCGATCGGCCCCTCGATGGTGATGGTGCGCGCCTGCGCATCGGCCGAGATGCTGAAGCCGGCAAACTTGTCCGGCTGCGCGGCGAAGCGCCAGATGTCGAACACCAGCCCCTGCTGGGCGAAGACGAAGCCGGCCGCCATCAGGCCGTAGAGCAGGCTGACGCCGCGCAGCGTGACACGGCGCGGCTCGCTGGACATGCCGGCGGTGCGGCGCCAGGTCCACCAGGTGGAGGCGCACCAGTGCAGCACCACCGCCAGGTAGATCAGCGCCAGCGCTTCCATCCACGGGCGCGGGTCGAAGGTGCGGTGCGAGCCGACCGTGGTCAGGGTCAGCGCCGCCGCCAGCAGCGCCAGCGGCAGCAGCATCACCGCACAATAGGCCGGCCAGAAGCGGCGCGGCGCAGGCTGTGCTTCGGCCGGGTCGATGGCGGCGCCCCGCCGCGGCAGCGGCGGCGGCTGGCTGATGCCGGGCGGGGGCGGCGGACGCAGCGGCAGGGCAGGCGGTTGCGGCAGGGGCGGTGGCCGGGACGGTGCGGCGGCGGCCGGCGCCGGCTCGTCGCGGGCGGCCTCGAACGGCATCCAGGCCGTCCCGTCCTCGCCCCTCGCCTCGGCGTCCGGCGGCATGCGGCCCTCGGCGCGCAGCATCTGGAACACGCGCAGCGGATACGGCCCGATCTCCCTGCCGCCGAAGCGGATCCGCCAGAGCGCCGCCATGTCATCCCCTATGACAAGTCCATCGCTTTGGCTAGTCTAGCTGTGCGGATGGGGAACTGCAGCCGCACGGTAAACCGCGGCGGCATGGGGCCACGGACAATCAGCGGGAAGGGATGGGGGAAGGGATGGAAGTCGTCTGGTATTACTCGGCCGATGGCGGGACGCGCAGCGGGCCGGTGGCCGAGAAGGCCTTGCGTGAGCTGTTCGAGTCGGCCGCGATCCAGCCCTCGACGCTGGTGTGGCGCGACGGCATGGCCGACTGGGCGCCGCTCGACCGCGCCACCGGCTGGAGCCGCCATCCGGCTGTGCCCCCGGCCGCGGTTCCGCCCGTGGTTCCGGCTCCGGTTCCGTCAGTGATTCCGGCCGCGTCGGCGTCGGCACCGGCCGATACGACCTGGTCGGACGCGCCGCATCCCTGGCGCCGCTACTTTTCGCGCAGTGCCGACTACCTGGTGGTGGGCCTGCCGGTGCTGATCCTGCTGTTCATCCCGCTGTTCGCGATCTTCGGCGCCAGCTCGCCGATGATGAAGCTGCTGTCCAACGCCTTCGTCTGCCAGTTTCTGCTGGTGTGCCTGTTCCCGTTCAGCGAAGCCTTCCTGCTCAGCACCTGGGGCTTCACGCCGACGCGGGCGCTGATGGGCATCCACATCCGCAACGCCGACGGTTCCAAGCTCAGCTACCGGCGTGCGCTGCAACGCTCCTGGCGCGTGGCGCTGCAAGGCATGGGCCTGGGCCTGCCGCTGGTGGTGCTGTTCACCAACGTCGCCGCCTACAACTATCTCAAGGACAGCAAGGCGACCACCTGGGACGAAACGCTCAACATCAGCGTGCGCCATCGCCGCTGGGGCGTGCTGCGCGGCCTGGCCGCGGTGCTGTGGTGCCTCGCGGTGCTGATCGCGGCGGCGGGCCTGAATGCGATGGAGCTGGGCAAGTAAACGTCCGGGCGGGGCGGCGGCACCTACCGCCGCCCCGCGCCGGCCAGTATCGCAACGTCCTAATCGCAACGTCCTAGTAGGTGGCTTCGCTCACCGCCGGCGTGTTGGTCAGCTGCGCGCCGAGATTGTTGAAGTCGTCGTAGGCATAGACGTCGCTGACCGCCGCGGCGCCCTTGGCGTAGGTCACCGCCAGCTCGCCCAGGCCGGTGTCCTCGCGCGCGGTCTGGCCGCGCGCCGTGACGCCGATCACCGAGCTGCCGTAGTCGACCGAGCCCTGCGCGATGCCGGCGTAGTTGCCTTGCGCCAGGCTGGCGGCGGGGAAGACGAAGAAGCTGTCCTTGCCGGCATCGGTGCTGTCGCGCTGCTGCAGGTTGTAGGCCTGCGCAACATACAGCGCGCCGCCCAGGCTGTTGCTGGTCAGGTCGCGGTTGACGATCTCGCCCAGGCCGAACCAGGAGGTGCCCAGCGCCTGCGTGCTGACCACCTGCGCCGTCGCCACGCTGGCGATCTTGGCGGTGCTGCCGAGCTGGCCGGGGGTGCCCGCGGGCAGCGTGGTCTGGCGCACGTTGTACAGCAGCAGGCTGCCGCTGACGTCGGCCAGGCTGACCACCGCGCTGGCGCCCTCGTTGGCGATCTGCACCGGCACGCCCGTGCTGCCGCCCTGGAAGGCTTCGTAATTGAGCACCTGGTCGATCAGCGTGGGGTTGGCGGTTTCCGCCACGCCTTCCAGCGTCACCAGGCCGGTGCTGAAGGCGCGGAAGGCGCTGATCGGATTGCTCGAACTGTACAGCAGCGTAGGCGCGGTGGCGCGGGTCTCGTCGATGCCGTAGATGCGCGAGGCGCTGGCGGCCTGCAGCGCTGTGCCGCCGCTCAGCGGCGGGCCGAAGGCGGCGTACAGCGTGTGGTTCGGCCCGGCCACCGAGCTGAAGGTGGTGGTGCCGGCCGGCGCGGTGAGCAGCGTGTTGACGCTGCCGTCGGCCTCCACCGAGTAGATGCCGACGGCGGAGCCACCGGGGATCGGCCCGGCCAGCACCACGCGGAAGCTGTTGTTGTCGACGATGGTCGGCGCCAGCGCGCCGGCGGCCTGGATGGTCCTGGCGTTCTGGAAGTTGCCGTCGGTATAGAGCAGCTCGCCGTTGGCCTCGCGCACCAGCGCCGCCGCGGCCACGCCGGTGGCGGGATTGCGGTACAGCGTGATGTCGAGGATCTCGCCGCTGGCGCCGATCGCTGTCGGCGCGGTGGTGGCGGTGGCGTCGCTGCCGACGTAGAACGAGCTGAGGTCGCTGCCGGCGCAGTTGGCGGTGGGGCCGGCCAGGCTGTAGTAGATGCGCAGGTGATTGGTGGCGACGTTGTCGCCGAGGCTGTTGATCGAGCACACCGCGGCGGGGGTCAGGTTGCTCATGTTGCCGAGCTGGCTGCTGCGCGCCGCGCCGAGCGTGGTGCGCAGGTTGACGCCGAACAGCGCGCCGCCGCTGACGTAGTAATACAGGTTGGGCCGCGTATGCTCGACTATCGAGGCCGAGGCGTTGAAGCTGCCCAGGTAATTGAGCTTGGCCAGCGTGGTCTGGCTGCTCAGCGTCAGCACCTGCGGCGCGCTCTTGAAGCCGCCGTTGGGATCGACCAGCGACAGCTGCGTGATGTTGCCGCTGCTGTCGGCCGAGGCGTAGGGCAGCAGGTAGTCGAGTACCGGCGTGTTGCCGAAGCTGACGCCGCCCGAGCTGCTGCCGCCTGAACTGCCGCCGCTGCCGCCCGAGCCGCCGCCGGAACAGGCCGCGGCCAGCGCGCAGCAGGCGGCGATCCCGAGCATGCGAGAGGATGAGTGCATAGAAATTCTCCGTGACCTTTGAGTCTGAAAAGGACTGCGAATGAGATCGCGCTGCGCCCGCCTTGCGGCGAGGCTAAGGTGCGGGTCGCCGACTGAACCGTCCCTGAACATCCCCGTAAGACGGCTGAAAGCTGAGGCGTCGCGGACTGGGCGTTACGCTTCTTCACACTTGCGCCTGCGCCGCGGGGGACTGCGCGGCCGCGCAAAGCGCCCCGGTGGTGTCGACTGGTTCACGCTTCCGGTGCGCGGCGTCATCGTACTGTCGCGCGGCCGTCCGAAGATTTGCCATCGTTTCACGCACGGAGGCGTCGCGATGTCCAATCAGTTGCAGTCCGTCCAGCACATCGTCCAGCTGATGCTGGAGAACCGCTCGTTCGATCAGATGCTGGGTTTCCTCTACCACGAGCAGGGCAACAAGTCGCCCGCCGGCCAGGACTACGCCGGCCTCAGCGGCACCGAATCCAACCCCGACGACACCGGGCGCGAAGTCCAGGTGTACCGCATCGACGCCAGCACGCCGCATCCGTACTTCATGCCCGGCGCCGACCCGGGCGAAGGCTTCCAGGCCACCAACCTGCAGCTGTTCTCCACCGCGCAGCCGGCGCCCGGCGCGGTGCCGGACAACCGCGGCTTCGTCGTCAACTTCAAGTCGGCTATCGCCTACGACCAGTCACGCCACTACCAGGACTCGCTGCCGGACACGCAGCCGGCGCAGATCATGGCCATGTACAGCCCGGAGATGCTGCCGGTGATGTCGGCGCTGGCGCGCGGCTTCGCCGTGTGCGACCAGTGGTTCGCCTCGGCGCCGACCGAGACCATCCCCAATCGCGCGTTCGCCGCGGCGGGCACCTCGCAGGGGCACATGGACGACAACGTCAAGGTGTTCACCTGCCCCAGCATCTTCGGCGCCTTGTCCGCCAAGGGCCTGGACTGGGCCATCTACGGCTACAACCGCGACCCGATGACGCGGCTGGATTTCCCCGACACGCAGCACGCCGACGAATCGCACTTCGGCCACTTCACCGACTTCCAGCAGCGCGCGGCGGCGGGCACATTGCCGGCCTACACCTTCCTCGAGCCGAATTTCGGCTCCGGCGGCAACAGCCAGCATCCCAACTACGACGTGGCGCAAGGCGAGAAGCTGATCCACGACGTGTACTACGCGCTGCGCAACGGCCCGGGCTGGGACGACACGCTGCTGCTGATCACCTACGACGAGCACGGCGGCAACTACGACCACGTGCCGCCGCCGGCCGACGCGGTGCCGCCGGACAGCTCGGTGGGCGAGTACGGCTTCGACTTCCGGCGCTTCGGCGTGCGCGTGCCGGCGCTGCTGATCTCGCCGCGTATCGCCGCCGGCAGCGTGTTCCGCGCGCGCAGCGGCACCATCGACCACACCTCGGTGCTGAAGACCATCGAGCTGCGCTGGGGCCTGCAGCCGCTCACTGCGCGCGACCGCGCGGCGCCGGACCTGGGCGATGCGCTGACGCTGGCCAAGCCGCGCAACGACGATCCGCTGCAGGGCGTGCAGATCCCGGTCGCCGACTCGCAGCACCCCAACCTGGCGCAGCCGTCCAAGCTGGAGCTGAGCCATGCCGATAAGGTCTCCAAGCTGCCGCTGCGCAACGACCATGGCAGCTACCTGCACGAGCCGCCGACACTGAGCAGCAGCGCCGAAGTGGGCGACTACATCCATTCCCGCACCGCCGCCTGGAGCCAGCACCTGGAACGCAGCCGGCGCCGCGCCGCGGCGGCCAAGCCGGCCGGCAAGGGTGGGTCTGCACCGGCAAAGCCAGCGCAAGGCAAGCCGGTGCAGGGCAAGCCGGCGCCGGGCAAGAAACGCAAATAAGGCGAGCGCGGCTGGCGGGCGCCAGCTCGGCAGGGTGACGGGGGCGCCGCCACGGTGGCGCGCGCCCTTCGGTGTGCCCGGCGGCGCGGTGGCGCGCGCCGGGGCGGGATGCCGGCCCGGGCTACTTCTTCTTGCCGGTCAGGACGCCGTGCAGGAACACGCTCAAGGCTTCGTCCACCAGCTTGTTGATCTCGCGCGTCTGCGGCGCGGGTGCGCCGGCGATCAACTGGCGCAGCAGCTGTTCCTGGCTCAGCATGTCCAGGTACAGGCCGGCGAGACGGCGCGGCGGCACGTTGCGCATGCGCCCGGCCTTCTGCAGCTTGAGGAAATAGGCCGAGATGAAATCGCGCGCGCTCTCCGGGCCGGCCTTGAACCAGCGCTTGCCGACGCTGGGGAAGCGCACCGATTCCGCCACCACCATGCGGTGCTGGCGGATCGAGCGCTGCGTGAACAGCGCCGTGAGGAAGGCGCGGCCGATGCGGCGCAGCGCTTCCTCCGGGTCCAGCCCGTCAAGGTCCATGTCGGCAAAGGAATGCACGATCTGCTGGCACAGCGCTTCCACCACCGCGGCGAACAGCTCGGCCTTGCCCCCGAAATGTTTGTAGACGTTGGTCTTGGTGCCGCCGGCGCGGGCGACGATGGCGTCCACGCTGACCGCATCGTAACCCTTGGCCAGGAACAGCTCGGTGGCAATCTTCAGCAGTTCGGCACGCTTGGCTTCAGAACGGCTCTGTCTCGTCGTTGCGACCATGGTTGTATCCACCCTTTCTTAACATGTGTAGTTATGTTTTGAAGCGCACTGTGTTGGTGTGGAGGCATTCGCATCACACCTATTTTTGTAATAATACCTATACAGCGTCGTAAAAGTACTGCGCTACGCCGCATATGCGGCGTAGCCGGGTGCCAGTACCGGGACTATTGTCGAAAAGATTGTTTACGAAACGCTTTGCCCGGCGTCGTCAGTACGCGTACTGGAAGGGGCATGGATGCAGCGCCAGGCCAGTACTGCCGCCACCAGCAGCAGCGCTCCGCAGGCCAGGGCCACCTGTCCCAGTCCCGTGACAATCTGTTCCGCCGTGCCGCCCACCAACGCACCAAAAATGCCCACGCCGATTGCACCCCCGGCCTGGCGTGCCGCGTTCAGTACTGCCGACGCGGTACCGGACCAGTGCCGCTCGACGCCGGCCAGTACCGCCGTGGTCATCGCCGGTACCGCCAGGCCCATGCCGGCCGGGATCAGCAGGAATGCCGGCAGCGTGCTCCACCAGGGGCTGTGCGCATCCAGCCGCAGCAGCAGCCAATAGCCCGCGGCGCCGATGCAGGCGCCGATGATCATCGGCGGGCGTGAGCCCAGGCGCGCCACCAGGTGGCCGGCCAGCAGGTTGGAGAAGAAGAAGCCGCCGGTCAGCGGCAGGTAGGCCAGGCCGGCCTGCAGCGCGCTGTAGCCGCGTGCCTGCTGCAGATACAGCGTCAGCGCGAACAGCATGCCGTAGTAGGTGAAATTCATCAGCACGCCGAATATCACCGCCGGGCCGAAGTCGCGCCGCCGCAACAGGCCCGGCGGCAGCATCGGCGCGGCGGTGCGCGACTCGTTGAGCACCAGGCCGGCACCGCAGACCAGGGCTGCGGCCAGGCCGCCCCACACTAAAGGGTAGGTCGGGCCGTGGCCGCGGTACTCGATCACCGCCGCGGTCAGCCCGGTCAGCGCCACGATCGCCAGCAGCTGGCCCAGCGGATCGAGGCCGCGTTGCGGCGCGCCCGCCGGCGCCGCCGGCACATGGCGCGCGGTCAGCCACAGGCCGCCGGCGCACAGCGGCAGGTTGACCAGGAAGATGCTGCGCCAGCCCAGGCTGGCCAGCAGCAGGCTGCCGATCACCGGCCCGGCGGCGATGGAGATGGCGCCCGCGGCGGTCCACAGCCCCACCGCGCGGGCGCGCAGGGTGGGTTCATGCGCGGTGGCGTGGTTGAGCAGCGCCAGCGAGTTGGGCACCAGCAGCGCCGCGCCCACACCCTGCAGCGCGCGCGCCGCCACCAGTCCCGCGGTGCCCGGCGCCAGCCCGCAGGCGGCCGAGGCGGCGGCGAAGACCAGGAAGCCGAGCTGGTACGCGCGGCGCGAGCCATGGCGGTCGCCGAGCACGCCGGCCGACAGCAGCAGCACCGCAAACACCAGCGTGTAAGCATCGACGATCCACTGCAGCGCCTCGACCCCGGCCCGCAGCTCGGCGCCGATGCGCGGCAGCGCCACGTTGACGATGGTCACGTCGAGCTGCACCACCACGAAGCTGAAGCTGGTGGCGGCGACGGTCCAGGCGAGGGTGGCGGAGAAGCGCGGGCGCGGGTGGCTCATGGCTCGACTATGGACTGCGCCGGCGCGCGATGATTCGGCGCGTAGCGAAATGTTGCGGCGGCGATGGCGCCGCGGTGCCGTGTAACAAAGTGTTACGACCCGGCGCTGGCATCACACCGGCGTGCGCGGCCTGGTACAGAATGGCCGCACGGTGATGAGGTGATGCAGCGCGGCCCGGCCGCCTTGCCTGCCAGGTGGCTCCCAACGACATGTCCGCGCCTACCCGCGTCTCAACTGAAACGTCTGTGCTTCCTCATGTCGGCGCGCACCAGCTCGGCGAAGCCCTGCAGCGCCGGCGAGCGGCTGTGCTCGGGGTAGGCCAGGGCCATGCCGATGGACAGCTCCGCGCCTTCGCGCAGCGGGCGGAACACCACGCCGGTGCGGCGCGTGCTCTGCAGCGAGGCCGGGATCAGCGCGAAGCCGCGGCCTTCGGCGATCAGGCCGAGCAGGATGTGGTGCTCCGGCGGCTGCTGCGCCGCCTCGGCGCGGAAGCCGGCCTGCTCGAAGCTGGCCTCCCAGCGGTCGTAGAGCAGCGGGTTCCATTGCCGCTCGAAGCGGAACATGCGCCCGCCGCGCAGGTCGGCCAGCGACACGCTGCGCTTGCGCGCGGCGCGGCTGGCGGCGGGCAGCGCCGCCACCACCGGCTCCTCGCGCAGCACTTCCAGCGTCACCCCTTCGGCGCGGATCGGCCAGCCGACGAAGGCGGCGTCCATCGAGCCGTTGCGCAGGTCGCGGATCAGGCTGTTGGAGTGGCGCGACTTGAGGCTCAGGCGCCAGCCGGGGAAACGCTTGCGGAAGCGGTCGAACACGTCAGGGATGGCGCTGCGGTCGAACGTCGGCGTGTAGCCCAGCACGAAGTGGCCGCCGCTGCAGCCGCCGGCGGACTGCGCGGCGCGGATCGCCTTGTCGGCCTGCTCCAGCGTCTTGCGCGCCGCCGGCAGGAAGGCGTTGCCGGCCGGGGTCAGCACGGTGCCGCTCTTGTTGCGCTGCAGCAGCTCCACCCCCAGTTCCTCTTCCAGCAGGCGGATCTGGCGGCTCAGCGGCGGCTGCGAGATGTGCAGGCGCTCGGCCGCGCCGCGGAAGCTGCGCTCTTCGGCCACCGCCAGGAAATAACGCAGGTGACGCAGATCGATATGGACGGTCATACCGAAAAAGTATCACGAAAAAGGTATTGGATGGGTCGCGGCGCCAGGCGTATCTTGCGCGCCTTCCACGGACGGACACGACGTGTCCAAGGCGAATGGAACGTGCGCAAACCGGTTTCATCCAGCGGCATGCGGCAACTGGCCACGGCGCTCGGCGCGCTGCTGCTGGCGGCCTGCGCCGCGCAGGCGCCGCAGCCGCAGGCTGCCGCCGCGGCAGCGCCCGCGCCGGCGGTGAACGCGCAGAAGTTCAGCGGCCAGTGGTACCTGATCGCCCACGTGCCGACCGAAAGCGAGAGCGACCAGCTGGACAGCTCGATCGAGCTGCGGCCGCGCCTGGACGGCGGCTATGATGAGGTCTACCACTATTTCGACGGCCGGCTGATGCAGGGCCTGGCGGTGCCGCGCAGCCGCTACACGGTTGTTGCCGGCAGCAACAACACGCAGTGGATCAGCCGCGCCCGCGCGCTGGACAAAACGCTGACGCTGGGCGTGCTGTACGTGGACCCGGACTACCGCTACGCCGTGGTCGGCGAAGCGGGCCGCCAGCTGGGCTGGATCTACGCCCGTGACCCGGCGGTGGATTCGGCCACCTACCGGCTGCTGGTGGCGCAACTCGACCAGCGCGGCTACGACGTGGCGCGGCTGCACCGGCTGAGCCATTCCCAGGTGCTGGTCGGCAAGACCCAGTTCGCCGCGCCCTGATACAGCGCCTGACAGGGCGCCTGACACGGCGCGGCGTCACGATTGGAAAGTTTCCGCAAGGCTTCCGGCCGCAATGGCGCGGGGCCGATGCCAGGCTCCCCCTAGCCAACCTGGCATCGCGGATCGGGAGGCCGCTTCGGCGGCCTTCTTTTTTCCGGCCGCCGGCCGGGGGCGCGGGCACCTTGTTGCCGTCCCCGCAGTTTTGTAACGTAGCTTCATTCCAATAAGCGGCCCATCCACCCCTTGCTCATCCGGCGTTGTGCGCAGGACGGCAAGCGGGGGCGGTCGCAACGGGCGGCGTTGGGGAATCCTGGGGAGCGGGCGTGGACGTTGTTCTGCATGGAGCCGGGCGGCGCCCGGCGATCGCGCGATGTGCCTGCGCCGGCCTGCTGGCGCTGGCCGCGCTGCTGTCGTGCGCGGCGGCGCGGGCGCTGTCCCTCGACAGCCGCAGCCAGCTGCACGCGGTGATCGGCCAGCCGCTGTCGCTGGACCTGCCGCTGAGCCTGGCCGGCGCCGCCGCCAACGCGGTCACGGTGCAGGTGATGCCGCAGCCGGACCTGCCGGACGAGGAGCAGGCGGTGGCCGAGTCGGTGCACGCCCGCTACGACGCCGCAGGCGAGCAGGTGCACCTGAGCACCACGCAGCGCGTGCTGGTGCCGGCCATCGGCCTGCACCTGGTGGTGACCGCCGGCGCCCTGGTGCTGAATCACGATGTCGACGTGCTGGTCGACGTGCCCGATCTCTACACCCAGCACACCGCCCGCGCCGAGGCGGCGCCCACCGGCGCCGCGGAGCCGTCAGCGCCGGCGGCGGCGCCGCCGCCCGGCCTGCGGCTCTACGCCATCACCCGGCCGCAGCCGCCGGCGCGCGGCTTC
>CAYVKA010000056.1:0-31397 GCA_964451925.1 uncultured Nevskia sp. | reverse complement strand
GCTGGCTGCGCCGCGCCGCCGCCCTGGGCCTGGGCGTTGCCGCCGCTGCCGCCAGCGGCGGCGGGCTGGCCGACGATCCGTTGCGCACCTCCGCCACCTTGCCGGCGCCGGCGGACCAGCGCATCGCCGCCGCCGGACTCACGCCTTGCGGCGACGGTGCGCCGCCGGGCGCGCTGAGCCTGCTCGACACGGTGCGCCGCGCGCTGTGCTTCAACCCCCGCACGCGCCAGGCCTGGGCCGCGGTCGAAGCCGAGGCGGCGGCGGTGGGAGTCAGCCGCGCCGCCTACCTGCCCACGGTGAACCTGTCCGCCAGCGTCGCCAAGGTCAACGAGGTCGATCAGTCGCCCGATATTCCCGAGCTGGATTCCTCGCTGCACGGCAGCAGCAACGAGGAGACCATCGGCCTCAACTGGGTGGTGTACGACTTCGGCCTGCGCGCCGCCAACCTGCGCCAGGCGCGCGCGCTGCTCGACGCCGCCACCGCCTCGCAGGACGAGACCATCCAGGCGGTTTTCATCGAAGCCGCCAAGGACTACTTCACCGCCCAGCAGGCGCAGGCCGCGGTGGCGGCGGACCAGGAAACCGAGCGCGCGGCCAAGCAGAGCATGGACGCGGTGGAAGTGAAGGTCGGCGCCGGCGTCGGCGCCGAGGCCGACTGGCTGCAGGCCAAGACCGCCTACGCCCAGGCCAGCCTCAACCGCATCCGCGCCGAGGAAGGCCTGAAGAACGCGCTCGGCGTCATCGCCATCGCCATCGGCCTGCGTCCGGGTGCAGGGCTGTTCCTGGCGCCGCCGAGCGACAGCGTCGCCGACGTGCCGCAGCTCACCGCCATGGCCGACGAGCTGATCGACCGGGCGCTGCGCTCGCACCCGCGCATTGCCGCCGCCCAGGCTCGGCTCGACGCCGCCCAGGACGCTGTCGCTGCCGCGCGCGCCAGCGGCAGGCCGACCCTGGCCTTCGCCGCCGTCGGCGACCGCAGCGACAACCCGATCAACCGCGTCTCCTCGCAGCAGACCATCGACACCTCCAGCATCGGCCTGCAGCTCACCATCCCGCTGTTCGAGGGTTTCAGCCGCACCTACCGCGTGCGCCGCGCCCAGGCCGAGGCCGAAGGAAAACAAGCCGACCTCGCCGAGGTGCAGCAGGAAGTGACCCGCGAGGTGTGGCAGAGCTATGTCGCGGTGCGCGGCAGTTCCGAAAACCTAGCCGCTAGCAAGGTGCTGCTCGATACCGCCATCGAGTCCTACAACCTGGCGCTGGGCCGCTATAAGTCGGGGGTCGGCGGCGTGGTCGAACTGCTCAAGGCTCAGGCCGACTTGGCCGCAGCCCGGGAGGAGGATGTGCTGGCCAAGACGCGGTGGCGCCTGTCGCGGCTGCAACTCGCTGCCAGCCTCGGCCTGATCGAATTTTCGTCCTTGCGGCAGTAGTCCGGGCAAGCACCTGCCCGGCCGCAGCCCATGCCTGCGGCGGAGGAAGTTGTTCAGGCCGTCGGTAACGGCTTTGACTAAGCCTCGCTTTGCTGTCCAGCAACCGAGACCAGGCCATTCGTTAACTAGACGAGCTGGAGGCCTGCTGCCAGCAGTTCGCCGAACACCCCGGCTTCTGCTGCGCCTGTAAAGACGTCCGCCCAGGCCTGCAGTGCTTCGAGCAAAAGGCCGCCGCGTTGTGTTCTCCCGGCAGGTCAGGTCGGCGGGATGCAGCGGGACCGCGCCGGCCGGCTGTTCGCGAAGCTGGCGCTGGCCGAGGGCGACACCCGCGCGCTGGAACTGCTGGCGGCACTGGTGGCGCACGCGTTCGAAGCCCGGCTATGATTCAAGCTGTGCGAGAGGCTGATCCAATCGACGCTGGCGAAAGAAAAGCGCAGTCGCGTGGCAGAGGCCTTCGAGGTGTTGCGAGACGCGCCGGCCCGGTTCAAGCGGCCACGTCCACCCGTTCCGCGCCAGGCGCGGCCAGGCTCTGCGCCAGGATCATCCGCGCCGCCCGCTCGGCGATGACCATTGCCGGCGCGTTGGTGTTGCCACCGATCAGCGTCGGCATGATCGAGGCGTCGGCCACGCGCAGTCCGTCGATGCCGCGCACGCGCAGGTTTGAATCGACCACCGCCATGGCGTCCGCCCCCATCTTGCAAGTGCCGACCGGGTGATAGATGGTCTCGGCCCGCCGCCGCAGATCGGCAGCGATCTCGTCGTCGCTTTGCACCGTCGGCCCGGGCTCGACCTCGCCACCGTTGATGCCGTTGAAAGCGGGGGCCTGCAGCACACGGCGTGCCAGTCGCACGGCCGCGATCATCTCGCGCAGGTCGTCCGGGTGCTCCAGGTAGTTGGCGCAGATGCGGGGATCGTCGAGCGGATCGGCCGACCTGAGGCTGATATGGCCGCGGCTTTTCGGCCGCAGCTGGCATACGTGCAGAGTGCAGCCATAACCCCACTTCAACTTGCGACCGTGGTCCTTGAGGTAGGCGGGCAGGAAATGGAACTGCACCTCCGGGCGTTCCGACTGGCTGCCAAGCCGGGCGAAGCCACCCGCCTCCGCAGCGTTGCTGGTGAAGAAGCCCCTGCGGCGGAACAGGTAGGCGAGCAGGCCGGCAATCGCGCGGGGGATGAACGAGAGCGCCAGGCCGAAGCCGCGCCGGCTGCTGTCCTGCACCAGTACCGTGTAGTCGAGATGGTCCTGCAGGTTGCGGCCCACACCAGGCAGCTCGTGGCGCTGGGGGATTCCGTGCCGCGCCAGCTCGTCGGCGGGGCCGATGCCGGATAGCAGCAGCAACTGGGGCGAGTTCACCGCGCCGCCGCACAGGATCACCTCGCCGGCGCAGCGAAGCTCGCGCCGTGCAGCGGCGGTCTTGCTCTGCTGCAGCTCCACGCCTGCCGCGCGGCGCCCCTCGAGCAGCAAGCGGGTGACGCGGGAGCCAGTCAGCACACTCAGGTTGGGGCGCTGCCGAGCGCGGTCGAGGAAAGCTCTGGCGCTGCTCCAGCGCTGCCCGTTCTTCTGTGTCACTTGGTAGAGGCCTGCGCCTTCCTGCCTGGGGCCGTTGAAATCGCGGTTGAGCGGGATGCCGGCCTGCTGCGCCGCCTGCACGAACACTGCGGACAGCGGGTTCGGGTCCTTCAGGTCAGCGACGTTCAGGGGGCCGCCGGTGCCGTGGTAGCGGTCCGGGCCGCGCTCGTTGTTCTCGTGCTCGCGAAACAACGGAAGCAAGGCGTCGTAGCTCCACTGCTGATCGTCCACCTCCCGCGCCCAGTCGTCGTAGTCGGCGGCATGGCCGCGTATGTAGACCATAGCGTTGATCGAGCTGCTGCCGCCCAGGGTCTTGCCTCGCGGCCAAAACATGCGGCGCCCGTCGACGTGCGGTTCAGGTTCTGTGTCGAAGCACCAGTTGAATTTCGGGTTGCTGATCAGGCCGGCCACGCCCAGCGGCGTGCTGATCAGAGCGCTGGTGTCCTCCGGCCCCGCCTCGATCAGGCAGACGCGCCGCGCCGGGTCGGCGCTGAGTCGCTCGGCCAGGACGCATCCGGCCGAGCCGGCGCCGACGATGATGTAGTCGAAATCTTCATTCATATGCTCCTCCAGAGGACACCCCAAAAAAAATGCTCCCGCAGCCGGGAGCAAGGCCCTTGGCATAGGGCGGAGGGAATACCGCCACAGGTTGAGGTCCGAGGCGATATCTGCGGCACTATAGATCAAGCCGGCCGGAGATTTCGCCAATCCTTAGTTAGGACTTTCAGTGGCTTCCGGCGGCCCGCTGGTAGGGGCGCGGTTCCATACGAAGGTTAGGTGACTTATGGCGGAGGACGGCGTCAGACTGACTGTTCAGACACTGGTCGCGAGCGCGTCCAGAATATCGCAAGGAGCCAAGCACATGAGCAACGCAGCCGCGGCGGCAGTGCAGTCGCGCATGGGGCCGGCCTATGCCGTGCCTCTTGACCAAATCGACGTGAGCAACCCCGAGCTGTTCCGCAGCAACACCATGTGGGACTACTTCGCCCGGCTGAGGCGCGAGGACCCGGTGCACTACTGCAGACAAAGCCTGTTCGGTCCCTACTGGTCAGTGACCCGGTTCCAGGACATCATGCAGGTCGAGACCAACCCGCGGGTGTTCTCCTCGGAGTCCAGATACGGCGGCATCACCATCATGGATTCCAACGCGGCGGCCAGCCTGCCGATGTTCATCGCCATGGATCCGCCCAGGCACGACGAGCAGCGCAAGGTAGTGATCCCCATCGTGGCGCCGGAGAACCTGGCCAAGCTCGAAAGTTTGATCCGCTCGCGCACCGCAGCCGCGCTCGACCAGCTTCCTATCAACCAGGAATTCGACTGGGTGCAGAGCGTCTCGATCAACCTCACGACGCAGATGCTGGCGACGCTGTTCGGCTTCCCCTGGGAGGACCGCGCCAAGCTGACCTATTGGTCGGACGTGGCGACGACGATGTGCGGCGCCGGCCTGATAAACTCAGAGGAGGAGCGCATGGCCGAGCTGCTGCAATGCGCCTCCTACATGACCCGCCTTTGGAACGAGCGGGTCAATTCCGAGCCGGGCAACGACCTGCTGTCGATGCTGGCGCATTCCGATGACACGCGGAACATGAAGCCGGAGGAGTTCTTAGGCAACATGCTCCTGCTGATCGTAGGTGGCAATGACACCACCCGCAACTCCATGACCGGTGGCCTGTTGGCGCTGAACGAGGCGCCCGGCGAATACAGCAAGCTGTGCGCCGACCCGGCCCTAATCGCCTCGATGGTGCCGGAGATCATCCGCTGGCAGACGCCACTGGCGCACATGCGCCGCACCGCGCTGGAGGACACGACGCTGTGCGGCAAGGCGATCCGCAAGGGCGACAAGGTGGTCATGTGGTACGTCTCGGGCAACCGCGACGGCGATATGATCGAGAACCCCGACTGCTTCATCGTCGACCGCGCTCGGCCACGCCATCACCTCTCGTTCGGATTCGGCATCCACCGCTGCGTAGGCAACCGCTTGGCGGAACTGCAGCTGCGCATCCTGTGGGAAGAGCTGCTCGCGCGCTGGCCGCGGCCGATGCAGATCGAGGTGATCGGCCAGCCACGGCGGGTGCTGTCGTCGTTCGTCAAGGGCTTCGAGAGCCTGCCCGTACGCATCAACGCCTGATCACACCCGAAGCGATAGAAGATGAGGTGAGCGGCTGCTTCTGACGAAGTGAGCAGCCGACTTGAGCAGGAACTCGAGGCGATCGCCTGGTATCGCGAAAATACATAACAAACGTTTGGTTGATTTAATCACCGGTAGGACACCATAGTTCGTACCCCGTGAGGCTGGTATCCCTGAGGAACGTGTAGAGGAGTAACGATCATGAGTGCACTCTGCCCCATTCGGATTCCCGAGCCTGTTTACCAGCCTGTTGTGGCCACGGCGACGGCGGAGTCGATGCGCCGGATTTTCCATCGACCGTACCTCCTCAGGCGGCGCCTGCGTGAACAAAACCGTGGTCCACGCCCTGCATCCGCTACTGCCCCTTCGGCGGTGTCAACCATTCCGGTATCGGCAGCACGCACGGCGAGTATGGCTGCAGAAGCTTCTCGCATTCCCGCGCCGTCGCCGAAACGCGGATTTCGCTCACCAGACTGTTCTACCCGCCTTATACCGAACGCGTGAAGTCACTGATGCGGCTGATGATGCGCTGGATTGCATGATCTACACACGTTGGGACGCTTCGACTTGGCCTGCCGAAAGCGAGCCGCTCGCCTGCGACATTGAATTGTTCCTTTTCTCTTCCTCCAGATGGAGAACAACCCATGAAGTCCCCCGTGGTTGTCGCAGGCGTCGGCATGGTGCCGTTTGCCAAACCCGGCGCCTCCGCGCCCTATTTCGACATGGGCGCGGAAGCCGCGCGCCGCGCACTGGCCGATGCCGGACTGGACTACCGCAAGGTGCAGCAAGCCTATGTGGGCTACGTCTACGGCGATTCCACCTGCGGCCAACGCGCGCTCTACCCGGTGGGCATGACCGGCATTCCGGTGGTCAACGTCAACAACAACTGTTCGACCGGCTCCACCGCCCTGTTCCTTGCGCGGCAGGCCGTGGCCTCCGGCGCTGCCGACTGCGTGATCGCACTGGGCTTCGAGCAGATGAAACCCGGCGCGCTGGGCAGCTACTACCAAGACCGGCCGACGCCGTTCGAGCCGTTTGACCGAGTTTGCGACGAGCTGGTCGGCCACTCGGACGTGCCACTGGCCATCCGATACTTCAGTGGCGCCGGCATGGCGCACATGGACAAATACGGCACCAAGGCTGAGACCTTCGCCAAGATACGCGCCAAGGCCAGTCGTCACGCCGCACGCAATCCGGTCGCCCTGTTCCGCAACGAGGTCAGCGTAGAGGACGTGATGAGCTCCCCGGTCCTGCTGGGGCCGATGACCCGCCTGATGGCCTGCCCACCGACTTGCGGCGCGGCTGCGGCCATCGTCTGCTCCGAAGCCTTTGCCAAAGCCAACGGCCTGGACCTCCGAGTTCGCATCGTGGCGCAGTCGATGACCACGGACACGCCGAGCACCTTTGAGGCGCGCAACATGATGCAGCTGGTTGGCTCCGACATGGCGCGCGCCGCCGCGGACCAGGTCTATGCAGCCGCCGGCATCGGCCCTGAAGACGTCGACGTAGTGGAACTGCACGACTGCTTCGCCACCAACGAGCTGCTGACTTACGAGGCGCTGCGGCTGGCGCCGGAAGGCGGCGGTGAGAAGATGGTGGAGGACGGCGACAACACATACGGCGGGCGCGTGGTCACCAACCCCTCGGGCGGGCTTCTGTCCAAGGGCCATCCGCTGGGCGCCACCGGGCTGGCGCAATGCACCGAGCTGGTCCAGCAGCTGCGCGGACAGGCGGAGGCTCGTCAGGTCAAAGCTGCGCGCGTGGCCTTGCAGCACAACCTGGGCCTGGGCGGCGCCTGCGTGGTCACGATGTATCAAGCGGCCTGACGGGAGCCCGGCATGATCGACACCCAGCACATCGGCCTGCAGTTGCCGACGGTCCGGTTCGAGGTCGAAAAAGGGCGCTTGCGCTTTTTTGCTAAGGCCACCGGCGAAACCCGACCCGAGTATCTCGACGAAGCGGCGGCAAAAGCCGCCGGCTATCGCAGCCTGCCGGCACCGCCGACCTTCCTGATGGGCGCAGATCTCGACGCCGGCACGATGACCGCGCTGCTCGACACGCTCGGCGTGCCGATCGGACGCATCCTGCACGGCGAGCAGAGCTTCACCTACCACGCGCCGGTCTGCGCCGGAGACGCACTCAGCGTCGAATCAAAGATCAGCGACATCTACAGCAAGAAGAATGGCGCGCTGGAGTTCATCGTCAAGGACTCGCTGATCAAGGACGCGCAGGGCAAGACCGTGGTCGAGGCCCGTAGCGTTATTGTGTTCCGCAACCCGCAGGAGAAGTCGGCATGAGCGCCCCGTGTCGTGACCTGGTCAAGGTCGACCAGGAACTGCCGCCGCTGCAGCTTCCGCGGATTTCGCGCACTACACTGGCGCTGTTCGCCGGCTCCTCCGGCGACCACAACCCGATCCACATCGACATCGACTTCGCCAAGGCTGCCGGCATGCCGGACGTGTTCGCGCACGGCATGCTGTCGATGGCCTATCTCGGCCGCTTCCTGACCCGGTGGGCTCCGCAGATGCAGCTGCGCCAGTTCGCAGTGCGCTTTGCCGCGATCACCCCGGTCTGCGCCAAGCTGACCTGCACCGGCAAGGTCGCCGAGATCATCCAGCGCAACGGCGAGGTATTGGCTCGGCTCGATATCGGCGTGGTCGACGACAAGGGCGAGGTCAAGCTCGCCGGCGAGGCGCTGGTGGCGCTGGCCTGAGACACCCCTTTGATCTCAACACAATCAGGACTCTGCATGAAACTTCGAGGAAAAGTGGCCATCGTCAGCGGCTCGGGCCGTGGCATCGGTCGAGAAATCGCCCTCAAGCTCGCCGCGGACGGCGCGAGCATCGTTGTCAACGATCTCGACGCCGCCCCGGCCGAAGAGACCGTTAAGGCGATCAAGGCTGCGGGTGGCAAGGCCGTGGCCTGCGTCGGCAGTGTGACGGAAGCCGACTTTGCGGAGCGCTTCGTCAACACGGCCATCGAGCAGCTGGGCGGCCTGGACATCATCGTCAACAACGCTGGCTACACCTGGGACAACGTGATTCAGAAGATGAGCGATGAGCAGTGGCAAGCGATCATGGACCTGCACTGCACAGCGCCCTTTCGCATTCTGCGCGCCGCCTCGGAATACTTCCGCGTCCAGGCCAAGAAGGAGGCCAGCGAGGGACGCGAGGTGTTCCGCAAGGTCGTGAACATTTCTTCGATCGCAGGCACCGGTGGCAATGCCGGACAGGCTAACTACTCCGCCGCCAAGGCGGCGGTCATCGGTCTGACCAAGGCTATGGCCAAGGAATGGGGGCGGCTCAAGGTTAACGTCAACTGCGTGGCCTTCGGCCTGATCAAGACGCGACTCACCGAGGCGGTCGCCGGCTCGGACGCGAGCATCGACGTCGAAGGCCGCAAGATCAAGGTCGGCGTCAACCCGGATTTGCTCAAGGCCATGGAGGCCATGGTGCCGCTGGGCCGCAGCGGCACTCCGGCCGAGGCCGCTGGGGCGGTCTATCTGTTCTGCATCCCGGAGTCGAACTACGTCAGCGGCCAGACGCTGCTCTGCGGCGGCGGCTTCTCGATGTGAGCGGGCGACAGCGCCATATGACACCGCACCACTCGCCGTGGATGGACGAGGAGCTTGCGCTGTTCCGCGACAACGTCCGCAAGTTCATCGCCACAGAAATCACGCCGTTCGAGGAACAGTGGAATGAGCGGCAGTATGTTGATCGCGAACTGTGGACCAGGGCGGGCTCCGCCGGACTGCTGTGCGCCGACGTGCCGGAGGAATTCGGCGGCGCCGGCGGGACCTTCGCTCATGAGGCCGTGATCCTTGAGGAGCAGGCCCGTGCCGGCAATACCAGCTGGGCCAAGGGCGTTCACGAGATCGTCACCCACTACATCGTCGGCTGCGGCACCCCCGAGCAGAAACGGCGCTGGCTACCCAAACTGGCCTCCGGCGAGTGTGTCGGCGCCATTGCCATGACCGAGCCGGGCACCGGTTCGGACCTGCAGGCGGTGCGCACGCGCGCCGAGCGCAAGGGCGAGACCTACGTGGTCAACGGGGCGAAAACCTTCATCTCCAACGGCCACCACTGCGGCTTGTTGATCATCGTCTGCAAGACCAATCCCGACGAAGGCGCAAAAGGGATCTCGCTGCTGGTGGTTGAAAGGCCGACCGAACAATCGGGCTTCCGGCGCGGACGGTTGCTGCATAAGCTCGGCCAGAAAGGCCAGGACACGGCCGAGCTGTTCTTCGATGACCTGCGCGTACCGGCCGAAAACCTGCTCGGCGCCCACGAGGGCCAGGGTTTCTACCAGCTGATGAACCAGTTGCCTCGCGAACGTCTGATCATCGGCATCGGCGCGATCGCGGCAGCGGAGGCAGCTTTGGAACACACCTTGGCCTATGTGGGCGAGCGCAAGGCCTTCGGCAAGCGCCTGCTGGAGTTCCAGAACACGCGCTTCCGGCTCGCCGAGAGGCATACCGAGCTGACCCTGGGCCGCGTCTTCATCGATCATTGTATCCAGCGCCTGATCGACGGGCAACTCGATGCGGCAACGGCCTCGATGGCGAAGTGGTGGTGCACGCAGAAACAGTGCGAGATTGTTGACGAGTGCCTGCAGTTCTTCGGTGGCTACGGCTATATGCTCGAGTACCCCATCGCGCGCCTTTTCGCCGATGCCCGTGTGCAGAAGATCTATGGTGGCGCCAACGAGATCATGAAGGAGCTGATTGCGCGCTCACTTGAGTAAGTTCAATTCATGAGCAAGGAGGGGTTGCGGCATTCCTTTGGGCGGTGCAGGGCCGATCGCACATACACTCCGATAGAGGAACACGCGCGCATCGCGAGCGTCCCGTCCGTTCGGCACATCACATGTGCCGGCTCGCCGGTTTAAGCCCGTGACGCTTCTCTCCCGATTCGCTCTGCCGTGCCCGGAGACTTCGATGTCCAACGATGAACAAAGTACTGTCCTTCTGCGTCCGGCGGAATTGACCGGAGCCGGTGGCCTGCGCCTCGCGGCCGAAGCCGCCGGCGACAGCGATTGGCCGGCCGTTCTGCTGCTGCATGGCGGCGGACAAACCCGGCACGCTTGGGCCGATACCGCTCGCTTGCTCGCCAGGGCCGGTTATCTCGTGATCGCCCTCGATGCCCCGCGGCCACGGCGAAAGCCAGTGGGCGCCGGACGGCGACTACAGCGCCGATACACTAGCTGCCGACCTAGCATGCGTGTGTGCTTCGCTGCGCTCGCCGCCGGCGCTGGTCGGCGCATCGCTGGGTGGACTCACCTCGTTGCTGGCGATCGGCGAGGGTCCGCCAGATTTTGCGCGTGCTCTGGTGCTGGTCGATATCGCTACACGGCTCGAAGCCGATGGCGTCATGCGCGTGCTTGACTTTATGCGTGCCCATACCGGCGGCTTCGCCAGTCTGGAGCAAGCGGCGGTGGCGGTGGCTACCTACAACACCCACGGCAAGAGCCCGCGCAGCACCGCCGGCCTGCGCAAGAACCTGCGGCGGCGGCCTGATGGGCGCTGGTACTGGCATTGGGACCCCCGGTTTTTCGATCACGCCACCCGTTCACGCGCCGGCGAGGCGCTGGTGCAGCAGGAACGCCGAGAATACGCCGCGCGGCGCGTCACAGTGCCGACCCTGCTGGTCCGCGGTGGGTCCAGCGATTTGGTCAGTGCGGAGGGTGCGCTCGAATTGCAACGGCTGATTCCCCATGCCGAGCTGTTCGACGTGCAGGACGCCGGCCACATGGTCGCCGGTGACCGCAACGATGTCTTCAGCGAAGTGGTCATCAAATTTCTCCTGCACTGCTTCCCCGCAGGCACCTGCTCTGCAGAACACTTGCTCGTCCGTTAGATGGAGTTCACATGAATCTGGATTTCTCCCCCGAGGACCAGTCGTTTCGCGCCGAGATCCGGGCTTGGATGCGCGACAACATCCCGCCGTCGGCCGGCCCATCAATCGGCATTCCCAGCCACAAGGAAACGCAGTTCGCCTGGGAGCTCAAGCTCGGCGCCAAAGGCTGGCTCGCCTACACTTGGCCCAAGGAATACGGCGGCCCCGGCTGGACAGCGACACAGCGTTACATCTTCGAAACGGAACGGGCGCTGGCCGGCGCGCCGCCTTCCAGCCCTTTTGGCCTGGCCATGCTCGGGCCGGTGCTGATGCACTATGGAACCGAGGCGCAGAAGCTGCGCTATCTGCCGCCAATCGCACGCGGCGAGGAATTCTGGTGCCAGGGCTACTCGGAGCCTGGCGCGGGTTCGGACCTCGCGGGCCTGAAGACCCGGGCGACGCGCGAAGGCGACCAGTACATCGTCAATGGCCAGAAGATCTGGACCACACAAGCGCACTGGGCCAACTTCATGTTTTGCCTGGTCCGCACCGATCCTGACGTGCCCAAGCAGCAGGGCATCTCCTTCCTGCTGATCGACATTACCGCGCCGGGCATCGAGATCCGCCCGATCACCACCATCGACGGCCACCACCACCTCAACGAGGTGTTCCTCACCAACGTCCCCGTACCCGCGGAAAACCTAGTCGGCAGCGAAGGACAGGGCTGGACCATCGCCAAATACCTGCTTACCCACGAGCGCACTAGTATTGCCGGCGTGCCGGACAGCTATTATCAGCTCGATCGCCTGCGTGAAGCGGTGGCCGCGAGTCCGGTGCTTGCCCGGGATCCCGTCGTTGCGCGCCGGCTGGCTGCGCTAGAAGTTGACCTCATCGCATTGGAATACACCAACCTGCGCACGCTCGACCGCGTAGCCAGGGGACAAGCGCCGGGTAGCGAGTCCTCTGGATTGAAGATCAAGGGCACCGAGCTGCAGCAGGCAATTTCCGAAGCCCAAATGGAACTCGGCGGTCTCGGCGCTCTGCCCTGGCTCTCGGCCGGCGAAGACCTGGATCCGGTCTTTGGCGCAGCCACACAGCGTTACAATTTTCTGCGCGCAAGCTCGATCTACGGCGGCACCAACGAAATCCAGAAAAACGTGCTGGCCAAGCTGCTGCTGCAGCTCTGAACACGCACTTGGCAAGGACAAATATATGGACTTCTCTTACTCCCAGGAACAGAAGATGCTGCGCGAAAGCGCAGCCAAGTTCGCCCTCAAGGGCTACGGTTTCGAACGCTACAAATTCGCACTCCACCTGCCCGGCCACTGCGATCCCGCGATCTGGTCGCAGATTTCCGAGTTCGGCTGGCTCGGCCTGCCGTTGCCGGAGGATGCCGGCGGCCTGGGGGGAAGCGCACTCGACGTGTCGCTGGTTTGCGAAGCGATGGGCGCTGGTATGGTGCTGGAGCCTTACGTTGCCGGCGCGGTGCTGCCGGGCCGACTGCTGAGCCTGTGCGGAGCGGATGCGACACTGCTTTGCGGCTTAGCTGAAGGCAAGACGCAACTCGCCGTCGGCTGGGCCGAGTCGGGCTCGCCCGAGGACCCCGTCTATTGCGCAACGCGCGCGCATATCGAAGGTGACGCCTACTTGCTCAGCGGGCGCAAGCAATGTGTACTCAACGCCCCCAACGCCACGACCTTGCTCGTCAGCGCCCGGACTGCCGGCGAAGACCACGAAGAGAGCGGGATCAGCCTTTTTGCCGTCAACACCACGTGCGCCGGCCTCGAGCTTAAACCCTACCCGTTGATGGGCGGTGGCTACGCTGCCGACATCCGTCTCGACAAGGTCCGGGTCGAAAAAGCCGGGCGGATCGGCCCGGAAGATGCCGGCTTCGAACTGCTCGATGCCGCGCTCGACTATGCCACCGTCGCCGCCTGCGCGCAGGCCCTGGGCGCGATGAGCGCGCTACTCGAACGCACTGGCAATTACCTGAAGGTGCGCAGACAGTTCGGTACACCGATTGGTAGCTTCCAGGCGCTGCAGCATCGCTTAGTGGAAATGTTCGTCGAAGTCGAGCAGTCGCGTTCGATGGTGATGATGGCCAGCGTGCGCGCGGAAAGCACTGAGGTGGCGGTGCGCCGGCGCGCCGCCTCGGCGGCCAAGGCCTATCTGGGGCAGTCGAGCAAGTTTGTTGCACAGCAATCGGTACAGCTGCACGGCGGCATCGGCGTAACCGAGGAGCTCGACATTGGCCATTACTTCCGCCAGCTCACCGCGTTCGGCTCGCTTTACGGCAGCCGCGAACATCATCTGCGGCGCTTTGCCCGCACACTGAACGCATGAGCAAGGCCATGGAACAGACGCACCCGCTTCCGCACCCATTTCTCACTGAGGCCCATGAAACCTATCGCAGTCAGCTGCGCCGCTTCGTGCAGAAGGAGTGCGAGCCGTACATCGACACATGGGAGCGCGCGGGTGAACTGCCTCGTGCACTGCAGCGCAAGGCCGCTGAGGCGGGCGTGCTGGGCATAGGCTTTCCGGAGGAATACGGCGGCAGCGGCGACAACGATCCATTTTTCCAGTTGATCATGGCCGAGGAGCTGGCCCGCGCAGGTTCCGGCGGCCTGCTGGCCAGCTTGGTCAGCCACCGTATCGGCAGCCCGCCAGTGGCCGCGTTGGGCACACACGAGCAGAAGGAGCGGTTCCTGCGGCCGGTCCTCGAAGGCCACAAGATTGCCGCCTTGGCCATCACCGAGCCCGACGGTGGTTCCGACGTGGCCAGCCTGCGGACCACGGCGCGGCGCGAGGGCGATTACTACCTCGTCAACGGCTCCAAGACCTTCATTACCTCCGGTATGCGCGCCGACTGCGTCACCGTGGCGGTGCGCACCGGGGAGGGGGGCATGAACGGAGTGTCCTTGCTGGCGGTAGAGGCGGGAACTCCGGGCTTCACACGCACGCCTCTGGAAAAGATGGGATGGTGGTGTTCCGACACCGCCACACTGTACTTTGAGGATTGCCGAGTGCCGGTTGCAAACCTCATCGGCGACGAAAATCGCGGTTTCAAGGCCATCATGAAAAACTTCAACAATGAGCGGCTGATGCTCGCCGCCCAGGCCTGGGCATTCGGGCAGGTCTGCCACGAAGAGTCACTTGCCTATGCACGCCAGCGGCACACCTTCGGTAAGCCACTAATCACCCGCCAGGTAATCCGCCACAAGCTGGTCGACATGAAGATGCAGCTGGACGCAGTCAAAGCACAACTGGACCTGTTGTGCTGGCAGGTCGGCGGAGGCTACTCGCAGGTGGCCGAGATTTGCCTTCTGAAAAATCTCGCCACCAGCACGCTGGAACGCGTCGCCGGCGAAGCAGTGCAGATTTTCGGCGGCGCTGGCTACCTGCGTGGCGCCAAAGTGGAGCGCATCTTTCGGGAAACGAAGGTTCTCTCCATCGGCGGCGGCGCGACCGAGATCATGAAGGACCTGGCCGCGCGGCAGCTCGGCTACTGATCTCCGGACTGGCCGCAGGAAGGTTCTGGAGGCCATACGGAGGCCGGTAAGGGTTAGAGTGTTGGCGCGCAGTGACTCTTGACCCACCTAGGGGAAACACACCCTGGGTTAACGTTGGCCGCGCGCCAACAGCCGCCAGGTCGGCTTTGAGGGCTTCGTCGAACAGGGCTTTCTGAGGCGCGCCCAGTTGCTCGATCTTGCGCCCGAACTGCGTCCGCCGGATCTGGGCGATCTCGGAGCTCAACATGCAGATGTTAGCGTCGCGCCGACTTCCGTGCGCAGAAGTCGCTGGTGCAATTCGATTTACTGCGCCTCCCCGGCATCAGCTTTTTACAAATCCAGGATCTGGCCTCCGGCCGCTACATCCAGGTGAAGGTCTGCATCCTGATCGTCGGGCCCTGTGGCGCCGGCAAGAGTCATGACGTGCGATTCTTGCGTCTTGCCGTGTTGCCCTCCTCGGGCTGTCATCTTGGCTCAACACACAGAATCTGTTTAATCATCATCCATGACTGCGCTGCGCTAGCGGCGAAATGCAGAAACGGCACAACGAGCTCCTTCAGTTTGCCGCTCTCACTTCATCCAGCCTTGGATGGGCCAACAATCTCGCGCACTGCTCTTGTAGCTAACGTATTAGCTACAACATGCTGAACTGCGCATCGTTTCCGAATGCAACGCTCATGACGACGCTCAAGCGCTACCGGCTTACGCATCCTCAAGTATCATCGCAGCGCCCTTCTCGCCGATCATGGTCGCCGGCTGGTTGGTGTTACCGCCGACCAGCGTTGGCATGATCGAGGCATCGACCACCCGCAGACAATGCAGGCCATGCACGCGCAGACGCGGATCGACCACAGCCATCTGATCGACTCCCATCTTGCAGGTGCCGACTGGGTGATACGCCGACTCGCCGCTGTGCCGTACCCAATCGGCAAGCGCGTCGTCGTTGCGCAGTGCCGGCCCCGGCGACAGCTCGACTTCATGGTGCTGCGCGAAGGCCGGCTGCGCCAGGATCCTGCGCACCAGGTGCACCCCGCGCACGAGTCGGTCGACATCGGCGGACTCGGCCATATAGTTGGGATCGATCAGCGGCACCTCGAACGGATCGGCACTGCGCAGGCCGATGCGCCCGCGCGACGACGGCCTGAGCCCATAGATCATCACCGCATAGCCGTAGCCGCTCATTGCGGTTTTCAGATCTCGCCCGTGATCGGAGTACAGCATCGGCGCGAAGTGCAGTTGCAGGTCGGGGATCTCTTCCTCGGGCCGGGAGCGGACGAACCCGCCGGCCTCAGCGCCGTTGCTCGACAGCACGCCGCGTCGGCCGCTCAAGTACTGCAGCAGCGCCCACAGGCCCTTGAGCCAGTAGCTCGGATGCATCGAGATGCTCTGGCGGCTGCGCGCGCCGACGCGCACAAACACATCGATGTGGTCCTGTAAATTCTGCCCGACACCCTCCAGCGCGCGACGCAGCTCGATCCCGTGCCGGGACAGCTCTCCATGCGGACCGATTCCGGAGAGCATCAACAGTTGCGGCGAGTTGAACGCGCCGCCGCACAGCACGACCTCGCGCCCTGCACGGACCTGCACCAGTCCCGCAGCGCCACGATATTCGATCCCGGTGGCGCGGTCGCCTTCGAGTAGCACGCGGGTGACCTGCGCTCCGCTGCGAACAGTCAGGTTGGAACGCCCCTCCGCAGGTTCGAGGTACGCGCGCGCATTGCTGCAGCGCCTGCCATCCTTCTGGTAGGCGTAGTAGTAACCCACCCCCTCCTGCTCACTACCGTTGAAATCCGTGTTGCGCCGGTGCCCCGCCTGCGTCGCCGCCTCGACGAACGCCGTACTCAGCGGATTGGTATAGCGTCGCTCGGCAACGTTGAGCGGCCCTCCCTGGCCGTGAAACGCGGCATCGACCAGCGTCAGCTTCGGCTCGAAATGTTCGGACCTGCGGAAGTACGGCAGCACGTCGGCGTACGACCACCCCTCGCAACCCAGCCGTGCCCACTCGTCATAGTCCCGGGCGTGCCCGCGGATATAGACCTGCGCGTTCATGCCGCTGGAACCGCCGAGCATCTTGCCCCGCGGCTGGAACAGCGAGCGGTCGTACATGTGCTGCTGCGGTTCGGTATTGAACTGCCAGTTGTACCGACGGCTGAACATCAGCTGCAGGAAGCCCAGCGGCGTATTTACGAATGGGTTACGGCGGCTCTCCGGACCGGCTTCGAGCAACAGCACCGAATGGCGGCCGCTCTCGGACAGGCGGTTGGCGACGGCGCATCCGGCCGAGCCCGCGCCGACCACCACGTAATCGAACTGTTCGGACGACATCCGGTTAAACTGCGCCTGAACTTTTCGCCGTCAACTTGACCATCAACTTGGAATAACCCCGCACGAAGTTGGACTGAACGAGTTCCGGCTCGCCTATCACTTCAATATTGCCGAAGCGCTTAAGCAATTCTTCCCACAAAATGCGCAGCTGCATTTCGGCCAAGCGGTTACCCATACAACGATGGATGCCGTAACCAAACGAAATATGGTTTCGCGCATCCTTGCGATCAATGATGAGTTGATCAGGATTTTCGAACTTTCGCTCGTCCCGATTGCCTGATGCATACCACATCAATACGCGGTCACCTTTCTTGATGGTCTGGCCGCGAAGCTCAACGTCCTGAGTAGCAACCCTGCGCATGTTCGCCAGAGGGGTTTGCCAACGGATGATTTCCGAGACCATATTCGGAATCAGCTCCGGGTTTGCTTTCAGTTTGTCGAATTCCTCGGGGAACTGATTCAGAGCCAGCACGCCACCGCTCATAGAATTGCGTGTTGTGTCATTTCCACCAACTATTAGCAGCGCCAGATTCCCGATAAACTCCAATGGACGATTGATCAAATTCTTGGTGTCTTCGTTGTTCTGCAACATGCTGATCAAATCGAAACCGGCTGCTTCACCCGCTGCAAGGCGAGTTTCCTTGTCACGCCATAGCTTTGAGAAAGCCTTCGCCATGTCTGCGGCGTCGTCCCAGAACACATCTTCATTGGTGAACTCGCCGCCGGTTGCCGATGATGCACCAGACAAACGATCCGACCACTCAACTAATTTGTTGCGTTCCTCATATGGGAAATCCAGCAGTGTTGCCAGCATCCTTCCCGTTAGTTCCTTCGACACTGCGGGCACCCAGTTGAAGGGCTTATCCAAGGGCAGGTTATCGAGCACTTCGGCTGCGCGAGTGCGGATCAACCCCTCCATTTCCTTCAGGTTTTTCGGCGCCACCACGCCCTGGACAGCCTGTCGTTGCACGTCATGCTTGGGCGGATCCATGGCGATGAACATTTCCACCGACAGGCCCTCCGGGGGATCACCCAGAATAATCTGCGGCTCGGACGAAAAAAGCTGGTGATTCTTGTCTACAAACAAAATGTCTTCATAGCGCGTCACCGACCAGTATGGCCCAAAGGGGCTGTTCTTCTGGTAGTGAACCGGAGCCTCATCACGCAGCCGCTTGAAGTAGGCGCGCCATTGGTCCTGCCGATACAGAAAAGGGTTACTGGGGTCGATGTCTTCGATTGCCAGGGTGCTAACGTCGGGTAAAGTTTCTTCGACGAAGTTGACCTGAGGTCGCTTTGTGCCGATGAGCTTCTTCTTGGCCTTCATCAGCGCCTTCATCGCCTTGATTTGCGAGTGCATGGGCACCACTTTGGACGTGGTGTTGATTACTTTTTTCTGGATAGCCTCTGCTGTGCTTTTGTGTTTTGACATGGTCTGCTCCGCGCTACATCTGGAATTCGGGCAAATGCACGGTCATGCCGTCCATGGCCTCGGAAGTCTTGACCTGACAACCCAGCCGCGAGGTTTCAGCTCGCTCCGGGGTCATGGAAAGCATCTGCTCTTCATGATCACCAGGTGCGCCGATCTTCTTAAACCACGCCTCCTGCAGGATGACGTGGCAGGTACCGCAAGCGCACTCCCCGCCACAGTCTCCGTCGATACCGGGAACGCCGTTTTCGACGGCAACTTGCATCAGCGTAGTCCCCGCCTCGAACTCCGCAACATGTTCGGTGCTGTCGTTTTTAATAAAAGTAATCTTGCCCAATTCGCTTCTCCTGTCAGCTGGCTATGCGCCGTGAATCTGACTGTCTGACAGCATGTCGGCGAGGACAATTATTGACATTATGGAGACATATTGAGACATTTAGAGGGAGCTACCTTGGATGCAGACTATGACAACAGCACAACAACGGGAGGTCGATGCAACTTCCGAGGCCAACATTCCGACGAATTATGCAAAGCTGATGGCCCGCGAGCTTGGCCTAACGGCGCGGCAACTTCCCAGACTGCTGCGTGGCACCGGGATCGGCACCAGACAATTCCTGAATGATGACAGCCTGCTCACACCAGCCCAGCAAATCCGAATGCTGCACAATGCGTTGGCGCTGTCCGGTCAGCCGGAGTTTGGTTTGCGGCTGGGCGAACGTCTGACGCCTGCCACCCACGGTGCAATGGGCTTTGCCGCCTGTAGTAGCCCCGACCTTCTCACTGCGCTACAGGCGTTTCACAAATTCGTGCCAACGCGCGCAAGTTTTATTCAATTGCATTTGCAGCAAGTTGAGAAACGCATGGAGTGCCGCGTGGATTTCCAGATGCCGTTGGATGAGGACATCGCACGTTGCCTGGCAGACACCGTAGCCAAGGCATTATTCGAAATTGGCGAATTCATTGTTGGCCGTCCCTTGTACGAGGCCGAGATTTGTTTCGCACATTCAGCGCCCTCCTATCAGGCTGTCTACCCGGATTACATCCCAGGAGAATTTCGATTTGACTGTGACGAGCTTAAACTCAAGGTGCCGATAACGCTGTGCCAGATGCCGAACGTTTCTGCCAATAGTGAAAACTATTGCCTGGCTTTAAAACAGTGCGAATCTATGCTTTCCCGACTGCAGACTCATGAACAGAATTATCAGACCCGGCTCAAGAAAATGATGCTATCCCACCCGCCGGGAACGCTCTGTGAAGAAGAGGCGGCAGCCGCCCTGTTCATGAGCAAACGAACCCTGGCGCGCAAGCTTAAACAGGAAAATAGCGGTTTTCGACAGATTCGTGACAATATTCTCTCCGGACAGGCGGCGCAATATGTGTGTGACAATCAACTGTCAATTGAGGCCATCGCATCCCTGCTAAATTATCACGACAGCGCGAGTTTCAGGCGCGCCTTCAAACGCTGGTTTGGATCCTCGCCCGAGCAATACAGACAACGCGTCGATTGACGGACGACGACAATGTTGACGATGCTGCCCGGCGTCTCGTCGCGTACGCAGCGCCGCCTTCTGGGACTGCCTGCCGGCGTTGTTGACCAGCACGTCGAGTCCGCCGAAGCGCTCCCATAGCGTTTCCATCATCGCGCTGACGGCCTCCGGCTCGCGGATGCCCAGCGGGTGCACCGCGATCTCCGGGCTGCCCAGACGGCGCAGCCAGTCCGCGGTGGATTCCAGCGTCGCGACCTTGCGGCCGCAGATGACTAGCTTCGCGCCCAGCCGCGCGCTCAGGAACGCGGTGCCCTTGCAGATGCCGGCGCCGGAGAGCAGCACGCGTGGCCGGCAAAAAACGCCGAGCGCGTAGACCGTTGGCAGCGCCGCCAGATCGGCGTCGGTGAATTCGAATTTGGGCGCAGACTCGTGAGCGCTTTCGAAGTCATGTAGGACTGTTCTGTCTCAGCTGCCTTTCCATTGCGCCTTTCGCTTCTCGGCGAATGCTTTGGGACCTTCGTTCGCATCCTCGCTGGCGTAGACGTGGTCGTAATGCGCCCAGGCCGCCTTGAGGCCGTGCTGGCAGCCGAGGGTGGCGGCATCCTTTAGTACCTTCTTGCCGGCCATGACCGACAGCGGAGCAGCATCGGCGATCTTGCGCGCCAGTTCGCACGCGCGTGCCTGCACGGCCTCGTCGGTGACTTTCAGGTAGTTGAGGAAGCCGATCTCGTAGAGCCGCTCCGCCGGCAGCATCTCGCCGGTGAGCACGGTTTCCATCAGATGCGCCTGCGGCATCATCCACAGCAGCGGCACGGCCCACGGCGAGCCGCGCCCGACCTTGACCCGGCACATCCACCTGCTTCGATGATTCGCCTCAAACAGGAATCGCCGGCACAATCCATTCGACGCTCGGGCCTTCTTCGACTAGCGCTTTGGCCCGACCCGTGCCTGCGGTGCAGGCTTGGTTGCGGGTTCGAACAAGCCGTCCGACAGTATGCTTACCATCTTCCGGACGACATCGCTCAGCGTCCCTTGGCTTGGATCAAACCATTCCACCGTCCAGTTGACCGTCCCCAGCACGATCAAGCGCGCCAAGTGCAGGTCAGCTCCTGTCCGTATTTCGCTACCCGACTGCGCTTCGGCGAGGAGCCGGTCCCAGAGGGCGCTGTATTCACGCCTGCGTGCTTGGTTAGAACGCCGAAGATCCGCTGGCAATTGGCCATAAACCCGGATGCTGGCTGACGTATATTCGCCGTGCTGAAGCAATCCCGTTAGATGCCCTTCCAAGGCGGCAGCAAATCTCTCTCGACCTGATGCATCTTCGGGCAAGGCATTGAGCCGATCGAGTACTGCCTGATGAACCAGATCGATCCCCAGATCCAGAATCTCGGCAAGAATCTTGTCCTTCGACTCGAAGTGATAGTAGACACTGCCAGCCCGGATTCCGGCGTCATCTGCAATCTGCCGGAGCGTGGTCGCCGCATAACCTTGTCGCCTGAAGTGGCTAGCTGCTGCTTTCAGTACCTGATCCCTTCTCAACTCCGCGGGTGAATCACGGCCCCGGCGTATGGCACTTTTTTCTTGTCACAGTTGCCCACTGGTAGTAGCAAACAAATGATTTTTCAGTCTACACGAATGGCACGAAAGTCGACAGCTGAACTAGGATGGTCCGTGGTCTAACTATCATTAGATAGATTATGCGAAGGGGGGCCATGAATCAACTTCTCGGGGGCGCTTCCGCGCGCTATCCGACGCCGAAGCCAGTGACGGACGGCTACCGTTTTGCGTGTTGGGGAAGTTTACCCCCAGAAGGCAAGTTCCTCGTGTGGTCATGACAGGCACTTGGGCATCTGCGCCAGCGGGAAGCCGTCGAAAGGCTGCGAGCGGTTGGTGGGGACCGGCTCCCAGGTGTGGCGCGCATTGGGCACGCCGCCGTCGACTCGGATGAAGCCACCGGTAATGAAGGCGGCGCCCGGTGACAGCAGGAAGGTGATGGCTGCGGCGACCTCGGCCTCGTTGCCGAAGCGGCCCAGAGGCACCTTGTTCTTGTAGCCGCGCAGTTGGGCCTGCATGGACGCGTCGTAGGTGTCGAACCCGCTGGATGCAATCCAGCCAGGCGCGACCGCATTGACGCGCACGTTGGACTGGCCCCATTCGCAGGCTGCGCTCTCGGTGAAGTTGAGCATGCCGGCCCGAGCCGCACCGGAGTGCGCCATGGTCGGCATGCCGCCGAAGATGTCGGCGATGATATTGACGATGCTCCCGCCGTGCGTGCCCATCCATTGGTTGTAGACCTCGCGCGCCACGATGAAGCCGCCGGTGAGGTTGTTGCGGATCACCGCCTCCCAGCCCTTCACCGACAGATCCTTGATCGCCGATGGGTACTGGCCGCCGGCATTGTTGACTAGGGCATGGATGGCGCCGTGCTGCGCGAGGATGCCGGCGACCGTCTGCTTGACCATCACCTCCTCGCGGATGTCGCAGACGTGGCAACTCACCTTGCCGCCGTTGGCTTCGATTTCGGAGCGCACCGATTCGAGCTTTTCGATCTTGCGGCCGACGATGGCCACGGTCGCGCCCAGGCTGGCGAGTTCGTGGGCGGTGCAGCGGCCGATGCCGCTGCCGCCGCCGGTGACGATGTGCACTTCACCCTTGAACAGGTCGGGACGGAACACGGAACGGTATTTCATGGGAACTCCAGTATCGAAATTGGAAATCGGCTCGGGTGCTTCAGCGCATCAGCAAGTTGATGGTGGCTATGGCCACCGCACGTTGACGTTGAACAAGCGGTCCCATTCCTCGGCGCTGGTGTCCCGCAGCGACTTGAAGAGCAGGATGTCGGCGTTGTTGACCAGTTCATCGACGTGTCCATGACACGCCACAATGGCCGTGACCGTCTCCTGCCACTGCCGCGCGTCGGACTCGTCCAAGGGCATGAACTCCGCTGCACCACCGGCCGCGTGGATGCCCGCGGCCACGGCTTAGCCGGTCTGGGTTTCGAGATCGGTGAGTATGCCCTGGTCCTCGCGGGCGAGCAGTTCCAAGTGCGTGCGGCCCATGCCCATGGCACCGCCGGTGATCAGGTCGATCTTTCCTTTCACACGATCCAGGCAGTCCTCCTTGCAGTTGGTTTGTGAGGCGGGTTGCGGAGGCTTGCCACGCAGAGCACCGAAGCGCACACGCTGTCCGCGGCTTTGCCCTGGCGGAAGGCCTTGAGCGAGCCGCCGTGCATGACGCGACCCATCAGCGGGCGGCCGATGATGTCCTCGTTCATTCGCGAGACCTCGATGAGTTTTTCCAGGTCGATGCCGGTTTGGATGCGGAGTTAGTGGCACAGGAAAACCATCTTGTCGGTGCAGACATTGCTAGAGGTCTGGCGCGCCTCGTGGCCGGCGAACGGGCAGCCGCCCAGGCCCGCGACCGAGGTATCCAACAGGCTCTCGCCCGTCGACAGCGCGGCGTAGAAGTTGGCCCCGCCAAGACATCCCCCACCTCAAATTCCTCGAAATACCGCCCTTCCCAACCAGTTTTGACCGCCATGATTCTACTTCGCCTACCCTTGGTGCGTCGGATCGCTTTCGGCTCGAGTGCGGATATATACTATTCTGCATTCTAACAATTTGTTTGGTGTCGGGCCGTCGCCAAGCAGAATATAGGACCAGGGGAGAACGGGAATTTGGACGCCATGAGCCTGCACAGCATTCTGGCGGACGTTCGGGATAACTGGTTTCGGTATGCCTCCATGCCGCTGGTGGCGGCGGCCATCGGATACGTCACCAAGATCGCGGCTATATCCATGATGTTTGGGCCGATCACGTTTGTCGGCGTTCGCCCCTACCTTGGCTGGCAGGGCATCATCCCGCGCAATGCTCAGCGGATGGCATCCATCGTCTGCGACACGCTCACGAGCAAGCTGCTTCAGCCGAGGGAATTGCTTGAACGCCTCGATCCCGTGCGCGTGGCCGAGGTCGTGGATCGGCCGCTGCGCGAGGCGGTCGAGGAAGTCGTGCGTGAAGTGTTCGAGCATTTCTCGCCGGGACTGTGGGCGGTCGCGCCGACCACCTTGCGCCGACGCATGGTCAAGCGTGTCCAGGACAAGGCCCCGATGCTGATCGAGGAAATCCTTTCGAAGGTGCGCGGCGATGTCGGCGCCGTGTTCGACCTAAAGGACATGGTCGTCAGCAACCTTTCTCGCGACAAGGAACTTCTCAATCAGATGTTCAACGAAGTGGCGCGGGAAGAATTCCGGTTCATCCGCAATTCCGGCATCTATTTCGGCTTGTTGATCGGCTGTGCGCAGGCGGTGGCCTGGGCGCTGACCCACTCGACCTGGATAATGCCGATCTTTGGCGGCCTGACTGGTTGGCTCAGTGACTTGCTGGCGCTCAAGATGGTGTTCCGCCCCAAGCAGCCTACCCGCTACATATGGCAACCTGGGACGAGGACAGCAGGTCCATGAGCGAAGAATCCATTGCCGCTGTGCGTAGGCGTTCGAGAGCCTAACCCGCTGCACCGGCCGCGACTATTGGCTGCAATGCGCGCGCGACGAGGTCTTTCTCGAAAATCGCTGACAGGCCAGGGCTGAGACCGTTCTGCTGAGCCTGACTGTGCCGCAAAAATATGGCAGCAGTGGCGGCGGGCTGTCCGAGCTGATAGTACTCAACAAGATCACCTGGCCCACCGGCATTCCCTCCAAGTCCTTCGTGCTCGGCAGCTTTGCGCGTATGCCGATTCTTAAGCACCACACGCCGACGCAGATTCGCAAGTACGTCACGCCTACCGTCACTGGCGAAGGCAAAATGCGCTGCGGCGTCACTGGCAAATCACATAGATAATTTTTCCCTATATTTGCGCCACTCCTAATTTATCGGGTGACGATCGTTTTCCCTTGACTGACCACATTATATAGTAAACACTATCACTATTCACTATTTAAAACTTTAGATCATGATACCCCCCGCCGTCACCCAAGCGTCCGTTTTGATTTCCTCCGGACCTCGCCTTAGTGCCAAGCGTTGGGCTCGATTCGTTCGGCCCGATCAGCTCCACCACCGGGCTCAGGTGCGTCGTATCGTCAAGGAAGCGGATGAAGCGACTTCCGTGGTGCTGGCGCCTGTCAATGGAATCCCAGACAGCGTGCGGGCCGGTCAATTCCTGACGCTTATCGCTCAGATCGACGGCCAAGCCGTGAAACGGGCGTATTCCCTGAGCGAGCTTCCGAGCGACGGCACGCTGACCATCACCAGCAAGCGCGTCGAAAGGGGAGTGATGTCGGCGTTCTTGAATACCCGGCTGCGCGAAGGTGATTGGCTCCAGTTCGCTGGCCCTAGTGGCGATTTCGTCCTGCCGCAACGGGTGCCGGATCACTACGTGTTCGCCGCCGCCGGATCTGGTATCACGCCGATCATGTCGATGCTCGATCAGCTGTTGGAGCGGGATCGCCGCATCACGCCAATCACCCTGCTCTACGGCAATCGCCGCGAGCAGGACATCCTGTTCCGCAAGAGGCTGGATGCCTTGGCAAGCCGCAGCAAGAACCTCGACATCCGCTACGTCCTCAGCAAACCGGCGAAAGGCTGGGACGGCCGCTGCGGGCGTATCGGCGGCGACACGCTGCGAGATGCCGCGCCAGGTGTGGCGGCGCACTACTTTCTTTGCGGCCCCGACGATTTCAACGACTCGCTGCGACGCCAGCTCGTCGCACTCGGAGTACCGTCACACGCCATCGTCAGTGAGCTGTTCACCACGCTCGCCCGCGAATCCCGTCCGCACCCCAAAGACCCGCATCCAGTGATGTTCCAGGTGGGTGGATCGGAAAAGGAGGTCACCGTGCGGCCTGGCGAGACCCTGCTGGAAGCGGGTCTGCGTGCTGGGATCGCCTTGCCCTTCAGTTGCACGATGGGCGGCTGCGGACATTGCAAGGTCAAGGTCCTCGAAGGCGACGTCGCCACCGACGCGCCGAATTGCCTGACTGAGCCGGAGCGCCAAGCCGGTTATGCGCTGGCCTGCTGCGCCTACCCTCACCGCCATGCAACGGTGACCGTCGAGGAGAGAGCGTGATGACTGCGGCTGCGGAATCTGCCTACCGGATCGCCGAAGTTGTGCGGCGCTCAGGCGTGACCAAAGAAACCATCCACTTCTATCTGCGTGAGGGCCTACTGCCGCCGCCACGCAAGACCGCGCGCAATGCTGCGTTCTATGGCGACGAGCACTTGCATTGGTTGCGTCTGATCCGGTCCTTGCGCGAAGAGCACTTGCTGCCGATCAAAGCGATCAAGAGCCTACTCGCCGACCAATCGGATCTTCAATTCAGCGCCGACCAGTTCGCAACACTGCAAGCCTTGCGCCGGTTGAAGCTCAAAGATCTGCGTCATTTGAAGTCCATCGATGTGGCCGTAACTGCTGGCGAGCTGGCTAAAGAGCTTCGCCTGACAGAATACGAGCTGCAGGAGTTGCGCGAGATCGGGCTCCTCACCGCTGCCGAGGACGAAGCCCTGGATGCCGACGAGGCGGAGTGTCTTCGCCTCTGGGCGCTGGTGCGCGACTCCGGGATCAATGCCGAAAAAGGCTTTAGTCCTAGGGATATCCGCTACATCGACCAGGCGGCGAAGCTTCTGTTTGAGCGTGAGGTGTCGCTATTCAAAGACCGCGTGCACCAGCTGCGTCCTGCAGAAATTGATTCACTGTTGCACACCGTCATCCCCGCCGTTGACCGGCTGGTGGCGATCCGTCATGAACGCATGATATCGGCGCTGTTGGAGGTCTATGGAGCCTCCGCAGCGCGCTCTACTAAGACCCAGTAGGAGAAAGCCAGATGAACACTGCTACCACTGCGACGCCCAAACTCGACCGCATGCTGCGCGGCCTGCCGCTCAAGATGCAGAACAAGGTCACTCGGACAATGGAGAACATCTCGCTCGTTGCCGAGGTCCGTGATCCCAAGGTCGGAGCAAGCATGCTGCCCTCGGCCTATCGCGGTCTGTGGCAGCGCAAGGGCAAGGGGGATGACTGCGTGCCGATGAAGTCCGGGCACGCCGTGCACTTCGATTTGAACTACGGCACCGACTTCCCGGAGATGTATGACCTCTACCGCCGGGCCGTGGCGAACCAGTGGGATGGCGAGTGGCAGCTCGACTGGAGCACCCAGGTGGATCCGATGAACCCTGCAACCCCGCTGCTCGGCCACACGCCATTTGTGCCCTTCGAGGGTCTGGAGGCTGCTGGCGTGAAGCTCGACGCCTCAGAGAAGCAGAAACTCAACTACCACTTCGCGGCCTGGATGCTGTCGCAATTCATGCACGGCGAGCAAGGCGCGCTCTACGCCTCCGCGCAATGTACCGAAGCGGTCAGCTGGGTCGATGGAAAGCTCTATGGCGCCACCCAGGTGATGGACGAGGCCCGCCATCTCGAAGTGTTCCTGCGCTACCTGGAATCGAAGATCGAGCGCGTTTACAAGGTCAACGACAACCTGTTCGTCATCATTGACGATCTGCTCACCGACTCGCGCTGGGATGTGAAGTTTCTCGGTATGCAGATCATGGTCGAAGGGCTCGCGCTTGGCGCCTTCTCCACCATGTATAACCAGACCGGCGAGCCGCTGCTGAAGAACCTGCTGCGCTACGTCATCCAGGACGAAGCCCGCCACGTTCATTACGGCGTGCTGGCGCTGCGCGAGCACTTCACCAAGCACCTGTCGACCGCTGAGCGGAGGGAGAGGGAAGATTGGGCCTTTGAAGTAGCGATGCTCATGCGCAACCGCTTCTTTGCCCACGAAATCCACGACGAGTGGTTTGCACATCGTGTCCCGCGCGCAACGTGGAACCGGCTGATGGGCGAGTCGCCCGCGATGACCAAGTTCCGCAGCATCATGTTCCAGCGGCTGGTGCCAAATCTCCAATACATCGGACTGCTCTCGCCGCGCATGGAGAGTTACTACGAGAAGGCGGGCCTGATGGCCTATGCCGGTGGCAAGAATGCCAGCCAACTCTCAGAGCAGGACTTGCTGCGGGACAATGATACGCTCGCCGAGCAGTCCCTGGAGACTTTGCGCAAGGCAGCCTGACTCCCCGTCAGCCTGGGCTGTTGGCGCGGCCTACAGCCCAGGTGCACGACGCACCAAAAAAGCCGCGCGACGAACTTACCGGCCCCAGCAAACAATGAATATGGTTCCGCCCCGATCCAGTGATCGTGACTACACAGCGACAGCGCCAACTCATGCCGTTGCTCTCCGCCCAACGGCTCTCATCAATGCGGACCACCCGGCCGTGGTGCATTTCGCGCACACGCATGGAACGGCGGGCCGGCCTCCGTTTGAACAGGCAGTGTCCCTCTACTATGCGGTGCGCGACGGCTTTCGCTACGACCCTTATCAGCTGGATTTGACCCGGCTAGGAATGAGCGCAAGCCGCGTGCTGGAAGCCGGTCATGGCTGGTGCGTGACCAAAGCCGTGTTGCTTGCTGCGGCCTGCCGGGCACTGGGCATCCCCGCCAGAGTCGGCTTTGCCGACGTGCGCAACCATCTGTCCACGGCGCGCATGCGGGAGACGATGAAAACCGACATCTTTTACTGGCATGGCTACACGTCGATCCTGCTCGATGGCCGATGGATCAAGGCGACGCCGGCATTCAATGTCGAGCTGTGCGAGCGATTCGGCCTACTACCGCTCGAGTTTGATGGCCGCGAGGATTCGATCTACCACGCCTTCGACCGAGCGGGTAACCGGCATATGGAATATCTGGCCATGCGCGGCGAGTTCGACGACGTTCCGCTAGCCAGCATGGTCGCAACGTTCAGTCAACACTACAGCTACATAGGCCGACTCGAAGAATCGAGTTTTGAAGAGGACGTTCGTAACGAAGTCTCTTCAGGCCGCTGACGCGCGCGCTTTTCTACGATGAGAACCGGCATGGCGGATGACGACACCAGTGTCACCCAGACTCGGCAAGCCACGGGCGATCCTCTGGCACTTGCACGCCTTTTCTGCGAACGCGTTCCGCACAGCCGGGACTTGGACATGGTGATCGTGCCGACAGATGGTCTACAGGTTCGCATGCGCTTGTCACCAAAACCGCATCTCCTGGATGCCGCCAGCACCCTGACGATCTGCAGCAGCGTGCTCTTGTCGCTTTGTGACTCTGCAGCAGGATTGGCGGTGTTCGCGGCAACACAGACTCTCGCGCCCATTGCGACCTTGGACCTGCGAATGAATTACCTGCGGCCTGCGCCAGGCAATCTGCCGGTGACAGTCAGCGCCACCAGCGATGGGGTGACCGATAACGTCGCTTTCGTGCGCTGCGTCGTGCATGCCGAAGGCAGCGCGGAGCCGGTGGCTACTGGCGATGCCACCTTCATGCGCGGAACCCGCGGTCGTCGCTTCGATAGCGAGGCGTTGCCCGAGGCACGGCCTGCCACCCGGCCGGAGTTCGCCTCCCAAGTATCGAGGGACAGTGCATCGGCCCTTTACTATGCGGATCATCTCGGCGTAGAAGTCCTGCCTGGCAAAGATCAGCTGCGGCTGCCTTACCGCGATGCGCTGATCGGCAACGTCCTCATCCCGGCCCTTCACGGCGGTGTGGTGGCTGGGCTCATCGAGGAGGCGGCCCGTGTGGCCGTGCGCACGAAGTTGGGTGGAATGCCAGCGCTGCGGGTGCTCAACAGCAACATCGACTACCACCGCCCTGCGAGACCGATGCACACTTATGCTTCCTTCGAGATTGCGCGCCATACCCGGCGCACAGTGCTCGTCCACGTCGTCTGCTGGCAAGCTGAGGATCGTTGCCCGGTTGCGACGGGGCGAGTGCAGATTCTTCTGGAAGCAGCCGGTGCCAATCCGGCGGTCGCGGGAGCATCCGCTTGAAGGCCGCTGACGATCGCGGACTTTCGAAGGGGGCGCCGCCCGTCGCCCGGATCAATCCGGTACCGGGTTCCTTCACCGCGCCCGATGGCAGTGAAATCGCCATTTGGCGCTGGCCACATCGACCTGGACGACCAACACTGCACTGGGCGCACGCCACGGGCTTTCACGGGCGCACCTATGCCCCCTTGCTCGATGCCCTGGCTGAGGATTGCAATGTGCTCGCCTGGGATATGCGCGGCCACGGCGCCAGCGCGCACGCAGGCGCGCTGGATCGCTTTCGCGGCTGGCAGAGTTATTACGATGACCTTTGCGCATTGGTCGAGAGCCGCGACTCGCCGCTCTGGTTGGCTGGACACTCGATTGGGGCAACCGTGAGCATCATGGCTGCTGCCCGACTGCCTTTGCGCGTACAGGGCCTGATGCTGGCTGAGCCGGTGATCCTGGAGCGCTGGCAGGGCATGCAGTTGCGTGCGGCGAAACTGCTGCGCCAATCCCATCGCTTTGGTCTGGCCGCGGGTGCGGCACGCCGCCGTCCACACTTCGCCTCGCGGGCCGAGGCGAAAGCGAACTATCTGGGGCGAGGCGGCTTCCGCAGCTGGCCGGCTTCTTGGCTTGATGCCTACGTCGAGCATGGCTTTGTGGACGACGAACCAGGCGTCCGCCTGGCTTGCGCGCCCTCCTGGGAGAGCGCGACTTTTACCCACACCGAGCACAACGCCTGGCCGGGCCTCCGCAGACTGCGCTGTCCCGTAATCGCGCTTGGCGCATCGCAGGCTTCAACCTTCGCACCGGCAGCACGTCAGCGTATGAAGGCGCTGTTACCGGACACGGAGGTCATCACTGTGAACAACACCACTCACTTTCTGCCGATGGAGTGCCCGGAAGCGGTCGTGGACGCCATTCGGCGCTTGGTGTCGTCGCCGGATGGCTTGCAGAAGCATGACGCGAAGTGCTGAACCCGGACACAACACACGCCGTTCAGCAAGGTTCCGCTCCGCTGCCTTCCCTTCGGATGTATGCCGCCGAAAAAGGCTGATCTGTCTCCCCAACGAGATTCTTCATGCTCTATTTTCTCCGCGCCGACCTCCATTTCATGGTTCGCGTCACCGCCAAGCCAGATTCGCTGTCGTGCGGCTGGCGAGCATATTCATCGCGATTCCGTGTCCAACCCTTCTGCTGGGGCCAGACTCGGCCCTGCAGCAGTGTGATTTCATCACCCAGTTGTGCATTGGGAAATGCTGATCGCAACCGACTCGGTTCTGCACCAGTCGGGTGCTCGCCCCGCTGGTCGCAGGCCTCTCGGCATTTAAGGTCGAGGCGCGCTTGTTTTAGGGAGTCACCTTTGATCCCCTCGTTTCGGTCGCCGATGCTGGCCTGTAGGCTTCACGCACGGCTGAATAGCATGACGTGCTAGCGATGGGCGGAGGCCCATCCATTGATGCGGTCAAGGTCATTGATCTAGCGGCGACCAATCTACGTTCGCCGTGCGCGCTGATCGGCTTGTTCAAGCCGCGGCGATTAAATCGGCGCAGACCTGACGATCTGGCGAAAAAAGTTAGACGCATCTACCGCTTGCTGAGATTTAATCCTAACAAAAGTTCAGTGACACCAGTACCGGCCAAACCGATGATTCTCTCCGACCCCTCACTGCGGCCAGAGTTGGAGGAGAGCCGATGAACGACTGGATGTACGGTGCAGCCGTTTCGAGCTACCTCACCACCGCTTTGTACCTCCACAATACGTTTTTATTCTCGAACGCTGTTTAACGCGTCCGCTTCCGCCGGGAACCGCGGTTCGACGGCGGCAAAATAGCGGGCTTCAAAAGCGTCCGCAC
>CAYVKA010000055.1:0-31514 GCA_964451925.1 uncultured Nevskia sp. | reverse complement strand
GTACGACCTCAACTACGTCAGCCTCGACGGCGACATCGGCTGCATGGTGAATGGCGCCGGTCTGGCAATGGCCACCATGGACATCATCAAGCTGCACGGCGGCCAGCCGGCCAACTTCCTCGACGTCGGCGGCGGCGCCACCGCCGAGCGCGTCACCAACGCCTTCAAGCTGATCACCTCCAGCCCCGACGTCAAGGCCATCCTGGTCAACATCTTCGGCGGCATCGTGCGCTGCGACCTGATCGCCGAAGGCATCATCGAAGCGGTCAAGCAGGTCGGCCTGAAAGTGCCGGTGGTGGCGCGCCTGCAGGGCACCAACATGGAAAAAGGCCAGGAAATGCTGAAGTCCTCCGGCCTGAAGATCACCCCGGTGTCCGACCTCACCGAAGCGGCGAAGGCTGTGGTCGCCGCCGCCAAGTCGAAATAACGGAGCGGATTACCCATGAGCATTCTCATCAACAAGGCCACCAAGCTCATCTGCCAGGGCTTCACCGGCAAGCAGGGCACCTTCCACTCCGAACAGTGCATCGCCTACGGCACCAAGATGGTCGGCGGCGTCACCCCGGGCCGCGGCGGCTCCAGCCACCTCAACCTGCCGGTGTTCGACACCTGCCATGACGCCGTCAAGGCCACCGGCGCCGACGCCACCATGATCTACGTGCCGGCGCCCTTCGCCGCCGACGCGGTGCTGGAAGCGGCCGACGCCGGCGTCAAGGTGGTGATCTGCATCACCGAGGGCATCCCGGTCAACGACATGGTCAAGGTCAAGGCGACGCTGCGCGCCAACTACCCGGACACCGTGCTGATCGGCCCGAACTGCCCCGGCGTCATCACCCCGGGCGAGTGCAAGATCGGCATCATGCCGGGCCACATCCACAAGGCCGGCAAGATCGGCATTGTCTCGCGCTCCGGCACGCTGACCTACGAAACGGTGCACCAGACCACGGCCAACGGCCTGGGCCAGAGCACCTGCGTCGGCATCGGCGGCGACCCGGTGCGCGGCTACGGCTTCATCGACACCATCGCCCTGTTCGAGAAGGACCCGCAGACCGAAGGCATCATCATGGTCGGCGAGATCGGCGGCTCCTCCGAGGAGGAGGCGGCCGAGTACATCAAGAAGAACGTGAAGAAGCCGGTCATCGCCTACATCGCCGGCGTCACCGCGCCGGCGGGCAAGCGCATGGGCCATGCCGGCGCCATCATCTCCGGCGGCAAGGGCACGGCCGACGAGAAGTTCGCCGCGCTGGAAGCCGCCGGCGTGGTCACGGTGCGTTCGCCGGCCGACCTCGGCGCCGCCATGAAGAAGGCGCTGAAGCTCTGATCGCGCCGGGCCGCAGGCGGCGCCCCGGCGCCGCCTGCGGCCCCATTGCATCGGGATCGCCGTGATCGTCCACCCCCTGAGGCTCGCCGCCGCCCAGCTCAATCTCTGGGTCGGCGATATCGACGGCAACGTCGGCAAGATCATCGACGCGGCGCGCCAGGCCCGCGACGAGCTCAAGGCCGACTTGCTGGTCTGCCCCGAACTGTCGCTGCTGGGTTATCCGCCCGACGATCTGCTGCTGCGCGCGGCGCTGCCGCGCGCCATCGACGACGGCGTGGCCCGGCTGCTGCGCGAAGTGCAGGGCATCACTCTGGTGGTGGGCCTGCCGGAATTCGCCGCCGAAGGCTTGTACAACGCCGCCTGGGTGATCCGCGACGGCGCCGTCATCGCGCGCTACCGCAAGCAGCTGCTGCCCAACTACGGCGTGTTCGACGAGAAGCGCCACTTCCTCGCCGGCAGCGGCCCGGCGGTGTTCGAACTGCGCGGCGTGCCGATCGGCGTCTGCGTCTGCGAGGACGTGTGGGGCCCGGCGCCGGCCGAGCAGGCCAAGGCCGCCGGAGCCCGGCTGCTGATCAACATCAACGCTTCGCCCTACGATCTGTCCAAGCACCACGACCGCATCGAGGTGCTGCGCGCGCGCTCGGCCGAAACCGGCCTGCCGATCCTCTACGTCAACATGGTCGGCGGCCAGGATGACCTGGTGTTCGACGGCGGCTCCATCGGCATCAACGGCGACGGCGCGGTGGGCTTCCGCGCGCCGGTGTTCGAGGACGGCGTCTACGTCGCCGGCTTCAACGGCCGCTTCGTCGGCCAGGTCGCCGCCGAGGAGCTGGAGGAGGCCGCGGTCTACAAGGGGCTGGTGCGGGCGACGCGCGACTATGTCGGGCGCAACGGCTTCCCCGGCGCGCTGATCGGCTTGTCAGGCGGCATCGATTCGGCCCTGGTGGCGGCCATCGCCGCCGACGCGCTGGGGCCGGAAAATGTGTGGACGGTGTCGCTGCCCTCGCGCTACACCGCCGACATGTCCAACGAGGATGCGCGCCTGCAGGCGCAGCGCCGCGGCCTGCGCCATTCGGTGCTGCCGATCGAGGATGCCTTCGGCGCGTTCAACCAGACCCTGGCCGCGACTTTTGCCGGCCGCGAGGTCGATATCACCGAGGAAAACCTGCAGTCGCGCTGCCGCGGCGTGCTGCTGATGGCGTTGTCCAACAAGTTCGGCCAGGTGGTGCTGACCACCGGCAACAAGAGCGAGATGGCGGTGGGCTACGCCACGCTGTACGGCGACATGTGCGGCGGGTTCGCTCCGATCAAGGACGTCTACAAGACCCTGGTCTACCGCCTGGCGCGCTACCGCAACACGCTGGGCGACGGCGAGGTGATCCCGGAGCGCGTCATCACCCGCGCGCCGTCGGCCGAGCTGCGCCCGGACCAGAAGGACTCCGACTCGCTGCCGCCCTACGAGGTGCTCGACCCGATCCTCGAGGCCTACGTCGAGGACAGCCGTTCCATCGCCGACATCGTCGCCATGGGCTATGACCGGGCCACGGTGCAGCGGGTCGCCGCGCTGGTGCGGCGTTCCGAGTACAAGCGCCGCCAGGCGCCGCCGGGGCCGAAAATCACGCGCCGTGCCTTCGGCCGTGAGCGCCGCTATCCGATCACCGCGGTGTACGGCGACCTGTAGCGCGCCGCCGCCTGGGTCACAGGCATAAAAAAAGCGGCCATCGGCCGCTTTTTTTTGTGAGCCCGGGTTACTTGGTGGTATCGGCGTTGCTGGCGGCGCCGGCCTTGCCGTCGGCGGCGGGCTTGGGCGGCGCGGGGTCTCCGCTCTTGTTCGAATCGAACACCGAGAACAGGCCGGCGAACCAGGTGAAGAAGCCTTTCTTCTGCGGCTTTTCGGCCGGCTGCGCGGCGTTGCTGTCGGCATCCTTGGCCGGCGCCTTGGCGCTGTCGCCGCCCTGCGGCTGGGCCTGCTGCTGATCGAACCCGGAGCTGAGCGTGACGCCGCTGCCCGCGGCTGCCGCGCCGCTGGCGCCGGAAGCGGGCTTGGCGTCCGCGCCGTTGCCCTTGTCGCCGCCGATGATCACGGTGTGCTGGTTTTCCGGCTTGGTGGTGTCGAACACGCCGAACATGCCGGCGAAGCGCGACATCAGGCCGGGCTTGTCCTGCGGCTGATCGCCCGCCGCCGCCGTTTCAGCCGGCGCCGCGGCCACCACCGGCGCATTGATCACGCCGGGCTTGGGTGCGTCGGTGTACTGCACCTTGTCGCTGTTCATCGCGATCAGGGTGGCCGTGTCCTTGGCCTCCTGGTTGAGCCCGATCTTGCTGTAGCTGCGCTGCAGGATCTTCAGCGCATCGGCGGTGGCCGGGGCGCCGGGGTACTCGGTGATGATGTCGGTGGCGCGCTTGGCGGCGGCGACGTAGGCGCCGCGGGTGACGTAGAACTGCGCCACCGACAGCTCGTGGTCGGCGATGCGGTTGCGCGCGAACAGCATGCGGCGGCGCGCGTCGCCGATGTACTTGCTGTTCGGATAGCGCTGCACCAGCAGCGCGAAGTCCTCGAAGGCGCGGCGCTGGTTGCCGATGTCGCGCTTGGTGTTGCTCGGCATCAGGTTGTCGAGCACGCCGTCGTCGCGGTTGAAGTCGGCGCAGCCCTTCAGGTACATCACGTAGTCGGCCGAGGGATGGCGCGGGTGCGAGCGCAGGAAGCGGTCGGCGGCGGTCACCGCCTCGTCGGCCTTGTAGCTCTTGTAGTCGGCGTAGATGCGCTCCAGTTCGGCCTGGGTGGAATAGTCCGAGAACGGGTAGCGCGCGATCAGCGTGTCGTAGCGGGTGATGGCCACGGCGTAGTCGGAATTGTCCAGCGCCTCGCGCGCGTGGCGATACAATTGCCCGGCCTGCTGCCGCAGCTCGCGGTCGGACAGCGGCGACTTCGCCCCGCCGGGACCTTCCTGCGCGGTCTTGAACGGATTTTCCGGGCGGTCGGCCTTGTCGGGGTTGGAGCTGCAGCCGGCGACCAGCAGCCCGATCGCGGCCAGCCGCGCCAGCCGCCCCAGCCCGGGCGAGGAGAGAAGGGTTGTCATTCTATGGATCAAGGCAAGCGGTGAAAGCAATCCCGAGTATAGCCCAAGGCTCCGGCCTTAATTTGTTAAGGCTCCCGCAATTATGACCGCCGCCGGCGGCGAAAGTGCCGCGCAGCAGGCCGAGGTGACGGCCGAGCTCGACGGCGCGCGGCTCGATGCCGCCGCCGCCCGCCTGTTTCCGGCGTACTCGCGCGGGCGCCTGCAAGGCTGGATCGAGCAGGGCCTGCTGACCCGCAACGGCGCCGCGGCGCAGCGCACGCGCGAGCCGGTGCGGGCCGGCGACCGGCTGGAGCTGCGGCCGCAGGCCTCCCAGGCCGGCGCCGCGGCGCCGCAGGCGATCGGCCTGGAGGTGGTCTACGCCGACGATGCGCTGGCCATCATCAACAAGCCGCCGGGCCTGATCGTGCACCCGGGGGCCGGGGCGCCGGACGGTACCTTGCAGAACGCCCTGCTGCACCGCTTCCCGCAGACCGCGCAGGTGCCGCGCGCCGGGCTGGTCCACCGCCTCGACAAGGACACTTCCGGCCTGCTGGTGGTAGCGCTGACGCTGCCGGCCCACACCCGCCTGGTGGCGGCGATGGCGGCGCGCCGCATCCGCCGCGAGTACGACGCGCTGGTCAGCGGTGAAGTGGTGTCCGGCGGCACTGTCGATGCGCCGATCGGGCGCGACCCGCACAACCGCCTGCGCATGGCCGTGCTGGACGGCGGGCGCCGCGCCGTCACCCACTACCGCGTGCTGGAGCGCTTCCGTTTTCACACCCTGCTGCGCGTGCGCCTGGAGACCGGACGCACCCACCAGATCCGCGTGCACATGGCCAGCCTGCGCCATCCCATCGTCGGCGACAGCGTCTACGGCGGGCAGGTGGTGCGCGGCGTCGGCATGGACGACGGCCTGCGCGCCGCGCTGCGCGCATTCCCGCGCCAGGCCCTGCATGCGCGCGAGCTGAGCCTGAACCATCCCGACGACGGCCGCGAGCTGCACTTCGCCGCCGAGCCGCCGGACGACATGCAGGCTTTGCTTCAATTGCTGAGGGCGGGGCAGCGGGAGTCGGGAATCGAGAATCGGGAATCGAAGAGGACTGGTCGATGAGCACTTTCCCGGTGCTTTGCGGAAGAGGTGCCGCGGGTGCCTGCTTTTGCGATTCTCTATTCCCCATTGCCGACTCCCGGGAAGAGGCGCCATGACCGATGCCCCCCTGTTCATCCACCCCGACTGGCCGGCCCCGCCGCGGGTGCGTGCGGCCTGCACCACGCGCATCGGCGGCGTCAGCCAGGGGCCGTATGCCGGCCTCAACATGGGGCGCGGCAGCGGCGACGATGCCGTCGCGGTCAACGAAAACCGCCGGCGTGCCGCCCTGGCGCTGGGCCTGCCGGCGGAGCCGTGCTGGATCCGCCAGGTGCATGGCATACGCGTGGTGCGCATGCCCGAGGACGCGTCGGAGCCGGAGGCGGACGCCAGCTTCAGCGTCGAGCCGGGGGTGGTCTGCGTGGTGCAGGCGGCGGACTGCCTGCCGGTGCTGTTGTGCGACCGTGCCGGTACCCTGGTGGCGGCGGCCCATGCCGGCTGGCGTGGACTGGCCGGCGGCGTGCTGGAGCGCACCGTGGCCGCGCTGCCGGCGCCGCCACGGGAGTTGCTGGCCTGGCTCGGCCCGGCCATCGGTCCGGAGGCATTCGAGGTCGGGGAGGAGGTGCGCGACAGCTTCGTGCGCGCCGACCCGGCTGCGGCGCGGGCGTTTCGCCCCGGCGGGAGGGCCGGCAAGCACTACGCCGACCTGTTCCTGCTGGCGCGGCAGCGCCTGGCGCATGCCGGCGTCGGCCAGGTCAGCGGCGGCGGCATCAGCACGCACGCCGATCCCGCGCGCTTTTATTCCTTCCGCCGTGACGGCGTCACCGGGCGCATGGCGGCGCTGATCTGGCTGGCGTCGGGCGGCGCCGGCTGAGTGGCGCACGCCGCGCTTGATCGGGATTCCCAGGGTCTTGGCCGTTCAGTGCTGCCGCGGCCATTGACTATTGGCGGCCAATAATCGAACGTGGCCGCACCGCGGCAGGCGGCGCGCTGCGGCCGATTTCTCCTCATGTTTTCCTTGCCTAGCGGAGGCGGGTTTGGTACATCTGCGCGACTGTTGCGCCGGTATCGGGCGCGCCGCCTGTCCCAAGCAGGCCCCCGTGGTGCGGCGGGGACTTCAAAAAAATATCCGGAACTCAGTGTCAACAGGCCCTAGAGGTGCGACAAGAATGAAAACCGAGACCAGCGTGCTGGCGGCTTTGGGCTTTGCGGCGTGCGCCGCACTGAGCTTTGCCGCGGCCGCACAGGGCCAGCCCGGCCAGGGCGCCGCCGCCGAAGCGCCGGCCACGGTGCCGGTGTCGGTGAAACCACGGCCGGCGGAAATCATGCCGCGCGCCACGCAGTCGCTGATCATGGGCGTGGCCGATACCGGCGAGCACCTGATCGCGGTCGGCGACCATGGCGAGATCCTCGCTTCCAACGACGGTCGCAGCTGGGCGCAGCTGGAGGTGCCGGTGCGCTCGCCGCTGACGGCGGTGTCGTTCACCGATGCGCAGAACGGCTGGGTGGTGGGCCATGACGCCGTGGTGCTGCACACCGGTGACGGTGGCAAGACCTGGACCCTGCAGAACTTCCAGCCCGAGCTGGAAAACCCGTTCCTCAGCGTGCTGGCGCTGGACAAGGACCACGCCTACGCAGTCGGCGCCTACGGCCTGTTCTACAAGACCGAGGACGGCGGCGGCACCTGGGGCGAGGTCAACGCGCCGGTGGTGAAGGACGCCGGGCTGCACATGTACAGCATCCGCAAACTGAAGAACGGCGACCTGTTCATCGCCGGCGAGCAGGGCCTGCTGATCCTGTCGACCGACGGCGGCAAGACCTGGAACAAGCTCAAGTCGCCCTACGAGGGCACCTACTTCGGCGCCGTGCCGGTGGGCGAGAAGGGCGCGCTGGTTTGCGGCCTGCGCGGCAACGCCTACCTCAGCAGCGACGTGCGCGGCGGCAAGTGGCAGAAGGTCGAGACCACCGCGCCGACCTCGCTGTTCGGCTGCGAAACGGTGGATGCGAACACGGTGGCGATGGTCGGCCTCAACGGCATCATCCAGCTGGTGGACACCGCCAGCGGCAAGGCGCGCAGCCTGAAGAGCCCCGGCGACACGCCGTATTCCGATGTGGTGCCGTTCAAGGGCGGCCTGGTGCTGGTGGGGGAATCCGGCGTCCAGCATCTCGACAGCCTGCAGTAATACCAACATAAGAAACTTGGCCGGCACAGCAACCGCAAGCCGGGGAGACCGAACTCAATGAGCGAATCCGCCACCGAAACCCGCGCCCACAAGATCCTGCGAGCCATCGAGCCGCTGATTTACGCGCGGCGCCGGCTGACCATGGGCATCCTGCTGGTCATCACCGCCTTCTTCACCTGGCAGGCGGCCAAGATCCAGCCGGACGCGGGCTTCGACAAGTCGATCCCGCTGAAGCATCCGTACATGCAGGTGTACAAGCAGTACCAGGAGTCTTTCGGCGGCGCCAACACCATCCTGGTGGCGCTGATGCAGAAGGACGGCGATATCTACAACAGCAAGTTCCTGCACCGCCTGAAGCAGGTCACCGACGCGGTGTTCTTCCTGCCGCATATCGACCGTTCGCAGGTGCAGTCGCTGTTCACGCCCAACGTCACCTACATCGAGGTGGTGGAGGGCGGCTTCTTCGGCACCAACGTCATTCCGGCCGACTACCCGGCCGAGGGCGAGGCCTCGCCGGAGATGCTGGCCAAGGTCAAGGACCACGTCGGCAAGGCCAACATCATCGGCCGCCTGGTGTCCAACAACCAGCACGGCGCCATCGTCCAGGCCGACCTGCTGGAGATCGACCCGGTCAGCGGCGACAAGCTCGACTACGGCCAGGTGGCCAACCTGATCGAGGACAAGGTGCGCGGGCATTTCGCCAGCCCCGACAAGTTCATCTACAAGGCCAAGCACGACATCGTCGTCGGCAAGGACTACCAGCGCCGCCCCAACAGCCCGTTCAAGGACGGCGACGTGCTGTTCAAGCAGGGCGAGCTGGTGACCGAGGGTTATGTGGCCTATTCGCCGCTGAAGCGCTGGATCACCGATTTCACCGCGGCCCGGCACCTGGATGACGGCTCGGCGGTGGACGTGCTGATCAGCGGCCGGCTGCTCGACGTGGAGCAGGTCAAGAACGACGACTACACGCCGGACATCGAGATCCACATCGTCGGCTTCGCCAAGGTGGTGGGCGACGTCATCGACGCCACTTTCCAGGTGGTGCTGTTCTTCCTGCTGACGCTGGTCATGACGATGATCCTGCTGTGGCTGTACGTCGGCAACTTCAAGCTGGCCGTGCTGCCGCTGGTGTGCTCGATCACCGCCGTGATCTGGGAGTTCGGCCTGCTGCGCATGTTCGGCAAGGGCCTGGACCCGTTCGCCATCCTGGTGCCGTTCCTGATCCTGGCGGTGTCGGTGTCGCACGGCGTGCAGTACGTCAACGCCTGGGTCGGCGAGATCGCGGACAACGGCCGCAACAGCTTCGACGCCTCGCTGTTCACCTGGCGGCGCCTGGCCATCTACGGCACCATGGCGATCATGACCGACGTGGCCGGCTTCGCCATGATCGGCCTGATTCCGGTGGGCATCATCCAGGAGATGGCGCTCAACGCCTGCCTCGGCATGCTCGCCATCATCATCACCAACAAGGTGATGATGCCGATCTGGCTGACCTGGGTCGGCGTCGGCGATCCCAAGGCGTTCAAGGCCAAGCAGGACCGGCGCGACAGCATTTTCGACGGCGTCTGGCGCCTGCTCTCCAACATGACCAATCCCAAGCCGGCGGTGACGGCGCTGATGGTCTGCGCCGTGCTGCTCGGCTGGGGTCTGTGGAAGGGCAAGGATCTGCAGATCGGCGACAGCCAGAAAGGCGTGCCGGAGCTGCTGCCGGATTCGCGCTACAACAACGACAACGCCGCCATCGTCTCCAACTTCGCCCTGGGCACCGACCTGATCAAGGTTATCGCCGAGACCGACGCCGACGCCTGCATCAACTCCGGCGTGATGGACCAGATCTATCACCTGGCCTGGCGCCTGGACAACACCAAGGGCGTGCAGTCGACGCTGTCGCTGCCGGAGCTGTCGCGGCTGGTGTACAGCATCTTCGTCGAGGGCAGCCCCAAGTTCTACGTGCTGGCGCGCAACAAGGACGCGCTGGGTCAGGCGATCAAGCCGATCCCGCCGCCCACCGGCATGCTCAACGAGTCCTGCTCGGCCATGCCGATCTGGACCTTCCTCGGCGATCACCGCGCCGCCACCATCAACCGCGTGGTGGACGAGGTGGAGAGCTTCAATCAGCTCAACTCCAAGGAATTCTTCGAGACCCACAAGGACGTCGACGCCGCCTACTGCGACGCCAAGAACGCCGCGCGCCGCGACCTGGGTTCGCAGAAGCTCAAGCTGCAGCACATGACCGAGGGACTGCACAAGAAAGGCCTGAGCGACGAGCAGGTCAACGCCGACAGCGGTATCGCCACGCAGCAGAAGACGCTGAGCGACGCCGAGGACAAGCTCAAGGGCATGGACAAGCAGTGCCCGGTGAACTTCGCGCTGGCCAGCGGCAACGTCGGCGTGATGGCAGCGACCAACGAACTGGTGGAGCGGCTGGAGAAACGCATCCTGCTCTACGTCTATATCGCCATCATCATCTGCGTCTATCTGTCCTTCTTCGAGTGGCAGAGCCTGGTCAGCATCATGCTGCCGCTGGCCCTGGTGTCCTGGCTGGCCTATGCGGTGATGGCGCTGCTCGGCATCGGCATGAAGATCGCGACGCTGCCGGTGGTGGCGCTGGCGGTGGGCATCGGCGTGGACTACGGCATTTACGTTTACGCCACCCTGGCCGACGCCTGCGCCGGCGGCTATTCGCTCAAGGAAGGCTACTTCAAGACCCTGAAGATGACCGGCAAGGCGGTGGTGTTCACCGGCATCACGCTGGGCTTCGGCGTCGCCACTTGGCTGTTCTCCGGCCTGCAGTTCCAGCGCGACATGGGCAAGCTGCTGGTGTTCATGTTCACCGCCAACATGTTCGGCGCCATCCTGATCCTGCCGGCCATCGCCTCGTTCCTGCTCAAGCCGCGCAAGCTGGCGCCGGGCGAGAAGCCGGTGATGGTGTCGCGGCACTAGGCGGCAGGCGATGGCGCAGAAAGGGCCTCGCTTTTTGCGAGGCCCTTCTGCCTCGCAACCGTAGCAGGGGCGCAGCGCCGATGCGCGAACACTGGCTGAACCCGCGGCGTTCCGCCTACTATCCGCGCATTTTCCTCGCCTGTTACATTGCGGCGGAGATCGCGCTGACCGCGATCTCCCATCATGGCATCGACCCGTCCAGCCATCCGATCGGGCGGGATTTCATCGGCTTCTGGTCCGCATCCAAGCTGGTTCTGGCTGGCACGCCCGCTCCGGTCTGCGCACAAAGTCAGCCACTGCGCGAACTGAAGGGGGCGCCATGAGCCGGCACTGGCTCGATCGCGAACGGCTGACCAATTACCCGCGCATCCTGCTGGCGTTCTACATCATCGCCACCGTGGTCTGGGTCGGCATGTCCCACCACGGCGTGGACTATCGCCACAGCCCTATCGGCAACGATTTCATCACCTACTGGGCCGCCTCCCACCTGGCGCTGTCGGGGACGCCGGCGACCGCCTATGACCTGGTGAGCATCGTGCGCGTCGAGCGGGCCGTCATTCCAGGCATCCATACCATCAATCCCTGGGTTTATCCGCCCACGTTCTACCTGCTGATCCTGCCGCTGGCCTTGCTGCCGTACTACCTGTCGTACTGTACGTTCATCGTCCTGACGTTCGCGCCATACTTCTCCATGGTGCGGCGCATCTTCGCCGAGCCCGGCAGCCTGATATTGCTGCTGTCTTTCCCCGGCGTATTCGTCAATGCGCTTCAGGGGCAGAACGGTTTCCTCACGGGGGCGCTCATCGGTTGGGCCCTGCTGTTGCTGCCACGCCGGCCGGCCTGGGGCGGCGCGCTGATCGGTCTGTTGACCATCAAGCCGCAGCTGGGCCTGCTGCTTCCGCTGGCCCTGCTGTGCGGTCGCCAATGGCGCGCGCTGCTCTACGCCAGCCTGAGCAGCGCGCTGCTCCTGGCGCTCAGCGTCGCGCTGCTTGGGACGGATTCGCTATTCGCGTTTTTTGGCATTGTCGGCCGCTTCTCCGACTGGTTTACGCACGACGTCGATTTGCTCGTCAAGATTCCCAGTTTCTTTTCCTTCGCCTGCCTGCTGGGCGCGCCACGCTGGGTGGCGTATGCGTTGCACGGCGTGATCGCCGCCGGTGTCGCTGCGGCGGTCGGCTGGGTCTGGCTGCGACGTTCCGCGCAGCACGATCTGCGTGCGGCATTGCTGGTCACCGGCTCTCTGCTGGCCAGTCCCTATCTGCTCGACTATGACCTGGCCTGGTTGGCATTGCCCATCGCCTGGCTGGGTCGTCAGGGTATGCGCCACGGCTGGCTGCGCTGGGAGCGGGAGATGCTGGTCGCCGTCTGGCTGCTGCCGATGATGCTGATCCCGCTGCATGCGGTCACACACCTGCAATTGGCGCCATTCGTTCTGCTTGGATTTTTCCTGGTGGTACTGCGCCGCTGTGCGCTCGACACGGAATCGGCGGCCGAGGCGACGGCATCGGCCGAAGTGATCTGATCGGGCCGGCTGCGCGCCGGCGTCCAAGCGGGGGCAGGATGGCATCAATGGCATAATCCTCAATCCACGTTGCCCCGTCCGAATTCCATGCGTCGTAGTGCTACGCCTGCGGCAGTCCAGATCGCCGACCATGAGCGCAAAGTCCGCCTGGTCCTGATCCTGCTGATCCTGGCGCTGTCCTCGATGTTCTTCGTCGCCTACGCCTTCTTCCTGTCGACCTCCGGTTTTCCCGGCAACGACTTCTTTGTGTTCTGGTCGGCCGCGCGTTTCCTGCACCAGGGCGGCAGCCTGGCCGACGCTTACGATCCGGCGGTCTTTTACGCTTTCGAGCACGGCACGGACGGGCACGCCCCCCGCGGCTGGCCCTTCCTCTATCCGCCGCACGCCGCGCTGTTGTTCCTGCCGCTGGCGCCGCTGTCGCTGCGTGCTGCGCAGATCACCTGGGACGCGCTGTCGCTGGCGATCTACCTGGCGGGCTGCTGGCGGGTGCTGAAGCCGCGCAAGGCGCTGACCGGCGTGGCCCTGATCGCGCCGGCCACCGTGGTCAATCTGATGTACGGACAGACCGGCCTGCTGACCAGCGGCCTGACGGTGCTCGGCCTGGGCCTGCTGCAGCGTGCGCCGGTCGCCGCCGGCGTGGCCTTCGGTCTGCTGTCGATCAAACCGCAGCTGGCCCTGCTGCCGGCGTTGGTTCTGCTGCTGTCGGGCAACCGCCGGGCGATCACGGCCGCCGCGCTCACCACGCTGTCGCTGGTGCTGGCCAGCTTCGCCGCTTTCGGCGCCGGCAGCTGGGCCGACTGGGTGGAGACCCTGACCGGGTATTCGACGGCGTTCTCCGCCAGCCCCTGGCACCATCACAATGGCGTCACCGTCTACCTGACCCTGCTCAACCTGGGCGCCGGGCGCGGCCTCGCCATCGCCGCGCAGGGCCTGGTATCGGTGCTGGTGATATGGAGCACGGTGCGCCTGCTGCGCCGCGATCAAGGCGAGCTGGCGATCATGGCGACGCTGATCGGCCTGCTTCTGGCCACTCCGTATGCGCTGCTCTACGACCTGCCGCTGGTGAGCGCCGTGTGCCTGATGCTGCTTGCCCTCGGCGATCGCGGCGGCTTCCTCGGCGGCGAGCTGTTCATGGTGGCCGCCGCCTGGTGCCTGCCGCTGCTGCTGGTCCTGTCGGGCGGCGGCACCTCCGCCCTGGCGCTGTCGGTGCTGGCCGGCCTGCTGATCCTGATCATGCGGCGCATCGGCCACGGCCCGCCGCCGCAAGCCGGCTCCGCGGCCGTGGCTTGAAGGCCGGCGTTGCGTGTCAGCGCGCCGGCTGCGCCACGCGCGCGCCGGCCCGTTGCGTCATCACCACGAACAGGCCGGCCAGCACCGCGACGCCGAGGACGCTGCTGCGTCCCTGCGGCAGCACCAGCAACAGCGGCATGCACCAGGCGCAGGCTATGGCGGGCAACTCGCCGCGGCGGAATCCGCTGGCGCGGCCCTCGGCCAGGAGCATCAGGCAGGCCGCAGTGACGGCGGGCATGTCGTAGACCAGGGCGTAGGGCGTGGCTAGGTATAGCCCGACCAGTATCAGCAGGCGTTGCGGTGTCCCCAGGCCCTGGCGCAGCGCGATCACGATGCTGCGCAGCACCGCTGCCGCGACCAGCGTCTGCGCGGCCAGCGCCGCGTACCGGTTCAGGCCCAGGTCCAGCAGTGCGAAGTAGACGGTGATGCCGAACTGCTGGTGGGCTTGCGAACCCTGCAGGTCCGCGGCGAAGCCGCCCAGCGACCTGGCCCAGGCCAGCCAGGCGTCGGCGCCGAAAAAGATCACGCTGAGCAGCGCCAGCAGCGCAACCGTCAGCGCCGCCGCCAGGCAGGCGCGGCCCTGGCCCGAGCACAGCAGCACCAGGCCGGGCAGCAGCGCCAGTTGCGGCTTCACCGCCAGCAGCCCGAGCAGCGCGCCCGCCAGCCAGGGCCGCCGGCCGAGCTGGCAGACTCCAAGCAGCGTGGCCGCGCTGATCAACAGGCCGATCTGTCCGCCCAGCAGCGTCACCACCGTGGCCGGCGCAACCGCCGCCGCCAGGGCTGCCGCCGGCGCGACGGCATGGGGCCGGATTGCCAGCCGCACGGCGCCGGCATACAGCACCAGGGAGACGCTGTTCCACAGCAGTAGTGCCCAGCCGTAGGGCAGCAGGCCGAAAGGGAAGAACAGCCCCGCGGCGATCGGCGGATAAAGGAACGGCAGTTTCGAGTACAGGCCGCCGCCGATGCCGTGCTTGAACGCATCGAACAGCAGCGGATCGTAGACGTCCTGCAGAGGCGCCTGCTGCATCTGGCGCGCCGCCGACCAGAACACCAGGAAGTCATTGACCGGCGCTTGCTGCAGCGCGAATCGCAGGTAGGCCAGGAACAGCGCAGCGGAAAGGGCGAACACCACCGCCACAGCCAGCGCGAGCGGCCTTCCGCGATGGGCTTCAATAAAAGACGACATGCGCTGCGCTCCCCGGTCGGCGCCAGTTTAAATGAGCGGCGGGCGGCAGGCCGGGCCGGCGTGGCCCGCCGGATGGCCCGAAAGTCGGCGCTGCGGCAAGATGGTGCGCCTGCGCTTCGGCGCCACGGATCCCCACCCATTCCGCCGCTCGTAATTTGCGATGACATCACACTGGCTGAACCGTGAGCGGCTGAAACTCTACCCCTGCGCCATGCTGTTGATCCTGGGGTTCATCGGCGCCTACTGGATGGCCGGCTCGCATCACGGCATCGGCCGCGACGGCAACCCGCTGGGATACGACTTCGTCGGCCCATGGGCGGCGGCGCGGCTCGCGGCGCAAGGCGAGGCCGCGGCGGCCTATGACCCGTCCACACTCGATCGGATGGAGGGCAGCGCGGTGGCCGGCGCGCATCCCCACACGCCGCTGGGCCTTCCCCCGCAGTACATGCTGCTGATGCTGCCGCTGTCGCTGCTGCCGTATTTCCCGGCCTATCTGCTGTTCGCGGCCGGCAGCCTGGCGGCCTATGTCCGGGTGCTGACGAAAACCCTGCGCCGCCCGGGGGTGCTCTTGCCGGTCCTGGCTTTCCCCGCGGTGTTCCTCAATCTGCTCGGTGGCCAGAACGGCCTGCTGACTGCGGCCCTGCTCGGTGCCGCGCTGCTGCTGCTACGGCGGAGGCCGCTGATGGCCGGAGCCCTGATCGGCCTGCTCACCATCAAGCCCCACCTGGGTCTGCTGCTGCCGCTGGCGCTGTTGTGCGGACGCCACTGGCGCGCCTTGCTGGCCGCCGTCCTGGTCGCGGCGCTGCTGCTGGGCTTGAGCGTCCTGGTCCTGGGCGAAGACGCACTGCATGCGTTTCTGTCCAGGTTGACGGCGCTGGCCGACCAGCTGGCGGCAACCCGGGTTCTGATGGAGAAAATCCCGACGCCGTTTATTTTCGCCCGCCTGCTCGGCTTGCCCGCGGCCGCCGCCTATGGCCTGGCGGGTGGTGTGGCGCTGTTGGCCGCCGCGGCGGTTGCCTGGGTCTGGCTGCGCTGCAGGCATTTCGAATTGCAGGCGGCCACGCTGGCGGCGGCTTCCATGCTGGTCAGTCCCTACCTGTTCGACTACGACCTGGCGTGGCTGGCGCTGGCCCTGGCCTGGTTCACGCTGCACGCGCTGCAACACGGCTGGCTGCCGTGGGAGCGGGAAGTGCTGGTTGCGGCCTGGCTGCTGCCGATCCTGATGCAGCCGCTTTACTGGCTGCTCCATGTGCAGCTGGCAATGTTGGTGCTGCTGGCCCTGCTGCTGATGATCCTGCGTCGTGTGCGCTGGGAGCGGTCGCCGGGCGCAGTGGGCAGCGCTCAGTCGATAGCGCTGTAGCCGGGCGAGTCGACCGCCGCCAGCCGGCCGTTGTCGAGGTTCAATGCGGTCAGCTTGCCGCCCCATACGGCCCCGGTATCCAGCCCATAGACCCGCTGCCGCGGCCAGTGCACCTGCCCCAGGGTGGACCAGTGGCCGAAGATCAGCGTGGTGCCGGCCGAGCGCCGGCGCGGCACCGCGAACCAGGGCAACAGCCCCTCGGGCTGCGAGCCGGGCGCTCCCTTGGGCCCGAAGTCCAGGTGCCCCTGCGCATCGCAGTAGCGCAGCCGCGTGAAGCAGTTGATGGTGAAGCGCAGGCGCGGCAGGCCGCGCAGCTGCCCGTTCCATTGATCCGGCTGGTTGCCGTACATGTCACGCAGCAGCTCGGCATAGTCGGGTCCGCGCAGCACCGCTTCGACTTCGCGCGCGCAGGTCCGTGCCTGGGCCATGCTCCACTGCGGCGGCAGGCCGGCGTGCAGCAGGGCGAATGCCCCGTCGGCGGATTCGTGCAGCAGCGGCTGCCGCCGCAGCCAGTCCAGCAGCTCGTCGCGGTCGCCCGCCCGCAGCACCGGCTTGAGGGTGTCGCGCCGCCCCTGGCGGCCGCCATTGGCAACGGCCAGCAGGTGCAGGTCGTGATTGCCCAGTACGCTCAGGGCCGCCGTGCCCAGCCCGCTGACGAAGCGCAGGGTCTGGAGCGACTGCGGCCCGCGGTTCACCAGGTCGCCGGCGAACCAGAGCCGGTCGCCGGCCGGGTCGAAGCGCAGCAGGTCGAGCAGGCGCCGCAGCGTGTCATAGCAGCCTTGAACGTCGCCGATGGCGAAGATGGCCATAATTTCAGTACGAGTGATTCAGGTCGCAGGAGCCGATAAGCGGTACAAAAGGCGCAGGTGAAGCGCTTTGACAGTCGTTTGGCACTGACATACTTTAGTTCACGAGTCGTGCGGACTCGCTAATTCCGGTCTAGGAGTATCACCATGCTGAAGAAAATTTCCGCCTTCCTGCGCGATGAGGAAGGTGCCACCGCGATCGAGTATGGCCTCATCGTCGGCCTGATCGCCGCCGTCATCATCCTGGTTGTGCAGGGCACCGGCACCAAGCTGAATTCCCTGTTCACCTCGGTCGAAAGCGCGCTGCCGTAAGGTCGTCGCCGCGGATGGGCTTGTGGATTCTGGGCCCGCTCGCAGCTTGGGGACTCGCCGTTGCGGTGTATGATGTCAGGCAGCGGCGGGTACCCAATATCCTTTTGATTCTGCTGGGGGTTCCGGCATTGCTGGCGCTGGTGGTGAACCGCCAGGGTCTGCTTGGAGCCGGAATCTGGGAAAGCCTTGGCGGGCTGGCCCTTGGTGCTGCGCCTCTACTTGCGGGGTACCTCATCCGTCAGGTCGGTGCCGGGGATGTGAAGCTGTCCGGCTTGCAGGGTTTCATCCTGGGTGCCGCCGGTGCCTGCGAGGCCCTGCTGATCAGCGGCGTGGTGCTGGGGTTCATGTCGCTGTTCGCCATGCTGCGGCGGAACCGGGGCGCACCCGAGGTCCGGCTTCCGGCCGCTCTGGCACTCGTTGTAGGATTCGTTGCCACTATACTAGTTGACCACTAATCGTCAGGCTGGGGAGTATGAAACCGATCACACTTCGCCGGAGTCTGCCCCGCAAGCTGGAGTCGGGCGCCGCAGCCATTGAATTCGCGATCATTTTTCCCATCATGCTGGCGGTGGCGTATGCCGGTCTGGTGTACGCCTACATCTACCTGCTGCAGCAGTCGATCAATTTCGCCGCGCAGCAGGGTGTGCAGGCCGCCGTGGCGGTGCCGCCGAGCTCCAATCCGACTGCCGACGTGCAAAGCCGGCTGGCCCAGGCCGAGCTGGTGCGCAAGGGCACGCTGAACTGGCTGCCGAGCGACCAGGCGGGGCGCATCACGGCCCAGTCACCCGCCACTTGCCCCGGCGCGCCGGCGCCGGGCAGCAATACTTTCGTTTACCAGATCAGCTTCGCCGTTTCGGGCGGCAGCAACACGGCGCTGTTCCCCAGCCTGGTCAATCTGCCCGGCGTGGGCACGGTGCCGCCGCTGCCGACCACGCTCATCGCCTGTGCCGTGGGATACACTTGAAGTTGTATGCTTAAATTGCTGTAGTTGCAGCTGATAACAACAGTGTTGTCCAAGGGAGATGCCAAGGGATGAGCAGCAATCTGATCAAGATCATAGCGGCTGTGTTCGTCGTGCTGGCGGTCATCCTGGCAATCGTGGCGTACAAGATGAGCCACGACGCTTTCGACGCCGCCAACAAGGCTCCCTTGCAAGCCCAGGTGCAGGCCCCGGCGGTCCCCCAAACCCAGGTTGTGGTGGCGACCAAGCCGCTGCTGGCCAACCAGCCGATCGACCGCGGCTCGCTCAAAGTGGTGAGCATGGAGATCGTGCCGGAGAAGTACTACACCAGCATCGACGACGTGGCCGAGCACGTGCCGCCGATCGACATCGACGCCGGTACGCCGATCACCCCGCGCCTGCTGGGCGATGACCATCAGCTCGCCAAGCTGGTGCCGCCGGGGTTCAAGGCGGTGTCGCTGTCGCTGACCGATGTGATCGGTGTCGGCGGCTTTGTGCGGCCCGGTGACATCGTCGATGTGCTGGTCTATCTGCGCAACGACCAGGGCAACAAGGTCGACATCATCCAGGCGCGCATCCTGCTGAAGGACGCCCTGGTGCTGGCCGCCGACGAACGCATCGTCAATCCGCCGCCCAATGCGCAGCAGAACGCCAATGCACAGCAGCAGCAGCGCCACGAACGCACGGTGGTGGTGGCGGTGCCGGACGAGGAAGTGACCCGTGTGATGCTGGGTGCCAGCCTCGGCGAGGTGCGCCTGGCCCTGCACGGCCAGAACCGCGACCGGCCGCAGGTGGCCAGCGCCGATGCCGCGGCAGCCCCCGCGCCGGGCGCGGCGATGCCGACCGAAGTCTCCGGGGCCGGCCTGCCGCCGGGCGGGAAGGCGGCGGCCAAGCCGGCCGCCAGCGCGGCTGCGGACCAGCAGCTGCCGGACATGCCGTTCACTTCGGCCGAACTGGCCAAGCTCAAGCCGCAGCGTGCCGCCGGCAAGGGAGCCCCGCAGGGCATCGTCATCTACCGCGGTTCCAAGCCTTCCACGGTGTATCCATGAAGACACCCATGCGGGATACGGGCGCGGTTGTTGACCAGAAACAAGAGCAGCAAAGGGACACCATAATGCGACTGCCGAACAGCATCGGGACCGTCTTCAAGGCTGGACTGCTGGGGCTGGCCGCGGCGTGTGCCGCGCCGATGGTGCAGGCGCAGGCCCCCGCTGCGGCGGAAGCGAGCAATGTCACCGTGGACGTCGGCACGCAGCAGCTGCTGCGCGAGAAGCTGCCGATCCGCCGCGTGGCGGTGGCCAACCCGGAAATCGCCGACGTCAGCGTCATCAACAGCCGTGAGCTGCTGATCAACGGCAAGGCGGCCGGCATCACCAGCCTGATCATCTGGACCCGTGACGCCAAGGCGCAGCCGCTGACTTACAGGATCGCCGTGGCCAGCCGCAGCATCGGCGGCAGCACCAGCGACCTGCTGACGCACCGCGATGCGGTGCTCGCCGCCGGCGGCAGCACCTCGGCCAGCGCATCCGGCGGTGGCGCCTCGGCGCAGCAGGTGGTGGCGGATCACACCACGGTGGCGGTGGACACCCAGGTGCTGAGCCAGGTGAAGATCGTCGATATCAGCCGCACCGCGCTGCAGGAGTTCGGCATCAACTTCCTGGCGGCGAATCACAACGGCGTCATCGGCGGCATCGGAACTCCGGGGAGCGTCAGCGGCGCGCTGATCAATCAATCGAGCACCAGTCAATCCGAGCAAATCACCAGCAGCACCGGATTCATTCCGATCGCCAGTGCCTTCAACCTCGTGTACGCCAGCCACGAGTACCTCGGCGCGCTGAGTGTGCTGGAGAACAAGGGCTTGGCGCGCACGCTGGCCGAGCCCAGCCTGACCGCGATGAGTGGGCAGACCGCGAGCTTCCTCGCCGGCGGCGAGTTTCCGTTCCCGACGGTGCAGAACGGCGGCGGCGGCGGCTCCAACTCCATCACCATCACCTTCAAGGAATTCGGCATCCGCCTGAACCTGACGCCGACGGTGCTGGCACGCAACCGCATTGCGCTGAAAGTGGCGCCCGAGGTCAGCGAACTGGATTACACCAATGGCATCAGCCTCAACGGCGTGACCGTACCGGGCCTGAACGTGCGGCGCACCGACACCATGGTCGAACTGGGCGATGGCGAAACCTTCGTCATCAGCGGCTTGGTCAGCAACCAGCTGAAGAACAGCGTCGACAAGGTGCCGTGGATCGGCGACGTGCCGGTGCTGGGCGCTTTCTTCCGTAATACCAGCATCAGCCGCAACGAGCGCGAACTGATCATGGTAGTGACGCCGCACCTGGTCCGTCCGATGACCAAGGATGCGCCGTTGCCGGAGCTGCCGGGGGCCTCACTCGACCAGTACAACCCGAGCTTCGCGCACACCATGTTCATGGAAAACGGCAAGTTCGGCCAATCCAAGAGCGATCAGGGGTTCAGCCGCTGACTGCCCCAACGACGACGCGGGGAGCCGCGATGAACACGCAAGCGGTCGTCGTTGCCAGCGATCCGGTCTATCAGGGTTGGCTGCAGAATGCGGCCGGCGCCGGGCTGGACGTGGCAATGCTGCCATTCACCTCCGATCAGGATTCGCTGGCGCAGATCGAGGCGCGCGGGCGCGTCGATGTGCTGTTCGTCGAATTCGACAGCCAGAACCTGGCCCAGCGCGCGGCGCTGGTGGAGCGCTTCCTGGAGCGGCACTGGCAGGTGCCGGTGGTTGGCCTGGGTGCCGATGACAATCCGCAGCTGGTGCTGGCGGCGATGCGCGCCGGGGCGCGCGACTTCTTCGTGCTGCGCCGCGACGACGCCACGCTGGGGGTGCAGATCGGCCGCCTGCTGCGCCGCAGCAGCGCCGGCGCGGTCACCCAGGGGGCGCAGAAAGTCGGCAAACTCTACGGCGTGCTGTCCGCCCACCCGGGCGAGAGCATCGCCTTCCTGGCCGAGCACCTGGCGCTGGCGATCCTCGAAGCGCAGGGCCCCAACGAGCGCGTGTTGCTGCTCGACGTGGCCACTCCGGCCGGCGCGGCGGCGATCTTTCTCAACATCAACGCCACCTACAGCGCGCTGGACGCGATCAACGATGCGTATCGTTGCGACCAGAGCCTGGTCGATACCGCCTTTACCAAGCACAGCAGCGGCCTGTATGTGCTGAGCCTGCCGGAAGACCTGCTGGGCACGCCCGGAATCGACTCCGCCGAATTGCTCAAGCTGCTGCAGGTGCTGCGCAGCCTGTTCGGTTGCATCGTGGTGGCGCTGGACGGGCATCTGCCGCTGTCGGCCCAGGTCGGCGTCGCCAATGAGGCCGAACGTCTGCTGCTGCTGTCGGACCAGTCGATCCTGCGCTCGCGCCACAACAAGCATCTGCTGCGCGCGCTGCGCCTGGAAGGCTGCACCCTGGACCGCGCCGGCCTGGTGGTGGACGACTACCGCCGGCGTCTCGGCCTGGAGCCGAAGAACCTGGCCGAGCTGTTCGAGCTGCCGCTGTTCGCCGCCCTGCAGTGCGACCTGTCCAACCGCGCCGTGTCGATGAATTCCGGCGAGCCGCTCTACACCCTGGCGCGCAAGGACCCCTATGCCGTGGGCGTGAAGAAGCTGGCGGCGTCGCTGCTTTCCGGGCAGCCGATCGCGGCGGCACCGCAAGGCTTCCTCGACCGGTTGAGGGGCGGCTGAGGCGGCGATGAGCACCTCGGATCAAATCGAACGCTTCCGCCTGTCCGACCAGTACCAGGTGCTGAAGGCCAATGTGCACCGGCACCTGATCGTGCAGATCGAGGAGCGCAACCTCGACATCTATTCCTGGCCGGCGGACAAGCTGGAGCGCTTCGTCACCGACCAGGTCAAGCGCTTCGTCATGGACGAGCGCCTGCCGGTGAGCCAGCGCGAGACCGAAGTGCTGGTGCGCGACGCGCGCAACGAACTGATGGGCTATGGCCCGATCCAGCACCTGATCGAGGACGACAGCGTCAACGACATCGTCGTCAACGGCCCGCAGAACGTGTTCATCGAGCGTGGCGGCAAGCTGTATTCGGCCCCGGTCCGCTTCAATGACAACAATCATGTCATCCGTGTCATCCAGCGCATCCTGGCGCCGCTGGGCCGGCGCGTCGACGAGTCGACGCCGATGGTCGATGCGCGCCTGCCCGATGGCTCGCGCGTCAACGCCATCATTCCGCCGATCGCGCTCGACGGGCCTTGCCTGTCGATCCGCAAATTCCGCAAGAGCCCGCTGACCGCCACCGACCTGCTGGCCATGGGCAGCATCACCGAGGCGGAGCTGGAATTCCTGCGTCAGCGCGTGGAGAAGCGCACCAACCTGATCGTGGTGGGCGGCACCGGCTCGGGCAAGACCACCTTCCTCAACCTGCTCAGCCAGTGGATTCCGCAGAGCGAGCGCATCGTCACGGTGGAGGACGCCGCCGAACTGCGGCTGCAGCACGGCCACGTGGTGCGGCTGGAGACGCGCCCGCCCAATCTCGAAGGCCAGCGCGCGGTCAGCGCCCGCGACCTGGTGCGCAATGCGCTGCGCATGCGCCCGGACCGCATCATCGTCGGCGAGGTGCGCGGCGATGAAGTGCTGGACATGCTGCAGGCGATGAACACCGGTCACGACGGCTCCATGACCACGCTGCACGCCAACACGGTGCGCGACGCGATCCACCGCATCGAGCTGTTGGCCGGCTTCGCCGGGTATACCGGCGGCGAGACCACGCTGCGCGGCCAGATCGCCGCGGCGATCCAGCTGATGGTGCAGGTCTCGCGCCTGGCGAGCGGCCAGCGGCGCGTGGTTTCGATCACCGAAGTGCAGGGACTGCAGGGGCGCGAGCTGCTGATGCGCGACCTGTTCCGCTATGAAGCGGACAGCGGCCGGCACGTCGATCTCAGGGAGGCTGCATGATCATCATCGTTGCCGTGATTGCGCTGGCCCTGATCGGCCTGGCGGCCTGGCTGTTTTCCGTCGCCCGCGGCAAGGAGCGTTCGGAAGAGGCGCTGACCCGGCTGCGCACCGAGGAGGAGGCGGCCGCGGCGCTGCCCATGCTGGACAGCGCGGAGCTGCAGATTCCCGGCGTGCGCTGGGCCAGCCAGCTGCTGTGGCGCGCCGGCGTCGAGGTGCAGCCGCGGAGCGTGGCGCTGTATCTGCTCGTCCTGATCGTGATCCTGGGGCTGGTGGTGCTGATCGGTGGTCCGGTGTTCGGCACCCTCACCGACCTCGGCCTGGTGATCGTGATGCTGTTCCTGCTGTCGCGCCAGGCCGCGGCACGGCGCAGCCGCATCATCGAGCAGCTGCCCGGGCTGCTGGAAAACCTGATCCGCATCCTGTCGGCCGGCAATTCGCTGGAGGAGTCGATCGGTTCGGCCGCCAAGGAGGCGCCGGACCCGATCCGTCCCCTGTTCGCCAGCGTCGGCCGCCAGGTGCGCCTCGGCGCCCCGGTCGACCAGGTGCTGTCGGAGGCCGGCAGGCTGTATGGCCTGCGCGATCTGCAGGTGCTGGCGCTCGCCGCCAACGTCAATCGCCGCTATGGCGGCAGCCTGCGCGGGGTGATGAAGAGCCTGATCACCGCCATCCGCCAGCGCGCCATGGCCCAGCGCGAGCTGCGCGCGCTGACCGGTGAAACGCGCTTCTCGGCGTTCATCCTGGCCATTGTGCCGATCGGCCTCAGCGTGTGGATCTATCTGAACAATCACGACTACTACAAGCAGATGTATCACGACCCGCTCGGCTTCTGGTTGATCTGGATCGCCGGGTCGCTGCAGGTGATGGGCGTGATCCTGCTGTACCGCATGGTCAATTCGATCGGAGACGAGGAATGAGCGCCAATGCATTCGCCTCGATCGTCGCCGCGTCGATATTTTTCGGCCTGCTGACCATCGCCGCCGTAGCCGCGCTGGTGTTCTATTCGCGCTCCGAGCGCCGCATGCAGCGGCGTCTCGACAGCTCCTCCGACATTGCGGTGGCCGACGATTTCGACGGCAGCCGCCCCTTGCTGGAGGGCATGGCGCGGCAGGGCAAGGCGATCGAAAAGCTGATGGAGACGCAGAGCGAGACCGGCCGGCTGCTGATCCAGGCCGGCTGGCGCGACATCCGCTCCCGTACCGTTTATTACGCCTTTCAGGCGGTCACCCCGGTGGTGCTGGCCGGCCTGGCCATTGCGGCGGCGTTCACCGTCAAGAGCAAGCTGTTCAACCCGCCGTTCCTGTACGTCACGGTGCTCGCCGCGGTGGCGCTGGGCATCCTCATCCCGATCCGCGTGCTGCGCCTGTTCGCCTCCGCCCGGCGCAAGCGCATCCAGCGCGAAGTGCCCTTGTTCGTGCACCTGCTGGTGATGCTGTTCGACGCCGGCCTGTCGACGCGCCAGGCCTTCGCCAACCTGGTGCGCGAAGGCGGCGGCGTGCTGCCGGAACTGGGAGGCGAGATCCAGCTGGTGCTGCGCCAGATCGAGGCCGGCGGCGACACTTCGGAGGTGCTGCGCCACGTCGGCGACAACCTGGAAGTGGGCGATCTGACCACCATACTGGGCGTGCTGCGCCAGGTTGACCGCTACGGCGGTGAAATTCGCGAGCCGCTGCTCGACTCGCTGGCCGTGATCGAAGAGCGGCGCGGCCTGGACATGCGCGAAATGGTCAACATCACGTCCGGACGCATGACCCTGGTGATGGTGCTGTTCTTCTTCCCGGCCCTGCTGATTTTCAGCGCCGGCCCGGCGGTGACCGCATTCATTCGCGCGTTCAGCGGTGTCGCCGGCAAATGACACGGCTGTGGTGGCTGTTGCCGCTGGCCCTGCTGCCGGCCTGCGCCGCAACGCGCGGCGGCGGCTCCGCCGCTTCGGACAAGATTCAGGATGAGGCGCCCCACCTCAAGGCCGACGAGATTCATGTCGATCTGATCCGGCAGATGCTGGACCGGGGCCAGTACTATGCCGCGCTGGCGCATATCGAGGACCAGAAGCGCAGCGGCGGCAGCGACCAGCTGACGCTGCTCGAAGGCGACGCGCGCAGCCAGCTGGGCCAGCGCGTGCAGGCGGAAGCGCTGTATCGCAGCCTGCTGCGCAGCCGCTACGCGCCGCAGGCCTATCACGGCCTGGGCCTGCTTTACGCGCCGACCGACCTGGACGCCGCCATCCGTAACCTGCGCGACGCCGTTGAACGGGCGCCGACCGATGTTGATTTCCGCAACGATCTAGGCTATGCCTTGATGGAAGCGGGGCGCTATACTGAGGCGATGACGGAGTTGTCCACCGCCGCGGAGCTGGCGCCGAGCCAGATGAAAAGCCGCAACAACCTGATCGAGCTGATGATGCTGGTCGGCAACGAGGATGCGGTGCAGCGGCTGGCGCGGGGTGCGGCGGTGAGCCCGGAGAAGATGCAGGAGCTGCGCGACGGCGCGCAGCGTATCCGGGACAGACAGAATGCGAAGGCAGCCAACAAGGCTGCCGGTTGATTGGATAAGGAGAGCGACATGCGCGGATGGATATTAGTGGCAGCCTGCACCTTGCCGTTCGCGGTACTGGCGCAGCCCGAGAGCCCGGCCGCCGCCGCGCCCGCGGCAGCTCCGGCCGATGCGGCGTCCACGCCCGCCACCGCTGCGGCGACGCCGGCGGCCGCTCCCGTTGCGGGGCAGGGCCTGGGTTCGCAGACCCGCTTCTGGCTGGCGACCCAGACCAGCGGCGTGTCGTCGGTGACCGAGGAGCGGCCGATGCCGGGCGAGGCCGCCACGCTGGTGTACCAGCGTTACCTCAACAGCTTCACCCATCCGATTCCGGAACGTTACGAGGCGGATACCTTCAAGCCTTCGGCGGGCACCGGCAACTAGCCCAGCGCCGCGCTTTGGCAGATTCCGATCCCCGGCCTTGGCGCCGGGGATTTTTTTGCCTGATGCGGCTTCTCAGGCGGCGCTGACGCGCAGCGCGTGGCAGCGGTTGGCGAGCAGCGCGAACTGCTGCGGCGCCAGGGTTTCGCCGCGCAAGCGCGGGTCGATGCCCAGCGCGCCGATTTCCGCCGCCGGCAGCAGTCGGCGCAGGCCGTTGGCCAGGGTCTTGCGGCGCTGCGAGAACACCGCGGTGACCAGTTCGTCGTAGCAGGCCAGATCGTCGATGGCGAACGGTGCCGGCCGCGGCGTCAGGCGCACCACCGCGGAATCCACCTTGGGCGGCGGGTTGAAGGCGCCGGGACCGACGTGGAACAGGTAGTCGGCCTGGGCGCGGGCCGCCACGGTGACGGTGAGGCGCCCGTAGTCATCGCTGTCCGGCACCGCGGTGAGCCGGTCGACCACTTCCTTCTGCAGCATGAAGTGCATGTCGCGCACCTGCGGCGCGAAGCGCAGTAAATGGAACAGCAGCGGCGTCGAGATGTTGTAAGGCAGGTTGCCCACCAGGCGCAGCGGCTGGCCGGGCGCGGCGAGGCTGCCATAGTCGAATTTCAACGCATCGGCCAGGTGCAGGTGCAGCCCCGGCGCATCGCCGCAGACGGCGCGCAGCTGCGGCACCACGTCACGGTCGATCTCCACCACGTGCAACTGCTGCAGCCGCTGCAGCAAAGGCACGGTCAGCGCGCCCAGGCCGGGCCCGATCTCGACCACGCGTTCGCCCGGCTGCGGATTGATGCTGCGCACGATGCGCTCGATCACCTGCGGGTCGTGCAGGAAATGCTGGCCGAAGCGCTTCTTGGCGGCGTGCGCCTCGCCGCTCACCGCGGCGCCCCGTGCGCCAGCCGGGCGGCCAGCTCCAGCGCGGCGCGCAGGCTGCCGCCGTCGGCGCGACCGCTGCCGGCCAGGTCCAGCGCCGTGCCATGGTCGACCGAGGTGCGGATGATGGGCAATCCCAGCGTGACGTTGACCGCCTCGCCGAAGCCGGCGTGCTTGAGCACCGGCAGCCCCTGGTCGTGATACATGGCCAGCACGGCGTCGCCCTCGGCCAGCTGGCGCGGTGTGAACAGCGTGTCCGCCGGCAGCGGGCCGAGCAGGCGCAGGCCTTCGGCGCGCAGGCTGTCGAGCACCGGCCCGATCACTTCGATCTCCTCGCGCCCGAGGTGGCCGCCTTCGCCGGCGTGCGGGTTCAGGCCGCACACCAGGATGCGCGGCGCGGCGATGGCGAAGCGCCGCCGCAGGTCCTGGTGCAGCACCCGCAGCACCGCTTCGAGCCGGGCGCGGGTGATGGCCGCCGGCACTTCGCGCAGCGGCAGATGGGTGGTGGCCAGGGCCACACGCAGCTGGCCGGCCACCAGCATCATCACCGGCAGCGGTGCCGCGCACAGCCCGGCGAGGAATTCGGTGTGGCCGGTGAAGGGGATGCCGGCGTCGTTGATCACGCCCTTGTGCACCGGCGCGGTGACCAGCGCGTCGGCGGCCCCGGCGATCACTTCGGCGGCGGCCAGGCGCAGGGTGTCGAGCACGTAGGGCGCGTTGCGCGGGTCGAGCCGGCCGGCCATGGCCGGGGCACGCAGCGCCACCGGGCGCAACTGCAGCTCGCCGGGCTGGTGCGCTTGCGGCGCCATGTCCGGATCAAGCAGGCGCAGGCGCAGCGGCAGGCCCAGCTGGCGCGCGCGCTCCTGCAGCAACAGCGGATCGGCCACCGCGGCAAGCGCTGCCGGCAGCGGCTGTTGCGCCAGGGCCACCACCAGGTCGGGGCCGATGCCGGCCGGCTCGCCGGGCGTCAGCAGCAGGCGCGGCAGGGGCTGTGCCACCGCTTTATTGCGGCGTCAGGACGCCGCGGCTGCCTTGCTGCCGCTGTCGCCGAGCCGGTATTCGACGTAAGCCTCCTGGCGCAGGCGGCGCAGCCAGGCGTCGTATTCCTCGGCGTCCTTGCGCTGCAGGATGGCCTGGCGCGCGCGGCCGCGGCGCGCCTCGTCGGTGATGTCGCGCGTGCGGCGGTCCTGCACCTGGGCGATATGCCAGCCGAACTGGCTGTGGAACGGCTGGCTCATCTCGCCGGGCTTGAGCAGGTCGATCTGCTGCTGGAACTCCGGCGCGAACACGCCCGGCGGCTGCCAGCCGAGGTCGCCGCCACTGTTCTTGGAGCCGGGATCGTCGGAATATTTCTTGGCCAGATCGCCGAAATTGCCACCCTTCTTCAGGCGCTCGTACAGCTCGTAGGCCTGGGCGCGCGTGGCGTCCTCGCTGCGAATGGTGTTGGGCTGTAGCAGGATGTGGCGGGCGTCGGTCTCGGTCACCGTCTGGCGCTGGCCGGCATCGCGCTTCTCCACCAGCTTGATGATGTTGTAGCCGTTGCTGGCCTCGATCACGTTGCTGACGTCGCCCACGCCCAGCTTGGGCACCAGGTTGGCGAAGGCGGTGGGCAGCGTGCCGCTCTTGCGCCAGCCCAGGTCGCCGCCCTGCAGCGCCTGCGGGCTATCGGAATTGGCGATCGCCAGCTGGGCGAAGTCGGCGCCGCCGCGCAGCTGCTTGAGCAGGCCTTCGGCCTTGGCGTGCGCCTTGTCGCGCATCTCCGGGGTGGCCGCGTCCGGCAGGGCCACCAGGATATGCGCCAGGTGGTACTCGCTCTGGTCATCGGCGCCGTTGGCGGCGAGATACTGGTCGATGTCCTGGTCGGTGACGACGATGCGCGAATCGACCTCCTTCTGCCGCACGCGGTTGGCCAGCATCTGCTCGCGCACCTGTTCGCGCAGCGAGGTGTAGTCCAGGCCCTCGTCCTTCAGCGAGGACACGAACTGCGGCACGCTCATCTTGTTCTGCGTCGCGATGTTGCCGATGACGTCGTTCAGCTCGCGGTCGTCGACCTTGATGCCGGCTTCCTTGGCGCGCTCGGTCTGCAGGCGCATCAGGATCAGGCGCTCCAGCACCTGGCTGCGCACCGTCTCGGCCGGCGGCGGCGTGATGCCGCGGTCGCGCATCTCGCTCTGCGCCATGCGGATGGATTGCTCCAGCTCGCTCTGCAGGATCACGGTGTCATTGACCACCGCGATGATGCGATCGAGGGATTCGGCCGCGCCGGCGGCGCAGGAGGCGGATAACAGCAGGGCCGCCAAAGGCAGCCGGGACAGCAGCTTCATCGGGATTTACGCTTTGTGTGCAGTCTACGAAGCCCCTAGGGTACCACGCTGGCGCCGTTGCGGCCTCTGATCGGGGCGTTCGGGTCTACCGCCGGCAGCAGCTCGTCGAAGCCGTTGCCGAGCTTGCTGAAGCCCTTGAGATCGATCTGGAAGTAGACGCCGGTGTTGTAGTCGCCGTTGTTGCTGGCCAGGTAACGGCGGAAGGTGCCGCGCACCGCCCAGCAGCAGGTCTGGTATTCCAGGCCGAGGAAGGACTCCTGGATCTGGTCGCTGAACAGCGAGTAGCGCACCCGCGCCGCCGCCCGCCAGCGATCGACGATGGGGGTGGAAAAGGCCACGTCGGCCTGTTGCAGCAGGCCGTTGAAGTAGCGGTAGGCGATATCCAGGCGGCGGCCGTAGAGGCCGTTTTCCGGCTCGCGGTAGCGCAGGTCGAATTCGGTGCGCTGGAAGCGGTCGAACTGCGAGGCCCATTCGGCGATCGCCGCCGCCGCCCAGCGCTGCGTCAGCTGGTATTCGACCGAGCCGATGTAGTCCGAGCTGCCGGCGCTGGGGGTGCTGAAACCGGGCACGCTGACGCGCGGCGCGGTGAAGCGGTAGATCTCGCCCAGGTTGGCGCTGAGCTTGACCACGCCGCTCTGCGGGTCGATCAGCCGCGTGGTGACGGCGCTGGTCATCTGGTTGGCGTCGCCGATGCGGTCCTCGCCGGTATAGCGGTTGCGGGCGAACAGTTCCGGCACGTCGAAGTCGGGCTGGCCGGAGTCGAACACCGGCAGCTGGTCCTGGGCGTGGTAGGGCACGTAGAGGTAGAACAGCCGGGGCTCCAGGGTCTGCAGCGAGCCGGCGTCGGTGACGCGCTCGTAGTGCAGTCCGCCTTCCAGGCTGGTCACCGGCAGCGTGCGCTCGGGTTGCGTCGGCTGGCCCGGGGCGGCGCCGGTGAGGTTGTAGTAGGTGTAGGACAGGTCGGTTTGCGCGGCGCCGTACCAGGAGCTGTGATCCTGCTCCCAGCGCAGGAACGGCTGCGCCAGCAGGCGCTGGCCCTCCACCGAGTTGGAGCGGGCGAAGTTGGTGAACTGGCCCTGCAGGCCGATATGGGTGTCCAGGTAGCTGTTGCGGCTGAGCGCGTCCAGGTTGATCTGCGGCAGGCGCTGGTAGGGGTTGTCGGTGGTGCTGATCGAGCTGGCCACCGGCTGGTAGCCCTGCACCAGCGCGGTGATGGTGTAGGAAGCCGGCGCCGCGTAGGTCAGCTTGGCGCCTTGCGACAGGAACGAGGTCGAAGTCAGGTCGACGCTGCCGCCCAGGTCCTGGAAGTAGTCGCGGTCGCTGACCTGGGCGTACTGCGCTTCCAGGCCCAGGCGCGAGTTGATCAGGCCCTGGTGGGAGAAATTGAGGTAGCTGCGCTCGGTGTGGATGTCGTTGTCGTACGGCATGTACTCGCCGTACAGCGTGCCCTGGGCCTGCGACATCAGGTAGCGCACGCGCCCGCCGAGCTGCTCGCCGCGTTCGGTCATGTAGCGCGGGATCAGCGTGGCGTCGTAATTCGGCGCCAGGTTCAGGTAGAACGGCGCGCGCAGGTCGAAGCCGGTGTTGTCCGAGCGGCCGAAGATCGGCGGCAGGAAGCCGCTGTGGCGTTCGCCGTCGATCGGGAACTGGAAATACGGCAGCCACAGCACCGGCACGTGCTGGAACCACAGCGTGGCGTCATGGGCATAGCCCATGCCGCTGTCCTGGTCCAGCCGCAGCCTGTCGGCCTTGAGCAACCAGGATTCGGCGTCCGGCGCGCAGGTGGTATAGCTGACCTGGCTCAGCGTGGCCCAGCCTTCCTGCGCCACTTCGATGCGCTCGGACTGTCCGCGCGCCGCCAGCGGGATCAGCGTGTAGCTGGCCTGGTTGAACACCCCCTGCTCGCTGGTCAGGTTGTATTGCAGGCTCTGGCTCTTGATGATCAGGCTGGGGTCGCGGAACAGCGATTGCGAATCGACGCTGAGCAGGTTCTCCGCCTTGTTGTAGTCCACCTGCTGGGCGGAGAATTCACGGCCGTCGCGGCTGATCAGCACCGAGCCGCTGAGGCGCGAAAGGCCTTCGCTGGTCGCCTCGGCGTGATCGGCGTTGAGCACCAGGCGCGGGTCCGGCGCGATCGGCGGCAGCTCGCGCGAGTAGTCGATCTGCGGGCAGGACGCCGGCGAGGAACGGTTGTACTGCGCCAGCACCGGCGCGCAGCAGCACCAGGCCAGCATCGCCAGGGTCAGGCGCAGGGGCGATGAAAGGACAGGTCGCAAACTGGATTCCCGGGAGATTCGTGCAAGTATGGTTTTTGCGCCGGAGCGGTGCAAATGGGCCTGGCGGCCGCCCCCCGGCGATGCTTAGGGCCTGTTAACACGGATTGGGTCGCTGCGACGGTGGCTATTTTTGCGCAGCGCTTAGTCGGACAGGACGCGGCATGGTGATTCCAT